>JBDUEJ010000153.1:0-2933 GCA_040002475.1 bacterium | reverse complement strand
CATCCGGCCATCCGGCCATCCTGGCGGGCGATTTCAACGTCGTGCCGACCGATTTCGATATCTACAACACGCGCTCGTGGCTGAAGGATGCGTTGTTGCAGCCGGAGAGCCGGGCCTGCTACCAAGAATTGTTGGCGCAGGGTTGGACCGACGCGATTCGCGCGTTGCATCCGGACGAGCGCATTTATACGTTCTGGGACTACTTCCGCCAGCACTGGCAGACCAATTCCGGCCTGCGCATCGATCATCTGCTGCTCAACAATGTTCTTGGGCCGCGACTGAAAAGCGCGGGAGTCGATGTATGGGTTCGCGGCGAGCAAGGTGCGAGCGACCACGCGCCGGCGTGGGTTACGCTGGCCGCCACTGCGCCGCGAACGAAGGCGAAGGCACGCACAAAGTAATCGACGCGTGCGCGACGCCCCTCTCGCACGGCTTTTTTATTTTGGCTGAGCCTCAGTCATTCGACATACGTATCAGGAGTTTCAAAGTTTAGCGTTGTCGATGCCGCGTCCTCGCTATCGAACGCCGCAGACGTAAAGGGGGTAGTATCGTCTGGCTCCTAAAGGGGGAAGCAAGAAATGTGCACCCGTTTTTCATGCGCGCTGCTCGGCGCCGCATCCCTGCTGAGTGCCAGCGTGGTTTCGGATACTCGCGCGCAAGCAACGCCGCAATTCAGCATTGACTGGTACGTCGTGAACTCGGGCGGCAGCCAGGTCCGCAACGATTGCTTTGTTTTGACCGGCACCACCGGGCAGCCGACTCCAGGTTATTCGAGTGGTGGCGCCTATGCGCTGCTTTCCGGTTTTTGGTCCGTCGCGCCGATTTCAGGTAGCGACGTGATTTTCTTCAACGGATTCGAGGGGTGTTCGCCATGAAACGCAATCGCCTTTGTGTACTTGTCGCATCCGCGCTGATCTCGATGAGTGCGATGGAAGCCGCACAATCCGCGCAGCCGCAAACCACGGCATTTACCTATCAGGGCCAGCTCAATGCCAGCGGCGCGTATCCCACGGGAAATTATCTTTTCAGTTTCACCCTCTACGACGCGGATACCGGTGGCAATGCGATCGGTGTTCCTGTCATGCAAAATATTCTGGTTATCAACGGACTGTTCACCGCGGATCTGGATTTCGGTGCCGCGTTCGGTGGCACGCAGTATTGGCTGGAAATTGCCGTCAACGGTCAGGTTCTGCAGAATCGCCAACGCGTGAATTCCGTGCCGGTCGCCGACTACGCGCTCAGTGGCAATGCGGGAGCGGTGGGCGCAACCGGACCTACCGGCGCTACCGGGCCTGCAGGCGCGGACTCGACGGTGGCCGGTCCCACCGGGCCCGCAGGCGCCACCGGCAACGTTGGTTCAACTGGCGCGACTGGAACACAAGGTATAACTGGAGCCACTGGACCCATAGGAGCGCCGGGTGCGACCGGTCCAATCGGCACAACCGGCAACGTGGGTCCCACCGGCGCTAACGGAACGCAAGGCACGACCGGCGCGACCGGCAGCACAGGCGCGACCGGCGCGACCGGATTCGCTGGTGCAACAGGTACTCAAGGTGACACGGGCGCTACCGGTTCGGCCGGAGCAACGGGGGCAACAGGCTCTACGGGTGCAACAGGGGCAACTGGCCCAACGGGTACTGGCCCGAACCTGCCAGTCGCCGCCGCTCACAATCCAAACACGACAACCATTCCCGGCGCTAATTTTTTTGTGAATATGACGTTCCCGGTGACTACATTCGCACAGGGAGTCGTCGTGAACGGTGCGACCGGAGGTTTCACCGTCACTCAGGCCGGCATCTATCGCGTCAGCTACGTTTTGACAGCTACCCCCTTCGTCGGCCCTACCACGACGATTCAGTCGCGTGTGCAAAACAATGGTGTCACGCTGCAGAGCCTGTCTGACACATTGATTGAACCTGCGAATCAATACGGCGTCCTCACCGCTGAGGACATTGTGTTCTTGAACACGGGCGACACGATTCAATTGCAGGTGGCGTCGTCGGGCGCTCTTGTACAGTTTCCAGGAGGTGCGACCCAGTCACTCATGCTCATTGCACTGAATGTGGCGACTGGAGCGACGGGACCTACGGGACCTACGGGGCCTTAGCGATCCTGGTTTTCGGGTCGCTACATCCACGAAAAGAATCAGGTCGCCTCTGCTGTTATGGTTGCAGTAGACGTCACTGCTTGCCCATCAGTGAGGATTGCCGTTGGGCGCAAGCATGGTGTCGGTGGCCGGAATCTTGAAGCCGTTGCGGAAGATCAGTCGCCAGTGTCGGCGCCAGCGTTGATCTCGGGAGGGTGGTGCTTGGCGCCGGGGAGTCAATCGACCCAATCCACGACAACGTGCGTCGTCCTCGTGGATTGTTTTGGAATTGCATAGCGAACAAGCTCGTTTCAGCGGCATCGTTCTGGCTCACATCCTTCGCACAACCTCACTCGAAACCATCCGTGTAAATCAGATCGGCGGCTACGACATGGCGGCAGGCCGACAGTTCCGACACGACCAACGCCGGTGTTTGCGAGGTGTTTGCGAATCGCCGGGTGAGCGCCGTGACAAATTTGCCGACTGGCAGGAACGGTGTCTGCGTGCTGAAACCGGCGTGACCGGTTGCGTCGGTCGTTACGTTTACGAACAGTGGCGACGGCCCTACATTCAGCACGGTCTGCGCGCCGCCGAAACCGCTGGGATCGCAGGCGTCGTTGAGGTAGAAATGGATCTCGTAACTGCGGCTGGGTCCTGCATCCAGGCTGCCGATGATGGTGCCGCTGTGCGACAGCGAATCGAATCTTGCCGAATCGATGACGGGCGAATTGAGCAACTCGTTCGGTCCGACTGCACTATCGCCGGCATGGTGGGCATTGACGCCCAGCGGCCCCAGATCAATCGCAAGTCCGCCATTGCCGGCGATGGAGCCCGCGACGACGTCGAC
>JBDUEJ010000152.1:0-2942 GCA_040002475.1 bacterium | reverse complement strand
GTGTGAAGTCAGCAGCGAAACGCGATCGACGGCCGACGGATTTCGATTTGCGCCGCGGCGGGTGCGCGCTATCGAGTGCGCCGGCGACGAATGTGCTGCAGGTCAAATGGTCGTACTGGTGGACGCCGTGAACCACGCCGTCAGGTCGATTGCGCGAACTAGGTCGATTCCGCGCCGCACTTGAATATGCGCGCGCCCAGTGTTCTGCACTGGAACCTTGGCTTCAGACGCGTGGGTACAAGATCGTGAAGTACCTTGATGATTGGGCCGACCTTGTCGCCGTCTGTGCGTATTTTGACAAGAACCCTCGTCCGCACTGTTTTCCGCGCCAGGTCCCGGTCGGCCATACGAAGTTTATCGAGAATAGGACCGGCATTCTCCGCGAGATGCTCGACGCAACGCTTGGCAATCGTGTCGCGGACTCCAGCGGCGAGTTTTCGGAACGCTTCGGACTCCTCGCTGATCCGCCACTCGTCCGCTTCCGATTTCTCGATCCCTCTTTGCAACGCGACGTCGGCTGGCCGGTCACATCTTCCGCGGTTCCGCTGCCCTTGATGGCCGAGCTTGCGTGGCGCATTCCAAGAGTGATTGTGGTCGAGAATCGTGACGTATTCCGCTCGCTTCCTTCAATTTCAGGAACGCTTGGCATTTTCGGATCGGGCAAAGCGGCAGCGATCCTTTCAGGACTCCCTTGGTTAAGCCAAGCCGACATTGTGTATTGGGGCGATTGCGACGAAGCCGGATTCGGGATGCTCGCCGGCCTCCGCTCGCAACTTCCGCAAGTACGCAGTGTGCTACTGGACGACGCGGACTGGGAGCGGTGGCGGCACCTTGCCTTCCTGGCAAACGTGATCGGACTGCCCGCCACAGCAGTCTCACTCAATCTGAACGTCGCGCTCTAGAGTTGGCAGTGGAGGGACCGTGGCTGCTCGAGCAGGAACGAATCCCAGCAGACGAAGCCAATCAGGCGCTACTCGACGCTCGCAGCGTCGAGCGCTGACGTCGACTCGACATCCGCTATGCCGCTGTTCGGGTACGCGGTCGCGACACAGAGATGCGCATTCGAGCGCCGGCGTGCCCGAGCATGTTGACGAGGGTATCAATGGTGAAAAGATCGATGCGCCCACGCCTTAAATGACTAATGCGTGGCTGCGTCGCACCGAGAAGCGTGGCCGCTTCACGCTGTGGGAGTTCGTCGATGATGCGCCGGAGTTCGTTCATGAGCAGCGACCGCACCTTAAGATTCTCTGCTTCCAGCGGATCGAACCCAAGATCGCTGAAGATGTTTGCGCCCACAGGCGTCACATGCGAGGAGCCGGGAAGGAGGAAGGGCGTTTCTTGCCCGACGCGGCGCCGACGAACCGGGCGTTTGACGATCGCCTTTGCAGCGGATTTCTTGCGACGTGTGGTGGTCATGTGCTCCTCTCAGCGATCAGTTCACGATATCGGCGCTTCGCTAAGTCGATGTCGCTTTTGGGCGTCTTCTGCGACTTCTTTTCAAACGCGTGAAGGACATAAATCGCCTCGGCGAATTTTGTAACGACGAAGACGCGATGTGCTGTCCCGACGCGAATACGGATCTCTATTGTTCCCGCGCCAACGACGGACATCGGCTTCCAGTCGTCGGGTGCGGCACCCTGTTGTAGTCGTCCCAGTTGGAAGCCCGCGATTTGGCGCGCGTCCTGTGGAAAGGCGAGTAGGTCTACGTACGAGCTGCCGCGCCACTCGATCGGCTTCTCCCTTTCGGCTCGAATTCCACTTCGTGTTGGCATGGAATATTAAACTCTAGAATATTCTGCGCCAGTCAAGGGACGATAAAAATGCAGGGCTACCGCACCATTGGCGTTGGTTACCGTTGGTCACCGTTGACACTTGAATCTGCGCCAACTGGTTGGCGGATACAAAACCAAGCTGGCCGTACCCCGTTGATTCTTAGCGACTTACGCAACGACCCCATTGTTTTCGCTCAGCTTTCCAAGCTGGACGTCGCCGGTTCGAGCCCGGTCGCCCGCTCCTTGGAAATCGTTGAATTTTAAGAAGTTAGAATACGCTGGCGGGCCGGTGGCCCCCAGCGTTTTTTCTTTGGGGGCCAACTTGGGGGCCACTCTGTGGTGCTGGATCGATCTCGAATGCCAGACGCCTGAGATAATTGCGGATGTTCGACGGACCCGAGACCGTACCAGGGACCGCGTCCGAATGCTTGTTTCGCCTCTGTCCGCAAGCGTTGAACTAGCTGGATCCGCATCCGAACACGGAACGCGGGCCAACTCTCTTCCCATCGCACCTCGGTTTGTACCGGACTCTTGGTTGATTCGTCGACTCCTGTTCAACCACGTGCGATATGGGAATCCGCATGTCATTAGCGGACGCGTGCCGTGTGAGGCGCGTGTCTAGTTCAGTTCGCAGCGGTCCGGGACAACGCCAAGGCCGTCGCGTGCATGAGTGGCTGTGACTGATAGACTTGGTCCAAACTGAGACTCAGAGTCGGTTGCCGTCAACTCCTTCGATCGCGCTCATATCGGTGCTCGGCACTCCGAACTTGAGTGCGCGCACGCCGCGGTGCGCAACCTGAAGGACATGAGTGTCATGGGTCGAGCGGCCGCCGCATACATTCGAGCGCTGGAAAGGGCCACCGCCCCGCGGTCGCTCTCGTATGATCCGGGCCAGAGGTTCCCGGACTACACGCGCGCGACACGACGTGGGTGTACGAGGAGCTGATCGGCGGAGCGCAGCACTCCGTTTGGGTATCGACGTACACCTATGGCGACGGTCGAAAGGGCCTTCGCGATTCTCGCTCGGCGGGATGGACGAGCAAACCTCGGTTCAAGCGACGCTGAATAGCCGGGAACATGGGTAACAGAAGTGTCCGGGAACATGGGTAACACTGTCTGTCAGCCAGTGATGATGTAGTCGCGTTCGTCGAATGTCGCCAGCAGCACCGT
>JBDUEJ010000151.1:0-2986 GCA_040002475.1 bacterium | reverse complement strand
GTCGCCAAACAGTTGCCGACGAGATTCAGCGACGTGCGCGCCATGTCCATGAATGCGTCAACGCCAAGAATGACGGCGACACCCTGCAGAGGCAGGCCGAACTGCGCCAGCGTTCCGGAGAGAACGACCAGTGACGCGCGCGGAACGCCGGCAAGGCCTTTGCTCGTGAGCATCAGCGTGATCATCATCAGAATCTGCTGAGACAACGGCAGGTCGATCCCCGCGGCCTGCGCCACGAATACCGATGCGAGCGCAAGATACAGTGTCGTTCCGTCCATGTTGAACGTGTAGCCGGCCGGCAAGACAAACGACACAATGCGGCGCGGAACGCCCATCCGCTCCATGTTCTGCATCGCGAGCGGCAGCGCCGCTTCCGACGACGCCGTCGTGAACGCAATGAGCCACGGCTCTTTTGTCGCCTGCCAGAATCGGCGAACCGGCACCTTGAAGATGAGCGCGATCGGCAGCAGCACCGCGACCGCAAACACGACCAGCGATCCGTAGAGCGTGAGAACGAGCACGCCGAGTTTGGCGAGAATCCCCAGGCCGCTTTTCCCCACCGTCACGGCAACCGCCGCCCCGATGCCAAACGGCGCGAACTTCATCACGATGCCGACGAACTTGAACATCACCTCGCTCAAGCTTTCGCAGCATCGCAGCATGAACGTCCGCGCCGGTCCCTGCACCTGCGCCAGCGCAACGCCGAAAATGATGGCGAAGAACGTAATCTGAAGCGCTTCGTTCTTCGCGGCGGCGTCGAAGAAGCTCTGCGGCACCATGTGTTCAATGACGCCGGCAAACGTCGTCTTCGTCTTCGCGAGCTCGGCCCCCGTCTCGACCGCCCCGGCGGCGAGATTCACGCCGACGCCAGGCTTCACGACGTTCACCGCGATGAGGCCAACGACGAGCGCGAGGGTCGTGACGATCTCGAAATAGACCATCGATCGAAGCGCCAGTCGGCCCACGCGTTTGATGTCATCGCCATGACCCGCGATGCCCACCACGAGCGTTGCGAAGAGCAGCGGGACGATCAGCGACTTGATCATCCGAAGGAAAACATTTGAAAAGACCTGGAGGTCGGTCGCGTGAAATCCCGTTGATCCAGGCGTATCGGGAAAGAAATAACCCAGGGCCACGCCAACGATCATCGACACGACGACCCATTGCGTCGGTGACACTCGGCCGAGTCCGGTGGGAGGAGGCGGCGGCGGCGATGCGGCCGCGCGTGAAGTTCCAGCAGTCATGAGCTCCGTCAGCAAAGGATGCCGACCCACGTCCGCAACGGCGGAAAGGGCCACACACTCAAACGCAAACGAACGCTCAAACCAGACATGGGCTCAGGCGGCGATGGCCGCTATCTGACGTGCATCTTCTATTTTGCTCTCGTATCCGCTCACGCGCTTCGACAATCGTCAGCCAACTGCACGTCGGAATGGTCTGTCCGTGAATCTTCGCCTCGCCACCTTCGACGATGTCCCGTCGCTGCAGAGCCTGATCTCCGCCTCTGTGCGCGGGCTGAGCCCGGGGTTCTACACGCCTGAACAGATCGATGCGGCGATGGCTGCCGTGTTTGGTGTAGACACGCAGCTCATTGCGGACGGAACGTACTACGTCATCGATGGTCCGTCGGGGCCGGCAGCGGCCGGCGGCTGGAGCGCCCGTCGAACGCTCTACGGGGGCGATCAAATGAAGGGCGCGGAAGATCCGAAACTTGATCCGACGACGGAGCCCGCACGCATTCGCGCGTTTTTTGTCCACCCCGACTGGACGCGGCGTGGTTTGGCCCGCCGGCTGTACACCGAATGCGCACGGTCGGCGTACGCCGCCGGTTTTCGCGAGCTCGAGCTCATGTCGACGTTGCCGGGTGAGCCCTTGTACATCGCACTAGGATTCTCGGTCGTCGAGCGGATCGCGCTGCCGCTCGGTGACGCGGACCTACCGCTCATACGCATGATTCAGCGGATCGACGGTGTCAGTCACATCTAGAAGCGTACCGGACCAGACGTTAGATCACACGCGACCGTTGCACGCCCGTTGCCGGGCCAATTACACGCGACACCAGGGAACGCCGTGATGAACACCGTCGAACGCGCATTCGTCTATATCGCCGCACCGCTGTTCCTGTCGATCGCCGGCAGCGCGCGCGGACAGGTCTCAGGCGCGACACACGCCCCCGGCTCGATCGCCGTCAGGGTCAACAAGCGGCTCACGGTCCTGTCGCGCGCCGACCTCGCGAGTATCGCGCACCATGACTATCGCGTGGCGGCAGAGGGAACGAGCGACTCGGCGACGGTATCGGGTGTTACCCTGTGGGACATTCTTCAGAAAACTGGCATTCCTTCGGCGGAGGCGTCGGGCCGGCAGCGGGCGGCGATGTATCTCCGACTGACCGGCGCCGATGGACAGACGGCCGTGATTGCGCTCGTGGAAATCGACCCGAGCTTTTCGCGCCGAGCCGCGATCGTCGTCGACCGCCGCAACGGCCAGCCGCTCGATACCGTCGAAGGCCCGTGGCGCGCCATCGTGCCGGACGACCTGCGTCACGCACGCTGGATTCGCGGCGTGGTATCGATCGACGTCGGCACCGTGACGCCCTGACACCTAACGCGTCGATAGACACAGAAGAGACATTCGCCTTTCAGAATGTCGCCGCGAGCTCGACGGTTGCGCCGCCTATAATTACGATTTGTTAATAGACGCTGTCGCCAAGCCTCGCGATTCACACCTGTCAACAACTGCCACGGAGTCGTGGCCTGCCGATTCCGGTCGGCTAGCTGTCTTTTGATCCGTCCTCCGTTGCGGAGTGGCAAACGCCATTTTGCTTCGAAGGACAGGAGCGCAGATCATGGCAGTCTTCTCCCACGGGCCCGCGATACTCCGTAGCGGCGGGCTCGCGGTTGGCGCCACTTTGCTTTTGGCGAGTGTTGGGTCATCACAGCGCGCGGAACCCGCGCCGCTCTCCGCAAGGACCCAGGATTTGTCCACG
>JBDUEJ010000150.1:0-3058 GCA_040002475.1 bacterium | reverse complement strand
TCCCGGCGTACCTGCAGCAGCTCACGATGGAGAGCAACGGCAAGCATGTCACGCTCGACGGGAATGCGGTCGACTACCACACCGGTCCCGTCTATTGGGGTGAGCCGGGCACGAACGGCCAGCACTCGTTCTACCAGCTGATTCATCAGGGTACTGACATCATTCCCTGCGATTTCATTGCGTTCGCCCAGCCGCTGAATCGGCTTGGCCGTCACCACGACATCCTGATCGCCAATGTGCTCGCGCAGGCCGAGGCGCTCGCGTTCGGTAAGACGCCCGACGAAGTCACGGCAGACGGCACGGCCGACTGGCTCGTCCCGCACCGCGTGTTCGATGGCAACCGTCCGTCGAGCACGATCCTGGTAGACCGGCTCACGCCGGAAACGCTCGGCAAGCTCGTCGCGCTGTACGAGCACAGCGTGTTCACGCAGGGCGCCATCTGGAACATTGACTCCTTCGACCAATGGGGCGTGGAGCTCGGCAAGGCACTGGCGCAGCGTATCATTCCGGAGCTCGAGGGCGGACACGATCGCGACGCGGCGCACGACAGCTCCACGAGCGCGCTCATCCACCGCTATCGGGCGCGCAAAAAAACACAATGACAGCGATGCGCATCGGCATTGCCACGGATCACGGCGGCTTCGCGCTGAAGGAGGACCTTGTGGAACGCCTTGGCGCCGCGGGCCACACGATCATCGACTTCGGCGCGTACGCGCTGATGCCGGACGATGACTATCCGGATTTCGTCGTGCCGCTCGCGCGCGCGGTCGCCGCCGGTGAGGTGGAGCGGGGTATCGCCATCTGCGGCAGCGGCGTCGGCGCATCCGTGTGCGCCAACAAGGTGCGCGGCGTGCGCGCCGCGCTCGTGCACGACCATTTTTCCGCCCATCAGAGCGTTGAGGACGATCACATGAACGTGCTGTGCCTTGGTGCCCGAACCATCGGACCTGAGCTGGCATGGGACGTCGTGGGCGAGTTCCTCGACGCGCGCCCGAGTTCCGCGGAGCGTCACCTGCGACGCCTGGAGAAGGTCGCCCGCCTGGAACACCTCGCACCGTGAAACCCACGAGCACACTCGCGAACCTGTGCATCAATACCATTCGCACGCTGTCCATCGATGCCGTTCAAATGGCCAACTCCGGACACCCCGGGATGCCAATGGGTGCGGCGACGATGGCCTACGTTCTGTGGACCCGTCATCTCCGCTACAACCCCGCGAATCCTGCGTGGCCGGACCGCGATCGCTTCGTGCTGTCGGCGGGGCACGCGAGCATGCTGCTCTACAGCATGCTGCACTTGACGGGCTACGATGTCACGCTCGACGACATCAAGCAGTTTCGGCAATGGGGAAGCCGCACGCCGGGACATCCCGAACGCGGGCACACCGCCGGCGTCGAGGTGACGACCGGCCCGCTTGGACAGGGATTTGGAAACAGTGTGGGACTCGCGATGGCGGAGCGGTGGCTCGCGGCCGCGTTCAATCGGCCCGATCACACGGTCGTGGATCATTTCACGTACGTGATGGCAAGCGACGGCGACCTGATGGAAGGCGTTTCGGCAGAGGCCGCGTCATTGGCGGGCGACTTACGCCTCGGACGATTGATCGTGCTGTACGACTCCAATCGTGTGACGCTGTCCGCCACGACCGACATCACGTTTAGGGAAGACGTCGGGGCGCGCTTTGCCGCATACGGATGGAACGTGCGGCACGTCGACGGACTCGATGTCGACGCGGTGGACGAAGCGTTGACGGGCGCGCGCGCCGACGACGACCGCCCGTCACTCATCATCGCGAACACGCATATCGGATTCGGGAGTCCGAACAAGCAGGACACCTATCACGCCCACGGCGAACCGCTGGGTGTGGATGAGGTCAAGCTCACGAAGCAGGCGTATGGCTGGCCCCGGGACGCCGCGTTTCTGATACCGGACGAGGCGCTGGCCGAGTTTCGCAAGGCGCTGGCTAACGGCGCCGCACTCGAGGCGTCGTGGCAGCAGCGAATGAACGCGTTCCGCGCCGCGCACGCCGATACCGCCGCGGCGTTCGAGCGAGGCGTCGCGGGAGGTCTTCCGGACGGATGGGAGAAAGTATTACCCACGTTCACCGCCGCTGACGGAGCGATGGCGACGCGCGAAGCCGGCGGCAAAGTCATCGCCGCGCTAAGCGACGTCGTGCCCAATCTCGTCGGCGGATCGGCTGATCTCGATCCTTCGACGAAAACGGCCATGAAGGAGAAGGGCGACTTCGAGAGTCCGCTCGCCGAGCAGGCCGGCGCCACGCCTCCCACGCAGGGACAGGCAGGAGGCGTGTGGGGATACGCGGGACGCAACATCCATTTCGGGATTCGCGAGCACGCCATGACGGCCGCGCTCACGGGCATGGCGCACCACGGCGGCGTGCTCCCATATGGCGCGACATTTCTCACGTTCTCGGACTACATGCGGCCGAGTATCCGGCTCGCCGCGCTGAGCGGCGCGCACGTGATCTACGTGTGGACGCACGACAGCATTGCGCTCGGCGAGGACGGACCGACACACCAGCCGGTGGAACAGCTGGCAAGTCTCCGCGCCATGCCGAACATGCTGGTCCTGCGGCCCGCCGACGCGACGGAGACGGTCGAGGCGTGGCGCATCGCGCTCGTGCACACCACCGGTCCGGTTGGGCTCGTGCTCACGCGCCAGGGCCTTCCAGTCCTGGATCGCACGGCATTTGCCCCCGCATCAGGCGTTGCGCGAGGGGCGTACGTGCTCAGTGATTCGACCGCGGATTTGCCGAGCGTGATCCTCATCGCCACAGGTTCCGAGGTGTCGCTCGCGTTGAAGGCGCATCAGCAACTGTCTGCCGAGGGCGTGCTTAGCCGACTCGTTTCCATGCCGTCGTGGGAATTGTTCGAGGCGCAACCACAGAGCTATCGCGATTCGGTGCTGCCGCCGCAGGTTCGGGCGCGCGTGACTGTGGAGGCCGCGTCACCCCTCGGATGGGACCGGTACGCCGGTCCGGAGGGCGCGATCATCGCCGTCAGAACTTTTGGGGCGTCCGCCCCCGGCCCCGTCGTGA
>JBDUEJ010000149.1:0-3193 GCA_040002475.1 bacterium | reverse complement strand
AAAGCCAGCGTCCCGGGCGACATCGGAGAAACGCATTCCGTTGCGGAAGGACGCGTCGTCGATGCCCGCGATGAGCGGTATGACGGATGTCCCCAAGACAGCCACGACTGCTCCGCCGCTGAACATGAGTGACTCCGCCTCGAAAAAGCCGGGTCGGAGCATGGCACCCATGCAGCCGATGCGCGACTCCGCGGCCATGGCCTCGATGCCCGGCATGCCCACTCCATCGACCAAGACTGACACTATGCCGATGGGCGGAATGAACATGGTTCCCGACCCGCTTGGCGTTTCAATGGATCGTCTCGGATCGGGAACGACGTGGATACCCGATGCCGTCGCGCTCCCGTCGCGCCGGTTCAATGCCGGCTCATGGAATTTGATGGTCCATGGGTTCGTCTTCGGCGAGTACGACAAGCAAAGTGGGGATCGCGGCGGCTCGCAGTTCGGATCGGTCAATTGGGGAATGCTCATGGCGACGCACGAGCTGGCCGGCGGACGCTTTCAAGCGCGCACCATGCTGAGCCTCGACGCGGCTGGTGTGACGTCCCGCGGTTATCCGCTCTTGCTGCAGTCCGGTGAAACATTCAATGGCGTGCCGATCCACGACCGCCAGCACCCGCACGACTTGTTCATGGAATTGGGCGCAATGTATGACCGCCCCATAACGAAGGATCTCGGTCTCACGCTCTACGCCGCTCCGTCGGGTGAACCGGCGCTTGGACCGGTGGCTTTTATGCACCGTCCCTCGGCGATGGATGTACCGTCCGCGCCGATCGGGCATCATTGGGAGGACGCGACGCACATCAGCTTCGGTGTACTCACCGCTGGAGTGTTTGCACACGACGTTCGCATTGAAGGCTCTGTCTTCAACGGCCGAGAGCCGGACCAGAATCGGTGGGACTTCGATCCCATCAAACTCGATTCATACTCTGGTCGCGTCTCGTACAACCCCAACGCGCATTGGGCGCTCAACGCCGGCTTTGGCTACCTCAAAAGTCCCGAGGCACTGACGCCGAGCATGTCGATGCACCGCACGACTGCGTCAGCGATGTACGGCGAGAAACTCGGCAACGACGGACAGCTTGCGACGACGTTCCTCTGGGGTGCGAACAAGCATTCTGATCATCCGGGACTGTCGCACAGCGGGCTCGTCGAAACCGAGGCGGTGCTGGATCGGTGGAACACGCTCATTGCTCGCGTCGAAGTCGTGCAAAAGAGCGCCGACGATCTCGTTCTCACGGCACCGCAGTTCAGCTTTGCTCCGACACAGACGTTCAACGTCGGGACGCTTGCCTTCGGGTACATCCGCGAAGTCCTACCGATGAAGTTGGCGACGCTCGGATTGGGAGCGATGGGCACCGTGAACGTAGTGCCACAATCGCTGCAAGTCGCGTACGGGTCGCGCGCGCCAGTTGGCCTCTTCGTGTTCCTGCGCCTCCGGCCGATTGCGTCGCGAGATGCAGGAATGGCTGGAATGCAGATGGGTTCCACGGGCGTCACGCACCTGCCGCTCGCAACATCTGGCGGAGTCGACCGATGAATACTCAAATGAAGTCACGCATCGTCATGAGCTCCATCGCTCTGTTCATCGGCGCGTTGTTCATTCCAGCGAACACATTCGCGCATGCAAAACTCACCAGGAGCGCGCCCGCCGTAAACGAGCGACTGTCCGTGCTGCCGGCGACGATTCGTCTGTGATTTTTGGAAGCGCCGGACCTTGCGATGACACACATCGTGCTCACGGACTCCGCCGGGCACGCCGTGAGTGTTGCCGCCGTCGAGCGCGACGAAACGAAGCTCGCCGTTCACGTTCGGATCACCGGCCAGCTCGCCGCGGGAAAGTACAAGGTCGCATGGAAAACCGCGGCGGCCGACGGACATCCATCGCAAGGGTCGTTCACGTTCCTACGTTCTCGCCCGTGCCCTTTTCTTTACTGCCCTGCTGGCGTTTGTCGGCGTCATTGCATTCGCCATGTTCGTGGTGAGCCGTGCTGCGATCGACGAAATTGAGAACTCTCGAATGCGCGCCCTGGCGGCACGCGTGGGCGCGGTGGCCGCGGTCGGGCTTCTGCTGTCGGCAGGCGCGCGCGCGTGGCTGCAAGCCGCGATGATGACGAGCGCGGAAGAATCGACGTCGCCTATGGAGCCGGAACAACAGCGCCTGTCCGGAGTGGCCATGCCCCCGACCGTCACTGGTAACCGCGAGCGAGCAGGAACCTCGCACCGAAGTCGAACGCCTTTCGTCCGGGCACGGAAAATCCGAACGAGTCAGCCAGTCGGTCGATCGTATTGAACGCGAAGGCCACAGCATCTTCGACCTGCTGAGCCGACACCCCTGCGGCCAACACGACAAGCACATCGTCAGGCGCCACGGTCTGCTCGCTCGTGAGTCTTCTCACGAGGCGCAAGGCCGCTCGCAGCGGCTCAGCGATCGGCGCCGACTCAAGATCGGCGAGCACCGCCGCGACCTTCCGTTCGTCGCCATAGGCTCGCGCCGCAACCGCCGTGTGCGCCTTGATGCAGAAGTCGCAACCATTCACCTGCGACACGAGCGCGGCCATCAACTCGCGCTCGGCGACCGTCCAGGCCGAAGGCCCGCGCATGGCCTCATGCGTCACTGCTCTCATGTGCGCTCCGAAGAAATCGGAGCGGTAGCTCAGCAACTTGATGACCTCTGGGGTGGGCTGGCGGGTCACTAGGCGAATGAAGGCGAACAGCGCCTTCGTGCCGAAGCCGTGTCCCTCATCGAGGATCGCGAGGCGCATGCTCAGACCCTGCGAAGCGCGCGGTTTAGGGCTGCGCCCGCGGCGTCGCATTGCCGGGTAGCCTGACCGACCGCCGCGCACGTCGCGAGTTCAAAAATTTGGTCCTCGCCAAGTCCGAACGCCCGCACGTCGCCGATGTCACGGTCTGTGACGGTCGTCGGTCGCATCGCGACCTTTTAGATCAACGTCCGAACCGGTTCCGCGAGCCCCGCGTTTTCGAACGCCGAGCGCCGATCATTGCGCGCCGCCGTCCCATCGCCATCCCGTACTCGATCGATCAACGCCGCGCGCAGCGGCCCAACATCAGTCATCCCCGCGCCTCGCCGACGCGGCGGCGTGAGCAAACGATGCCAGAAGCTGACCCCAGTCTCCGGTCTCGTCGAAGATCTTGCGCATTTCGTCGCGGCGAGCGCCATAGCGGTCGAGCC
>JBDUEJ010000148.1:0-3336 GCA_040002475.1 bacterium | reverse complement strand
CAAGCTGAGCGCCCTATCGAGCGATGCATCCACGAATTGTTGAGACCGTGAGCAAGGTCCTGGTACCAGCGGGCTGAAATACCTGGTACTTCGGGGTGTTTTACGGCACGCGCAGACTGTGCATCCACCGTTCGAGCACGACCGGATCGGTGGAGTGGGGTGCTCCGCTGATCTGCGACAAGAATGACACGGCCGCGGATCTGGCGTGCTCGTCACCGGAGTGGAGCTTCGCTTCAACCAGCGTACCCCCGCCCTCGAGGAGAACGGGCGCGAGCGCCGGATCGATCGACGTGGCGCCGAGCGTCGCCAGGAGCTGATCGAGGCCAAACAGGTTCGTTCCGTCGATGATGTAGCGAAGATTGGCCGCAACCGGCCGCCAGTCGATCGGACGAGGGGCGCTCCGCGTCAACATGGTGAGTAGTTGCGAGGCCGTGGCGTTGATCATCCCCGACGACGGATCGCGCAACGCGTCGGCGAGCGCGCACCATGCCGAGTCTCGCGCCGCGAAATTGGCAATGACAATCAGGGCCATCGCCCGGTTCTGCGCGTTGCCGTCGGTCTCGAGAGTGCGAAGAGCCTGGTCGAAATGCCGTGAATCGCGCTGCGAGGCGACGAGCGCATGGAGCGCCGCGACGGGTGCGAATCTCGCGCTGTCTTCCGGCGACAATCGCGGGGCGAAAAAGGACGGCGTCTGAATAGCCGTTTGCGCGATCTGATTGTTGGCGCGAAAGGCGGCGTAGGCATCCGTCCATTCTGCGCGCGTCGGCAAGCTGTCGTGGAACTCCGGCTTATAGTGGACCTGACCCGAGTCCTGGGGCTCAACGAGCGTGATCGCCATGTACCGCTTTGGATTGTCTCGGCGCATGCCGGTATAGACCGACACGGCCGCGTCGGCGAAATGCAGCTTTAGCCGAAGAATGGCGGCGCACGCATGCGCGGTCAGACTGTCGTTCGGCGCGTATACCGCGAGCGAATCCTTGATCATTTGGATGGTCCATCGCTTGAGACCGACGAACTCGATCGTTGACGTCGCCGTCTCGATGACCATCTGCGACCGGAGCGGCGATGCCGCCGTGGCCATGAGCGCGGCAAACACGAATTGATGGCGCATGAGAGTTCTCGCGAATGGTGAATCGAGGGCCGCGGTGTTGCGGCCGTCCTACGGTTGCATGCTCTTGTAGTAGTAGAGCGTTCGCTTTTGCAGATTGGGCCAGCGAATCGTGAAGGTGAGGGTCTCGGGCATCGCCGAGTCGCCCAGAATGCGCTCGGCAAGCGCGAAGGTTTGTTGGACCCATGCCCGGCCGGCGTCATTGATCCGCGAGACCGCGGCGACGCTGTCCGTAAAGGTTACGTCGAGTCGCTGGCCGCGAAGCTCGACGGCGTCCGGCGTAAGGTGAGTCAGAGCGAACAACTCAGCGGCGATTTGGCGTGCGCGGTCGTCACCGTTCGTTTCGAGATCGCCGATCGCCGTTGGGTCCACGTCGCGTCCGCCGACGTTGATTCGAGTGAACGCGCCGCACCCGACGCGGAGAAACTGATCCGCGTTGACGCCGTACCGGCCCACCGGATCCGCGCTGAAGAACCCGAGCGATGTAATGCGCGTCCACGACGTGTCGCCACGCTGCACCACGCTCACCGTTGCGGTCGAGCTCATGCGGAGAAGCAGTGTTGTGCCGTCGCGGCCATCGCGCAGCCGGCTGGCGCAACGCCCTGGCGTTGGCAAACTGCCGGGACCAGTGACGCTGTATTCGACAAGCGTAAACACCGCCGGAAGGTCGGTCGCCTTTCCACTGATGACACGGTCCTCACCCGTGGCGATCGAGTCGCCCACGTTCTTCGCGAGAATCACCGTCGACGGCGAATACCCGGGGAGCTCTCGCGCCGGCGCTTGTGGCGGAAGTATGCCCAATGATCCGACCGCCACGACGAGTCCAAACGCCGCAATGCCCGCGTGTCGAGGCGACAGATGCCGCTGAGCAGCAGTAGTCATCGCGCGGATGCGGCGCGCGATCGGCATGGCACGCTCTGAAAAACCGGCCACCGCAAGCGACGTCCCAACCGCACGCTCGGCGACATCAACCAACAGGCGTCCGTAACGGGCGACATCAGGAAACTTCAATAAGACGCGACGATCGCAGTCGACTTCGATGGCCATCCGAAGTCGGCGGACCGACCACCAGAGCGCCGGACTCCAGGGCATGCACATGACCGCGAGCAACGCCGCGGTCGTCAGCGTCCCGTCGCCGGCCCGAACGTGCTCCAGCTCATGCGTGAGCATGAGGGACCGCTCGTCGGAAGCCAGTGCCAACGTCCAGCGCGGCAGTACGATCTTTGGTTCCAACAAGCCGACGATCGCCGGACCAAACTCGTCCGAGACGAGCACGGGCACGCCGTCGACCACGTCGGCCGTCCAGTGGCGACGGTTGCGATACAGCAACACCGAGTCGGCCCCGATGCGAACGCCCGCGATGAGAATACAAGCGATCGCGAGGCCCACGACGACGCCATCTCCGCGCGCCCACTCCGGGACTCGCTGACGCTCCCACACATGACGCGGCGCTCGGCGCGCGAGGGCGGCTCCGGAGGCAGGATGTACCGCCGACTCGATTCGACCCATCTGCGCGCGCGTCGAACCGGATTTTGCGGTAACGTCAATGCCTCGCGCTTCACCGGCGTCCGGCAACGTACGCGGGGTGCGGCGTTGCATCACGTACGTCCCCGACGGCAGCAGCAACATCGCAACGATGGCAATTGACCAGACCCACCTCGCGGGTTTGCCGCACGCTGTGAGCGCGCCGTCAATTGCCGCTGCCGCGACGGCGAGCAGCACCGAAACTGCGATGCAGTAGAGCAGCCATCCGGCGATCATTTGTCGCCTTTGGAGAGCCGCTCGTCGAGCAAAGCCCTGAGCGCGCGCAAATCGTCGTCGGTGAGCGAGCGATTGGCCACCAACTCCGTGGCGAGCAGCTGCGCCTTACCTTCGAACAGCTTGTGCACGAGGCGCTTCACGGCGCTGGCCTTGGCCGTTTTCCGCGCGACGCGCGGGATGTAGCGAAACGCCCGCCCCTGCTCCTCGTGGCGCACGTGGCCCTTGTCCTCGAGAATCCGAAGCATGGTGAGCACGGTGTTGTACGCCAACGTGTCGGCGAGCTGCCCCTGAACCTCGGTGGCGGTGGCGCCGCCGAGCTTCCAGAGCACGTTCATGATGTCGAGCTCGCGGTCGGTGAATTGCGGGTCCATGGTCGTCAACTAAAGGCTTAGGTGACGATAGGACGCGTGGGCCGATTTGTCAACTAAGACTTTAGGTGCCGATCTCCGGCCGCGATTGACCGCGCG
>JBDUEJ010000147.1:0-3486 GCA_040002475.1 bacterium | reverse complement strand
GTTGGCCGGGATCGAAGGACACCGACAGCTCAGTCTGAAGCCGATGGAAGAGTTCTTTCGCGTTCGCCTCGGGCCGTTCGTCGAGCCATCGCTCGACCACGGGCCAGACGCTCTCGAATGGATCTACACGTGTTCGCCAAGCTCGGGGTCCAGTGGATTGTTTGCGGTGTGTGGGACGAATTTCGCCATCGCGCCAAGCCGTCGACAGACTTTTGACGAACTGACTCAGTTCTTGGCTGGTCTCAGTGGTTTTGTCACCTTCACCTCCCGCCTCCTGTTTTACGAGTTTTCGTTGAGCCTCGCGAATTTGATTCAGCAGTTGTACGGGGTCCAACGTGCAAAAGGTTTGGCGCAGTTGTTCCTTGCCTGCGATCGTAACCCTGTCATTGGCGAGAAGCCGCTCATACGGCGTCGCCGGAAGATAATACTTCTTCGTTACTTTTGCGCCCTCTCGGATTTTCGATTTCAGCTTGAAGGACGGCTGAAAGAAGTTCACGTACAAACGGACCACGTCATGAAGTTCGCCCAAGGCGGTGGTGGCCGCCACACCTTCAAGCCGTCCGTATCCCACCATCCGCCTGACCACTGAGCCGTTCTTTTGCTCGATCCAAGCCTGGTCGTTCTTCTTGTAAGCGCGGGATCTCGTTAGCTCCAGCTTTCGATCCTTACAGTAGTCCACGACCGTTTCATTGATGAAGGCGCTATCGTTGTCCACGTCCAATCCGAGCATGGGGAATGGCAGTTTTAATCGGACCTCCTCGACCGTCAGAGTGATCAGCGTCTGCTCCCGCACCACCATGGCGGCGCCTTCCGTCCAGCCGGACGCGATGTCAGTCAGGACCAGGCTGTGCGCGTGGCTACCAGCGACCGACTTTCCACAGTGCGCCACCATATCCATCTCAAAGAATCCCGGCGGCGGGTCATTCCAATCGCTGAAGGTCCGCACGGCAATGCTCTTTCTCAGAGGTGTGTTGTTGATCCCCGATCGGCGCCGCGCGTACTTGCCCGTGTCCCGCGCCGGCTTCAAAACCCGATCCATGGTGGCAGCGCTCATGGCCAGCAGCCGGCTGCGCACCTCAGGCTCCAACTGCAGGTGTCCATGCCGCTCCATCGCATCCACGAGCGTAGGGATCGCTTCCTTCAGCCGTTTTCCGCAGATCCGATCCGCCGCCTCCCAAAGAATGGTCAGTGCGGTAACAGCTGCCTCGTCATAGATCCGTGCCCGCGGTGCGGGCTCTGAGCCATTCCCGGTATGACGTCTTAGAGCACGGATAGCGTGCTTTCGGTGAAAGCCCGTCACCTCGATGAATTCGTCTAGGATCTTCTTCTTTTCGATACGCGTGGCCGCGTGATACCGGCCCGCAATCGCTTCGATCAGCTCGCGTTTGGTTGCCAAACTCAGTTGCCTCCTCAATCTGTCGCCCGTTCTTTTCAAATAGAACGGGTAACATTTTTATGAGGCAACGACTCCGCGCGGGTAGCAAAAGTCGCGAGTCAACGCGTGGTGCGAGATCTAATTGTCGGTGCGCCGGGATAAACCGGTATGGAGTAGAGGATGAAAGACCTTGCGAGAAAGGATTAGCGAACCACTCGACCCCGAGTTTTGCGGTGTACGCCGTGAGGCGGACATTGAAGCGTAAACAGGGGCACAGGCGGGCTGGGTATCGAGCTTCGAAAAAGAGCAATCGGGACGCCGACGCTGTCGACAAAGCGGAAGGCAACACGGCGGGGAACGTTAATGCGAGTTCCCAGTCGGTCCTGCGTAGTCGGAGACCCCATGCACGTTTGGAAACTCCATACACGAGAACCGGGAGACCTCGGAGATGCCTGAAGTGAACCACACAACAGGCCGGTGGGTGAAGGCTAAAGCCGTACGGCCCACGTGCACGTCATCGAGGAGTCGGACAGCGGAACAGTACCTATGAATCATTCGAACAAAGATGGGAAACCGTTGGCGGAGAGTGAGGAGGGAAGGCCGCTGATCAAGGAGAACACTCATCAGTCCAGCACGCTCTCGACTCAGAGCGAGGTCGGCGTGTCCCAGGGGTTGGCGGGTGTGCGTAAAGCAGCAGAGGAGAGGAAGGAACTGAAGTTCACCGCCTTGCTCCACCATTTGACAGTCGCGCTGCTCCGGGAAAGCTTCTATGCTCTCAAGCGCAGAGCCTCCCCGGGTGTAGACGGCGTTACCTGGCAGGAGTATGAAAACGGCCTGGAGAATCGGCTTGTCGATCTCCATAGCCGCGTTCACCGTGGCGCTTATCAAGCGCAACCGTCAAGGAGAGTCTATATTCCGAAACCGGATGGTCGGCAACGGCCACTGGGGGTCGCGGCATTGGAAGACAAGGTTGTCCAACAGGCCGTGGTCACAATCCTTAATCAGATATACGAGGAGGATTTTCGGGGCTTTTCTTATGGTTTTCGGCCAGGACGAAGCCAGCATCAAGCGCTGGATGCGTTGTACGTCGCAATCACACGGAAGAGAGTGAACTGGGTGCTGGACTGCGACATTCGTGGATTTTTCGACAATTTGTCGCACGAATGGCTTGTAAAGTTCGTTCAGCACCGCGTCGCCGACCCTCGTATCCTCCGGCTGATCCAGAAATGGTTGAAGGCCGGAGTAATGGAGGAAGGTGAATGGAAGAACACAGAGATAGGTACCCCGCAGGGTTCAGTGGCTTCCCCGCTGCTTGCGAACATCTATCTGCATTACGTGTTCGACCTGTGGGTGGACGTCTGGCGTAAGAAGTGTGCGCGAGGCGATGTCGTTGTTGTCCGATACGCGGATGACAATGTACTCGGATTTCAATACCGGGCGGATGCAGATCGTTTCCTCGCAGAATTTCGGAAGCGACTGGGGAAGTTCGGGCTGGAATTACATCCAGACAAGACGCGGCTGATCGAGTTCGGGAAGTTTGCCGAGCAAGATCGGAATCAAAGAGGAGAAGGTAAGCCCGAGATGTTCGACTTTCTGGGATTCACGCATATCAGCGGGAAGGACAGGAACGGCAACTTCGCGTTAAAGCGCAAAACGGTTAGCAAGCGGTTGCGGGCCAAGCTGGAAGAAGTCAAACAGCAACTCCGCCAACGCATGCATGAGCCCACGGCGCTCACTGGGAAGTGGCTACGATCGGTCGTCCAGGGCTACTTCAACTACCACGCGGTACCGGGAAATACGGAAAGCCTCCGCATATTTCGCTATCGGGTGACTCGGCTATGGCGGCAAGTGTTGCGCCGTCGCGGCCAGAAACATCACCTGAACTGGGCGAGAATGGTGCGATGGGTAGACCGCTGGCTTCCGCAACCGCGGGTTCTACATCCTTACCCCCGAGTTCGTTTTGACGCTATTCATCCGAGATAAGAGCCCCATGCGGTAATGCCGCTTGTGGGGATCCGTGCGGGGGGTATCAGGCAACTGATATCCCTACCGCGACCCCATCAGTTCGGCATGGACCAAGGAGAGCCGGCACGGCGGAGTCGGCGGGTTGC
>JBDUEJ010000146.1:0-3574 GCA_040002475.1 bacterium | reverse complement strand
TGCCGACGCTCCTCGGCGCCGCGCTCGGCATCTGGCTGGATGCGCGCCATGCCGGAACGCATTCGTGGACGCTCGCACTGCTCGTGGCCGGCCTCTCTCTCGGCTGCCTCAATGCATGGCGCTGGGTGGCAAAGGAAGACGCCGACATGCACCAGGAAGAGGAGAGCGGCGATGCGTGATCTGCCGACGATCGCCCTTGCGTGCGCGGCCGGCGCCGGACTTGGCGTGCTGTTCTTCGGTGGCCTGTGGTGGACCGTGCGAAAGGCAGTCTCGTCCCCACTGCCGGCGCTTTGGTTCGCGGGCAGCCTTCTCGTGCGCATGGGCGTCGTTCTAACCGGCCTGTATCTCGTTTCGAGCGGTGATTGGAAGCGCCTCGCGGCGTGCCTCGCGGGTTTTGTCGCCGCGCGCACGGCAATGACGTGGATCGTCCAGTCCTCGGGCACGCCCGATCGCGTCGCCGTGCGGGGAGGTCAGCATGCACCTTAGCCCGGACCAAGTGATTTTCTGGCAACACGGGTTGTTCAAGCTCAACGCCACGATCGTGTTCACGTGGGGGCTGATGCTGGTGCTGTCCGCCGGCTCGATGCTCATCACGCGCAACTTGTCGCAGGGGCTCGAACGCTCGCGCTGGCAGAATCTCGTGGAGATCGTCGTCACCGGCATCAACACGCAGATCGCCGAGGTCGGGTTGAAGGATCCGAAGCCGTATCTCCCCTTTCTCGGCACGCTCTTCATCTTCGTCGCCGCGGCCGCCGTGGCCACGATTCTTCCCGGTTACGAGCCGCCAACGGCATCGCTCTCGACGACCGTCGCGCTTGCGCTGAGCGTATTTGTGGCCGTGCCTCTGTTCGGCATCGATGCTGACGGCCTGCGCGGCTACCTCGGCTCGTACATACGCCCGACACCGCTCATGCTGCCGTTCAACATCATCAGCGAGCTGTCGCGCACACTGGCGCTCGCGGTTCGCCTCTTCGGCAACATGATGAGTGGCGCCATGATCATCGGCATCCTGCTGACGATCACGCCGTTCGTCTTTCCCATCGTCATGACCGCGCTCGGCCTGCTCACCGGTATGGTCCAGGCCTACATCTTCAGCATTCTGGCCGCGGTGTACATCGCCGCCGCCACACGGGCGCGTCGGCCGAAGCCGGCGGCCGTCGCCGCGTAGTGCACGAAATCACACACCCCAGGGATACGCCATGGACAGCATGACTCTCGTTGCGATGACATCGATCGTCATCGCCGGTCTCACCACGGCCATTGGCTGCATGATGCCCGCGTTGAGCGAAGGTAAATCGGTCGCGAGCGCGCTCACGGCGCTCGCGCAGCAACCCGACGCCTCGGCCACGATCACGCGAACGCTGTTCGTCGGCCTCGCGATGATCGAATCGACGGCCATCTACTGCTTTGTCGTCTCGATGATCCTGATCTTCGCCAATCCATTCTGGAATCACGTCATCGCTGGCGTTGCGGGCAAGTAGCGGTGCTCATCGACTGGTTCACCGTCGGCGCGCAGGCGCTCAACTTCCTCATCCTCGTCTGGTTGATGAAGCGCTTCCTGTACGCACCGATCCTCAGAGCCATCGACGCGCGGGAGAAGAAGGTTGCCGCCGAGCTGGCGGATGCCACCGCGAAGCAGACTGACGCCAAGAAGGAACGGGACGAATTCCACCACAAGAATGAGGAGTTCGACCAACAGCGCGCAGCGCTCTTGAAGAAAGCGACCGATGAGGCGAACACCGAGCGTCAGCGGATGCTCGACGACGCCCGGAAAGCGGCTGACGCGCTGAGCGAGAAACAGCTCGAGGCGATGCGGAGGGAGGCGAAGACGCTCCGTCAGTCGATCAGTCAGCGCACGCAGCAGGAAGTGTTCGCCATCGCGCGCAAGACGCTGGCGGATCTCGCGACCGTCAGTCTGGAAGAGCGTGTTGGCGAGGTGTTCACCCGCCGCTTGCGGAAGATGGATGAGGCGCCGAAAGCCAGTCTCGGCGCCGCGCTCAAGACCGCCACCAGACCCGCGATCGTGCGCAGTGCGTTCGAGCTGCCGCCGGCGCAGCGCACAGCCATCGAGAATGCGATCAACGAGACGTTTTCCATCGATTCCCACCCCCAATTCGAGACGTCGCCGGATCTGGTGAGCGGCATCGAGTTGACGACGAACGGACAGAAGGTGGCGTGGAGCATTTCGGACTACCTGACGTCGGTCGAGAAAGGCGTCGACGAGATTCTGAGCGCGCAGGGCAAGGCGGACACCACCCAGCCGCCGCCTGGACCTGCGCCGGCATCGCCGCCTCGCCCGAAGAGCGCATGATCAGCGCGCCTGAAAGCCTGGAGCGAGTCTTCGACCGCACGTTCGCGGACATCCACAACGCGCTGGCATCCTTCACGCCCGGCCTGACCGGACGTGAAATCGGCGTGATCACGAATGTCTCGACCGGGATTGCGCGAATCAGCGGTCTGCCCAACGTGGGATTCGACGAATTGGTCGCCTTTCCCGGCGGTGTGTTCGGCATCGCCTTCAACGTGGACGCACTCGATGTCGGCGTCGTCCTCTTGGGCGACTATTGGCACCTCCATGCGGGAGATGAGGTCGAGCGTACGGGTCGCGTGCTCGACGTCGCGGTGGGCGACGCGCTTCTCGGACGGGTGATCGATCCGCTCGGCAAGCCGCTCGACGACAAAGGGCCGGTGCGTTCGACCGAACGGCTGCCCATCGAACGTCCGGCGCGACCCATCATGGATCGCGCGCCCGTCACGGTGCCGCTCGCGTCTGGGTTGAAGGTCATCGATGCGCTGATTCCTATCGGTCGCGGCCAGCGCGAGCTGATCCTCGGCGATCGGCAGACCGGCAAGAGCGCGATCGCGATCGACACGATCGTCAACCAGCGCGGACAGAACGTCGTGTGCGTCTACTGCGCGATCGGCCAGCGTGCGTCGGCGGTCGCCAAGGTCGTCGCCAGCCTCGGCGAGAAGGGCGCGATGGCCTACACCATCGTGGTCGTCGCGGAAGGCAACGACCCGCCCGGATTGTTGTACATCGCGCCCTACGCGGCCACAAGCATCGCTGAGCACTTCATGGAGGCCGGCCGTGATGTGCTCATCGTGTACGACGATCTCACGCATCACGCCCGCGCCTATCGCGAGATTTCGCTGTTGCTCCGCCGGCCGCCCGGCCGCGAAGCCTACCCCGGCGACATCTTCTACATCCACGCGCGGATGCTCGAGCGCGCTACGCACTTGCGCAACGAGTTGGGCGGCGGGTCGTTGACGGCGCTCCCCATCATCGAAACCGAAGCGCAGGACATCTCGGCCTACATTCCCACGAACCTGATTTCAATCACCGACGGGCAGATCTATCTGTCGCCGTCGTTGTTCGAGCTCGGCGTGCTTCCCGCGGTCGATGTCGCCAAGTCTGTTTCGCGCGTGGGTGGCAAGGCGCAGCGCGGCGCCTATCGTGCGGTCGCGGGCGACCTCAAACTCGCCTACGCCCAGTTCGAGGAGCTCGAAACGTTCGCCCGCTTCGGCGCACGCGTCGATGACGATACGCGCGCGATCATCGCGCACGGCGATCGCA
>JBDUEJ010000145.1:0-3580 GCA_040002475.1 bacterium | reverse complement strand
AACCGGCGATCAACGAGCTGCTTGCGGAGACGCCGGTGCGTTTCCTCCTGCGGGGCAGCACCGCGACGGTCAGCTTCGAAGGTGACGGCGGGAAAATCGACCGAGTCGTCGTGGCGGCCGGCGGCCAGCGCCGAACAGCCACCCGCCGCAAGTAGCTCGAAGGGTGTAGCGCCGTCGAAAAGTCTGTTGGACGCTCCTGCCCCGCCGCCATCAAGAACCAAACCTCGTCATTGAACCATTGCATACGCGCTTGGCGCCACGAGCGCGAACGCGGCGGCGGCGACTATTTGCCGATCCGACGCGCGCCGGGCAGTCGCGACGCGGCGCGATCGAATGTCAGCATGGGGAGGGCGTCCTGCTCGTAGCCGCCATGGATCAAGCGATCCATGAGGCCGGCACCGGTCTCTCTCTCCGGCATCTGCGCCAGCACGTGCTTCGCCACGCCAGTTGCGCGGAATCGCGCGTCGCTCAACAGTGAGAAGAGTGCGCCCACGGCGCGCGCGTGCGGGACTGCATAGTGATGCCGGAGTGCGAAGTACGCTTCGCCGACGACCATGTCGGAGATCGCGCAGGAACCGCGCGGCAGTTCATTGAGCATGCGTCGCGCCGCCTCGGCTGCCTCCGCCGGCTCGCCGACGAGGAGACGAATCACGACCGAGGTGTCGAGGCTAAACGTCATTGTGACAATTTTCGTCGACCGCGTGCGATGCTCGTTCGCATGGCGCCGAGATCATGTTGGTTTGCATTGCCGGCGTATGCGTTCAGGACGCCGAACCACTGCGAGTGCGGTGCGTCAGCGCTCGGCGCGCTGCCGGTGTCGGGCGAGTCGATCACCGCGCGGATGCCATCGGCCACGAGCTCTCGCACGGTGCGTCCGCGACGGGCCGCCTCCACCTTCAGCCGCCGGTAGAGGTTCTCGTCCAGATCGATGGTGGCTTTCATGCTAGCAAGCTAGCTTGCTAGCAAGTAAGCGGCAAGCAGCGTGCACCCGCTGGCGCTATCCTGTGGTACCATTCTCCGACGTCGAGTTCCAGCCCACACCCAACTCTATGAAGAAGATCGGCTTCCTCTCCTTCGGTCATTGGAACGCATCGCCCCAGTCCGCCGCGCGGTCCGCGCGCGATGTCCTACACCAGTCGATTGAACTCGCTGTCGCCGCCGAGGACCTCGGCGCCGACGGCTCATACTTTCGCGTTCACCACTTCGCCCAGCAGCTCGCGTCCCCCTTCCCGCTTCTCGCAGCCGTCGGTGCAAAGACGAGCCGAATCGAGATCGGCACCGCCGTCATCGACATGCGGTACGAGAACCCGTTCTACATGGTCGAGGACGCGGGCGCGGCCGACCTGATCAGCGACGGCCGGCTCCAGCTCGGGATCAGCCGCGGCTCGCCGGAGCAGGTGATCGAAGGGTGGCGTCATTTCGGCTACTCACCGCCGGACGGCGGGACCGACGCGGACTTGGGTCGGCGTCATGCCGAGGTTTTTCTCGGGCTGTTGAAAGGAGACGGGTTCGCTCAACCCAATCCACGGCCAATGTTTCCCAATCCACCGGGGATGCTTCGGCTCGAGCCGCACTCGAAGGGACTGCGCGACCGCATCTGGTGGGGCTCGGCGTCCAATGCGACCGCGATTTGGGCCGCACAAATGGGGATGAACCTGGCGAGCTCCACCCTCAAGGCGGACGAATCGGGCGAGCCCTTTCACGTCCAGCAGGCTCGCCAAATCCGCCTGTTCCGACAGGCGTGGACTGAGGCCGGACATACAAGAGCGCCGCGCGTTTCGGTGTCGCGATCGATCTT
Organism: bacterium; assembly: GCA_040002475.1. Taxonomy (GTDB): domain Bacteria; phylum Gemmatimonadota; class Gemmatimonadetes; order Gemmatimonadales; family Gemmatimonadaceae; genus JAQBQB01. The sequence goes on along the minus strand of JBDUEJ010000145.1, from coordinate 1,782 downwards.
CGCGTTGATCACCGATCGTGATCGCGCCTACTTCGGTCGCGATGCGGGCAGCGACCAGATCGGAGTCATCGATAACATGCGCGCCGTGTTTGGCCGGACCTACGCCGCTGAACCGGACGTATTAGTCGAAGAACTGAAGGCCGATCAAGCCATCGCCGAAGCTGACACGCTGCTTCTGACCGTGCCGAACACGCTCGGCGTGGAGTACAATGCGCACGTGATCGAAGCCATCCTCACGCACGTCGCGCCCGCGCTGGGCTGGCGCTAGTTCCACCAGAGAACGCTCAAGTCCGCCCGGCTTGGTTCGACTGAATCTTGATCCCCTTCGCCGACGCCTCACGAGAGAGATCGTCGTACGTCTTCTTGAACTTCGCGATGTCGCCGTTGTAGCTGTGCAGGTTCTCTTGTCCCTCGAACGCGGCGCGCGCATGCGGCGAGAGCGAATGCACCGCCGCGACCCATTTGGGCCACGAAGGAAGCGCCGTGAGACGACCGCCGTACAACGTGTTGAAGCCGTCGATGAGATAGGAGTCGGTCCGGTCGACGCTGAACGGCCCCGACTTCTTCTCCCCAGCCGCAACGACGAACGGGACCACCATCTCCGCGGCAATTGGTTCCACCGCTGCCACACGCGGCTTCGGCCGGTTCGCCATCGCCAGCCGCGCCGGCAACCACTCATTGAGCCCGACAACGCCGTAGGCGGCATCGGCGGGAAACCACGACTTGGTGCCATCGTCCCAGACTTCAAGCCACATGTGGTCGTTGTGCTGGAGCCCGAAGATCGAATAGCTCATCCCCTTCTGCGCGACCATCGCCGCCGCATCGTTCTGCCGCCGCGGCGTCGGCTCCGGCTGCACGTTGATCTCGTGGATCCAGCGTGACTTCGTGCCCGCGGCATCAAGAAACGCTCGCAGGACCGACGCGAGCTCTGCGCAGTTCCCCGCGCGCCGCGCGACAATCTCCTGTGGCGTTCTCTTCACATAATCGGTGAACGACCACGCAAAGTTGTCGTTCACCCAACGCACCAGCGTCCGAGTGCGTTCGAGCGTCGAGCCGGTGGGTGCGACGGAATCAGCGAGCGCCTTGAGGTCGGCCTGTGGCGCGGCGTTCTGGGCGCCGAGTGAGACCGGCACGGCAAGGATGACCGCAAGTCGGGCAGCAGCACGCATAGGGTAGATCGACGGGGTCGGGGTGGAGAACACGGCTCTTACTATATCGAAAAAAGTAGAGACGGACGACGCGCGCAACAAACGACCATGCCGGTGTTGCGCGCTCAGGTCGGTACGATTGAAATTCCTATCCCGACATCTCATGCTTCGCGTCGCACCGGGTCCATTTCCCCTGTGCTGAAGCATGCGGCGCAGCAGGCTACCCTATTGCCAATTTACTCATGTTTCATTTGATCACCGCTCATCCTTGGCGGCACGCGCACAACCTGCTGGCCGCCGTGGCGGGCATCGCCGTCACGCCGGCGTTGTCCGCGCCGGCCCTGACTGCGCCGGTGGTGTTTCATGTGAGCTTGGGCCAAGCCTCGGCAACGTCAGTCTCCGGCCGGCTGCTGGTCTTCGCCAAGCTGCTTGGCCCCGCCGACAAACGGCCCGTAACGCGGGTGGATATGGACCAGATCGACGCCCACGCGGCGGCCATCGCCGCCCGGGAGATCGCGCGCCTCGAGCCCGGCGCTACAGTCGATCTCGACGCCGACGTCACGGCCTTCCCCGCACCCTTTTCGCAGCTCAAGCCCGGCCGCTACGCCGTGCAGGCGGTGCTCGATCGCGACCA
>JBDUEJ010000144.1:0-3658 GCA_040002475.1 bacterium | reverse complement strand
CACGAACGCGCGTACTGGGATCAATACATGAAGGCGTACGAGGAGTGCCTGCAGGTGACGAGCACCCATCGCGCTCCGTGGTACGCAGTGCCCGCCGATGACAAGGAGAATGCGCGATTGATCGTATCGCGGATCGTCCTCGATGCGCTCGGCGAACTAAAGATGAGCTACCCGAAATCGACAGCGAAGCGCAGGCGGGAATTGGCGGCCGCGCGTCGAGAATTGCAGAAAGAGCGCACCTAAGCCGGTTCCGCAGATGAACGCGCAGGAGCGCACAACCAAGGAGCAATGCCGATGTTGCGGACAATTGAGGATTTGCCCCCAAAGGTCATTGGCGTGCTGGCCGACGGAGAGGTCACGCAAAGCGATTACGAGACGGTTCTGTTGCCGCTGCTACGGGAGACCTATCGAAAAGGGAACAGGGTTCGCTTCCTGTACCAGACGTCTCCCGGTTTCTCGGGCTACACGGTGGGTGCGATGGTGGAGGACATGCACGTGGGACTCAAGTACCTTCGTCTCTTTGAACGATGCGCCATCGTCACGGACGTCGAATGGATTCAGCGCGGTGCAAGGCTCTTTGGTTCGCTCATGCCATGCCCGGTAAAGATGTTTCCAAGTCAGGGCTTGAAGGAGGCCGTGGCTTGGCTGAGCGAGCCGGAGCTCGATTCGACACTGACGTGTGAGCTCGGCGACGATGGCGTCCTGGTTGTTCACCCGCACGGCCCCCTGCGCCGAGAGGACTTCGACAAACTGGCCGGCATTGTCGATCCTTGGATCGAGGCCCATCAACAGTTGCGTGGACTGGTCATCTCAATGCCCAAGTTCCCAGGATGGGAGAATATAGGAAGCGTGTTTCAACATATGGAATTCATACGTGACCACCATAGACACATTCGAAAGGTGGCGCTGGCGGTAGATGGCATTCTTCCCGAAGTGATGAGTCATCTGGCGTCTCACTTCGTCGAAGCTGACATCAAGCAATTTCCGTTCGATCAAGCGGAGCAAGCGAGGCGATGGGCCGGAGAATAATCGATGAAGGCATGTCCGCTGGTTCGCCGCGGCGCTATGCCAACGGTGAAGTGCAACCGCCAGACGGCCCGGAATCCAATCACGGTAACAGGAGAAACGCGTGCAGATCCAGATCAGTACCGACCACAATATCGATGGAAACGAGGACATGGTGGCTGCGACCACCGACGCGGTGGCGCATGCCCTACGGCGGTTCAGCGATCACATCACACGGGTGGAAGTGCATCTCGCCGACGAGAACGGCCCAAAGGGTGGAGAGAACGACATCCGATGCGTGTTGGAGGCTCGTATCGAGGGCCGCCAGCCGATCGCGGTGACCCATCACGCCGACACGATTCCGCTCGCGGTTGATGGTGCATCTGGTAGTCTCGTTTCACTGATCGAGACCACGCTTGGTCGTACTGCGGCGCTCCGGCGCGCAGCGCGATCATGAAGGCGACTCGTCAGCTGCACGATCTGGGGCAGAGCCTGTGGCTCGACAACATCACCCGCAGCATCCTGGACGATGGGACTCTGGAACGCTACATCGCGGAGTCGTCCGTGACTGGCCTCACGTCGAACCCCACGATCTTCGACCACGCGTTCAAGAGCGGCGATGCGTACGACTCGGCCATCCGCCAGGAGTCGGCGGCGGGCAAATCAGGCGAACCGCTCTTCTTCGAGCTCGCCATCGAAGACCTGAGGCGCGCCGCGGACCTCTTCCGGCCAGTTCACGACGACACCCATGGCGTGGACGGCTGGGTGTCGCTGGAGGTATCCCCGCTGCTGGCCAACGATACCGCCGCCACCATCAAGGCGGCGGCCGAACTGCACCGACTGGCGAACCGTCCCAATCTCTTCATCAAGATCCCCGGCACGGCCGAAGGTGTCGCAGCCATCGAAGAATCGATCTTTGCCGGCGTGCCCGTCAATGTCACGCTGCTCTTCTCTGCCGCGCAGTACCTGGCAGCCGTAGGGGCATACATGCGCGGCATCGAACGGCGGATCGCGGCTGGGCGAGATGCGCGCGTCGGTTCCGTCGCGTCGATGTTCGTCAGTCGGTGGGACGTGGCCGTGAAGGACACGGTGCCGCCGGCACTCCGCAACCGGCTCGGCGTCGCGATCGCGAAGCGTACGTACCGTGAATATTGCGGCGTGCTCGCGTCACCGCGATGGCGCGGACTCGAGGCGGCGGGCGCTCAGATGCAGCGACTGCTGTGGGCCAGCACAAGCACCAAGGATCCCGCTGCGCCGGACACGCTCTACGTCGAGGCGCTGGCGGCCGCCGACACCATCAACACCATGCCGGGGAAAACGCTCGCCGCCTTCGCCGACCACGGCCGGCTGTCCGGCGTGCTGCCCGTCGACGGTGGTGACGCCGAGGATGTGCTCGCGGAATTCACGCGAGTCGGTGTGAACGACGCGACGCTCGCGGAGCAACTCCAGCGAGAGGGTGCCGAATCCTTCGACGCATCGTGGAAGGATCTGCTCGCCTGTCTCGCGACCAAACGCGCAACCCTGACGCAACCTGATCTCGCCACCACACGCCCGCAATGATGATGCAACCGGAGCGGCTCGCTCCATCCCTCACCGCCAGTCCCGCCTGGGCGGCGCTGCAGGCGCATCACCGTTCGATGGCCGATGCGCACCTCCGCCGCCTCTTCGCCGCCGATCCCGAGCGCGGCACGCGGCTCACTACCGAAGCCGCGGGCCTCTACCTCGACTACTCCAAGCAGCGCGTCACCGACGAGACCGTCCGGCTGCTGACGACGCTGGCTGATGCGGCGGGACTGCGCGGTCGCATCGACGCGATGTTTCGCGGTGACAAGATCAACGTGACCGAGCAGCGCGCCGTGCTGCACGTCGCGCTGCGCGCACCACGTGGCCAGACGATCGTTGTTGACGGAGAGAACGTCGTGCCGGCGGTGCACGCGGTGCTCGACCGGATGGCGGCGTTCGCGGAACAGATTCGCTCGGGCACCTGGACGGGACACACCGGCGCGCGGATCCGGAACGTCGTCAACATCGGCATCGGCGGCTCCGACCTTGGGCCGGTCATGGCATACGAGGCGCTCCGATTCTATAGCGACCGCGCGCTCACCGTGCGATTCGTGTCGAACGTGGACGGCACGGACTTCCTCGAAGCGACGCGCGACCTCGACGCTCGGGAAACACTGTTCATCGTTTCCTCGAAGACGTTCACGACGCTCGAGACGATGACGAACGCGCACAGTGCGCGGGAGTGGAGCCTCGCGACGTTGCACAACGAGCGTGCGGTCGCGCGACACTTCGTGGCCGTTTCGACCAATGCCAAGGGCGTCGCCGAGTTCGGCATCGATCCGGCGAACATGTTCGAGTTCTGGGACTGGGTCGGCGGCCGGTACTCGATGGACTCCGCCATTGGGCTGTCCACCATGATCGCCATTGGCTCGGAGCATTTTCGCGCCATGCTCGACGGCTTTCACCAGATGGACGAGCATTTTCGCACCGCGCCCTTCGACCGAAACCTTCCGGTGCTGATGGGGCTCCTCGGCGTGTGGAACGCAAACTTCCTGGGCGCCGGCACCGTGGCGGTGCTGCCATACGAACAATACCTCAAGCGGTTCCCGGCGTACCTGCAGCAGCTCACGATGGAGAGCAACGGCAAGCA
>JBDUEJ010000143.1:0-3731 GCA_040002475.1 bacterium | reverse complement strand
GGTCAACTCGCGCGCGGCGGCGTGGAGGCAAACCTTCGCCTGACGAGCGATGGATACTTCGACACGATGCGCATTCCGCTCATCATTGGCCGCGATATCGCGCGCGCCGACATGCCCGACGGGACGCCGGTGGTCGTGGTAAACGAGGCGTTGATCCGTACGCTCTGGCCCGGCATCAGGCCGCGCGACGCGATCGGGCGACGCGTCAACGCGTTCCCAACGCGTCGCGAGGATTTAAAGATGTGGCAGATCGTCGGCGTGGTGGGAGATCTCCATGACGCGGCATTGACCCAGGCGCCCGACCCTGAGATGTACGTTCCGTTCCAGCAAACACCGGATGCCTTCTGGCCGTTCGTCGGCCAATCGCTGGTGGTCGTGGCCCGTCTCACGCAGACCGGCGCCGCGCCGGAAACGCTCGCGCGGTCGTTGCAGCGTGCCATCGCGCGCATCGACCCGTTGCTACCAATCGCCGACTCCAAGTCCATGGAGGGCTATCTCGCCGAGACCTTTGCAACAGCGCGCATGAACACGCTGCTGCTCTCCATGCTCGGCGGGATCGCGCTCGCGCTCGCGATGGTCGGCATTTATGGTGTCGTCGCATACTTCGTGAGTCAGCGCACGCACGAGATCGGCGTGCGGATGGCGCTCGGCGCATCGCCGTCGGCCGTTTGGCAATTTGTTGTGCGCCAAGGCATGACCCCGGTGGCTGTGGGTTTGGGGGTTGGCGTCGCGCTCGCGTTCGCGACATCGCGGTTGTTGAGCGGGCAACTCTTTGGCGTCACCGCGCGCGATCCGTTCACGTTCGTGGCGGTCGCGGCGTTGCTCGTGCTCGTCGCGCTGGTGGCGATGTACGTTCCTGCCCGGCGGGCAATGCGAGTGCCGCCGATCGTCGCGCTATCGTCGTAGGGAGGTCGGGCCGAAGCCAAGCCGGCGATGAACCCCGGCGTTAGAGAATCGTAGGTCGCCCTCTCGAAAGTTGCCGCGCCAGGCGCCAAGTTATCGGACCATCTGTCCTCCCTCCGACGGACATTCGACTATGCTCATCAGCCTGATCGCCGCACTGAGCCTTCTGACGCCAAGCGCGGCGACCCGTCTCGATCGACTCGTCGCGTTGGCTCGCCTTGACGCTGCCGTGCATTATTTCAACCCTGCCGTGGTGACGCGCCCGTCGAGCTGGGACTCGTTATTCGCCGCGGGCGCCATTCGCATCGCCGACGCGTCGTCGTCAGCGGAGTATGCGCGACTCGTCACGGCGCTCTTGGCAGACCTGCACGACGACGCACGTGTCTCCGCGTCGCCCCAGCACGCGCTCAGATACAATGGCTTTCCCACTCCCACCTTTCAGAGCTCGGGCGGCTACGGCATCACCTGGCGTTCTGCCGGGTCTGGAGAGGCCTATCGCGTCGACATGGGCGAGAAGGTGTACGTGGACGTCCGACTGTCAGAACCGTCGACCGATACGAGCGGCGCCGTGCCCGTGCCTCAACTACCGACCGCGGCTGAGTGGCGGACCCTGTATCCATCCGCCGGCTATCGCATCTTGGGCGCGGCCCGGCTTTGGAGCACCATTCGACTCTTCTATCCTTATAAATCTCTCATTGGTGAGAACTGGGACGAGCAGTTTCGCATGGCGCTGCCCGCCATTGAGGGCGCGCGCGACGGTGTTGAATACGCGAAGGCCGTCGCGGCGTTCGCGGCGCACATTCATGACACGCACGTTACGGTGGGAAGCGCGGCACTCCGGCAGTTCATCGGCGGCATTCCCATCGGGGCGTCGGCGCGCCTGATCGAGAATCAACTCGTCGTCACTCGCATCGCCGACTCGAGCGCCGAGCGTGCGGGGCTTCGCGTCGGTGACGTTGTGCTGTCTGTCGACGGGGAGCCGGTCGAAGCGCGCATGACGCGCTTCACTCCATACTTCGCGGCCAGCACGCCCGCCGCCATGCGCTATCGGCTGGAATCGGTGCTGTTGAACGGCACCACGCCGACGCCGGCGCAACTCGTCGTGCGCGGCGCAACGGCCGGCGACCGGACGCTCGCTGTCCCGCGGTCCCCAGGATTCATGCAACTGCTGGCGAACGACCGTCGAGGCAGCATCATTCGCATTCTCCCCGGCAACGTCGGATACATTGACTTCGATCGCCTGCCGCTCACCATGGTCGACAGCGCGTTTCGTGTGCTTGCCGACACGAAGGCGATCGTCCTCGATGACCGTGGCTATCCTCAGGGTACGGCGTGGGCCATCGCGCCGCGGCTGAACATTCACGCCACTGGTGTGACGGGGGCCAAGTTCAAGCGCCTGGTCGTCTCGTCGCCAGACACCACGCGCACGACGCTGTTCGAGTTCGACCAACCCATTCCGCTGAGCACCGTACCGAAGTACACGGGCAAGACTGTGCTGTTGATCGATGAACGCACGATCAGCCAGGCGGAGCATTCAGGACTTTTCTTCGAGGCGGCGAACGGCACCACCTTCATCGGTTCGCAGACGATGGGCGCGAACGGTGACATCACGAACGTCTATCTGCCTGGCTCCATCAGCGTGACGTTCACGGGACACAACGTTCGGCACGCCAACGACCGGCAGTTGCAGCGGGTCGGTCTCGTCCCGCAGGTGCCGGTGACACCGACGATCGCCGGCGTTCGAGCCGGACGCGACGAGGTCCTGGAAGCGGCGGTGAAGTACGTCGGCGGCACGGGCGTCATTCCACCCGACACGCTCACGAGCAAGGAAGCGCCGGTGATTGCGCTCCCGCGAGCAGCCATGCCCGCGTCGTGGGGCGGAGGCAGCGAGTCGAATGCATTCCTCGTGGGCGTCGATCGCTCAGTGCAACACGGTGGTCGCGCGAGCGGTCATATCGCGGCGAGCTCGCCGTCCAGCGTGGGCTCCGGCGTCCTGGGCCAGTCCGTTCGCGCCGATAACTTTCGCGGAAAGCGCGTCCGCTTTTCGGCGTACGTGAAGACGCGGGATGTCGGCACGAATGGGGCTCGGCTCTGGATGCGCGTCGACGGCGACGGCGGGTTTCTCGCGTTCGACAACATGCCGAATCGCGCGATCCGCGGAACAACCGAGTGGACTCTCGTTTCCATCGTGCTCGACGTCCCGGATAGCGCGGAAGGCATCGCGTTCGGGTTCCTGCTGGCGTCGAGTGGCGAGGCGTGGATCGATGATGGCGCGTTCGAGGTCGTCGGCCCAGACGTCGCGGTGACGAGCAGCATGCCCGCCACTTCGAATCCGGCGCAAGTGGCGCAACAGCGTGCTATGTATGCTCCCGCGCGACTCGCGCCAAGCAACTTGGATTTCGAGCAAACCCCGTAACGCCGCATGTACGACGACGCGTAGTCAGTCCTCGCTTCGAAGCGGCTTCATTGCATCTACGTTGAGCAAGCGCCACGCCGGTACAAAGCTCCCAGCGATTGCTACAACAATCAGAGTCACTACGGTGAGCGTCGTCGGGATTGTCCGAAGCACAACAAGTCCCGCTGACGACGTTGGTTCTCGGACCAGCTGGGTCAAGCACCGTTGCAGCGCGCTGTCTCGCCTGCAATTGAGACAGCGGTGCAAGCTCAACGGCTGGAGTCACGTCAGACCCGGGATGCTCGATGAACCGACCGGCATGTCGGCTCAGTGCCACGTGGCCGTCGTTTTCTCGCGGAGCTATGTCGTTCCAACGACTTACCAACGAATGGCTAGGGACGGAATCGAACCGCCGACACGCGGATTTTCAGTC
>JBDUEJ010000142.1:0-3865 GCA_040002475.1 bacterium | reverse complement strand
GTCAAGCAAGTGATGTCGACCAACTCGAGGGCGACCGTCCGAAAGCCTGCACCACCACGGGCGGAGACGCGAAGGCCCTTCGCGTCCTGGGGAACGTACGCGAGCCACTGGCCATTCGGAGAATATCGGGCGTCGATCGCGGCGCGCTGGACTAGACGAGGCTCGCCACCGAGCGTTGGGATCTCGTAGATGTTCTGGCCCGCGTCGTCCCTCGTTGCAAAGAGTAGCCGCGTGTCCCCAGGCGCGAACGAAAGATGAGAATATTCCCGCTCGCGATCTGTGAGCCGCAGCGCCGCGCCACCAATTTGCTGGATCCAGATCTGCGGCGCGGATCGATCATCGCCGCCGTCTGAGACGTAGGCGATGAGGCGCGCGTCGGACGACAGGGCCGGCCAGGTTGTCCGCGCGGAGGTCGCCGTCAGCCGCTCGAACCGTGGAGTCGTGGCCGCGGCGTCGAGCTCGCCGTCAGCGGGTTGCGCGGCCAATACGGATCGCCGGCTTTCCCACCACGACGCCAGCTCCTCACGCCGTGCGTAGACGCTGCCGCGTTTGTCGTGCACCAGGCGGTGCACCGGCAGTCCTTCCTCGCGCTCCCACCGCTGGACCGTGCGGACACCGCGTCCGAGATAGGCGGCGATCTCCTTCCATGAGTCGAGACGCCCCTCCAGCGATCGGCCGGGAGCAGCTGATGCGCTTTCGCCCTGCTCCGATGTCGCGCTCATCGTATGACGCGGGAATGCGCCACAACGCGCCAAACGCCAATGGCGCGTCGTTTCGCTTGTACGGCACGCCACCACCGTCGCAACATGCGCCGTCGATAACGCTCACAGTCTTCCAAGAGGTGTATCATGTGGCGACCGTTGCTCGCAGTAGTCAGTGGGATCCTCCTGGCCGGCCCCACCCACGAATCAAAGCCCCAATCCATCGAGGGCGTATGGCAAGCAGTGCAGTGGTCGGTCACGGCACCGAGCCCGCGTATCACCCCTATTCCGGCTCCGCGGGCAAACCTAACAATTCTCACGGCGACGCACTATAGCCGCGTCGAAGTCCACGCCGAGGGCGCACGTCCGACGCTCTCGAATCCAGCGAGTGCAAGCGCGGAGGAGTTGCGGGCCGCATGGGGGCCACTGGTGAGCGAAGCGGGCAGCTACGAGGTCACCGGCAACGTCATCACGCTGCGGCCGATCGTCGCGAAGAACCCGGACGGGATGGTGTCCGGAGCATTCACATCACACACGTTCCGCCTACAGGGCGACACGCTCTGGGTGACCCCCCAGCGCAGCCAACACGGTCCCGCTTCGAGTCCCGCCACCATCAAGCTCGTGCGGGTCGAGTAATGAGCGCGCAACGATTGTCGGTGGCCGACACCGTAGAGTGTGGCACCATGACCGAAACGCGGCGCGCCTCGCTACTTGTCGTTCTTGCTCATCCGGACGACGAGCTCTTTCACGGCGGAGTGCTCGCGCACCTGAGCGAACGGGGGGTACGCGTGACGCTCGTGTGCGCGACCGATGGCGAGGCCGGCCGAGCGCATCCATCCGTAGGCGCCGTCGACGACCTTGGGGCCCTCCGCGTCGAGGAGCTCAAGACTTCGTGCGCTCGGCTCGGGATCGAAGCGCCGGTGTTGCTCCGCTTCCATGATTCGGCGCGCAACGAGCGGAAACGTCACCATGATCCGCATGCGCTGGCGAATGTCGATATGCTCGACGTCGAAGCGACGCTGCGCGGCATCATCGCGGAGTTGCGGCCGCATGTGATCATGACCTTCGAGCCACACGGTGGCTACTACCATCCTGATCACGTCGCGATTCAGCGCGCGGCGACGGCCGCGTTCTTTTCCAGCGGCGTGCTCGGAATGGACGCGCCCGAGCGCCTGTTCTACGCGACCATGCTGCGCGAAACCTTTCGCACCTTCGCCGAGGCGAGCCGAGGCCGCGGCATTCTCGACGGGCTCGAGCCCGACGTGTTTGCGAGCGCGCCCGAAATGGTCGCGGTGTCGTTCGACGCCAGCAAGTACATGGAACAGAAGCTCGCATGTCTCATGGCGCATCGGTCAGCATTCGGCGTAACGCCGGACACGATGAACGACGCGGCGCCCATGCTCAATGCCTTTCGTCCCGTGCTCGAGCGCGAAGTGTTCCTGCTCGGCGGCGCACGCGGGCCCGTTCCGCGCTGGCCGATGTCTGACTTCTTCGATGGTCTGAAGACCGCGGAGATCGCCGCAACATTCGCAGCGTAGCGTTTTTTTTCTTGCCTACACGAGGTTCCGACCGTGCTATTCCAAACGATGGCGCTGTTGTCCATAGCGCTTCCGACGCAGATACCGGGACCGCTCATTCGCGTGCGGTCGGGCACCGAAGTGCGCGCGACTGTCCGCAACCCGCTGCAGGTGCCGATCTGGGTGCGCGGACTGCAGGACCGCGCCGCCCGTTCGCTCGATTCAGCGGAGGTTGCACCAGGCGCGTCGCGCGAGTTCCGCTTCGTGGCGACGGCGCCGGGCGCGTGGTATTGCTGGGGCGGTGGCGCGGCCGCCCACGCGCCGATCTCCGACCCGAGCGGCCAGCTCGTTGGGGCCTTCGTCGTTGATCCGCCGGGCGGGCCCGGTGCGCCGGACCGGGTGCTCGTCATCACCCGCTGGACGCCGAACGCCACGCCGGAGAAGACAGGCTTTCAGGTCAACGCGATCAACGGGCGATCGTGGCCGAACACCGAACGCCTCGCGTACACGGTGGTCGACTCCGTCCACTGGAAGGTGGTCAACGCGTCGGATGCCCTGCACGAGATGCACCTGCACGGCTTCTTTTTCCAAAATAGCGGGCTTGGCTACACGCTCGACACTAGCACGGCCGGTTCAGATCAGGTAACACGAGTCGTGGAGGGCAGACGAATGCCGCCTCGACTCCTTGCTTCCATTCTCACATGAAGGCTCGACCATGCTCTTCTCCACACTCGCGCTGTTGTCGGCGCACGCCACTGCGCTCGTCGCGTTCACAGACGCGGTCTCCCGCCGCGACTGCCGCCAGTTCCCAACGCCGCCGAGCCGTGCCGCGGCGCCCAACGACAACCGCGCCCGCGCGGGCACGTTGAAAGACGGCGTGCTCACGGTGCACCTCGTCGCGAGCGCTGCGGCGTGGCGACCCGACGGTGCAGCCGGATGCGCACTCACTGTACGCGCCTTCGCCGAAGAGGGCCGGCCGACGCAGATCCCCGGACCGCTGATCCGCGTGCGGGCTGGGACCGAGGTCCACGTCACCCTCCGCAACGCGCTCGCGACGACGCTCTGGGTACGCGGGCTCCAGGATCGCGCGCTCCTTACGCTCGACTCCCTCGACGTTGCCGCGGGAGCGACGCGCGAGTTCCGCTTCGTCGCGAAGAGGCCGGGGGCTTGGTTCTATTGGGCCGGTGGCGAGACGGCGCGCTTTCCCACGCCCGACGTCAACGGGCAACTGGTAGGCGCGCTCGTCATCGACCCGCCTAACGACACCAGCCGCGCGACGACCGCGGACCGGGTGCTCGTGCTGACGCGCTGGAACGGGAGCGAATCGCCGCGCAACGACGGGTTTCAGGTGAACGCGTTCAACGGCCGCTCGTGGCCGAATACGGAGCGCCTCGCCTACACAGTCGGCGACTCCGTCTTCTGGAAGGTGATCAATGCGACGAACACCACCCACGAAATGCATCTCCATGGCTTCTTCTTTCGCGTGGACGACAGGGGGTTCGCGTTCGACAGCAACAAGGCGGTTGTCAATCTCGGTGGGTTGCGAGTGACCGCCGTGATGCGATCTGCGGATTGGCTGACGATGGCGTGGTCACCGGACCGGGCGGGGAACTGGTTGTATCACTGCCACCTGCTGAGCCACATGAG
>JBDUEJ010000141.1:0-3910 GCA_040002475.1 bacterium | reverse complement strand
CCACAGCTGCCACAGCTGCCACAGACGTACACGCCGCGAATGGTCTACGTGGAGCTGTTCGCGGCGTGCGACATGTCGTGCCCGATGTGCGTGACCTTGCCATATCGCGACGGGGTCCGGCGCGTGATGTCACGAGAGCACATTCGTGAGAAAATCCTCGAGCCGTGCGCCGCGCGAGGCATGACGCGCGTCATCTTTGGCGGCGGAGAGCCGACGCTGCGCAAGGACCACCTCGAGATCTTTGCCGATGCGATTGCCTGTGGATACGACGTCTGGCTCGCCACCAATCTGGCACGGCTCACCGAAGAGAAGCTCTCGGCGTTGCTGCACCAGCTCGACGGTGGCCGTCATACGATCGCGGTCTCCTACGATTCGCTGATTCCCGATGAGATGAACGCTATCCGCGGCGGCGCGGTGCACGAGCGCGTCGACCGGAACTGCCGGCGGGTCGTGCAACTCCGACGGGAGCTCGGTGCACGCGTGACGTTCACGGCAACGATGATCGTTCAGCGGGAGAATTTCCGCTCGATCAATGCGACGATCGACTACATGCTCGGGACCGTGGGGTTCGACGCGATTCACGTGCATCCGCGACACGACTACAAGTCTGTCACGCTCGAGAACTTTCGCGACCAGTCGCCGAGCGAATTTTGTCGAGAGCATGAGCGCGACCTGATGGCGGCCGGATTGCATCTCTATCATCGCGCAAGCCAGGACGCGCGGATCGTCGTCCAGGGGTCGCTCGACGACTGGATCAACTTCGTGCGCGCTCCGCAGCGAATTGCGCGCAAGTGCGACGCGGGGCGAATGCTGTTCTTCAATTCAGAAGGCGTCCTGCGAAGCTGCATGTTCGGCACTGCCTACGCGGACGTCAGGACAAGCGACGTTGCCGACATCCTCTCGTCACACGCCTACCAAGACGCTCGGCAGTTGCTCGATACCTGCCACATCTGTCACCTGAGTTGCAACTGACCTCGGATGTCTTCCACGACGCCACATGCCTGATCTCTTATTGGACGAACGCCTGCGCCGCCGCGACGACATCATCTCCGCCCCGATCGATGACGGCTACGTCATGCTCGACGCCGACGCCGGGAAGTATCTCCAGTTCAACCCCGTGGCGGCGCACATCTGGGACCTGCTCGAACAACCGCGCACCGCGCGCGACATCGTGTTCGCGCTCCAGTCCCAGTTCGACGTCGACGCCGAGCAATGCGTGGTCGACACGTGCGGAACGCTGGAGCAGCTGCTCGCACTCGGAGTCGTTCGCCGCCTAGAGTGATGCGGCCAGGCTTCGTGTGGACACGATGAAGTGTCCGATCGAAATCGCACGCAGCATCGCGATCCGATAGGTGCCGACAATGGCGGGGTGGTGCCAACCGTCGGTGGGGAGACGCTCGGCGAGATGGCGGAGCCGCTTGAGGTCGAACAGCCGCCGGACCAGCTGATCGCGCTCCATGTGTGCGACTTCGTCGAGGAGCGCCGCGTGGCCGGCGACCATTCGTTCGTGCCAGTCCGCGCCCTGCAGACCGCGCCGCGTTTCATCCAGCAGTGTGGCAGGGAGCCGCGCGCCGAAGGCACGGCGGTAGAGCGACGCGGGGACGCCGTCGCGCACGAACTCGCTCTCCGGAATCGACAGACACAGCTCGATCACGCGGCGATCCACGGTGGGATGCCGAAGATCGACCTGCCAGCCGCCGAGCACGCCCTTGTTGAACGTGCCCATGTCATTGTAGGCGAGCGTGAGACGGCGCGTGTCGACGCCGTAGCCGATCCGCCCCCACTGATCGAGTCCCTTCGCGCGCCGGGCATTCAATTGGGCGTCTCGCAAATCCGGATGCACGATCGTGTGCCCGGCGACGGTGTTGCGCGCGCGGCCCGCTGCGCGCATGGTGAGCCCCCACATCCAATCGGGTACAATCGGTCCAATGAACTGCGCCGCCAGGCCGGCGCCTGATGCATGCCCATTCCGGATGAGAAGTCGTGCTTGTTGAATGAGCGTGCCCCACCGGCGTTCGACGGCGAGCGAGCGCAACGCGATCGGATCGCGATGGCTGATCGTCGCGTTCCCGCCGAAGCCCGTCAGCATCACGCCGATTCCCCGTGCGCGGGCTGCGTCGAGCATTGGTTCCAACCACACGCTGTTGCAAATGCTGACCATCGGCTGCTGAAACACTTCGGCGTGCCGGTTGAGATTGTCGAACGGCGTGCCGGTGCCGCAACGAAGGATGACGTGTTCCACGTTCGCGTGCGGAGCGACGACCGCCGCGGCGAGCAGCGATTCGTCGATGATTCGCCCCGGAACAGGGAGGCCGATATAGTCCGCCGGCGGCGCGGCGGTGAACGCGACGGCACGCCGTCCCTGCCGGGCGAGAATGGGTGCTGCCGCCACGGCGACGCACGTGCTGTCGAGCCCAGCGCTCACCTGCATCGCGACATCGCTGGTTCCGCGCACCTGACTCGCCACGGCGCGGTCGAAGGTCTCGCGCAGCGCGTCGGCGTACGCGGCGGGAGACTCGAGACGAAGACGCGGCAAGTTCTCCGGCTGCCAATATCGACGACGCCGGATGCCCGCGGCGGAAACGCTGAGCGTCTCACCGGGTCTCACCGCGCGGATCGTCCGAAAGAAACTGCGATCTTCGACGTCCATCACGAGCATCGCGGCCCACGCCGCTCGCTCCTCGTCGATCTCGCACGGAATGTCGGGATGCGTATACAAACCTGACGGCATCGAGGCAAAGGCGAAGAAGCCGGCGCCCTCGTGATAGAAGAGCGGTCGCGATCCGACTGGGTCGCGCACCAACTGCAGCGTGCCCCGATCCTCGTCCCAGACGGCGAAGGCGAAATCGCCGACCAGACGGTCGAGCGTCGCTTCGCCCCACCGCTCCCAGAAGCGAACCAATAGTTCGCAGTCGGCCATCCGCGCGGCCTGGGGCGCGCGGATCCCGAGAGCGTCGATCAACTCATCGCGATTGTCGAATCGTGCGTCTCCGACGAGCCGAATCTTGCCTGCTCGCCCGTCGTAGGGCTGGCGATCGAATGCGTCTTCCGGCGTGGAAGGGGCGAGCCATCGACCAAGCGCAATGTGATCCGCGCGCCAATGCGCAGGGTGGTCGTGTCCATAGATCGCGAGTCCGCTGAGCATCCGATCGAGGTGCGATGGGTCTTGTGATCCCGTGAAACGCCAAACACCGGCAATTGCACTCATGCGTCCTCGGGATGGACGGGCTCGCTTTTGAACTTCTCTGATTGCAACGTGCAGCCAGATCCGTACCGCTCAGTGCCGGTCGCGTCGGGGTCGCAATCGCCTCTTGTAGTTTCGGTATTTATTCGGTATCGTGAATTCTCGCCAATTTGGGGGGAGTCATGGACCAAATGTCGCTCGAACAAAAGATCGCGCTGCTCATGTCGCTCGCCGGCGACGATCGGGAAGCCAGTCCATCCATGCCGGCGTCGCTGCCGCCGCGACTCCGTCACGCGAACGACGCCGGCGCGCTGCGGCCATTGAATTTCCGCACCGTCAGCGCCGGCCGCGGACGCCGAACGACACTGCTGCGCATCCTCATGACGAATGCGTGCAGTTACAACTGTCACTACTGTCCCATGCGCCGCGACCGCAACATGCCGCGCGCGCTGCTCAAGCCGCACGAGGTCGTGCGCATTTTTCTCGACGCGCGCGCCCGCGGCTGGTGTGAGGGATTGTTCATCACCACCGCGATTCCTGGTCGGCCCGTCAAAGTCATGGACGATCTGATTGAAGTGCTCGAATTGCTGCGGAATACGCATCGCTTCACCGGCTACGTGCACGTCAAGATTCTCGCCGGGGCCGAACCGGAGCAGGTCGAGCGAATCACGGCGCTCGCCACACGCATCTCGATCAATCTCGAAACACCGTGCGGCAACACGCTCG
>JBDUEJ010000140.1:0-3936 GCA_040002475.1 bacterium | reverse complement strand
GGCCGCTACCATCATGCGGTGGATTGCGCGCACGTACATGAACGACGCGAACGCCGACGCCGCGCTCGATAGCGCGGAGGCCGCGCTTCAAGTGTCGGAGGCGTGTGGCGATCGTGCCGGGGCCGGCTACGCCATCAATGCCAAGGCCGCCGTCCACTGGCAACAGGGCAATCTCGACGAGGCAGAGCGTCTGTTTCTCCAAGCGCGGTCTCTCGCGCTTGCCGTATCGGACATCGAGCTCGCGGCGCGAACGTCGCACAACCTTGGGGTGATGGCGAGCATTCGCGGGGAGCTGACGGATGCTCTCGAGCACTACAACATCGCCCTGGAAAATTGTCGCGCGATTGGCCTTGACCGAGATACCGCCCATACCTTGAACAATCTCGGATTGCTGCACACGGAACTGCAGCAATGGAGCGACGCGGAACGCGCGTATAGCGAAGCCAAAGACATCAGCACGTTGAGCGGCGATCTCCCCATCCGGATTAGTGTCACCGTCAACCTGGCGGAGATGTGGCTCAGGCGAAACGAACTTCCACGCGCCAATGCCTCGGTGCGTCGAGCGCTCGAGCTCGCGGCGCACTCGGAAGACCTGCCGTGCATGCCGCAGATCTACAAGCTGCGCGGCAGCCTTGCGCGGAAAGGCGGTGACGCCGTCGAAGCGGATGCGCATTTCGCGCATGCGGTCGCCTTGGCCGAGGCGCGTCATGATTTTCTCATCCTCGCCGAGACGCTTCGCGAGCGCGCAGACCTCGACCGCGATCAGGGCCGAAACCGCGAAGCGCTCCAGAATCTGAATCGCGCGCATCGGCTGTTCGCGGAACTGCGCGCGAGGCGCGAGCTCGCCAACGTCGACCAATCGATGGGCCGGCTCGAGACCGATTTTCTCGAGGTCGTGAGGCGATGGGGCGAATCGATCGAAGAGAAGGATCAGTACACGCAGGGCCACTGTGTGCGCGTGGCGAATTTGGCGTGCGCCATCGCCGCCGCGGTCGGCATTGAAACGCAGGAGCTGTTCTGGTTTCGCATCGGAACGCTGCTCCACGATGTCGGAAAGCTGATTGTTCCGTCCGAGACGTTGAACAAGGTTGGCCGCCTGACCGACGAGGAGTGGGTGTTGATGCGACGGCATCCGTCGGCCGGCATCGAGATGCTGGCCGGAGTGGACTTTCCATGGGACGTTCGTCCCATCATCGAATCGCATCACGAACGCTGGGACGGAAAGGGCTACCCGCACGGCTTGGCGGGGGAGACCATTCCGATGAGCGCGCGCATCGTCGCCCTGGCGGACGTCTATGATGCGCTGACCTCGATTCGTAGCTACAAGCGATCGCTGTCGCACGACGAGACCATGGCCATCATGCGTGAGGACATCGGTCGCGCGTTTGATCCGACGTTGTTCGCGCGGTTCGAGGAAGTCGTGGGCACGGATGAGTTTCGTCGAGGCGGGTCGTCGGAGATCGCCGTGATGATCGGGACCGATACCGCGAGCCTGCCGGCCGCGCGAGCCGACTCGATCGACGAGCTCACCGGCCTTCTTTCTCGGCGGTCGCTGCTGGCGGCTGTCGCGAGACTACTCGCCGATGGCGTGGCGTCGCCATCCGTCGCGCTATTGCTGGTGGACGTCAATCACTTCAAGGTCGTGAACACGACATTCGGGTACCAACGCGGCGATGACGTTCTGAGAATGGTGACTCGCGAGCTGACCCAGCAGATGAGACTCACCGACATCCTCGGCCGCTACGGAGACGACGAGTTCGTCGCATTGCTGCCGAACACGCCGCTCGATGAGGCGTGCGCCATCGCCGATCGCGTTCGGCGAGTCATCGGGAGCTCGGTCTCCGGCCCACCGGATGGCGAATTGGAAGCAGTCCGGGTTTCGGTTTCCGTCGGCGTCGCGGCGTCGCCGCTTCATGGATCCACGGCGGACGAGCTGTTCAGATGCGCCGAGAGGGCGCTGGACGCGGCGAAAGCGCAGGAGCGCGAAGGCGCTGCGCTGGGCGCGACGAAAGAGAGAGAATTGGCGTCCGGCCCGACTGCTTCTACGGACGCGACGCCCGAGCGGACAGGTCCACTGCGGCTGCTCGCGTAGTTGGCGACGCAAACCAACTACATCACCATCCGCGTCGGCGATCGTTTCCACGATCGGTCCCGCCAACATGGAACGTCAGGCCAAATCGAAGTTCCTTGGTGCGCGTGGGGTGGGGCGACGCCGTTGGCAGTACGAAGCGCGACATGCGCCACCGCGAGTCGAGGAAAACGTCGAGGATCGACCCCAGGGGAAGCGTGGTGCCGAGACCGTAACTCCAGTTCTTGGTGACGACGCGTGACGTCGCGGTGTCCGTTGCGGCCGCGCCGAATCCGATGAACGCTGACGTCGAGACGCTTCGGTTCGACGATCCGAACGGGTGACCGCTCAGTGCAAACACGGCATCCGCGTCCGCGCCCCACGGCGGAATCCGCGACCCAGTCCCGACTTCGCCCACGTTCGTCTTTCTGAGTGCGGTGCGCGCGTTCAGCCGCAGGCCGAACGTTGGAGTACCGGCAATCGTGAGGGCAAACCCGGGCAGCGGGCTCCTGCCACTCGTCGGGAGAAACGACACGAACGGGCTGATCGAGACGTCCGATCCTTGCGCCAAGAGAGGCGCAATCGGTGCGGTCGCCGCGGCGCAAGCGGAGATGGCAGCAACTCGGACCCAGCGCATGCGAACACTCGCGAGAGGGAAGACCGAGAGGCGATCCCGGGGTCGTTGACCATGGAGCTGACCTCGAGTGACTCATGAGTTCAAGCGCGGCAACCGCAGCGTCGGCTCGGAGTTCCCGAGGGTGCGATCACGGCGGTAGCGACGGCCAAGCGCCCGTGGGCGGGCTGGTCTATCGCGTGTTACGGCGGTCTCGGTTATGTTACATGGCTCGCAGCCATAACCTGGCGTCGGCGACTCGTGTGTAGTGCTGCCGGAAGGGACGTGAGCTGCGTTTTCAAGAACAAACACTGTGCTACGCACCACATGCCCCTGTAGCTCAGATGGATAGAGCAGCGGTTTCCTAAACCGTTGGCCGCGTGTTCGAGTCACGCCAGGGGTACTGTCGACTGGCTCACTTATCCGTAAGGTCATGACAAGCATTCGTACGCCGGACGATTCCAGCTTGGAGAATCGGGCCCAGACTTTTATCGATTGGACGCGTCTCAATTCCAAGGCGCTGACCGTCGGCGCCGTTGTCATTGTCGTGGCTGGGGCCAGCTATTGGTTCTACATGAGGTCGCGCCAGATCCAGGAGGCCAACGCCGAAAAAGCACTGATGACCGCCAAGCAGTCCATGTCGGCGGGAAATCTTGCGCTTGCGCAAAGCGATCTTCAAAAGGTCTACTCGCGATGGGGCTCCACGACCGCCGGGGTTGAGGCCGCCATGTTGTTGGCTCAGGTCGACTACGATACGGGCAAATACCAGGACGGGATCTCGCTGCTCAAACAAATCGAAGGAGCGAGCTCGGCGTCCGCGGTACAGCCGACCATTCGGAGCCTCCAGGGCGACGGCTACGCCCAGTTAGGCAAGCTTGCCGACGCAGCCAAAGCGTACGAGAGTGCCGCCGCAGCGGCACCGTACGACACGGAAAAGAGCTTCCAAAAGGCCAAGGCTGGCCGCACGTACCAAGCTGCCGGGGACACCGCCAAGGCGCGGCAGATCTGGTCGGAGCTCGCCAACGATCCCAAGGCGGACGCGATGGCGTCCGAAGCGCGGATCCGTTTGGGCGAGCTGACTGCGCAGCCGGCGAAGCGGTAGCGAGCTCATTGCACACCATTAGATCGTCGCATCGTCGCATCATTGCGGCACCGAGGCGCCAGAGCTGTCTGGCGCCTTTCCTTTGGCCACTTAATTTAGTTCGTATAAGATATATTATGTAAACCAACCTCGGGGAAAGTCTGTGGAGAACTC
>JBDUEJ010000139.1:0-4068 GCA_040002475.1 bacterium | reverse complement strand
AGCTGGGGCGTTATACGGCCAACACCCTACGGCCGTGCATACATATAATGAGTCACGTCTGCTTGCCGCCCTCACTGTCTTGCCACGGCGCGAACGCACGGCGTTTGCGATCGCCTGCGCGCTCCGCTTGCTCGAGCTCCGTGACGGAAGCGACGCTCTTCATTGTCGATTGACGCGTAGCCGGCGTCGATCGGCTCTCGTCGTCATCTGGACATCGCGCGGCTTGCCGCGCATCTATCGGTATGGCAGAAAACGATCGCGCCGCCGTCGAGCGGGAGCTCGGCAACCGCTATCAGATTATTCGCACGCTTGGCGCCGGCGCGTTCGGCGCGGTCTACCTCGCGCGCGAGCGCGACCTCCACCGGCTCGTCGCGATCAAGGTGCTCCGCGGCGATCGCGCCTGGAGCGACGACGAACGCGAGCGCCTGCTCCGCGAAGCCCGCACCATCGCGAACCTGAGCCACCCGGCGGTGGTGCCGCTGCTCGCGTTCGGCGTTGGGACCAGCGGCATGGTCTACATGGTCATGCCCTACGTCAGCGGGCAGACGCTCGCCGATCGCCTCGCGCACGACGAGCCGTTCGACGCCGACGAAGTGCGACGAATCCTCATCGAGCTGGCCGACGCGCTCGCGTACGTGCACGGCGAAGGCGTGCTGCACCGGGACCTCAAGCCCGAGAACGTTTTGCTGGAGCGCGCCGGGGCCGTCGACGACCACATCCCGCCGCGCGTTCGCCTCATCGACTTCGGGGTCGCCGCGTTTCCCATGCGCGATCCCGGCGTCAATGCCACGCGTGAGACGTGGGGCACGCCGCACTTCATGGCACCCGAGCAGATGTTCGGCGAGCCGGAGCTCGATCCGCGCAGCGAGATCTACTCGCTCGGCGTGCTCGGGTTTCTGCTGCTCGGGGGACGTCTGCCGTTCGACGCGACGTCGCCGACCGAGCGACTCACGCAGCAGCGCCGAGGGCCCGTCATACCCTTAAGCGTCTGCGCGCCCGATGCGCCGAAGGATCTCGCGCGGGCGATCGAGCGGTGCCTCGCCTACGACGCCGAGCAGCGTTGGCGCCGCGTGCGCGATTTTCGCGATACGCTGATCGCCGGCGCGAGTGTCGGCAACTCGTTCAACTCGTTCACACCGCTTGCGCTCGTGCGTCAACGCCTGGGCCAGAATCCGGCGGCGATCGAGCGGTTCGCGGCCAAGCGTCGCAAGCGTCAACAGCCGCGGCTGCCGTTCGTCAAGCGAATCGCCGGAGCGTTCTCCGGGCTCGACGCGGACGTGCGCTTCGCGGTGCGTGCGATCAAGAAAGCGCCCGGATTCAGCGCGGCGATCATCGCGATTCTCGCCATCGGACTGGGCGCCACCGCGGTAGTGTTGAGCGCCGTCGAAGCGCTCGTCCTGCGCCCTGTGCCGGTGGCCGATCCGAAAGCCCTCGTCGTGATTCAGGAGCGACGCGAGGGCCCGGGTGACATGTACGAGTTCTACGCGACCGCGTTTCGATACGATCGCTATCTCTCGTATCGCGATGCGACGGCCGGCGTCTTCACCAACATTGCCGCGCAGAGTCAAGCGACCTTCTCGATTCGGATCGGGAACGAGACGCGCTCCGCCGGCGGTCTCGTCACATCCGGAAGCTACTTCGACGTGCTCGGCGTCCGCCCGGCGCTGGGGCGTTTTTATGATTCTCAAATCGACACGCCGGGCGGTGCTCAGGCGGTCGTGGTGCTCGGCTACGACTTTTGGCAGGGAACGCTCAACCGAGACTCGAGCATCATCGGAAAGACGATTCATCTCGACAGCCGCCCAATGCGCGTCGTCGCGGTGGCGCCGAGGGGGTTCAAGGGTGTGATCGGCGCGGTGTTCCCGCTCGACGTGTGGGTCCCGGAGCCGGCGTATGCGAAGCCGCCGATTCGCGGCCGGAGCGTCGCCGACGAGGAGGGCGCAGGTGCGCTGGCCGTCCACTGGTTGAATATCTTTGGCCGTCTGCGGCCCGGCGTCACCGCGCGCGGTGCGAGCGAAGCGCTCAAGGTCATCGCACCGCGTGTGCCGACCGAGGACCCGAGAACGAAAATCGTCGATGCATCGGCCGAACCGGTGCGGACGCTCCCTACCCCGATACAAAAATCGATGGAGCGATTCATTAGGATGCTCTTGGGCGTCGCACTCCTGGTGCTCGCGATCGCCGCGGCGAACGTTGCGGGCATGCTGCTCGCGCGCGCGACCGTTCGCACGCGCGAGATGGCGACGCGCATGGCCGTCGGCGCTGGTCGTGCCCGCCTCGTGAGACAGCTCGTCGTCGAAAGCTCGATCTTGTGCGCGGCGGGCGGCGGCGTTGGAGTCCTCGTTGCGCTCTGGCTTTCGCGTTTTCTCAGTGTCTATAGACCGACCGGGTATCCGATGACGGTTGCATTCGGCGTGAATTCCACGGTGCTCGCGATCGTCGGCATCATCGTCCTCGGGACGGCGCTGATTGCGGGCATCGTCCCTGCCCTTCACGCCACGGCGGTCGATCTCACGAGCGCGCTCAAGGCGAGTGGCGCGCAGACCGGCGAACGGCGGTCGCGGCTGCGCAGTGCGTTCGTCGTCGCGCAGATTGCGTCGTCCGTCGTTCTACTTTCGACGGCAGGTCTCTTCTTTCGATCCCTTCAGCGTTCTCTCAACATCGATCCCGGCTTCCGCGCCGAGGGGGTGATCACCGGCAGTGTAAGCCTTAATGCCCATGGGTACGACCGCGACGCCGCCGAGCAATTCTATCGCCAGTTGTTGCCGCGCCTCCGCGCTCGGCCTGAGATCGCCGCCGCCGCGATGGCGAACGCCGCTCCACTGAACGGGTACGTGAACAGCGAGGACACGAAGCGCGTCGGTCATCCCGACGACATTTTTAGTGCGCAATGGGCCGTCGCCGACTCGGGCTTCATTGAGCTTTTGGAAACACCGCTGGTCGCCGGCCGATTCTTCACGAGCCAGGACCGGCGCGAGTCGGCGCCGGTCGCGATCATCAACCTGACGCTCGCGCAAAAGCTGTGGCCGAACGATCCGCCGCCGAGCATCATCGGACGGCGCATTCTCCGTCTCGAGCGCGAGGTGGAGGTGGTCGGTATCATCGGCAACGGCAAATACACGAGCCTGTACGAGGCGCCGAGGCGCTTCGGATATGTGTCGTACGACCAGCGGTTCGGGATGTCGCGCCTTCTTTATGTACGGGCCCGAACCACCACCGCGGCCGCGCAGCGGGCCGCGACTGAGGAGTTGGCGAAGCTCGATCCGAACGTCGTGTTCGAGGGCCCCAAGTTGCTCGCGCAGGACGTGGAGAAATTTCTCGGGGACCAGCAGGTTGGCGCGCGCCTCATCGCGGTATTCGGACTCGTCGGTGTCGTGCTCGCGATGACGGGACTCTACGCGGTCCTGGCGTTTGGCGTCGCGCAGCGCATGCGCGAGTTCGGCGTGCGTCTCGCGCTTGGGGCGCGCGGAGCGGACATCATTCGGTTGGTATTGGGGCACGGGCTTGCGCTGGTGGCCGTCGGTCTCGCGATTGGGCTTGTGGGCGCGATTGGCGCGGGGCGCGTGGTTTCGAGATTCCTCTATGATATCGGCGCTGTCGATCCGGCGACGCTCGTGGCGGTTCCACTTCTCGTGGTTCTCGTTGCCGTTGGGGCGTGCCTAGTCCCGGCGCGTCGTGGCGCGGCCGCTGATCCGATGACGTCGTTGCGGGCAGAGTAACTTGGCGTCGAGATCGCGACTCGTGTTACATGGAGTGCGCTTGCAACGCGGGTACCACGGCCGCTGGTTTATCGATTTCGTAGGTCGTGTCGCGTAACCGATTGGATGTAGCGCGCGTGACCTCGAGCGGAAGGTCGCTGGTTCGGTTGCAGCCGGGCGTACTCGATAATCCGACTTTTCACAAACTCTCCGGGTAAGATCTCGACCGGCCGTATAACGAACGCTGCACCAGTCAGGCGATTCAAAGAGTGCTCGCTTCGCTCGCTTTTATGTGTTCGCCTGCAGGTGAGCTCAGGCGTTGAGGTTGTAGAAAAAGCCCCCTTACGCTCGAGCGGGTCGCTCCCCGGTG
>JBDUEJ010000138.1:0-4198 GCA_040002475.1 bacterium | reverse complement strand
GTGTCGCGCCAACCGTCGACCCCGTGTGACCGGCAACGCCGGTTGTGTCATCACCCCTGCACGAATGACGTCAAGCGCGCGCCTCGATTTTCTGATGATCCGCTCGGCAACGACGAGATTGATGACCCAGCCCGCTCCCATCAGCACTGCCCTGCTCAACTCGCCGGGCCTGCCCACAAAGATGAACCACGGAAGGTGCGTCAACACTTGCGTGCCCGCGCCCATACCGATGGCATAGCCGCGAATCATCCACGCGCCATGCGAAGCAAAGTCGCGACGTCGGATCGCATCCACGGCAAAAATGATCGAGACCGCCATCGCTGAACCGAACACGAGGCGAAGCAGGTAGAGGAGCTGACCGTCGCCCTCAGGCCACGGATAGAAGTGCGCCATCCATAGACCGGTCAGCGCGGCCACCAGTCCGCATGCGACAAGAACCTTCCCCGCCGTGCGGTGCCAATTGCGCTTGCGACGCCGGAACGCCGGCGCAAACTGGAAGGCTCCGAGAATACTGAACGGGATGACCGTGAGAATGTGCAGCACCACGGGCAGCGGCATCGCAAAGAAGCGCGCGTTCGCCGCCGTGATCCTCGCACCGTCCGCCAGTTCGGCAAGTCGTGCCGTGCCGGCAATCGCCGGCACGAGGCTCAACACGACGAGCGAGATTGGAACGAGCCATTCGGATCGCCGCGAGATCGCCACGCCGTTCATGGTTATCGCGTCACGAAACGGAGGCCGACCAGCAGGGCGACGTCGTTGCCCGTCACCGCGGCGCCGTTGCCATTGAGCGGCTTGAAACCGCTGACGTAGTCACGCGCTTCGAGGCGCAGGCGTATCCTGCTCACGCCGAACTCGCCGCCGGCGCTGGCGTATGCGGAGACGTTGTGCGTCGCGGCGACATCGAGGCTGCGATAGTTGTAGCTGCGCGCACCAGCGCCAACTCCGGCGAAAGAGCTGAAGGAGAACGCATCGCCGGCCGTCCAGCGGTGCGCACAGAATTCGGCGCCGATGTCGTATGCAAATAGGTCGAGCTTGGGATCGCCGGCGGAGGCGATGTCGTGGCTTCGTGCCCAACCAAGCGTCGCGGTGAGGGCGAGCGCCGGCGTAACGACGTACGAAAGCTGGGCGGCGGTCAGACCGCCGCGCTTGATGATTCCGCGCTCGGCACCGGTGGGAACAACCGTTCCGCTGGACACGAGGAACTCCCATCCTGCCTTCTGTGCGGGCGCCGTCTGCACCTCGGCAGTCTGGGCAGAAAGGGTGGCCGCCCGGACGAGGGCACAGCCAACGGCCGCGGCGATGACAAGTGAACGAGGGGTCATTTTTGGCTCCGGCAAGTCGCATGGAAGTGGTGTCGGTTCGGAGTGAATCGACCTCACGACGTGAATGTGCCGGAGCCGGCCGACGGTCGCGTCGACCAAAAGGTGCAGAAGGGGGGTGTAGTCGAAGGTGTAGCGGGAGATGCAATCGCGCTGCGCTACAGCAGCTTCAGCTCATTCGCGCGGACAAGCGCCTCGGTCCGGTGACGAACATCCAGCTTGCCGTAGGTGTTCGCGATATGCCGCTTGACGGTGGCTGGACTGATGGATAGGTGACGCGCGATCTCCTGATTCCGCATTCCTGCGGCGATGAGGCGGAGGATCACGAGCTCTCGCGCAGTCAGCAGCGCGCCGGAGCCCGCGGCGGCGATCCGGTCCGTGATCACGTGGGCCGGCGGCGGTTCGTCGAAAGCCGACATCACTCGCCGTGCGTAGCCGCTGGCGATTCCGCGTGTCACCGCCTGCCGGAGAAGGTCACGCATGCGATTCCCTTCATCCATGAACACCCGGAGATAGCCCTCCGGCTCTGCCAGCGCCAGCGCGCGCTCGAGCGGATCGCGCGCAGCGCGTGTGTTGCCCAGCGCCTGGTGGGCGAGCGCTTGAAGCACCAATGTCTCGATCACGCTCCCCGTTCTCCCGCCCATCTCCGCCGCCGTGGCGAGCCGCACCAGCAACTTCACGGCGTCGTGTAACGACCGATCGTCGCCATCGCCGGCGTGCCGCGCTATTAGCATTCTGGCAAGCGTGATGTGCTCGAACTCGCGCATGTAATTGAGATCATCATCGACCGACAGTCCGCGCTCGGAGACCCAACCCGCGGCGTCTGCGAGCCGACCTTGCGCGATGCGTACGCGCGCCTTCATCGCCGCGATCGGGCGCACGCGAGGAACAGGGCTCCGCACATCGACACTCTCCGCCTCGACGAGTAGTTCGAACGCGCCGTCGAGATCTCCGCGCGCATCGCGCACGCGCGCCATGGCCGTGCACCAGCGTTGCCTGTTGCCCACCTGCTCGGCGCGGGCAACCGAGTCGGTGAGCGTCAACAAACGAGTCATCGCGCCTTCAACGTCACCCCGCTCACGATCCACCTCGCTCAGGCCCAAATGCAGCTCGTCCGTTTCCGCGAGCGCAGCTGATGCATGCTCCATTGCGCGACGTAATCCGCGGTCGTACGCGCCTGCCGCCTCGTGAAGGCGCCCCTGCGCCATCCTGATGTCGCCCAGAATGAACATGCCACGGATGGCATCGAGGGGCGCTCCGCCAATCGTCATGCAGGCCAGCGCCTCGCCGAACGTTTCGTGCGCCGACTCCAGCGCTCCGCTGGCCCACTGCGCGAGCGCCACGAGCGCGGTCGCGGTCGCGCGCTTGGCATGTTGCCCCTCGGGGACGAGATCGAGCGCACGCTTTGCGTGCGCGATGGTTCCCGGAGTGTCGCCGAGTGCACCGGCGAGATATAGGCGCGCGGGGAGGAGTTCAGCGGTCAGTGTTCGAAAGCGGGCCTCGTCGACGACCACCATTTGGGTGGCGGCTCCCGATTTTTTCTTCGTGTCTCCTGCTGCGTCCAACCACCGTTCTACGTCCCGTAGCCGAATCTCCGCGGCCTCCAGCTCACCGGCATTCAACAAGCCCCACGCGTACCCCATGCTCAGTACCGGTCGCACGCGAACCACTGCATCGGGCAGCGCCTTCACTCGGCCCAGCCATCTGCGGGACTGGTAGCTCCTGTCCATCGCCGGCCACTTCATCTCGAGCAGGTTCGCCGCGCGTTCCATGTCCTCCGCGGCGATGGCGTGACGTACGGCGTCCTCAGGCGAGCCCTGAAGCTCATACCACGCACTCGCCCTGACGTGAAAGGTACGGATTCGATCCGGATCCTCCCGAATCAAATGCGCCTGCAGAACCTCCGCGAACAGATGATGGTAGCGATACCATTCGCGCTGGTCGTCGAGGGCGACGAGAAACAGGTTTCGTCTCTCGAGACCATCCAGCAACACCTGCGAGCCTTGTTCGCCGGTGACGGCGTCGCAGAGCGGCCCACTCAGTCGGTCGAGAATTGCGGTCGCGAGGAGGAAGTTTCGTATGCGCTCGGGTTCACGCTGCAGAACCTCTTCGACCAGGTAGTCCGCGATGTACCGGTTGTCGCCTGAAAACGCGTCGACGAATCCGCGAGTATCGCCTCGAGCCTTCATCGATACTGCCGCCAACTTGAGGCCTGCGATCCAGCCCTCCGTCCGCTGCTCCAGCGTTGCCGTGTCGATCGCCGACAGATCGAGGCCCATCACCTGATTCAGAAATGCAGATGCTTCGTCGAACGTGAACCGCAGGTCCGCGGGTCTGAGCTCGGTCAGTTCTCCGCGGGCACGCAGTCGCGGGAGCGGGAGGGGCGGGTCAGAACGGCTGGCGAGGACGACGTGCATCCGTCGCGGCAGGTGATCGAGAAGAAAAGACAGGGCGCTGTGGACAGGCGCGGCATCGATGACGTGGTAGTCATCGAGGATCAAAATGAAATCGCAGTCGACTGCATTGATGTCGTTAATGAGGCCCGTGAGAACCGACTCCGCCGGTGGCGGCTGCGGTGCGTGCAGCAACGAAAGAGCGTGCCTCCCGACTTCTGGGTGAACCTTCTGCAGAGCGCGGATGGCGTAGGCCCAAAAGAGTGCAGGGTCATTCTCGGTCGGATCGAGCGACACCCACGCGGCGACACCTTCGCCGGCCGTGGAATCCGCAAGCCATTCGGCGAGCAGCGTTGTCTTCCCAAAGCCGGCGGGTGCGGAGATGATCGTGAGCTTGTGCGTCGCCCCCTCGCGGATACGCTCGATCAGCCGCGGACGCGAGACCAGGGCTGAACCACGCCTGGGGATGTAGAACTTGGTCTCGAG
>JBDUEJ010000137.1:0-4249 GCA_040002475.1 bacterium | reverse complement strand
CGTGACGACTTTGATCTGCGACGTCACAGGCTCGGCCGCGCCTGCAACCGATCCACGATCTTCAGCGCGAACGGCGATCGTCGTATTGCGAATCCATTCGGGCTCCGGAAGGACGGACACGACGCCCCGTGTCTGGCCGATCTTCAACAGCAGACGGTCGATTGCCGCGACTTTCTCCCGCGCCGCGCCTGGTGCCGGACGCACGTCGATCTCGAGTCGCAACACGTGATCCGAAATTCCCTTGGGAAGCGGCTTCGTGCTCTCGATCAACAAGGTTCCGATGATCATCCCGACGATCAGCAAGAGCGGCTGCGTAAACATCACCTGCGCGACCACGAACGCGTGCTGGAGACGCGAGCGTCGCGTCACGGCGGTGTCCGAATCCTTGAGCGCGGTGCTGACTCCGCCGCGCGTCGCATGCAACGCCGGCGCGAGCCCACAGAGAATGCCCGTGCCGAGAGCAACACACATCGTGAACGCGACAGTGCCGAGGTCTGGCCTGAAGTCCGCGGCCTCCGGCACTCGCGAGAGCGCGACGATCACGCCCCAATAGGCGGCAAGGCCGAGTACCCCGCCGAACGTGGCGAGGACGATGCTTTCCGTCAGCAGCTGTCGAATCACCCGCGCGCGCGATGCGCCGAGTGAGAGCCGTATCGCGATCTCCTGACGGCGTCCGACGGCGGCGCTGACGACCAATGCGGCGACGTTCGTGCAGACGACGAGGAGCAGGAGCGTCGCCACGGTGCCGAGCATCGCGAACATCGCCACGTTGGGGTCACCGGGCGGCATGCCCAACGCGTTACCCCCCGCCACCCAGCCGCGGAGCCGCGCGACGTCCGTGTCGTACACGAGCACTGGCGGTTTCGCGGCGTTCGGACCGACAGTGCGCGGCGGAGTCATCGCGCCGGTGGCATGCGCCGCCACGACACGAACTGCGGCCGTTGCCTGCTCGGGCGACACGCCGGGTTGAAGTCGGCCGACCGCCTGGAACAACGTGGAGTCCACGCTCGACAACGCCGCGGCGCTCGAACTGCTCGCGCCGCCGCCGCTCGTCGCCGCGAGAATTGCCGGCCGAGTTGCGAGCGGCAGCCACATGAGTAGGCGAGGGCGATCATCACCAGCGAGGACGCCGTTGAACTCCGGCGCCGCCACGCCGACGATCCGCACACCGACGCCATTCACCATCAGCGTGCGATTCATCACGTCCTTCCGCCCGAATGCGTCCTCCCACATGGCGTTGGAGATCACAGCCACGAGCTGCGATTCGGCGGGCGCGCCCGGTACCGTCGCCGGCAATCCGGAACCCTGTGCGGGCGGCCGCCCGACAATGGAGAAATAGCCGTCGGTGACGAAGTGCACTTTGGCCGTGGCATGATCGAGCGCGCCGGGCATGTCGGCGACGACGTCGCTCTCCGTCCACCCTGTCACCGCGGAGAAGATCGTGCGCAGCGCACTCATCTCGCGCAGCTCTGGGTACGAAAAGCGCTGCGTCGACCACCAGGGTTCCTCCTTCAGCCGTACCCTCCCGCGCAAGAAAACCAGCGGAACGTCACCCGGTACGCCCGGCGGCGGCCGCATGACGGCGCTCTGCAGCAGGCCGAATGCCGCGCCGTATCCCGCGATGCCCAAGGCGAGGACGAGCACGATCGTCGCGGACGAGAGCGGCTTGCGCGCGAAAAACCGGAAGGCGAAGCGGATGTCCGCCACTGTCGAATCGATCCAGCGTACACCGCGCGCATCGCGAGCATCTTCCTGGTGTATGCCAACGTTCCCGAACTCGCGCCGCGCGGCAAGTCGCGCGTCCGCTCGGCTCATACCACGTGCGACGAGCAACTCCGTTTGCCGATCGAGGTGAAGCTGCATCTCGGCGCGCATCTCGCGCTCCATGGCGGAGCGGCGCAGGATGGCGCGAAGCCGGTATCGAATGCGGCTGAACATCGTTGTGACCCGGGGGGCGACTGGAAGGCGCAATGTGCGGTGTTACCACTAGACAGTCAAGTGGAAGCCGCTCGAGTTTCTCCCTGGACGCCCGGGAGCCCTTGGACCTGGCGACTTCGTCCGCGCGTCCACGGCCATCGCCAACTTCATTTCGCAAAACGCCTTCGAGGGAGATCCGCCGCGCGAGTGGGCCGAACGCCTCTACAACGTCCAGCGGTGGACGCCAATGGAGCGTGGCGGACATTTTGCGCCGCGCGGCACCCGATGTCGGCTTTGAGGATGGTTCTCGATAGCTCACATAGAGAGAGCGTACCTGCGAGTGTAGAGAACGAGCGATCGCACCGTCAGCGGGTCTCACGCTCATGCTCAGGTTGTTGGCGTGACCATCTGACACTCACCTTCGTTGATGGAAGAACACTTTTCTATGAACCGCGATGCAAGAACTCGCGCGGCAGTCGTTGCGTTGGCAATGATCGTCGCGTGCGGTGGGCCGGATGCGCCAACGACGATATCCGAATCGATCCCAGCGCGTATCAGCGCAGTGCAGGGCACCGGACAAAACGTGTTCGTCGGCGCGACGGCGCCCATTCCTCTCGCCGTCAGGGTCACCGGTGCCAACAACAAAGGCATACCATCCGCGCCGATCAACTGGAGCGTAGCGACTGGCGCCGGCGATCTCGATCTCGCGAGCAATGGCGGAACATTCGCGTTCACGGATTCGCTCGGGTATGCGTTCGTGTCGTTCCGCCCAACCGACCCGGGGCTGCACACTGTGAGTGCCTCGACTCCCGGCTTGCCGAGTGCCGTGGCAACGTGGCTGGTGGTCGCGCGGAGGGTGCCGAATGTGGTCATCCGCATGGATGTGTCGTTCGACTGTGATGGCGCCACGGCGTTCAAGGGTCCCGATGGTTCCAGTGACGTGACGGTGCACGTCGGGGACGTGGTGGAGTGGGCCTATGGCGACGGGCCCGCGACGGGCGGATTCACTTGCGTGGCGCAGTTTCGGTCTACCAGCGTGCCTGCTGGCGGCAACGCCATCGATGCTACCTTGGCGCTTGGTGAGCGGTTTCAGTTCGTGCCCAATGTGGCGGGGACATGGGCGTACCAGGACGCGCTCTATTCCACGGTGAAGGGAACGTTGACGGCGCTGGCGCCGTGAGCGGAGGCGCGCGACGCTACGGCTAGGGAGTTCGGTAATTGGCGGCGTCGATCTTCCCGCTGTCCGTCAGCCAGATCCGATACTTCCAACACGCCGCGCTCGAACTTCACGGTATAGATGTCCGGGCCGGCGGGTCCGACTCCCTTGAACGTCACCGACTCCATGGCGCCGAGCGGGGCGACGACCGCCTGGATCAGTGCGAGTTGCCGATGTGTCTCCTGCAACCCGTTGGCGGTCATGCGCTCGTAGTCGGGTTTGCCGGCCTGCAGTTCCTCGATCATTCGGCGGAGCGCGACGTCACTCCCCGCTGCGGGCGATTGCGCTGCAACCGCGTTCAGGTACCGCCTGTATTCAGTTGGAGCTACTCACGTCTCAGGATATCCGCTTCTTCTCCGTGGTGGCGCGTTCGGCGTCGCTCGCGGCGGCGGCGAAATCGTTCAGTGGGAATGGCGTGCGGCGGTAAATGATCCGGCGCGTGTGCTCGGTCCGGTGCTCGCGAGTGCGTGCGCGCTCTTCGTGTCGGGAGCGTCAGCGACCATTCGTGAATGCGAGGGTGATCCGTGCGGCTGGCTGTTCCTGGACCGGTCGCCCGCCGGCCGGCGGCGCTGGTGCAGCATGAGCGACTGCGGCAACCGCGCAAAGGCGCGACGCCACTACCGGCGCAGCTCGTCACCGTGAAGCGTCTCGCCGAGTGGGCTCGGCGGCGACGGCGCTCGGCGCGCGAAACATCGACACACTCCAGTGCACCGCGTCCGACGCGATGTTTTCCGGGAGGCGAGCCGTGCTATTGGTCACGCTCGTCGCGTATCCGCGCACTAGACCCTGAGTCGCGTCACCGTCCAAGAACGGGATCTCGATTAGGGGATGGCAGCGCCGTAGGGGCTTTAGCGTTTTTGAAGACAGCGTGTCGCCGCGCGAAGCCGCTGGCGAGTTCTTGGCGAGTTCACCGTCGTGTTCACCATTGTGTTCACTGGGATCGGCCGTCGCGCGCAAAATACTACGCGCGGCACCCGATGTCGTCTTTGAGGATGGTTCTCGATAGCTCACATAGAGAGCGCGTACCTGCGAGTGTAGAACGAACGAGCGATCGCACCGTCCTCGGTCGGTTCGAACGCTCCGCTCGCGGTTTAGCCTCGTGTTGCCGCCTCTCGT
>JBDUEJ010000136.1:0-4269 GCA_040002475.1 bacterium | reverse complement strand
CGCTGTTGCTTAACATTCAGCGCAGGCGCGGAGATACGACCGACGCCCGTCTTGCACAGCGGAAACGCCGTCGTCGCGAGCGGCTGCAGCGTCGGCTGTTCGACGTCTCGAAAGTGGGTCACACTTGGCGTCGCGTGGTACCGTGGATGCGCAGGCGCGCCACGGTACGATTTCGGCGCGGTCTCCCGGTGACGTTTCCGACAAGGATTCACGCGGCTCATGCTGATCAGACGCTGCGGACGAATATTCGGAAACGCGCGTGACGACATGACCGCTGGCTAGTCGATGTTATAGAATAGACATTCCGCTTCTCCAAAGACGCCGCGTGCGCCCTGAGGCGAGCGCGCGCGATCGTTGAACGCTCCGCTGCGGCGCTCAGAATGCGGTAACCGGCTCGCCACCAGGCGAGCGAGCACGACCGTAAAATCGATCATCCGATGTTTCCGCCGGCCGCCATCGGACCGGCATGTTTGCTCATCCGTCCTCCCCGCGGTTCGGCTCGCGCCGTTTGCGCCCTGAGGTTTCGAGCCGCGGTCGCCATGAGATTCAAGTTCGAGTGCGTGGGACTCCCCAGCGCTGGTGTGTTCGCGATTTTCGCGACGCTGCTTTCGGCCACCGTCGCGTCGTCACAGCGGGTAACGCCTCCGCCGGCATCCACGGCGAGTGGCGACCTCTCGTCGATGGATCTCGAGCAGTTGATGAAGATCGAAGTGGTCTTCGCCGGTTCGAAGCGCGCCCAGCAGACCCGCGACGTGCCGTCCTTCGTGAGTGTCGTGACCGCGGCGCAGATCAAGGAGCACGGCTATCGCACGCTGGCCGACGTGCTCAAGACGTTACCGGACTTCTACATCTCGAACGATCGCAACTACAGCTTTACCGGCGTTCGAGGGTTCGATCGGCCTGGCGACTACAACTCGCGCGTGCTCCTGCTGCTGAACGGCCTCCGAACGAACGACAACATGTATGATCAGGCGCATATTGGTGAGGACTTCATCGTCGATATGGATCTGGTCGATCACATCGAAGTCATTCGCGGTCCGAGCGCGGCCATTTATGGCAACAATGCGCTGTTCGCCGTCATCAACGTCGTCACGAAACAGGGCCAGAGTCTTCAGGGGCCCGAAGTGGCGGCCACCGCCGCGAGCTTCGGCACCTATGCCGGGCGCGCAAGCTATGGAAAGACGTTCGACAACTCGCTCGATCTGCTCGTCTCGGCGTCGGTCTCCGACAGCAAAGGGCAGCGCTTGTACTTCCCGGAATTCGACAGGCCGAGTACGAACAACGGCGTTGCCGACCACGCGGATTATGAACGATTTAGTAAGCTGTTGGCGACCGCGACCAAGGGTGGCTTCTCGTTGCAAGCGAGCAACGTGTGGCGCGAACAGGGAATTCCGACGGGCTCGTTCGGGACGTTGTTCAACGATCCGCGGACGCAGTCAATCGACGGCCTAACCTTGGCGAGCCTGAGCTACACTCGGTCGCTCTCGGATAGCGCGTCCTTCTCGGCGCGCGTGCACGGTGGACGATCGACCTATTGGGGTACCTTCGCCTCGGCAGCGGGCGAGTCTCCCGATAAGGATGACGGGATCGGTGAGTGGTGGGGCGCGGATCTCGATGCGAGACGCAGGATTGCGCGCCATTTCGTGACCGTTGGCGCGGAGTACCAGGACGATTTTCGGCAGACGGACGACAACCACAACGCCGAACCGTACATCCTCTACTACAGCATGAGCAAACACTCGGACCGCTACGGCGTGTTTGCGCAGGATGAGATCACGCTGTTTGCACCACTGTTGTTGTATGCGGGAGCGCGCTACGATCGATACGAGACGTTCGGCTCGGCCTTGAGCCCGCGCGTGGGACTGATCTACACGCCCAGCGGCCAAACGACGCTCAAGGTGCTTGCCGGCCGCGCATTCCGCGCGCCCAATGTCTACGAGATGTTCGCGGATAATTTGACGTTCAAGCCGAATCTGCAGCTGCAACCCGAACGCATTGAGACGCTGGAGCTGGTCGCACAGCAGATGATCGGCGGTGGGGTGCAGCTGTCGGCGTCCACGTTTCACAACAAGCTGACGTCTCTCCTCACGCAGCGGATCGACTCGACCGACAAACGCCTCGTCTTCGAGAATTCGGGCGAGATCGCGTCCAAGGGCCTGGAGTTTGGGCTCGGGGTCAATCGCGGCCACGGGCCGAGTGGCGAGCTGACGTACACGCTTCAGCGGACCGAGAATCGCGCCACCAGAATTGAGCTGACCAACTCGCCGCGGCAGATGGCAAAGCTGCAGTTGCGCGCGCCGCTCGGTGTTCACGACGCGACGCTTGGGCTCGACGCGCAGTGGATGAGCGATCGGGCCACGCTCGCCGGCAACACAGATCCCGGTAGTGTGGTGACCAATCTTTCATTGCTGGCACCGCGTGTCTTCGGGCGATTCGAGTTGAGCGCGACCGTCTACAACGTGTTCGGTGTGGCGTACGGCGCTCCGGGATCTGTGGAGCACGTGCAGGACATCATTCAGCAGGACGGTCGGAGCTTCCGTGTCAAGACGGCGCTGCGTTTCTAGAATAGCGTTGCTCGTCGCGTTGCCGGTCGCGCTGCTGGCCGGCGCGCGGCTCGCTGCGCAGGCGCCCGCCGACGAAGCACAGATCAAGGCGGCGTTCGTTTATAATTTTCTCAAATTCGTGGACTGGCCGGCCGACGCCTTTCGCAATCCGCAGGACTCATTCGTCGTCGCCATCGTCGGCGACGGGGACACCGCCGACGCCACGGAACACTTTCTCACGGCGAAGCAGCTTGGGACACGGCCCATCCTCGTTCGACGCATCAAGTGGGATCAATCACTGTCCGGCGTGCTCGCGGTGTTCGTCGCCGAACGCGACTCCAAGCACGTGCGGCACGTGCTCGAGGCCGCCGCGGCGGGATCGGTGCTGTCGATTGGCGAGGGTGAGGACTTTGCCTCGCATGGCGGCATCATTGGCCTGCTCATCGCCGATCGCAGGGTTCGATTCGACATCGATACGGACGCGGCGCAGACGGCCGGGTTGAAGGTGAGCTCCAAGCTCCTGGCGCTCACGCGCATCGTGCATTCGTCCGCCGGTCGAACCGGAGGTCGTCCATGATGCGCTCGATGACATTCAGCGTTCGCCGCACGCTGACGCTGATTCTCATGAGTGCGTCCGCGGCCGCCGGGTCCGTGGCGTCGGTTGCGTCGATCGTCTATGACTCGCATCGCATGCGTGCCGAAATGCGCGCAATCTCTCATCGCTCGCCGACGTGGCGGGCGCCAACAGCGTCGCGGCCATGACGTTCGGCGACGTCAGCGTATCGCAGGAGATTCTAGCCGCGCTCGGCGCGCAACCTGGCTTGATCGCCGCGGAGCTCTAGGGCAAGAACGGCCATATCTTTGCCGCGTTCAGGAGCAAAGACGCCGGTGAGGTATCCCTTCCCCCCAACATGAACGCCGAGGCAAGCGTCTTCACCGACGACGCCGTCACGGTCGTTCGCGCGAGCCGGCTCTCCGACGAGGTCGCCGGCTACGTCTTCGTGGCATCCAACCTCGCGCAGGTTCATCCGAGTGAAGTGCGAACGGCCGAGGTGTGGGCCGGAATCTTGGGCGCGACACTCCTGCTGCTGCTGCTGCTGTCGGTGCCGCTGCAGGCCGTCATCTCACGGCCAATTCTCGATCTCGCGCGCACGGCTCGGGAAGTCGCGGGCACAAAGAACTATGCCCTCCGCGCGACCAACGCCGGGCGTCACGACGCTGGCCGTACACCGTTGATAATTGGCGACTTACGCAACGCCCCCATTAGCTTCGTCCCGCTTCCCAAGCTGGACGTCGCCGGCTCGAGCCCGGTCGCCCGCTCTCTGGAAGTCGTTGGAAATTGGTGAGTTACGAGCGCTCGGTTGCCAACGGTATCCGAGCGTTTTTTCGTGATTACCGTTGGCGGGGGCTATCAGGGGCGCGCCGGCGGCACGGCGCACGCAGCGTCGATGTCAAATGCGACTACGCCCAGGGTCGGGCGTCGTGGCCACAGCCGATTGACGGCACCAAACGGGCGCGCACGCGCGCACGCCGGGCGCCGGATAGCGAGCGGATTTAGCTTTCTTGTGCCAAGTCTTTCAGGGAAGTCGACGACGACCGCATCATGACGGAACGAAGATTCTCAGATCCCCCAGCATTCGAAAATGGAAACACCCGAAGCCCCGCGCAATGCTGATCGTCATTCAATCCCGCGGACGATCACGCCGCTATCCGGCGTTCCCGCGGT
>JBDUEJ010000135.1:0-4310 GCA_040002475.1 bacterium | reverse complement strand
CAGGGCGACTACGACAAATGGCTCGCCGCCAACGGATATCCGGTGAGCTCGCACGCCGGCATCCCCGACACGTCAGAGATGTGGTACTTGGGCGGCGGTCTTGGCTGGGTGCGGCCTGAGCTCATTCCAACCGCGCTCGGCGACACCGCAACGCGTGGTACCGCGCGCGATCCCAACGCGCCGCGCGTCAACAACGGCATTTCCGGCGACGCGCGCCGCTCCACGCCCGAGTTGGGCAAGCGCGCGTTCGACCAGAAGGTGGACTACGCGGTGCGTCAGATTCGCGGATTCCTCGCGATGAAGTAAGTCGCCGCACAAAATTCGGGGCGACCAACATCCCTTAGTTGGTCCGCCCCGCTGCCTTGCGGCCGACGTCCACGGCCTTGAAGCCCGCGTCGCCCCAGTTCATCACGAACAGGCTGAAACCCTGCTGCATGCGCGTCTCGATGTCGGTGGCGGTCGCCGGATAGCCGCACGGCACGTTGAACTCCTTGCACGCCGCGAGCACTTGCTGAATCGCGCCCTCCCAACCGGCGGCGTCGAACACGCGCTGGCCGGCGGAATCGGTCGTCGTGAACACGCCGCGCAGAGTTCCGGCGCCGGGCAGGAGCACCGCGATCCCCTTCACCGCGGCGATCTCGCGGACGTGCTTCAGTCCCTCTTTGCTCTCGACGATCGTCCAGTTCGTGAGCTCGCCTTTGGGATTGAGCGGCCAGACGTCGGCCTTCTCTTTGTACTCTTTTTCCGTCATTCCCCACGCAGCAGGCGCACTGCCGACATCGTCGGGGCGAGTTCCCCCCTGCGATTTGAAGCGCATGGCCGCGAGACCGGTCTTTACTTCGTCGGCGCTCTCCACGCCGACGAACACAATGCCGCTCACGCCGAGGTTGAGCTGCCTGCCGATGCGTTCGGCGGCAAGTTTTGGATCCGGCGCGATCTCGTGGGTCTTCACAAATACGGGGTGATGCAGGCGCGGCGACGGCGTCTTGTCGACGATGCCGGCATCTGTCATGCTTTTCATGAAGTCGGCGAAGATTGGAAACGCCCGATCGAAGTCGTTTTCCATTGTCCCGTCGAAGACGTAGTCGGCCGTCTTGTAGGCGAGGGCGTCCTGAGCGAGCTGGGCGGGCGTCTTGGGTGGAGGCGCGTCGGCCGCCGGCGGCGCGCCGCGCGCGCCGCCACGACGATTGCTCGGCGCGTACACGCCGAACACCGGCTGTTTTTGCGCGAGGAGCTCCACAACGGGATTGAGCCGCCGCTGACCTTGGCGAGCGAAACCCAGCCCGCCGAGCATCGTCACTGCTACGCCGCCGGCAATCGCGAGAACCTGCCGAGTCCGTGATGTACGCACGTGTCTCTCCACTCTGGAATGATCTAGAACAGCTTTGGCACGGACGAGCACGGAACTGTTCCTCGACCACGGATGCCTCCGCGCACAACGAGCCTGGACAACCTCTCTTTGGAACGACCTTGGGACGCCACTGATGGCGTTCCAAGCGACTCCCACCAAAAAGGGTCTCGTTTTGCAGTGGTTGTCCGTGCCAACGCTGGTTTGTTGACGCGGATTATGCAGTCGGCCCGCGGCGGGCGCGAGCCCCAAACGCACTCGTGCTTGCCGCTTCGGCCGTCTCGCCCCACTATAGATGGTGGACCGTAGACCCGGATCGACCGTAGATCTGTTCGATCGTAGGCTGGGTGTGGTGAGCGCTAGCAACCGCCTGTAGCTGGAGGGAGCGGGATGAAGTCACGGAATTTCGCGGGCTTGTCGGCAATCGTCGTTTCGTTTGCTGGATTGGCGGCCTACTTCGGCCCGGCCTATCTGGAAGCGGCTCGAGTTCCGGCCTCCAATATTTTCGGCGCGGGCCCAGCGCTGCCGCACCCGTCGTATGTCGCGCACTCGCAACCGCTTGTGATCTCGCCGGACACTTTGACGCTGATCGTTCGACGGAATTGCGCGACCTGCCACAACGACAAGACGCTCGCCGGCAACGTCTCCCTCGAAACGTTTAACGTGGCCGACGCCGCGCATTCGCCGGAGCTCGCCGAAGCGATGATCGGCAAGCTGCGTTCGGGCATGATGCCGCCTCCAGGAAGGAAGCGTCCCGGTGGCGACACGCTGCAAACACTTGCTTCGACTCTGGAAGGATTGATCGATCGGGCCGCCGCAATGAACCCCGAGCCGGGCGGCCGCACGTTCCAGCGGCTCAATCGCGCCGAATACGAACGTTCTATTCACGATTTGCTAAATCTCGACATCGACGCCGGAAATTGGCTGCCGCTCGACACCAAGAGCGCCAACTTCGACAACATCGCCGACGTCCAAACGCCGTCGGCCACCACGCTCGACGCCTACTTCGACGCTGCGAGCGCCATCAGCCGACTCGCCGTCGGCGATCCGCACGCCGCCCCCACCTCGGCCACGTTCAACATCTCGCGCTTGGCCGCGCAGTGGGATCACGCGGATGGCGCGCCGATGGGCACGCGCGGCGGCTTGTCCGTCGTGCACAACTTCCCGGCGAACGGCGAATACGTCTTCACGGTCACGCTGCACGTAATCCCGACCGGCCAGCTCTTCGGCTCAGCGTCCCCGATGGACGAGAAGATCGAGATCTCGATGAACGGCGAGCGCGTCGCGCTCATCGATATCGATCGCGGCATGTCGCAGGCCGATCCGAACGGCATGGATCTCAAGACCCCGCCGATCGCCGTGCGCGCCGGACCGCAACGCATTTCGGCCGCGTTCCTGCGAACGTTCGACGGGCCGGTGAACGACAATCTCGCGCCGATCGCCTCGAGCATCGCCGACACCGACATCGGTCACCAATACGGTGTCACGAACCTGCCGCACCTTCAGCATCTCACCATTCGCGGACCGTACAACCCG
Organism: bacterium; assembly: GCA_040002475.1. Lineage (GTDB taxonomy): Bacteria > Gemmatimonadota > Gemmatimonadetes > Gemmatimonadales > Gemmatimonadaceae > JAQBQB01. The sequence goes on along the minus strand of JBDUEJ010000135.1, from coordinate 1,426 downwards.
ACCGGCGTGTCCGAGACGCCGAGCCGGAAGCGGATTTTCAGCTGTCGGCCAATGACGACCGACGAGGCGCGTCCCTGCGCGACCAAGATCATCTCCGACATCGGCGGCACGGCGTATCGGCGTCCGTTGAATTCGGGCGATGTGAAAGCGCTCATGGCGTTCTACGACAGAGGCGCGGCCGAGAAGGGCGGCAGCGGCGGTTTTGAGAACGGCATCACGTCGGCGCTCGAGGCGATTCTCGCGAGCCCGCATTTCATCTTCCGCTTCGAGGAACTGCCGGCCAAGTCCAAGGCGGGCGAGCGGTACGCGATCAACGACGTCGATCTCGCGTCGCGGTTGTCGTTCTTCCTCTGGGGCGCTCCGCCCGACGAAACGCTGCTGTCGTTGGCGAAGCAGCAGGGATTGTCCAAGCCCGGCGTGCTCGAGGCGCAGACCAAGCGCATGCTTGCTGATCGGCGCTCCGATGCGCTCGCCACTCGTTTTGCCGCGCAATGGCTGCGGTTGCAGGACATCGACAAGGTGCATCCCGACGCGCTGCAGTTTCCGAATTTCCGCGAGCAGTTGGCCGACGACATGCGTCGCGAGACGGAGCTGTTCTTCAGCAGCATCGTGCGCGAGAACCGCAGCGTCCTGGATCTGTTGAGCGCCGACTACACCTACGTGAACGAGACGCTCGCGAAGCACTACGGCATCCCTGGCGTGACCGGCGCGGATTTCCGCCGCGTGACGTACCCGGACGCTCGGCGTCGTGGACTGCTCGGCCAGGCGAGCGTGCTGACGCTCACGTCGCATGCGAATCGCACGTCGCCGGTGCTGCGCGGCAAATGGGTCATGGAAGTCTTGCTTGGCTCGCCGCCGCCGCCGCCGCCGCCGAACGTTCCAGATCTCGAAAAGACCGGCGACGCCAAGGACGGACGACTGCTCACGACGCGCGAGCGCATGGAAGAGCATCGCGCCAACGCGACCTGTCGCTCCTGCCATCAGTACATGGATCCGATCGGCTTGGCGCTCGACAACTTCGACGTCACCGGTCAGTGGCGCACGCGCGAGAATGGCTCGCCGGTCGACACGCGCGGCGAGTTGTATGACGGCACGGCGATCACGAATCTCTCCGAGCTGCAGCAGGCGCTGTTGAAGCGCCCCACGCCGCTCATTCGGAACTTTACGCAGAACCTCATGGCCTACGCGATTGGCCGGCGAACCGAGTATTTCGACGGGCCGGCCATTCGTCGCATTGCCAGCGAGGCGGAGACGTCGGGCTATCGCGCGCAGGATTTTGTTTTGGGCGTGGTGAAGAGCGATGCGTTCAGGATGACGCGCGTTCCGGCGAGCCCGGCGTCGGCGGGGAAGCAGTAGGACCGTTATCCCTATGTTGGCTGTCATCCCGAGCGCGGCGAGGGATCCGCTCTTGAAGACGACGAAACGG
>JBDUEJ010000134.1:0-4398 GCA_040002475.1 bacterium | reverse complement strand
CCAGCCGGTAGCAGCCAAGCCGACGGCTCTGGGCTGCACGGCGACAGGACAGCGCTCGTTCGGTCGACTCGAGTCGAACGAACGGCGCAAGGCAACTGCGTCCTGAGGGTCGGCGGTCTTAGCGCATAACTCCTATGCCGTCCACGGCGACGTTGATCGACTGCTGTTCGTCGCCGTACTGCGCATAACGGTCGGTTGAGCTGCTACTAGCCCATTGCAGTTCTTGGTGCGGTTGCGCCGCTGGGTCGAAGGATCGAGACCTGTCCTGTCGACCTGCCGCCCACAGCCGTCGGCTTAGCTGCTATCGCCCGTAGCATGGCAGTTCTTGGCTACTGTTGCGCCCTTACCAGCCGAGAATCACCGGCTTCGTCCTCGCCCTCTCGACGAGCCGAGCCAACGCCCGATTGCTCAACAGTCCAACCACACTGAGAGCCGTCAACGATTTTACTTCTGCCCGTGAGATTTTTACGACGACCCGCCGCGCGAGGGCGTCGGGAGTTCCGGTGAGATCGCGGAGAGTGGCGTAGGCGAACAGCAGCGGCAGTACGCAAAAGAGACGAATCGCCGCGGCGCGCCGAGGAATGGCGAGTAGGTACGTCGTCGCTTCGTCGAGATCCTTCCAGGCGAGTTGAATGAGCGTCGCGAGGGCCTCACGATTCTGTTGGAGTTGATCGTCGGCCAGAATCGTGGCGTGAGCGCTGCCGTGGGCGCGGAGGAGCTGCTCAGGGATGTAGATCGAGTTTTCGTGCTCGGCGTCTCGGGCAACGTCCTTGAGGATATTCACCGTTTGCAGCGCTTCGCCGAACGCGCGGCAGTGTTCGCGCAGAAAGGCGTAGCGGCGCGGGCTGATGCTCGGGGAGTACTCTCGCCAGAGATCAGTGAGCATGTAACCCACAGTGCCGGCCACGTAGTAGCAGTACTCCTTGTACTCCTCGAGGCTCTGAATGCGGACGCCGCGCGGATAGGCGAGGACGAATTTCCGCATGCCCGCGATCATCTCGCGCACCCAGTGACTCACGAATCCGCGCGTCTGCTCGGGAAGCGCACCAAAGGCGACGAATACGAGATCGCTGTTGCGGAGCAATTTCGTTGGCGCCGCGTCGCCTTCGATCGATGCGACGCTCACCATGAAAGCGTCGACGTGATGCGAGTCACCGAAGCAGGCGGTCAGCGAATCGAGCAACGCGGCTTTCCCCTCTGCGTCGAGAGACGGCTCGTCTTCGATCGTATCGGCGATTCGGCAGAGGAGATACGCGCAACACACCGCCGACCCGAGGTCGCCCGGCAAGATTCGGATGCTCAAGGCAAAGGTTCGCGATACGGCCGGAAGTATTCTCCGGCAGAATTCGCGCGCCTGTTGTGTTCGTTGTGTTCGTTGTTCGACCTGCGCCATTGTCTCCGATTGTTCGCGTCGATGTCGCTCCGGCGGTTACACTACAGCCGACGCGGGCGAGAAGATAGCCGACCGTTGCCTCGTGCTCCGCTTCAATTCTCTGATGACCCTACCCGCTCGCCCATCCGACTTCCGCGGCGTCTTTCGCACCGACGACGACGCGCGCGCCGTGTACTCGGAATCGGCGGGGATCGCACGCATCTGGCCGCGAGCCATCGCCGTTCCCGAGGACGCCGAGGATTTGTCGCGACTCGTTCAGTGGGCGGCGGCCACGGGCACGCCACTCATTCCGCGCGGCTCGGGAAGCAGCATGCCCAACGGTTCCATTGGCGATGGGATCGTCGTGGACCTGAGCCGTGAACGCGGCATTGGTGCGGTCGATACGTCGACCCGCACGATCCGCGTTGGCCCGGGCGCTTTGCGAAACGATGTCGATCGCGCGGCCCGCCGGCACGGACTGCGTTTCCCGGTCGATCCGTCGAGCGGAGCGTTTTGCACCGTGGGCGGAATGGCGTCAACGAACGCCGCGGGATCGCACTCAATGCGGTTTGGTTCGATGCGGCCGTGGGTTCGCGCCATCGACTGTGTGTTCGCCGACGGCGCGGGCGCCCAAGTTCGACGCGGCGTCGCACCGCCGGCAGGCGTCGACGCGGTGAGCCGCTTTCTTTCCGCTCGAGGGCTGACCGAAGCCGCGCGGCAGACGAGCACGGAGCATTCGCGAGTCCTCAAGGACTCGTCGGGCTACGGTTTGCGCTCGTATGCGCAGTCGCACGAGCTCGTGGACCTGCTCGTGGGGAGCGAGGGCACGCTGGCCTTCTTCACCGGAGTGGAATTGGATCTCATTCCGGTCGCGCCGGCGACAAGCAGCGTTCTCGGCGCGTTTGCGACGATCGAAGCGGCGGTGGTCGCCGCAGGGCGGGCCAGAGACGCGGGCGCAGTGGCGTGTGAGCTGCTCGATCGCACGTTTCTCGATGTGGCGGCGTTGGGCGGCGGAAAGCGACAGCTGCCGACGGAGACCGAGTCGGCGCTCTTGGCCGAGGTCGAAGGGAATGACGAGGCGAGCGCCGCGGCGGCCGCGTACGCCGTCGAAGCGATTTTTCGCGACGCTGGAGCCACAACGGTCCGAACGGCGCTCGATCGGACGACGGAGACTGAGTTGTGGGAGCTGCGTCATGCCGCGAGCCCAATTTTGGCGCGACTCGATCCGAATCTGCGCTCGATGCAATTCATCGAGGATTGCGCGATTCCGCCGGAGAATCTTGCGACATACGTGCGCGGGGTCCGAGCGATTCTCGTCGCGAACGAGACGCGGGGCGTCATCTTCGGCCATGCGGGCGACGCGCATGTGCACGTGAATCCACTCGTGGACGTGAACCGCGCCGGTTGGCGCGCGCGTGTCGACCAGATTCTCGAGTCGGTCGTGATGTTGACGGCTGCGCTAGGCGGTACGCTCGCCGGCGAACACGGTGACGGACGACTTCGCACGCCGCTGATGGCCCGCATCTGGTCGTCGGAAGCGATCGCTGCGTTTCGCGCGGTGAAGGCAGCGTTCGACCCGCTCGGCATTCTGAATCCTGGCGTGAAGGTCTCGCTGCCGGGTGAGCGTGCGCTCGGCGACGTGAAATACGATCTCGAGCTTCCTCCGCTGCCGGCGCGTGCGAGGGCGGCGCTCGCCCGCGTCGAGCACGAGCGTGCTTACGCTGAGTTCCGTCTCGACCTGATCGCCGAGAGCGCGTGAGCTGCGAGAGAGAGTGAGACAGCGAGTGTGAGGGTGCCGCTTGTCGCGCGGCACGCGATCCCGTTGATTTCTCGCTTCGCGGTTCCGCCCCCAGTCTCCCGTTTCGCTCGCATGCCGACGCCACGCTATTACACCGAGCCGGTTCTCACCTTGCTGTCCCGTCCGAGCTTCGTCACGCCGGAACACCTTCCCGTGGCTTGGATCGGTGAGAGCACCGACGGCGAGCGACTCGCCGAGTTTGCCGGACGTCTCTGTTACATGAGTCAGCACAACCCGGCGAAGCGTGAGACACGCGAGTACTTGGAAAACATCAAGAAGCAGGGACATGGGAGCGTGCTGGAGCACGCCAACTATTCGATCCTGTTCGAGGGTGTGAGCCGCTCGTTGACGCACGAGTTAGTCCGCCATCGCGCCGGCTTTGCGTATTCTCAGTTGTCGCAGCGCTACGTGGACGAGTCCGAGGCGAACTTCGTGATCCCGCCGGCGATCGTTGGCGAAGACACGTTGGAGCGGCCGTGGCGCGCGCAGGTGGAGCAGGCGCAGGCAGTGTACGTCGATCTCGTGGGCAAGCTGATGGAGCGTTACGCCTGGGTGGCGGACAAGGTTCATCGGCGGAAGATGTCGCGCGAGGCGGCGCGAGCGGTGCTTCCCAACGCGACCGAGACGAAGATCGTGGTCACGGCGAACGCGCGGGCGTGGCGGACGATGCTCGAGTTGCGGAGCAGTGAGGGCGCCGAGCTCGAGATTCGTCGGATGGCGGTGGCGGCACTGCGGCTTCTTCAGGCGGAAGCGCCCGGATTTTTTTCCGATTTCGAGATTTACGTGGGGGAAGATCGGAGAGAGGCGGCAAAGATCGGCTATCACAAGGTGTGAGTCGCGCGCGAGCGCCGCTCACATCCAGAGGGCGAAGCCCGAAGGATCCCTATTCCAGCGGGACCAACTGTGCTGTTGCCGCTCCGGCCGTTCGTTTCAACTGCCGAGAGCCCGAGCTGATGCCGCTGGTTGGTCTCGTTGCTGTTGATGGTGGCTTCTGTGGATTGTCGCGATGAAAGGCCCGCCGAGTCGTTGCTCACAGCGGTAGTCTCGCCTCTCGCAGGTCGATGCGTGGGCTGGGCCAGCATTCACTCATCGACGTCGGCGGCGGTTAGAGATGGGCAGGCGAATAGCGTTCGACGTCGACAGTGTTCGTCGTCCTACGGCGAAGAGCAGATCCTTCGCTTCGCTCAGGATGACAGACTGCTTCATACAGGATGACAGACTGCTTCAT
>JBDUEJ010000133.1:0-4492 GCA_040002475.1 bacterium | reverse complement strand
TTTATCGAATTCAAGGTGTGGCGCATGGTCCCTCCCTTTCCGAGACCGAAGAGCGAACAGGTAACTGCCGTTGTATGCATATACACCGACGAAGCAAGGAGTTCGCCGTGTCGCTCGTACACGTCGGAATTACGGCGTCAGAATGACCTTGCCGGTCGTCGAGCGGGACGCGAGCGCGCGGTGTGCGTCCCCGGCCTTCTCGAGCGGAAACTCGGCGCCAATCCTCACCGACAATTCGCCGCGCTCGACCCAGCCGAGGAGCTCGTTGGCGCGCCCGAGCAGCTCGTCGCGCCCGGCCACGTAGTGGTGCAGTGTGGGCCTCGTGAGGAACAACGATCCCTTGCGATTCAATATCTGCGGATCGAACGGCGGAACCTGGCCGCTCGATCCGCCAAACAGAACCAGCATGCCGCGATGCCGCAGCGCGTCGAGCGACTTGTCGAACGTCGTGAGCCCGACCGAGTCGAAGACCACATCGACGCCGACGCCGCCCGTGATGCGTCGCGCTTCGGCCGCGAAGTCTTTCGTAGTGTAGTCGATCACCTCATCGGCACCGGCGCCGTGCGCGAGCTGTCGTTTCGCATCGGTGGATGCCGTGCCGATGACGAACGCGCCGCGCGTCTTCGCCATTTGGCACAGCAACAAACCAACGCCGCCGGCCGCCGCGTGCACGAGTACGTGGTGCGTGGCGGCAATCGGGAAGGTGGACACCGAGAGGTAGTGCGCGGTGAGTCCCTGTAGAAATACCGCCGCCGCCTGCTTGGTCGTCACGCCTTGGGGCACGAGCACCGCGCGATCGGCCGGCACGACGGCGCGATCAGCGTACGCGCCATTCACGCCCTGCGAAACGACGCGATCTCCGATCTTGAATTCGGTGACGCCGCTTCCGAGCGCGCGTACGACGCCGGCCGCCTCCGCGCCCAACGGAAACGGACGGGCCACAGGATAGATCCCTTCACGCTGATACGTCTCGATGAAGTTGACGCCGATTGCTTCGACATCGATCAGCAGCTCGCCCGGTGCGGGCGTGGGATCGGGGAGATCCTCGACGCGCAGCACTTCGGGGCCGCCGGTTTCATGAACTCTTACTGCTCGCATTGTCGTACCCTGATTGGGCGGTGTGTATGTGTGCGCCGGTACCGGCTACTTGAGCATCGCTTTGGCGATCGTCTGGAGCTGCATGTTCGACGTCCCTTCGTAAATCGCCCCGATCTTCGCGTCGCGATAGAATTTTTCGGCGGGATAATCCTTGGTGTACCCATAGCCGCCGAACAGCTCGAGCGACACCGACGTCACGCGTTCAGCCACCTGCGACGAAAAGAGCTTGGCCATCGCTCCTTCCATGGCGATGTCCTTGCCCGCGTCCTTGAGCCGTGCGGCGTTGTACACCATGAGGCGCGCTGCCTCCAGCTCGGTGCGCGCTTGCGCGAGCTGGAATTGAATGCCTTGAAACTCGCCGAGTTTTTTGCCGAACTGCGTGCGCTCCTTCACATAGTCGGTCGCGGCGCGAAGCGCGCCGGCGGCGACGCCGATCATCTGCGCGCCGATACCGACGCGCCCTTCGTTGAGCGTCTCGATGGCGATCTTGTAGCCCTGTCCCGCGGGACCGAGCACATTTTCGTTCGGCACTTCGACGTCGTCGAGAATGAGCTCCGTCGTGCTCGACGCCCGAATCCCGAGTTTGTCTTCCTTCTTGCCGACGCTGAAGCCTTTGAAGCCGCGCTCGACGACGAAGGCTGTAATTCCCTTGTACCCGGCGGATGGATTCGAGTTTGCAAATACGACATAGATCTGTGCCTCGGCGCCGTTGGTGATCCACATCTTGCGTCCATTGAGGATCCACCGATCGCCACGCTGCTCGGCGCGCGCCTGCATGCCGAAGGCATCGGAGCCGGAGCTCGGCTCGGACAGCGCGTAGGCGCCGACTTTGTCGCCCGTGAGCTGCGGAAGGTACGTCGAACGGATGTGGTCGCTTCCGTATTTTCGTATGGGATAATTGACGAGCGTATTCTGAACATCCATCAGGATCGCCGCCGCCGGGTCGACCTTGCTGATTTCCTCGACGCCCAACGCGACCATGAATAGCGATCCGTCGGCGCCGCCATATTCCTCGGCGACCTCGATGCCCATGAGGCCCATCTCGAAAAACTTGGTGATGAGCGTGGGATCGATCTTCGCGTCGCGCTCCATTTGCTGGACGCGCGGTCGCACCTCGTCTTCCGCGAATCCGGCCACCGCGTCGCGGAACATCGTCTCGTCTTCTGAAAGGACCGTCAGCGGGGCGTGCAATGAGGCGAGCGATTGATCGTTGGTCATTACCTGTGACGTGAGACGTGGAGCGCGACTGTGGCGTGCGTGACTACGTCGCGGCGGCGAGCGGCTCGGCGGCCCGGGCGGCGCACGCGACGCCGCAGGCGCCCGTTTCGCCGTTCGGTTCCCAACAGCGGCATGCGTCGGCCGCTTCGAGAGGATGCGCGATCTCCACACCGGCTCGCAGCGCGATCAACTCGGCGAGCTTCTCGTGGACGCCGAACGCGTCGCTCACGCGACACGTGACATGAGGAAACTTCGCGGCGGCCTCGGCCACGAGGCGCGGAACGTCGCGCGTGACGTGCTTGCCCGGCGAGAGCATGTAAGGAAAAACGGTGATCGTCGTCGCGCCGCCGCGAACACACTCGGCGAGCCCATTGGCGATCGACGGCTCGGCGAGCTCCATGTGCGCGTGTCGGACGAGCACTCCGTCGCCAACCATCTGCTGCAGCAGGCTCGCCATGCACGTCAGCATATGGTTCGCCTCGGCGCGGACGGAGCCATGATCAACTAATAGAATCGAGCGCATGGGGCAAAATATAGCCCGGACCCGGGCAGCGCGATCTCGACGGCCGCTTCACGCAGCGCCATTCAGCCTTGCGGAAACCAGACGAGCCCAACGAGCAGCCGACTCGTTACCGCGTTCACGGAAATGTTGCTCGTCACGAAATTACCTACCTGAAAACGATCAAAATTGCCGGTGGACACCGTCACCGCCGTTGAAAGCGCGACCTTCGGAGTGAAATACGCGTTGAATCCCCCGCCGAGCGACAACGCGCCGCCGCTGCCGCTGAACGTCACGCCGCTCACGTCGTCGGAGAACCCAATGGCGGATAGTCCAAACTGCAGACATGGGACAACGATGTTGGGACCAGTACGAAAATGAACCCGTGCGCCCACGTCGAAGTGCCCGAGGGAATACGAGCCGCCGCCGTCCGCATTGATCGTGGCGCCGCTCGCCTGACCGTAGAGCGACCACCGAGAGTTGAATCCGTAGCCGAGTACGAGGCCCGCGCCGCCGCCGGACCCGTTCGCCTGCCGGTCATTGTCTGTGGTGATGCCGATGCCCTCGGCGCCCGCTCCGAGAAAGAACCCGGACGATGTGGATTTTTTTGTTCCGGATTGGGCTGTCGCGGAGCAGATCGGAACGAGGAGCGCCAATGCCGAGGCGAATAGAAGGGAGCGATTCATTGTTTCTGGGTTTCGATGATAATCTGATGTTGTTACAGCGTTCCGTCGAGCACCTGAAGCGCCAATTCGACTTTTCCAAATGGCGCCGACACTTGCACGCCTTGAACCAGGGGCTTCACGCGTTCGAGCATTTCGCGCGCGACGGCGATGCCTTCGGCGACGGCATGCTCCTTCGATTTCTCATTCGCGCGGCGCATGCGCGAGATGATGGCGTCGGGAACCGACACGCCGGGCACTTCATTGGCGAGAAACTCAGCGTTCCGCACCGAGACGAGCGGCCAGATGCCGGCCACGATTGGAATGTGATTGTCGCCGACGCGCCTGACGAACTGCTCGAGCTGATCGGCGTCGAACACCGGCTGCGTGATCGCGAACTGCGCGCCCGCGTCAACCTTCCAGTTGAACCGCCGCAACTCTTCGACCGGATCGATGGCTACGGGATTCACGCCGACGCCAATCGCATATCGCGTCGGCTGACCGATCGAATTGCCGCCGGGATCGAGTCCGCGATTCAGATTCGTTATCAGGTTCGTCAATCCGATCGAATCGACGTCGAACACGGCTGTCGCATCCGGATACGGGCCCATCTTCGGCGGATCACCCGTGACGACCAGCAGATTGCGGAGCCCAACCGCCGACGCGCCCAACAGGTCGCTCAGCATGCCGAGCAGATTTCTATCCCGGCAAGCGTAGTGCGTGACCGTCTCGATGCCGACCTGCTGTTCGATGAGCACACTCGTCATGAGCGCGCCCATGCGACTCTGCGCGCGCGGACCGTCGGGGACGTTCACCGCATCGACGCCGGCAACTTTGAGCTTCGCTGTGTCCGCGAGCATGCGGCTCGCGTCGACGCCTCGCGGCGGCACGATCTCGACCGACGACACGAATGTCCCCGCGGCGAGCTTCTTTGCCCACCGAGAGCGCTCTCCAAACGGTACTTCCGCCGCGTGAACGGTTGGCTTGTCGTGATGCAGCTCCGTCGTTGCCGTCG
>JBDUEJ010000132.1:0-4839 GCA_040002475.1 bacterium | reverse complement strand
GCTGGCGCCGAAAGGGGAACGCCGGATGGGGGCCAACCTTCACACCAATGGCGGCATCCTGCTCCGCGATCTGAGCATGCCGGATTTTCGCACGCATGCGGTGACGGTCCCGTCGCCGGGCGCGGTCAGCGCTCAGGATACGATGGTGTTGGGGAAATTCCTTCGCGACGTTGTCGCGCTCAATGAGGAGCATCGCAACTTTCGCGTCTTTGGTCCGGATGAGACCGTGTCCAATTTACTGGGAGCGGTGTTCGAAACGACCAACCGGCAGTGGGACGCGCGGACGCTGCCCAACGACGAATTCCTCGCACCGGCCGGACGGGTGCACGACGCGATGCTGAGCGAGCACCAGTGCGAAGGGTGGCTCGAGGGCTATCTGCTTACCGGACGGCACGGAATCTTCAATTGCTACGAGGCGTTCGTGCGCATCATCGATTCGATGTTCAGCCAGCACGCCAAGTGGCTGAAGGTGACGCGGGAACTACCGTGGCGCCGGCCGATCGCGTCGCTCAACTATCTGCTTGCGTCGCACGTGTGGCAGCAGGACCACAACGGCTTCACGCACCAGGATCCGGGCTTTCTCGATCACGTCATCAACAAGAAGGCGGACATCGTGCGCGTGTATCTGCCGCCCGATGCCAACTGCCTGTTGTCGGTCATCGATCACTGCCTGCGCAGCCGGCACTACGTGAACGTCGTCGTGGCGGGCAAGCACGCGTTGCCACAGTGGCTCACCATGGATGCCGCCGTGGTGCACTGCACCGAAGGCATCGGCATCTGGCCGTGGGCCAGCAACGATCAGGGCGGCGAGCCGGACGTCGTCATGGCCTGCTGCGGCGACACGCCCACGCTGGAGATTCTCGCCGCGGTGTCCATCCTGCGCGAGCACCTCCCCGATCTGAAAATCCGTGTCATCAATGTCGTCGACCTGATGAGGCTGCAGCCCAAGGCGGAGCATCCGCACGGGCTGAGCGACATCGACTACGACTCGCTCTTCACCACCGACAAGCACGTCGTCTTCGGCTTTCACGGGTACCCGTGGCTGGTGCATCGGCTCACCTACCGGCGCACCAATCACAAGATGCATGTGCGCGGATACAAGGAAGAGGGCACCATCACCACGGCGTTCGACATGCGCGTGCAGAACGACCTGGACCGCTTTCACCTGGTGCAGGACGTCGTCGACCGGTTGCCGCACCTGGGTAGCCCGGGTGCATACCTGAAACAGCTGATGGCCGACAAGCTCATCGCGCACAAGCAATACATCGATGAGCACGGCGAGGACATGCCGGAGATCCGGAACTGGAAATGGGGCGCCTGAATGAACCAGGGTGTGGTACTTTCGGTGCGCGGCAGCGTGGTGGAAATGCGATTTGACCGCGATCTCCCGCCGATCTATTCGCTGTTGCGCACAGGTACCAATCGGGACATCGTCATCGAAGTCCAGTCGCAGCCCGCCGCGAACTCGGTTCGCGGTATCGCACTGACGCCCACCCAGGGGCTCGCGCGCGGCATGACCGTGGACGACACGGCCGGCCCACTCACGACACCGGTGGGCAAGAGCATTCTCTCGCGGATGTTCGACGTGTTCGGTCGTCCGATCGATCGCGGACCGCCACTGGCCGATGTCGAATGGCGTTCGGTCCATCGCATGCCGCCTCCGTTGTCCCACCGTGCGAGCACGTCCGAAGTCTTTGAAACGGGCATCAAGATCATCGATGTGCTCGCCCCGCTGGAACGCGGCGGCAAGGGTGGGCTCTTCGGGGGAGCAGGCGTCGGCAAGACGGTGCTCCTCACCGAGATGATCCACAACATGGTCGGCCATGAGAAGGGCGTCAGCATCTTCTGCGGCATCGGTGAACGATGCCGGGAGGGAGAGGAGCTCCATCAGGCCATGCAGGACGCCGGTGTGTTGCCGAAGATGGTGATGATCTTCGGCCAGATGAACGAGCCGCCCGGCAGCCGGTTTCGCGTCGGCCACGCCGCCCTGACGATGGCGGAGTACTTCCGCGACGACGAACGCCTCGACGTCCTGCTGTTGGTCGACAACATCTTCCGCTTCATCCAGGCCGGGATGGAAGTGTCCGGGCTGATGGGCCAGATGCCGTCCCGCCTGGGGTACCAGCCGACGATGGGCACGGAGCTGTCGGCGCTGGAGGAGCGGATCGCCCACACGAAGACCGGCGCCATCACCTCGATCCAGGCCGTGTACGTCCCCGCGGACGACTTTACTGACCCCGCGGCCGTCCACGCTTTTTCCCATCTCTCCGCGTCGATCGTCCTGTCGCGCAAGCGCGCTGGCGAAGGGCTGTTCCCCGCGATCGACCCGCTGCAATCGAGCTCAAAGATGGCGACGCCAGCGATCGTTGGCCAACGACACTACGACCTGGCGCAGGAGATCCGGCGCACGCTCGCCAAGTACGCGGAGCTCAAGGACGTGATCGCGATGCTCGGCCTCGAGCAGCTGGCCCCGGATGACCGGAAGGTCGTCGCTCGCGCCCGTCGGCTGGAACGTTTTCTCACACAGCCCTTCTTTACGACGGAGCAGTTCACGGGGCTCAAGGGCAAACTCGTCAGCCTCGAAGACGCACTAGTCGGCTGTGAACGAATCCTGCACGACGAATTCAAGGACTATCCGGAACGCGCGTTGTACATGATCGGCGCGATCGATGAGGCGGAGAAACCGGCCTCGGCCGTACCTGCCAAGCCACCGGCGACGCCCGCTGCAACCACGCCACCGGCGAAACCGGAGGCGAAACCCGCGCCGAAAGCGCACGCGGCGGCGGCATGACACCCGAACTGATGCACCTCAAGGTGCTGCTGCCGTTCCAGGTCTTCGCCGACAAGAGCAACGTGTCGCGCATCGTCGCCGAAACCCGCGAGGGGTCGTTTGGCCTCCTCCCGCACCGGCTCGACTGCGTGGCGGCGCTGGCGCCTGGCTTACTGACGTACGAGACAGCCGCGGGCGAAATGTTCGTCGCGGTCGACGAAGGCGTGCTGGTCAAGACGGGACCGAACGTCCTCGTGTCGGTGCGACGCGCACTCGGCGGAACGGACCTCGGCCACCTGCACGACGCGATGAAGCGCGACTTCATGACGCTGGACAAGAGCGAGCAGGATATGCGCGCCGCCATGACGAAGCTGGAAGCGGGCTTCGTGCGTCGCCTCGCGAGTCTCTCGACATGACGCACCGGCCGACGGACGCGGCGCCGAACGACGCGTCTGTGTTCGCCGAAGAAATCGGCAAGAAGACGGCGCGCAAACTGAAGGCGCGACAGAATCCCGCACCAACCGCGTGGCTCGGCTTCGGCATGATGGGACTCATCGGGTGGTCGGTCGTTGTGCCGACGCTCCTCGGTGCCGCACTCGGGATCTGGCTGGACACGCGTCATGCCGGCACGCATTCGTGGACGCTGGCACTCCTCGTGGGGGGACTTTCGCTCGGGTGCCTCAATGCCTGGCGTTGGGTGGCAAACGAAGACGCCGACATGCACGCCGGACAGGCGAGCGACGATGCGTGACCTGCTGGCGTTCGCCGGTGTGTTAGTCGTGGGCGCCGGCCTGGGCGCGGTCTTCTTCGGCGGTCTGTGGTGGACGGTGCGAGAGGCTGTCTCGTCTCGAGTGCCCGCGCTCCTGTTCGCGGGCAGCCTGCTCGTGCGCACCGGCGTCGTCATGAGCGGACTGTACTTCGTGTCGGGCGGCGACTGGAAGCGCTTGGTGGTGTGCCTCGTGGGTTTCTTCGCGGCGCGGATGGCTGTGACACGAGTCGTCCTGTCCTCGGCCGCACCCGACCGCGCCGCATTGCATGGAGCGCACAGTGCACCTTAGCCCGGACCAGATGATCTTCTGGCAACACGGGTTGTTCAAGCTGAACGCCACGATCGTGTTCACGTGGGGGCTGATGCTGGTGCTGTCCGGCGGATCGATGCTGATCACGCGCCACCTGTCTCAGGGGCTGGAACGCTCGCGCTGGCAGAACCTCCTGGAAATCGTCGTCACCGGCATCAACACGCAGATCGCCGAGGTCGGATTGAAGGATCCGAAACCGTATCTCGGTTACCTCGGCACGCTGTTCATCTTCATCGCCACGGCAAGCGTGGCCACGATTCTGCCCGGCTACGAGCCGCCGACGGCATCGCTCTCGACGACCGTCGCGCTTGCGTTGAGCGTGTTCGTGGCGGTGCCGTTGTTCGGCATCGAAGCCGACGGGCTCCGCGGTTACCTCGGCTCCTATATGCAACCGACGCCGTTCATGCTCCCCTTCAACATCATCAGCGAGCTGTCGCGTACACTGGCGCTGGCGGTGCGCCTCTTCGGCAACATGATGAGCGGAGCCATGATCATCGGCATCCTGCTGACGATCACGCCGTTCGTCTTCCCCATCGTCATGACCGCGCTCGGCCTGCTCACCGGGATGGTGCAGGCCTACATCTTCAGCATTCTGGCCGCCGTGTACATCGCGGCCGCGATACGTGCGCGTCGGCCGAAGCCGTCGCCCGCCGCCGCGTAGTGCACGACATCACACACCCCAGGGATACGCCATGGACAGCCTGACGCTCGTTGCGATCACATCGATCGTCATCGCCGGTCTCACCACGGCCATTGGCTGCATGATGCCTGCGTTGAGCGAGGGTAAATCGGTCGCGACCGCGCTCACGGCCCTTGCGCAGCAACCCGACGCGTCGCCCACGATCACGCGAACGCTGTTCGTCGGTCTCGCGATGATCGAATCGATGGCCATCTACTGCTTTGTCGTCTCGATGATCCTGCTCTTCGCCAATCCATTCTGGAATCACGCCATCGCCCACGCCGCGGGCAAGTAGCGGTGCTCATCGACTG
>JBDUEJ010000131.1:0-4861 GCA_040002475.1 bacterium | reverse complement strand
AACACGGAATACTTCGACGCCGAGATGCGCGCGCCGCTGCTCAAGCGCATCGCGACCGAAACGGGTGGGAAGTTCTACACGCCGGCTACGGCGGGCACGCTCGCCGAAGACGTCGCGCTCAGCAAGCACGGCGTGACGATCGTGAATCAGATGGATCTGTGGGACATGCCGGTGATCCTCATGCTGCTCGTCGCGCTGTTGGGCGGAGAATGGGCCTATCGCAAAGCGCGAGGGTTGGCGTGAACCGCCAGCGCACGATCCGGAATTTGCGGGCCGCGCTGATCGCGCTGGCCGCGACTGGCGCGCTCGCGTCCATCAGCGCGCCACTCGTCGCGCAGACGCATCTCGTCATCGTGAGTGGTCTCGGCGGCGAGAAGAAGTACACCGATTCGTTCGCGCGGCTCTCGTCGTCGCTGGCCGACGCGGCGGCGAAACGATATGGGATTCCGGATGCCGAGATTAGTTGGTTCGGCGAAGACAGCGTTTCCAAGTTGCCGCATTTTCGCGGGCAGTCCACGAAGATCAATATCGAGCGGACGCTCAATCAGCTGGCGACGAGGGCCGGTCCCGGCGACCAGATCGTCCTCGTTCTCATTGGGCACGGCAGCGGCGAGAGCGAGGATTCCAAGATCAGTATACCTGGCCCCGATTTGAGCGCGCGGGATTTCGCGCAGCTCCTCTCGCGGTTCACGACGCAGAAAGTGGCGTTCGTGAATCTCACCAGTGCGAGCGGCGACATGCTGCCGGTGTTGTCCGCAGCCAACCGAGTGGTCATTACCGCCACGAAGAGCTCGTTCGAGCGCAACGAATCGAAGTTTGCGCAATTCTTTGTCGATGCGTTGACCAAAGATGTCGCCGACACCGACAAAGACGGACGCGTCTCCCTGTTCGAAGCGTTTCGCTATGCCACGGTCGAAACCAAACGCGTGTATGAGACCGAGACGAAGCTTCAGACGGAGCACGCGCAACTCGAAGACATGGGCACAAAGACAGGCGTTGCCGAGCCCGATGGTCGGACGGGCGAAGGATTGCTCGCGCGGCGCTTCTTTCTCGACGGCGGGGTCGCGTCGCACGGGAATGATCCGCAGCTCGCGTCACTCTACAAAGACAAGTTCGGTCTCGAAGACCGGATCGATTCGCTGAGGACCAAAAAGACATCGATGGCGGCTGAGGCGTACGACGACGCGCTCGAGGCGTTGCTCGTCGACCTGGCGCGGAAGGCGAAGACGATTCGCGAGATCGAAGGACGGAAGTCATGACATTCTTGGCGAAACTCTCGCTGAGCCGCGCGACTGTGGTCAAGGTGACTGCCGTTGTCTGTGCGCTCGCTGCCGGTTCGGCGACGCTCGGCGCCCAAGCCGTCGAGGCCGGCCGCGACGCGTTGCGAACCGGGAAGTATCAGGACGCGATCGCAATTCTGGCGAAGGTGCCGGCGAGCGACAGCGAGTGGATTTCGGTGCAGCGAGATCTCGCCCACGCCTACGCGACGATTGGAAAGTACGACGAGGCCGAGAATACGGCTCGTCGCGGAACCGCGGCAAAGGGCGGAGGCGAGGTCTGGAACACATTGGGCGAGGTTCTGCAACTGCGCGGAAAGCGTGCAGCCGCAGAGAGTGCATTCGTGCGCGCCGGCGCCGATCACGCGAGCGATAGTCTCACCGCCGCGCTCAATCTCGCCGTGTTGCACTTCGATCGCGGCGACCGCGATCGCGCGATGAAAGAATTCGATCGCTTCATCGACGTGTACAACAAATCGGCGGGCGGCGGACTGACGAGCGAGGAGCTTGCCGCTGTTGCCACCGCCGTCGAGTACCTCGGCGCCAACGATCCGCAGCTCTTCAAGGATGCGCTCAAGGCATTCGATCGCGCCGTGTCGGCCGATCCGTCGAACGCCGACGCGAAAGTCGCCCTGGGCGAGCTCTTTTTGCGGAAGTACAATTTCGCCGACGCGCAGACGTCGTTCAACGACGTGCTGCAAACGAATCCGAATCACCCGCGCGCGTTGCTCGGTGCGGCGCGACGACTCGAGGCGGACGGACAGTCCGGTGCGGATTCGTTGCTTCGCGCGGCGCTTACCGTGAATCCCGAATACGTCGACGCACGCACTCTGCACGCCGAAGTGTTGCTTGGACTCGAAGACTACGCGGCCGCGCAGCAGGATATCGATCGCGCATTGAAGGTCAATCCGATCGACGAACACACACTCGCGGTTGCGGCGGCGATCAAATACCTGACGCACGATCAACCGGGTTTCGACGCAGCGCGGCAGCGCGCGCTCGCGGTCAATGCGGTCGATGGTGACCTGTACAGCACGCTCGCCGAGCTTGCGGCCCAGGTGCGCCTGTATCGGCCGGCGGCGGATTTCGCCAAGCAGGGCGTCACGCTCGATCCCAAGAACTGGCATGCGTGGAGCGTGCTCGGAATGAACGAGTTGCGTCTCGGACAGATTGCCGAGGGGAAAAAGAGTCTCGAGGCGTCGTTCACCGGCGATCCGTACAACGTGTGGGTGAAGAACACGCTCGACCTGCTCGACACGTACAAGAATTACGACGTCAGCACGAGCGAGCATTTTCAATTCATGATCGAGAAATCGGAGTCGCCGATTCTGTCGATCTATCTGAGGGATCTGGCCGAGCAGGCGTATGCGACGTTCTCGAAAAAGTATGCGTACACGCCGCCGCCGCCGGTCCGCATCGAAGTGTATCGCAGCCATTCGGACTTCTCGGTCCGCACGGTGGGACTGGCCGGGCTCGGCGCGCTCGGTGTGAGCTTCGGAACAACGCTGGCGTTCGACTCGCCGGCGGCGAAGGATGCGGGTCCATTCAATTGGGGCTCGACGGTGTGGCACGAGTTGGCGCATACCTTCACGCTCGGGACGACGGACAATCGAGTGCCGCGATGGTTGTCGGAAGGACTGTCGGTGTACGAGGAGCACCATGCCACGCCGGGGTGGGGCTTTGGCGTGTCGCCCGATTTCCTCGCGGCGTTCAAGGCGGGCAAGCTCGTGCCGGTGAGCCGCATGAACGATGGGTTCATGCATCCCGCGTATCCGGAGCAGGTGCAGTTCTCGTACTATCAGGCGTCGTTGGTCTGCGAACTGATCGCGCGCGACAACGGCGGCGACGCGACGCTGCTCAAGTTGTTGCAAGGATATAAGGAAGGTCTGACGACCGATCAGGTGTTCTTGAAGGTGTTGAACACCGACATGAAGACCTTCGACAAGAAGTTCGACGACTATTTGCGGACGCGCTTCGCGGGTGTGCTGGCATCGATCAAGCTGAGCGATTCCACGGTCGGTCGACGCAGAGGAGCGCCGGGACCGCCGTCGGAAATCAATGCGTCGATGTCCGCGGAGGAAGTTCAAAAGGCGGCGGCAAACGCTCCAAACGACTTCGGTGTGCAGTTGCTCGCCGGAATGGCGTTGCTCGCCCATGACAAGCCGGACCTCGCCATTCCAATTCTCGAAAAGGCCCGCACGATGTTCCCGGAGTACGGCGGCGACGATAGTCCGTACGCGTTGCTCGCTGCGGCCTACGAGAAAAAGGGAGATCGCCGCAAGCAAGCCGACGCGTTGATGCAGTGGACGTCGTTGACCGAAACAAACTTCAAGGCATTGACCACCCTCGCCGATCTGCTCCAGGGTCTGGGTGATTCCCGCGGGGCGGCAGATGCGCTCGATCGGGCGATGTTCATCAATCCGTTCGACCCTGCGCTGCACGTGCGGTTGGCCGAATTGGCCAAGGCTGCCGGCGACAAGCAGCGCACGGTCCGCGAGCGGGCAGCGATCGTCGCGCTTGGTCCGGTAGACAAGGCCGACGCGCTCTATCAGTTGGCGGTAGCCCAGCACGACGCCGGCGACGACGTGCATGCACGCACGAGTGTGCTCCGCGCGCTGGAGGAGGCGCCGAACTATGAGAAGGCTCAGACGCTCCTTCTCACGTTGTACGATGCGCGGGTCCGCCCCAACGGGGAAAAGAAGCCATGAATCTCGTCAGAACGGCGTGTGTGGCGACGGCATTGTGTTTGGTCGCCGGCGGAACGGCAGCGGCGCAGCGACGCAACGGATTCAATCAGTATTTTGGAAATACCACCGACTTCTATACTCCGCCGGCATACCACGGCAACCCCGTATACGACGGCCGATTCACGTTCGCGCGAATCAAATACCGTGGGTACGAGCATTTCGGTGCGGAAGGGCCGGGATGGTCGCACGACTATCCGGACGCCGAGGAGAATTTCACCAAGATCCTCCGCGATATCACCGCGGTGCGGCCGTTCGTCGAAGAGGGCCCGATTGTTGGAAGCGCCATCGTCGCGCTCGATGATCCAGCGCTATTCAAATATCCGGTGAGCTACATGTCGGAGCCGGGCGGCTGGCACCCGGACGACAAGGAGATCGCTGGTTTCCGCGCCTATATCCTCAAGGGCGGATTCATGATCTTCGACGACTTTCGCGAAAACTGGCGCGGTCAGTTCGACTGGACGAATCTGCGCCAGGTCGTGGCCCGTGCGTTGCCCGGCGCCAAGTGGGTCCAGCTCACCGGCAAGGAACCGATCTTCGACTCGTTCTTCAAGATCGATCTCAAGGCGGCGGTGTCGGGCGTGTCTGTCTATGGCACCAATCTGCCGACCTACTGGGCCGTGTATCAGGACAACGATCCCAAGAAGCGGCTGATTCTCATGGCCAACGTCGACAACGACATCGGCGAGTCGTGGCAGTACTCCGCGAGCGGATTCGTGCCGATCGCCGCAGCCAACGAGATCTACAAGCTTGGCATCAACTACATCATCTACGCGCTGACGCATTGAGCAGGACTGAGCAGGACTGAGCAGGACTGAGCAGGACTGAGCAGGACTGAGC
>JBDUEJ010000130.1:0-4918 GCA_040002475.1 bacterium | reverse complement strand
CGACGGCCGCTGAATACACGCTCTATCAGGCCGATCGCTTCTACCGCCGCGAGCCGCTCACAAAAGCGAAAATCGACACGCTCAAGGCGCAGGAACAGCTCCGGCGGCCAAAGCTCGTCGGCGTTCCCGCGTCGCCACCGCCGCCGGATTTCGACTTCCATCGTATCATCGCGTCGTTCGCCGACTACCCAGGCCTGCTCCGCGCGCTCGGCTTGGTGATCGATTGCACGCTTGCGCCGAGCTCGCCGATCGATCAGCAGATCGCCGCCGCGGCAGAAGCCAAGGGCGTGATGAGCTTGGAGCTCAGTTGGGGCAACGCACACGACCCCAAAGTCGACTCCTGTCCGCAGAGCGCCTGGCTCGGCACTGCTGAGCGTTTTGTAATGAGAACACGCACACTCGATCACGAGCGCGGATTGCTCCGATTGGTCGGCGCGAACGATCGATGGGGCGCGGGCAAGGACAGCCCGTTCGATGTGTATCAGGTCGATCCTGACGGCGCGGCCCTCAAGACGGTCAACTTTCTCCTGACGGCACAACGCCTCGTTGCGAAAAGCCTGTCGGTCGGGGCCGCGGGCGAAGTCACGTACACGACCGGCGACAAGCAGCCTGTCGCCGCGCTGCGCTCCGGTGGCCTCGGCGTCTCCCGGCACGGGCGCGCGGCAGCCACTGCGCAGAGTGCTGCATCGGCCGCGCTCAAGAACACGGCGATCGAGTCAGGTTCCGCGGCATCGCAAAAAGTCGTGTTGTTCGCCGAGGACGTGCTGCGCGGCTACCGCGTCGACGTACAGCTGATCGCCGGCACGGGACCCGGCGCGTGGCGGTCCCTCTGCAAACGGCATGGCACGTATCGCTTCATCGGCGGCGCGGCAACCGACACGATCGATTTCCCCGACGACGAAGGCTACGTCAAAGGCGCGTCGACCACGAGCTCGGCCAGCGCCGACGGAAATCCCGACGATCACTTCTTGCACGAATCGCTGTTCCGCTGGACGGGATGGAGTCTTGCCGCCCCACGGCCGGGACGCACGCTGCGCGCGGAAATTGATCCGTCGAGCGGCGTTCAGGGTGAAGTGCCGCAGGACGTGACCGACGAGGCAGCGACCGGAGGCAATGGGCTCGCCGTCACCTTCGCCGCGCAGCCGCGCAGCCTACCGACACTGCGCTTCGGACTAGCCTACCGCTTTCGCGCACGCATCGTCGACTTGGCGGGCAACAGTCTCGACGTCGACGACCGTTCGCTGGACAACGACGTCAACGCAACGCTCCCAGTCATATACTGGCGCTTCGAGCCGGTCGATCCGCCGGCGCTCGTCCATCGCGCGCGGACGAGCGAAGGCGAGTCGTTGGAGCGGATGGTCGTCCGCAGTAATTGGAATGCAGACGCGACTTCATATCTGACGTCCGCTGCCTTTGCTGCCGCGCGGGCGCTTCCTGCCTCGGCGGATTTCGAGTACACCGCGACCAACGAACGCCACGCGGTGCCGCCGAAATCGTCGCAGTTGCAATGCGAGCATCACGGCGCATTCGATGCGTTGATGGCGGATGCCGGGAACATCAAATCCGCCTACGCGGTCGCGGCGCGCGAGGCCGGCACGCTCTACGACGAAGGGCCGTCGACGCAGATCGAGCTGGTCACACCCGCGGCGCTCGCCGGCGTTGCGACGACCAACGCAGTTCCGCCAAAGCTGCCGTCGCACGAGAATCCAACCGGCGACCGACTCGCGCCGGGCCAGTATGTGA
Organism: bacterium; assembly: GCA_040002475.1. Classification (GTDB taxonomy): domain Bacteria; phylum Gemmatimonadota; class Gemmatimonadetes; order Gemmatimonadales; family Gemmatimonadaceae; genus JAQBQB01. The sequence continues at coordinate 3,175 of JBDUEJ010000130.1, read as the reverse complement.
TTCATCGCGAGGCGCAGCTGGCCACGCCGTATCTTCCCGACCCCGCGGCCGGGGGCGCCGCGCTGCGCGCGATGCCGGGGTACACGTTGCCGGGAGTCACCGGCCCAATGGTCCTCGGTCCCGGTGCGATCGTCGTTCAAACGCCGAATCAAGAGTTGGTCTTGCTCGTGGCGCACGCCAAGGACTGGCCCGACAACCTTGGTTTCCGGATTGTGCTCGCGGAGCGCAAAGAGACGTTCCTCGAACCCAAGTGCGTCGAAAATTTTGCCGACACCGGCGTGCCCACATGGGACGAGGGCAATCGTGTGCTCACGTTCTTCGTTCCCAAGGGCCGCATTGTCCGGCTCCGCTATTCGAGTTTCGTCGACAAGCGGTTCGTCGATACGATGGGTCTCGCCGATTGGACGGCGTCCGCCGGCGAGCGGCAGTTCGTGCAGGCCATGGCGCTGGCTGGCTGCGGTTGGATGACCAATCCATATCGCCCGCTGGTGCTCGTGCATGCGACGCAGCAGCCGGTCTGCGCCCCGGAATTCCTCGGGCTCAACATTCTGCGAAACATCGGCGATCAGCACGCGGTGCTACAAAGCCGCGTGCTGATGCACGGGCCAAGTACGGGCAAGTTCGAGGTCGAAGCGGTGTGGCAGGAATGGGTCGACGATCTCGACAAGCCGGCCCCCGAGTTGATCGAGTCGCGCGGACAGCTCGGCGAGATACTTCTCACCGAGAATCACGACAACCTGTTCGATCTGAAGGGCGTGGTAGACGCGCAGCAACCGCCGGCCGGACCACAGCAGCTCGGTACGGCGCAACCACGGGCGCGCGGCGACCGTCACGAATTCGGAGACACGAAGTTTCGGCTGATCAATTACACGATGCGCGCGAGCACGCGCTTTAGAGAATACTTGCCGGAAGCGTTGTACGCCCAGCGCGATCAGATCACGCGCGTGGGCCCCATCGCCGCCGGTCCAAACATGCAGGTGGGCGCGGCGGACGATCCCGGTGCCCCAGTGTTGCAGCTCGCGGCGTTCGGCGCGAACGACTCGGTGATCCCGGCCAGCGCACCGCCGGACGAGCCGCGCATCGTCTATGTCGTGCCGACCTTCAAGTGGACCGAATCGTCGATCCCGGGTTCACTCGACACCACGCGTTTTGGAAATGGCGTACGCGTGTACCTGGAGCGACCGTGGTTCTCCTCTGGCAACGGAGAGCTTCTCGGCGTCGTGATCCTTGGCGAGAACAAAGCGTTCACCGACATTCCTTCGTCGCTCGTCCCGCTCGTGACGCAGTGGGGACTCGATCCGCTGTGGGACACCGTGCTGCCAAAGTTCCGCACGCGCGTCGAAGATTTCCCCATGCGCGTCACCAGCGAGGAAGTCTCGTTGCGCGAAGTGGCGTCGCAGCCGGTGCAGATCGTCGGCCACCGCGTTCACTGGGACGCCCAGCGAGCGCAATGGTATTGCGACATCGAGCTCGATCCGGGCACGACGTACATGCCGTTCGTGCGACTGGCGCTCGTCCGCTACCAGCCGAACGCCCTCGACAACGCCAAGATCTCGAAAGTGGCGCTCGCGGAGTTTGCGCAAGTGTTGCCTCGCCGTCGCGCCACGTTCAAGCGCACGGCGGATCAAGTCGCCTTCACCTTCCGCGGCACCGTGCCGGACCACGGCCCGATGCAGTTCACCCTCGACTCCGAGTATCAGGACGTCTCATTCGTTCCGGTGCTGGGACAGCTCGGCGAAACCGGACGTAACAAAGTCGAGCTGGTGCTCCAGACTCGTGATCCCAACATCGACAGTGATCTGGCGTGGAGTGACTTTAGGGTTCTGATATCGAGTGTCGTCGCGCCGGTGGCCGCGCGGTCGACTCCGGTGCTTCAGACGGTCACGGCCACGACCACGGCCGCACAATCGGCTCTGAAATCCGCAGCGGCCGTCACGAAAGCCGCGGCAACCGCGAAGACCGCGAAAATCCCAACTGTCGCCTCCACGATCGAACAACGCGTGGGCCTTGGCCCAAGCGTCACGCTGGGGCCGACAGCGGCCGGGGGCATTATCTCGGTTGTCGGTCAGGTCACGGACATCGGCGGCATTCTGGAGGTCCTCGACCCTGCGATTTGGCAGACCACCGTGACGCTACCCGATGTCGCCGGTAGACCGGCACGCCTGGTCGTACGCGAATACGAGCGATACTTCACGGACTATACGATTCCCGAGGTACGTGGCGGCGCGACGCATCGCCGCCGAGTCGTCGAGGAGCGGCTCGTTTACACGGCAATGTTCGATCTCTGATGACGACGACACACTCGGCACACCGTAAGCGCTTGGCGTAGGCGGGACGGGGGTCGCAGGCGGTGCGAAGAGAACGCGCACCGTCCGCGACCTGGCCGTCCATTCGAATCAACTGGTATCGCGGTCACGAATCGCGCTGCACCTGTTACGAGATACGCCTCCTCCGGTTTGAACACCCCAGATACCCGCGCCGCGTCCGCGCCGTTCGCCGCAAGGTCCAACGGGGGCCTCGGACATGATCCCACAATCGCACCGAACGCAACGTTAGGCGGCGGACGGTGGCGATCAAGCGAGGGCCGGCTACGGATGCAGCGCCTCCCGTCGCTGCAGCATCGTGACGAACTCGGTGATCCGGCGCGCTCTCGTCTCAGGCTTGACCGCCGTCTGAATGCGGTAGAGGATCGCGTATCGGTTCGCGCCCGTCAGCGTCTCGAAGAACGCGCTCGCCTCCGGATGCTCGTCGAGCGCCGCTTGGAGGTCGTCCGGCACGGTCGCCGTGCCAGGGGAGTCGTAGGCGCGGTCCCACCGACCGTCCGCCTTGGCCGCCGCAACGGCGGCCAGGCCCGCGGGGTGCATCTCGCCCGCTGCGATCAGCCGCTCCACGTGCTCGCGGTTCCGCTTCGACCAGGGACTCCGCTTCTGCCGCGGGGTGAACTTCTGCAGGAAGGACTCCGCGTCATGGCGCCGCTTCTGCCCGTCGATCCAGCCGAAACAGAGCGCGAGATCCAGCGCTTCGGCGTAGGTCACGGACTGGAGCGGCGAGGCGGCCTTGGCGATCCGGAGCCAGAGACCGGCCTGCGACGCATGGTGAGCGCTGAGCCACGCTCGGAACGCGGTGCGGTCAGCGAAGAGAACGATCGGGTAATCGGACGCCGGAGCCACGTTCG
>JBDUEJ010000129.1:0-5069 GCA_040002475.1 bacterium | reverse complement strand
CCGCTCGGAGCCAAGCCGCCGACGCGAACGACCAGCAGGCATTCCGCGACTTCCTCACCCGGGCGAAAGACAATGGCGGCGGCGCCGATCAGGAAAAGGTCACCGCGTTCTACAGGACCACCGGAGCGTTCTGGCACGCCCACTGGCTGGACTACTCGCACCATCCCGAGAACTACGCCGATGCGATGGCGCTCTATCGCGCGGCTCAGGCGCTCTACCCGCGCCCGCAAGCGGCGCGCGATCCTGAGCGCTACCGGAAAGACATCGAGGCCTTCAAGGAATTCGACTCCAAGAACGCGCCTCCTCAAAAGGCAGCGCTGTTCGTTGGCAGTTCGACGATCATGAAGTGGAAGACAGCTGATGCATTTCCCACCCTCAGCGTGATCAATCGCGGATTCGGCGGGAGCGTGCTCGGCGACGTGCTGTATTTCTACAACGACGTGATCGGAAAGTATCATCCGTCGGCGATCCTACTCTACTGCGACAATGACGTTGGGAGTGGCGGGAATCCCGATCAGGCCTTCGAGAAGGTCATGCAGATCTACACCAAAGCGCGATCAGACTTTCCCAAGGTGCCGTTCGCATTCCTGAGCATGAAGCATGCGCCCAACTCCGCCTTCGCGGACCCGGCGGAGCCGGCCGCGATTGACCGGTTCAACGAACTTGCCAAAGCGCAGGCCAAGAGAGATCCGAGCTTCAAATACTTCGATATGGACGCGCCAGTACTCGACGCAAACGGAAAGGTACCGGGTGATTTGTTCCAGGACGGTGAGCACTTCAACGACAAAGGCTACGCGTTGATCAACCCGGTCATGCAGAAATTCTTGATCTCGCTGGGCGTGGGTTCGGCGCGTTAGCGTCGCGGAATACGCCGGCGAAATCGAAGGCGCTCAGTCCGTACCTTCGGCAATCAATCTTTGGGTCCTCACGAATTCGAGGCCGCCATGCGTGCCGCTCGACTGATCGCAGTGCTTTCACTACTCGCCGCTCCGGCGGCGCTTCACCGCCAGTGTGACGTCACGCTGATCCAGGGCGGTACGGTCCTTCCGGCGTCGGGCGCGATGGATCTCGTGTCGCCTCACCGGCGCCGAATGAGTAATCACTAGTGTGCGGCGCGGGTCGGAGCAACCGGGCCGGAAGACGTCAGAGTCGGTCTTCGACCCGTCGGCAGCGCGACAGTGCAAAGGGGAGTCGTCTCGACGCCCTCCGCAGCGGGGCGTAGTTTGGGTCGCTCGATCCAAATCCGTATGCGAATCGAGAATCCCATCCGACGAGCGGGCCCCGTATTGAAAGGCGAGACCTATGGCTGAATTCACCGATCGGCTCTCCACGACCCTCGCCGATCGCTACCGTATTGAGCGCCGCCTCGGCCAAGGCGGCATGGCCACCGTCTATCTCGCCGAGGATCTGAAGCACGACCGCAAGGTCGCGCTGAAGGTGCTGCGGCCCGAGCTGGCTGCAGTCATCGGCGCCGATCGGTTCTTGCAGGAGATCAAGACCACGGCCCAGCTCCAGCACCCGCATATCCTGCCGTTGTACGCCAGCGGGAGCACGACGGCATCGCAAGGCGGTGGTACGGAGTTCCTGTACTACGTCATGCCGTACATCCAGGGAGAGACGCTCAGGGAGAAGATCGATCGCGACGTGCAGCTCGGCATCGACGAGGCGGTGAAAATCACCACCGAGGTGGCGGACGCGCTGCAGTACGCGCACGAGCATGGGGTGATTCACCGGGACATCAAGCCCGAGAACATCCTTCTGCAGAACGGTCGGGCGATGGTGGCGGACTTCGGGATTGCATTGGCGGTGAGCGCGGCAGCGGATGGGCGGATGACGGGGACGGGGTTGTCGCTCGGGACGCCGCTCTACATGTCGCCCGAGCAGGCGACGGCGGACAAGCACGTCACCAACCGCTCGGACATCTACTCCCTGGGCGCGGTGTTGTACGAGATGCTCACGGGTGAGTCTCCGCACGCCGGCCCGTCGGCGCAGGCCATCATCCTGAAGATCGTGTCGGACGAGGTGAGGCCGGTCAGGGAGTTGCGCAAGTCGGTGCCGCCGAACGTGGCGGCGGCGGTCGCGAAGGCAGTGGAGAAACTGCCGGCCGACCGTTTCGACAGCGCGAAGGCATTTGCCGAAGCGCTCCACAGTCCTGCCTTCGCGCAGTCGATGGCGACCGCCCGTCCGCCGTCCCAACGGTTCGTCGTGCCCGCATTGGCCACGTTGATCGTGCTGACCGCCGTGCTGGCCGCGTGGGGCTGGCTCCGTCCAGGCGCCAAGAATTCCGTGGCGCGATATCCGACCACGCTCGACGCGTCCGGTGCCCTCGATGGAATCGCGTTGCGGGTGGAGGCGGCTCTCTCGCCCGACGGCGCCTCTCTTGTGTTCCGCCGTCCACTGAAGGGACCTGGCCAACTCTACATCAAGCGCCGCGACGAAATCATTGCGCGCCCGCTGGCCGGCACGGAGGGTGGCTCGGGACCGTTCTTTTCCCCTGACGGCGCGTGGATCGGATTTTTCGCGAACGGACAAGTGCGCAAGGTCCCGAGCACCGGCGGAGCCTCCCTCAAGCTCGCAGAATCCGTCGACCCCACCTACAACCACGGAGCGTGGCTGACGGACGGTTCCATCTTCTACTACGACATCGGGGCCCACACGCTCCGGCGCCTTCGTTCCGGCGACGCCTCGTCGCAGGTGATCGCATCACCCGCGCTACTCGGCGGGCGCTATCCGTGGCTGCCGACACCCCTTCCTGACGCACGGGGCATTCTGTTCACGGCCCACCTCACCAACTGCGTGGGGCCTGTGAGCTGCCGGCCGAGCCGTGTGTACGTGTACGACGCGCGCCGGGATACGATTCGCGCGCTGTTCGATGACGCCGTCGGCGCCTGGTACGTTCCCACGGGACACGTGTTGTACCTGACCAGCTCAGGCACGCTCATGGCCGTGCCCTGGAACAACACGGCACTTGCCGCCACCGGCAAGCCGGTGCCGATCCTCGACGGGATCCAGGCACCGGGATTCGTGGTCTCGGGCGAGGGGACCGCGGTCTATCTCCTGGGACCGCCGGAATTCGCGCCGGGCCCGACACCGAATGCGGCGCTCGTGTGGGTGGACCGGCGCGGGCATGCGGAGCCTGTGGATTCCTCGTGGCAGGTGAATACGGGAGGGACCTACACCGGGGTGGACCTTCCTGTCGGCTGGGGTCTCGCCCTGTCGCCGGAGGGACGGCGCATCGCCCTCACGCTCCTCACCGACCTTGGCACCGACATCTGGATCAAGCAGTTACCCGCAGGTCCCGTGTCACGGCTCACGCTCTACCCTGGGGAGGACCGAGCGCCCGCGTGGACGCCCGACGGGCGCGCGATCACCTTCCTCTCGGACCGGCCCATCCGGCCCGATACGACGCGGCGGCCGGGCCGGATGGGTCTGTGGGAGCAGCCCGCCGACGGTACGGGCGAACCGCGGCTCCTCTGGGGAAAGGACGCGCCGACCGACGGATTCTCGAGCCCCGATGGCCGATGGCTCGTGCTTGGCGCAGCCGGATCGCCGGGGCCCAATGCAGGGGGAGACATTCTCGCGGCGCATCCGGGAGTGGACAGCGCGGCGCGTCGGATCGTGGCCACTGGATACGACGAAGGCGGTTCGGCGCTGTCGCCGGACTCCCGTTGGCTGGCGTACGTGTCGAACGAGCAGGGCGAGAACGAGGTGTTCGTCCGCCCGTTCCCGGACGTGAACGGCGGCAGGTGGCAAGTCTCGAGCGGGGGTGGCAGCGCTCCGCTCTGGGCGCACAACGGGCGCGAGTTGTTCTACGCGAGCGGCAAGAACATGTATGTCGTCCAGCTCCATCCGGGCCCGCCGTTCTCGGCCGAAGCGCCCCGCGTCCTGTTCGCAATCCCGGACCGAGTGCGCCTCGGATCCTTGGTCAGGGGCACCTTTGCGATCACGCCCGACGATCAGCGATTTCTCATGGTGCGAGACAAGAGTTGGGAGGACATGGCCGGGACGCCGACGATGGTGGTGGTGGAGAACTTCTTCGAGGAGCTGCGGGCGAAGCTGAAGAAGTGACGGCGAGAACGGCAGTCGTGTCACTCAGGGTCTGGCGTGGTCCTCACGCCGCCGCGGAAGCTCTACACCGCAGCACCGCCGTCGCGTAGAGAAGGAGAGGTTTGGAAGTCACTCTGGCTTCTCGAGGAGCGATGTCGCAGCCTAACGCTTTTAGCTCGGTTGCACGCGAACACACAAAGCGAATGCGAAGTATTCGCAATCTTTAATCGCTTGTCAGCTGATTCTTGAACGACGATTCCTGGTGCGGATGACTCATTTGAACGTGCCGTAGCTTCGGTGTACGCCCCGGCTCGCTCGAGATTGACCGTTGTCGAGCCCCAAACCGGTTCACGTTTCTAAGGGGTAATCGTTCCATCGATGCGGCGAACAATTCGCCAGCGGCATCGCGATATGTACGCGCATGCCCTCCCGGTCGTAGGCAAGAGCCGTTCGGCAATGTTCCCTGTCATTTCAGGCCCAGTTTCTTGTTTTGCTTGAGGAGTGCGATGGCTTCTCGCAGTCGTCGCTCGCGTGTCTCCTCTTTCCGCGCGTGCATGATCCACCCCACGTAGTGCCGGCGATAGGACGGCGCGAGGTTCCGGAAGTTTTCCCAGACCTTCGCATTCGCTTGAAGCGCCTGCTTCACGAATGGAGGGATATCATCCGGATCGCGCGTGTTCTGCTCCAATCGGGAGATGACTTCCCGCACACGCCGCTCCCGCGTCTGCTCTTTCTTGGCATCCAGTATCAGACTGATGTACGCGCTGCGACGGAACGGTGTGAGACTGCGGAAATTCTTCCAGGCCTTCGCGTTCACCATCAGCGCCTGTTTGACGAAGCGAGGGATGTCCACGTCCGCCTCGCCCGGTTTCGCCGGTGCTTCCTCGCCGAGCGACACGGGGTCTGCCTTCGCAAGGCCGGCCTCGGTCATCCGGCCTTCGCGCAGCAACTTGCGCAACCGTCGTTGGCCAATATTTTCCGAAAGCGACGGACTTTTCGGGTGTCACCCAAGCGCAGCTGAC
>JBDUEJ010000128.1:0-5230 GCA_040002475.1 bacterium | reverse complement strand
GGTCGACTGTCTTGAGCTCCCCGCGCCAGGTCGCGAAGTCGTGCAACGATCGCGGCTCTGGCGCGAGGGCGTTCACATCCCAGTTGCGAATGGAGATCACCCGGTCGGCATCCGGCGTCGGCAATCGCGGGTTCTTCCACTTGTTGACCGCCTCGAAGTAGATCGTGCCTATCGCGATCGCCACGGCAAGCGCGGCCGTTCCGACGATGGTGAGCCCCGGATACCGCGCCAGCATCCGCGCGCCAACTTTGAAGTCCAGCGTCGAGAAGCGGATCGAGCGGGCGCGGGTGGCGAGCCTGTTGGTCATCGGTGCTTCTCTTGGCGGTGAGATGCGTAAGCGAGAAGTACTTTACATTACAAAGACGGTCCCACGCAATACAGTGCTCAGTTCTGTGTCAGGAGAATCCCGCCCCGGAACCCTGCTCCCAGCGTTCATCGATGCGGGCTTGACGAACGGTTGCACTGATCCGAGGACCACACTGGTCAATGCGCGCGGTGGTTGGGAAACGACGCGCACAACCCGCGAAGAACAATCGCGTACGGGCGACATAGTCCTTGCGCCTCAATTTCCATCGAACTCTCAGTCGAAGCATCCGCCGAGGCTCGGCTCGACAGGCACCGAAATCGCCAGTATCGTGACCCATGCCCAGCCCAATCGATTCGGCGGGACGTCTCGCCCTGGCCTTCACGCTCGTCGGCGCGCCCGCGCACACCGCGCCGCGCATCGCTCCCGCCGATTCCTTCGACCTGTACGCCGTCGGCGTTCGCATCGCCGAGCTGACCGTCACCGATCACGGCGGTTCGCGATCGTACACGATTCGGAAGAAGGACCTCGAGTCGAACCAGTGGCGCGCTCCGGTGACGGCCGGCGAACGCGCCGCGGCCCGAGACACGGCCTTCCTCGTGGGCTTTTGGTCACCGCTCAAACGCCTGATCGCAACGATGCCAACGATCCGCGGCATCCACTGGAGCTCGCTGCGCGCCGTTGGCGTCCCCGACGCCAACACGATTTACGTCCGGCACAATCCACTGCACGAGAACGTGAACGGCCATATCGTCGCGGCAACCCGTTGGGTACAACGCGACGCCACGAACCCGATGGATTTCGTTATCGCGGAGGACGACCGGTTCGTCGCCGCCATCGATGTGTCGAACGACGTGGTCCTCGTTCGTCGCGGCTACGAGCGATTCACCACCGTCGGCCGATGGCGCGATCCGACAATGTCGCAACCAAAGTACGGCTATCGGGAATTGCCGCAGGCAATGGTGCCGATGTCCGACGGCGTGAAGCTCGCCACGCTCGTCTACCTTCCGCGAGGCAACGTGTCGGGATCGTTTCCCGTCGTGTTCGTCCGCTCGCCGTACGGAATCGGGGGACAGATCGGTGAGTATTGGCCCTATGCGGCGCGCGGCTACGCACTCGTGTTCCAGGCTGCGCGCGGGACGTCGTACCTCGATCCAAAGCACAGATCGGAGGGCGTCTGGGAACCGATGGTCCAGGAGCCGAAGGACGGCGCCGACGCACTCGCATGGATCACCAAGCAGCCCTGGTCGAACGGGAAGATCTGCATGGCGGGCGGATCGTACGTCGGATATACCCAGTGGGCGGCGACGATGGCCGGCAACCCGGCGCTCAAGTGTATCGTCCCCGAGAGCTCGATGGGCACCGCGCTCGGCGATCCGCCGGGCGGTGCCGTGGGCGACGGTGGGGCGTATTACATCTTCTGGATGTTGAACCAGCCTATCCTGCCGAATCGCACGTGGACGGAGATTCTTCACCACCGTCCGCTGCGCGATCTCGATCGCTTCGCCACCGGGAAGGATCTTCCACAGTGGAAGACCCTCCTGGATCACCCGCGGAACGACGAGTACTGGAAGCGACAGGACTGGTACAACGCGAACGTGCCGCGGGACTTTGGGTCGCTGCAAATCAGCGGCTGGTTCGATGACGACCTCGCAGGCACCGAGAGCAACTGGGCACTGACCCAGCGCACCGACTCGGCGCCTCGCCATCTCATCATCGGCCCGTGGCGGCACGGGACCAACAACGACCGCGCCCTCAACGGATTCAGCTTCGGCGCCGACGCACTGCGCGACGACGTTTGGCTCGTCAAGCAGCAGACCTACGATCACTTCCTCAAGGGCATCGACAACCACATCCCGCGGTCAAAGGTCGACTACTTCCTGCTCGGCGCCAACCAGTGGAAGACTGCGTCGCAGTGGCCGCCGGCCGAGTCACGCCCACAAACGTGGTACTTCCATAGCAACGGCGACGCGCAGCGGTTGATGACGACCGGCTCACTGAGCAGGTCCGCACCGGCGGGCGCCGAGCCGGCGGATCGCTACGTGTACGATCCGAACAACCCGCCGCCGAACTGGATGAGCTGGGACCAGATGAAGCAGTTTGAGGACGTCCAGAGCTTTCCGTACGACTTCAAGGACATCGAAGCGCGGCCGGACGTCGTGAAATTCACGTCGGCACCGCTCGAGCAGGATCTGACGGTGGCAGGCAACGTGATGCTCGTGCTCTACGCGTCCACCGATGTGCGCGACACCGATTGGTGGGTGCACCTCTCCGACGTCGACTCGACGGGTCAGTCGGTGCGGCTGACGAGGGCGGTGTTGCGGGCGCGCTTCCGAGACGGGGACGACACGGTGCATCACGTGTTCGGATCGAACTACGAGCGCGAGACGCTGCTCTCCGGCGATCCGAACGAGGTCGTGCGCTACGACATCAGCCTGCGCTCGATCGCGAACACGTTCAAGAAGGGCCATCGCATTCGCGTTACGATCATGAACGCGCTCGACAACGACTCATACCCGAACTCGAACACCGGGAAAAACGAGGCGACGGTGACGGAGACGGTGATCGGCAAGATGGCGATCCATCACAGCACCGGGGATGCGAGTCACGTCGTGCTCCCCGTGATCTCGCCGTAGGAAAAAATGGGCGGCCGTTTTCTACGAATGTGAGTCGTTCTCGCCGCTAGCGACATCCGTTCGATGGACGAGCGTCCGCTGACGCCGGTCCTCTGCACCTCCACGTCAAACATCGCTATTGCTCGTATGCTTACGGTTGCCAGAACGCCTGTACCCGCATCACTGCGGTCGGCGCTACTCGCTCCGGAGGGCCGTCATCGGATCGATGCGCATGGCTCGGCGCGTTGGCGCGAGGCCGGCGATCAACGCCACCAGCAAGAGGACGCCCGAAACAGCCACCAGTGTCGCCGGATCGGTGGGCGTAACCTCAAAGAGTGATTTCTCAAGCACGCGCGTGACGGCCAACGCACCAATCAGCCCGAGCACCAGACCAGGAATGACGAGCGCCAGCGTCCGACGCACGACGACTCGGACCACGTCGTGCGACACCGCGCCGAGCGCCACGCGGACGCCAAGCTCGTGCGTCCGCGCGGCGACGTCGTACGCCAGCACACCGTAGGTTCCGACCGCGGCGAGCAACAACGCGAGCGCCGCGAAGATCGTCAACAGCCGGGTCTCGAAGCGCGAATTGGCGATCGATGCGGCAGCGGCATCGTCCATCGACCGGATGTTTCGCACTGCCAACATCGGGCTCAGCTCGTGGACGATCGCGCGGAACGACGGCGCCAGCTCCCCCGCGGCTCGCGCCGTGCGCACGGCGAAGTTGACGTCGCGGATGAATGGCGCCGCATACGGAACACTCGTGCTGTCTCGAGCCTGCGCCAACGGATAGTACTGCGCCCCATGGCGCCCCTCTGTCACGCCTCGCTGCGCAACATCGTCGACGATGCCGACGATCGTCATCCAATCGCTCGGCTTTGGATTCTCACTGTCTTCCGTGACGCGCTGACCAATCGCACCGAGTCCATCGGGCGGCCAAAATTGTCGCGCGACCGAGCGGGTCACGATCGTCACGGGAAGCGACGACCGGTTGTCTCGACCGTCGAAGTCGCGGCCGGCGAAGAGTCGGATGCCCATCGTGCTGAAATACCCCGGCGCGCTCACGATCTTGTCGATCCCGTATTCCTTTGGCATCGTGCTGATGCCTTCGATATGGAGACCGCCGTGCACGAGCGACGGCCCGAGCGGAATCCAGTTCACCATCGTTGCCGACTCGACACCGGGCACTTGCCGCAAACGATCGACCACGCTCGCGTGGAACGTGCGAATGTCCGCGACGTTTGGAAATGCGGCGCGCGACAGATTCACACTGAACGTCACGATGCCGCTCGAGCGAAAGCCGGGATCGACGGCGCGTATTCGCGAGAAACTCTTGATCAACAATCCGGCGCCCGCCGACAGCACGATCGCCAGCGCGAGCTGCGCGACCACGAACACGCGCCGGAGTCGGTCGTGGCTCCCGGCGACCGTGCGTCCGCTCGCCGTGAGCGCCTCGCGCGGATCTCGGCGTGTACTCGCGAGCGCGGGAAAAATTCCGCACAGGAGACCCGCGACGAGCGATACGCCGAATGCGGCGCTGAGCACGCGCCAATCCACGGTGATCTCACCGCCGCGCGGAATTCGGCCATCGGGCGCTGCCGCGAGGAGAACGCGCACGCCCCACATCGAGAGCACGAGCCCGGCCGCTCCACCAATGCACGCCACGAGCGCGCTCTCGGTCACGAGCTGACGGATGATGCGCGCGCGTCCCGCGCCGAGCGCCGCTCGAACGCCGATCTCGTGTCCGCGCGTCGCCGCGCGGATGAGCAGCAGGTTCGCGACGTTCGCGCACGCGATCAGCAGCACGAAAGAAACAGCGCCGCTCAAGATCCAGAGCGACGGCTTCGCGTTGGCCACGAGCAAGTCGGCCAGCGGACGAACCGTCGTGATCCACGTGCCCGGTTTCTCGTCCGCCGTTGACGGTAACCGCGCGAGCGTCGACTCCAGCGCGCGAAGCGCCGCCTGTGTCGTCGTCCCGGGCGACAGCCGCGCAACGACCGGCCGGAACGCCCCAACGTGTGGATCGGGCCGCGCGGACAGCGGCGTCCAGAGCGCCGCGCCATGAGGAAAGTCGAATGTCGGCGGCATCACGCCGATCACTGTGTACGGCACGCCATCCAAGACGATCGATGTGCCGAGCACCGAGCGCGCGCCGCTGAAGCGCTCGCGCCACATTTGGTCGCTCAAGAGCACGACGTGATTGTTCCCCGGCTCTTCCTCCGCCGCGATGAACGCGCGCCCGATGGCCGGCGATATGCCGAGGACCGTCATGAGATTCGCCGATGCCTGCGCCGTGCTGAGTCGTTCCGGA
>JBDUEJ010000127.1:0-5424 GCA_040002475.1 bacterium | reverse complement strand
GCGGCTGGCCGGCGTACTGAATCATCTTCGCCGGCACGCCCTGCTTCTTGATCGCGACATAGAGCTGCTCGTTTTCCGAGAACGGCACGCGGTGGTCGATCTCACCGTTGATGAACAGGGTCGGCGTGCGAATGCGATTCGCGTACGTGATCGGCGATTGCTTGATCATCGTCTCACGCGCTTTGGGATCGGACGGCGGACCCCAAAACTCGGTCTCCTTGGTGCGCGGGATGTCCGAGTTCGCATAGTCGCTCGTCCAGTTGGCGATGCCGGCGCCCGATGCCGCGGCCGCGAACCGATCGGGATACTGCGTGATCAGCCAGTTCGTCATGAAGCCGCCGTACGAGTGTCCGATCGTCGCGACTTTGCTCTTGTCGATCGGGTAGTGGGCGATCGAGTAGTCCACGCCGGACATCACGTCTTGTCCGTCCTTCGTGCCCCACGCGCCCCATGTGCCCCACAAGAACTTCTCGCCGTATCCGGTCGAGCTGCGAAAGTTCACCTCGAGCACGAAGTAGCCGTTCGCGGCAAAATACTGATTCTTGAAGTCGAATCCGTATTCGTTCGCCGAATGCGGACCGCCATGATTGCTGACGATGAGCGGATACGGACCGGCATTGGCGCGATATCCGAATGGATAGGTCAACCACGCCTCGATCGGCGTACCGTCGGCGCTTTTGTAGTTGAGTCGTTCCGACTTGCTCAGGGCGATGTCGTGAACGAACGCATCGTGCACATGCGAGAGTTGTTTCTCGCCGCTGCCATCGATGTTCGCGACGTAGATCTCCGACGGCGCCTCGAAGTGCCCGACCTGATAGGCCATCTTCGCGAGCGCGCGATCGAAGCTGAACGCGCTGAGGCGGCGCTCACCCGTCGTGACCTGCTCAACGGCGCCGCCCGATGGCGAAACACGGAAGAGATGCGTCGTGCCGCCAATGCCTCCGGTGAAATAGATGTACTTGCCGTCCTTGCTCCAAAACGGCGCAGACGGCAGATAGTCCCAATTGGCGGTGAGATTCACCTCGCGCCCGCCGCCGGCCGGCAACACCACGAGGTCCACCGGCCCGCCGTTGTCCATCTTCTTGGCGATCACGGCGTCGGTCGACGTGCTGCGCGTCGCGAGAATCCATTTGCCGTCTGGCGAATAGCGCGCCCCCGCATACGACAGCTCGGTGCTCGACGTCAGCTTCTTGACGGCGCCATCCGTCGTGACCATCCAGATGTCGCTCCGTCCATAAATATTCTCATTTCGATAAGTCGAATCTGCCGTGAAGACGAGATTCGCTCCGTCGTGGCTCCAATTCGCGCCGGCCGGTCGCAAGGTGAGGTGCGTGAGCTGCCGTTCAGCGCCGCCCGCCGGCGCCAGAAAGATCTCTTGCGGCGGGTTCACGTCGGGATCGACGCGGTTGGGAAGCGGGAAGGGGGCCGCGTCACGCTGGAAGTCCATCCAGTCGAATGACAGACCTTTGAATCTCTCTTCGTGCCGCTTTGCAAAATCGGATTCGTAAACTTTTTCGCGCTTCGGCGGCGGCGTGTCGCGCACCACAGCGGTCCATTTTCCGTCGGGGCTCGGCATCAGCGCGCCCGTACCGCCGCCTCGGCCGCCGCCCCGACCACCCCGGCCACCGCCGGCGGCTCCGCTCCCCCCGCCGCCACGCGCCGTTGCGTCCGCCTCAGTCACGCGATCTGGTGCCGCGGGATCGAGCACCATCGCGCGACCGGCGCTGGAAAAGCGCAAGCGTCCGTCGTCGAGCCAAGTGGGCGCAGTCGCGTTGGCTGCGTCGGCACTGACACGTCGTGCTTGCGCCAAACCATCGGCCGCGACGAGCCAGACCTCGCTCGTGTTGTCGTTCGTTGCCTCGACGCGAGTGCTGACGGTGAACGCCACCCACTTCGCGTCCGGCGATAGCTCGGGCCCTCCCACTGTTTTGACTCGATAATAGTCCTCGGCCGTGAGTGCGCGGCCGGCCGGCGCCTGTGCGACGAGCACGCACGGACTGACGGCAACGAGTAAAACTGGAACGAGCACGCGAGCGCGACGGACGAGCGCGGACATGGTGGATCTCCATGTGTGAACGGAAGGCACGACGGAGCGATCATATCGCGCCACCCCGCCGCTGTCCACGGGCTGCCCGCGACGGCCGCCATGGACATACATTCCAGGAGAGCACCGCATGACCCTGGAGGGCCCGATGAACGCCACCGACAGCGCCAAACTGCTCCTGACCCTCTATGAGCTCCGCACGGAACCCGCGCTTCGGCGGGCGCGCGCGTGGTTTTCGTTCGAGTTCAATCCGACGTCGGCGAAGGATGTGCTCGACGTCTGGCTCGCACCGGGACACGAGAGCGCGCCCTACCGGATGGTGACGACGTATTGGGACATGGCGGCGTCACTCGTTTCACAGGGCGCCCTGGATTCACGAATGTTCAACGCCGCAAATACCGAACACTTCGCCGTGTACGTGAAGCTGCGCCCCTTCCTCGCCGAAGTCCGTTCCAAGACGGGATACCCGGACTACATGGCGAATCTCGAGAAGGTCGTGCTGTCGCATCCCGACGCTGAGAATCGCCTCGGCGTGTTCACCCGCTACAACCAGCGGCAAGCGACGTACGCGGCCGAAGGACGGCAGGCGCACTTTCTCGAAGAAGCGCCGCTCGACAACCCCGCCTTGTAGCCTGCCGGCTCGCGCTACATTCCGCGCCGAGTGTCGCCGAGTTCCACCGTGGGGGCGAACGTTGGTTTGCGACGCGCCGGGCCGGCCTGCTCGAAGCCGTACGCCAGCTTGAGAAGCGTCGCCTCGCTCCAGGCGCGTCCGACGAACGAGATGCCAACGGGCAGGCCGCGCACGAAGCCCATGGGCACGGTGATGTGCGGATACCCGGCAACGGCCGCCGGCGCGGTGAACGATCCGCCGCCGCCACCGTCGCCGTTCACGAGGTCGATGAGACCGGCGGGACCCTGCGTTGGGGCAACGAGCGCGTCGAGCTTGAACTTCGTCATCGTCGCGTCGATGCCCTTGTCGCGCATGAGTAGCCGATTCTTCGCCAATTCCCCGCGATACTTCTTTTCGGTGAGCGGTCCCTTCTTCTGTGACTGCTCCATGATCTCCTGCCCGAAGAAGCGCAGCTCGCGCGACGCGTTCTTCGTGTTGAAGGCGATGACGTCGGCGAGCGAACGCACGGTGACGTTGGGCTTGAGCTGACTCAGATACGCATTGAGATCGGTTTTGAATTCGTAGAACAGCAAATCCAATTCAGAATCGTCGGTCTGTCCGGCGGTCTCGATGTCGGCCGGATCGACGATGACCGCGCCATGCTGCTTCATGAGCGCGATCGCGTTCTCGAGCAACTTGTCCGTCTCAATGCTGTAACCCGTGTAGTGCTTGCGCGCGACGCCGATCCGAGCACCGCGCAGCCCGTCGCGATCGAGCGACTTGGTGTAGTCGGTAAGCGCGTGGCCCGTACTCGCCCGAGTCTCGGCGTCGCGCGGATCCACGCCTGTGAGCACACCGAGGAGAATCGCGGCGTCGCGCACCGTGCGGGCCATGGGGCCCGCTGTGTCCTGGCTGTGCGCGATCGGAATGATTCCCGCGCGGCTGATCAGTCCCAACGTGGGCTTGATGCCGACCAGCGCAGCGGCGGCGGCTGGTGAAGTGACCGATCCGTCGGTCTCCGTGCCGACGGCAACCACGCAGCAGTTTGCCGCCGTTGCCGCGCCCGACCCCGAGCTTGATCCCGACGGCGTTCGGTTCAGCGCGTAGGGGTTGTGCGTTTGTCCGCCGCGACCGCTCCAGCCGCTCGTGGAATGCGTTGAACGAAAGTTTGCCCACTCGCTCAGGTTCGTTTTGCCGATGATCACCGCTCCCGCCGCTCGCAGTCGCTCGGCGACGAACGAGTCGCGCGCCGCGATATTGTCGGCGAGTGCGAGCGAACCGGCGGTGGTGTGCATGTGATCGGCGGTGTCGATGTTGTCCTTGATCAACACCGGAATGCCGTGCAGCGGACCGCGCACCTTTCCGCTCTTTCGCTCGGCGTCGAGTTGCAACGCGATCGACTCGGCGTCGGGATTGAGCTCGATGACCGAATTGATCGCCGGCCCGCGTTGGTCGATCGCATCGATGCGGCCGAGGTAGACCTTGGTCAGCGATGCGGCGGACTCGGTGCCGGCGCGCATTTTCGACTGGAGGTCGTCGATCGTTGCTTCGTCGAAAGCGAACACTGGGACCTGCGCCGTCGGTTCTGTTGCGGCGATGGGCGGTGATGCGGATGTGCCGTCAAACGAGTATCTCGCCGCGATGGCGCCGGCGACGGAGGCACCCAGAAAACTGCGGCGATTCAACCGGCCATCCAGGTCGTCGGTCATGTTGTGCTCGAGAGGGCGGGAACGCTACCGTGAGACTGCGCGCACTGCAGTACATGGTACTGCGGTACCTGGGTACAAGGATACCTGACCACCCCTCCCAATGAATGGCCGGATCGCGTTCGGGAGAGTCGGGCCGCCAACCCTCGCTGTTGAATGCGAGTTGTCAGCCCTGAGCGGTACCAACTTTCCAAACGCGGCCCGAATTGGGAGGGCTAGTATGCCGGTCCTTGTACCCAAATACCATGTACCATGTACTTCAGTGGCCTTTTCCCAGACTATGGCTTGCTCGGACCGCGATCGCTGGTTTCGATAACGAAACTGCCAACATCCTGCTGGTACACCACCCCAGGCTTGAGCACCACGAACAGCGCGTTCGTCGCGCCCACCTGAGCGACCTGATCGAAACAATCCTTATATGTGATTTCTTGAATGTGCTCTGGCGCGATCTCGGACATCACAGTTACCGGCACGTAGCCGAACCGGGCGCGTAGCGGCGCTCCGACACGCGCCCGCGCGGCGACCATGCCGGTGGGGCGAAGCGTGAGGCGAATGCGCTTGCCGTTCACCCAGACTTCCTGCGCGCCGGTGCCGCAGCCGCCGCGGCCCGTGAGCATGTCGGGGCGGAGTCGCTTCACCACATCCCAACCATCGTCTAACGGAATGTCGGACTTCTCGATATCGTCGGCGTCGAGGTGATAGCTGGCGTACCGGAGATTTGCCTTGGCGGTGACCGTGACCGGAGCGAGCTCGGCGGTCCTCGCGCGGGCCACCGTTACCGTCACATTTGTCGTATCGCGCGGCCCCGCGTCGAAGAACCGGTCGCCGCGCGCGTAGCCAATTTTGCGCATTGTGACCTGAAGATCGGTCGAGTCCTTCAGATCGACGGAGAGAATGCCCTGTCCCGTGTCGTCCGTCGTTCCGTGCGCGACGACATTATGGAGACCGCGAGTGACCGTGAGCTCGGCGCCCGGGACCGGCGCGCCGGTGGAGTCCTTGGCCGTGATCCGGACGATCGCGCGACTCGACGACTGGGCGCCGGCCATTGCAGCGGCGGTGAAGAA
>JBDUEJ010000126.1:0-5490 GCA_040002475.1 bacterium | reverse complement strand
CCACCGCCATCGGGATGTCGGACACGACGGCCTTTAACAGCTGTATCCGCGACAGCGTTCCCATGACGATCATCAGGCATGACGAAGACGACGCCAGACGCATCGGCGTGCAAGTCACGCCAACGTTGCTCTTGGACGATGAGCGCATCGACGGCGCCGTGCCGGTGCGTACGTTGAGCGAGATGATCCAAAAACACTTCAAGAAAGCCGGCACACGGTAGCTGACGACAACATCGCCTCGACGGCTACGGCCTCGCTACGATGATATCGGTACGCTGCACCGCACCGCCGACGCTTCCGAATATGGCGTTGGCGAATGCGCCGCCGCCGGCGTTTCCGGCAGTGCCGCTTCGGATGCCAGCGAGATACCGTCTGTCCAGGTAGATCGTGACGAACGGTGGCAGTCGGCGCTGTTGCGAGCCGGTGAGGAGCGAGGTGATCCTCGGTGCGAGACCAATAAGGAGATCGACACTCGCCTCGCGCGCACGCCTGTAGCGCCGGTACGCCTCTCCCTGATCGTAGGTGGCGGGGAGGGCCGCCAGCTCCTTGGCAACGTCGCTCCAGATGGAGTCGAGCTCGGTGGTGTAGGTGACGTTCATGCTCGCAAGTGAATCCGCTTGCCCGCCCGTGAGCTCGAGCGTGTCGCTCTGCCGAAGCAGCTGCGCCATCGGATTGAGGACGCCGCCGGTGACATACATTGCTTTCAGCACCTGCTCTGAGACCTTCGCGCCCGGTTGCGTCCGCCCGCGATCGAGGGTCTGAGTGAGCGACTGTCGCTCACGCGTCGGGCCCAGGTCGAAGCGCATCAACGCGGTGAGTGTAACCGGTGTGCGGAACATGCCGAGCTGTGGGCTCGCGCTACCAAAATGCGGGTTGACGGTGTACGTGTACCGCCGAGCGCTAGGATCGAATCCCCGAACGAACAAAAGCGTCGGATCCGGGAATGCCGACTGTCCCCAGCCGCGCAGGCGGCTCTCGCCGTGGAGTGCCAGATCTGCGGCGCCAAGCGGATTGCCCAACTGGAACTGAATCGACGCGCGTTGCGGCAGCCGGAGTTTCAATGGATTGAACGACAGGGTAAGCGTGGCCTCCGACGTCCACGGGGCCTCGCACGAATTACGCGCCGCGAGCTGGCCGAGCTGGCGGTCGAGACACGAGCGAGCGTCGCGGCTCCCGGTGGCGAGCACCGACCGCATCTGTGCGGCGAACACGGGGTCGTCCGTCTTGGTCGGATCAAAAATAAACGCTCGATCGTTCGAGTAGCCGTCGCCATTCACGTCGCCAGCGATGCCTGGGGTGAAGGGATTCCCGGAGCGAAATTGTCCATACCAGTTCACTCGCACGGCATCCAACACGTTATAGCCGATGTTGTAGACGATCTGATGACGCGAATCGAGGCTTCCGCGACTTCGCTCCACGTCGAGCGGATTGCCGGCCGTGCTGCTGAAGCCGCGATATTGTTCGCGCACACTGGTGTGAACGTAGCTCACCCCCCACGCGACCGAGCTGCTAAAGGTACTCGGTAGGAGCTGCAGCTTGATTTGGCGAGTTTGGCTTTCGAGATCACTTCTAAGCTCCGTAACGTGCGAGTAGGATTGCGTTACGCGCGCATCGCGGCTCGCGATCGCCCCCGTGCTGGGGACGATACTCGTGAGCCGCACGAACACCGGACGACCCCCTTCGTCGGAAAGGCTGAATTGCGGGTTCGGCGCAAAGTTGAGATCCGAGAATGACGACTGGTTGAGGTTGAGCGAATAGGCGCCCTCGATTGTCGCGGTCAATCGGTTGTTCAGGATCGGGCCCTGCCAATTGAGGTTGCCGCGCGCTGCGCGCGGCGCACTCCAATCGTGCGTGAACAACGTGACGTTCGGCACCGTGCTGGCGAACACGGTACCCGCGGCGCCATCGGCGCATCGGCTGGGAATCGCCAAGGGATCGGCGGCGTACCGGTTCCAATCGGGGATCGGCGCGGCGGCGCCCACGCAGGACATTTGCTGCAGCCCGCTCGGCAGGCCAGTGTTGACGAGGGACGCGCCGAGGAGTGCGGAGGTCGGCGTGTTCTGAAACACTCCGGCTCCGCCGCGCACGACCGCGCGAGGGCCGCGTACGGCGCCATCGACTCCTCCAATCTGCGGTGCGCTGCCATAGGCCCAGGAGAAGCCGACGCGCGGACTCGCGTAGATCCGGTTGGGTGTGCGATCGTTGTGCATGCCGAACAGACTCTCGATATCCGGATTGAAGGACGGCGTCGTGGTGAAGCGATTCGCATCGACTCGAGCGCCGTACTGGACCTGTAGTTGTTCCGTGGGCCTATACGAGTCACTGAACGAGAGCGCCCCGATCACCTGGCCGGAGCGCTGCATATTGGGCGAAAGCTGACGCGTGAACGACGTGGGACGGCCAGCGTCGAAGTCGGCGATCGAGTTGAAAGAAAACGTGCCGAGCTGATTGGCGGACTGATCCGCCGAAACCTGGTCGTGTCGCAGTTCGCTCGAGAGCTTGAGCCGATGCCTGTTGTTGACGCTGAACCAAGACAGCTGGTTTTTGAGCTCAATCGTACGATTGGTCTGGCTGACGCTCAGGGCTGAACTGCCACCGAATCCTATTCGGGTGACGCCGCTGGCGCCGTCCGCGAAGAGCGAGTTCACCAGCACGCTGCCACTCGGCAGGCGCGCATACGGAGTGCCGAACGCGCCATTCTCACCCAGGTTGAGCGCCGTCTCGCTCAGAATGACGTTGTTCACGTACGCGTTGTGGCGAAGCTGAACCCCGGCATTCCAGGTGGTGTGATCGCCGCTGTGCGCAGGCAGTTCGTTCGTGAGGGCACTGCTGGGCGTCTGTTTGTTCCAGCCTCCGTTGAACGTGACATTGAGGGCCTGCCCGCTTGAACTGCTCGGTGGCGCGAAGTCCAAGCTACCGAATACCAAACCTTGATCGCTCAATCGACGGTCGCCCAGCCCGGCGACGCTGCTCGGAATGCCAGACCGCTGGGCGATGGCGAGCAGTCGCCGCACCGAATCGCCGGCGATCCCCGTGGCCTCCAAGCCCAACGGATCGGTGTTGAGCAGCGTGCGCAGGTCGCTGGACCGCCTGCCGAGTTGATACGAAATACTGTAGAATGACTTGTCGAAGCGAATCGGTCCGGACAATAGTCCGCCCAGCGAGACATTGGAGTACTGCTGGCCGAGTTCACGGGCGACGGGATCAGTCCACTGGATGCGGGGGCTGTCGAGATTGAGGCTATTGGTACGGCGAACATAGTTGGAGCCCGGCTGGGCGATGACGTTCAGCTGTGCGCCACTGAATCCACCGCGGCTTACGTCGTACGGGCTCTGGTTGAGCGAAGTACTCAGCGCTGCATCGCGCGGCAGGCTGCCCCCGCTGAATGCGCCGCCGTTGAGTGTGATACTGTTCTGATCGGCCGAGAGACCGAGCACCGAGAAACCCGCCGGATCGCCGTCCGCGCCGAAGATCGGTTGCACGCCCGGCAACGATGCGGCCGTCGCATTCAGATCGCCGGCTTGTTTGGCGGGAAGAGTGTTGGGGTCGATCGCTTTGTCGCCGCCGCCGATATCGGGCGTCCGGGCGTTGCGGCCGACGCGGCCGCGAGCGGCGGCGATAGTGACGGTATCGAGCAGTGCAGCGGAACGGATCAGCCTGACATCGGCGATTAGGATATCCTGATCGGCCGTTCGCTTGACTTCGAAGCGTTTGGGAGAAAAGCCAATGGAGGTGACCGCGATCCAATAGTCGCCGTCGCCGCCGGCGAATGTGATGGTGAACCGACCCGTGCGATCAGTATGCGCCGCACGCGTGACGCCGCCAGACACGGATGTGGCGCTAACATTGGCGTTCTCGATCGGCTCGCGCTGAGCGGTGGTCACCTGGCCGCGGATCACGTCGGCGCTTTGCGCAGCAACGGGGAGGACGACGGCACACTGCAGCGCAAGGAGCGCGGAGCTAAGGTACTTCACGGAGGCCTGATGTCATTAGAGAACCGCAAACGACTCCTGACGCAAGGTACCGATTGCCACGAGGAAACGATACCACCGAACCGCGCTGAGCTCGGCTGGCCAGTCGCGAGGACTGACACGATACGCATATGCGAGCTATTGTATGACAGCGCTGGCTCACGAAGAGGCGCTACCGATCTCGTCTTGTTAGAGATTTCCTCTGTTGGAGAATTCCTCTGTTGATGACGCAATTGGGAACGCTGCCCGTACGACGGCGGGAGGGCGGCCGGCGTCGACTGTTGTTTGGGGCTGGCACCATCCTCGGCCTCTGCGGGCTGGCGCCGGCCGCACATGGGCAGACGCCGCCGCCGGTACGACAGCTCGGGCAATCCGACGCGGAATCCGCTGGCGATATCGTCTCGTCGATCGCCGCGCTTCGAGCACTCTCGACCGGAGAAGTGTTCGTGAACGACATCACGCGCCACCGAGTCGTTATGCTCGATCCACTCTTGCGCGTTCTTAGGATCGTGGCGGATACCGCGGCAGCCACAAAACGTATCTATGGCTCGGCGGCGACGGGCTTGTTTCCGTTCCGCGGAGACTCGACGCTCTTTCTCGATGGCGCAGCACTCGCTGTATTCGTGCTGGATTCGCACGGCAATACGGCCCGCGTCATGGGGCCGCCGCGGCCAAGTGATTTCGGCCAACTCGTTGGCGGTGCGGTCGGCAACACCGGGGTGGACACGAGGGGGCGACTGGTCTACCGAATGGCGGGGGCCTCGCGGAGCGAGCGAACTCGGCTTGGTATGCTTGGGAGCGCCTCTCCGCCCGAATCCGCTGCGGTCGTCCGCTTTGATTTTGCAACGCGCCGACTCGACACCGCTGCCATCGTGCGGATCTATAGTCCACGAATCGTCGCCGTCACGACACGGACTGATTCGTCGGCGAGCATTCAACTCGTTCCAGTGCTGAATCCTGCGCCAACCGTCGACGACTGGGCAATCTTGGCTGATGGCACGATCGCAATCGTGCGCGGTCAGGACTATCATGTCGATTTCGTGGACGTCGACAACCGGAAGACCAGCGGCGGAAGAATCCCATTTGCATGGCGCCGGCTAGCCGATTCGGACAAAGTCGCGCTGTTAGATTCCAGCAAGTCATTGCGCGCGCGACTCATCACACAGGGCATCAGCATGGGAGTGGGTGTGGCCCCGGCGCCGAGCATCGATCCATCCACTACGCAAGGCAGTCCCGTAACGACAGCGGCAACAGGCGTGGATCCCAACAAGACAACGTCTGATGTTCGCTATGTCGGCTCCGAGGAACTGCCAGACTACCAGCCCGTCTTCGCTGCGGGAGCCGTTCGCGCGGACGCTGACTCTAACCTGTGGGTGCGGACGATTCCCCCCGAGCCGCTCAGCGGCGGCGCAATATATGATGTGATTGACCGGCGCGGGGAATTGATCGATCGGGTTCAGGTACCCAGGGGAAGCACCATCGCTGGATTCTCGCCCGGCGGCGTGATACTCCTCGGCCA
>JBDUEJ010000125.1:0-5549 GCA_040002475.1 bacterium | reverse complement strand
GAGATGACGTTCGTCGGGATGTAGGCGGACACGTCGCCGGCCTGCGTCTCGATGATCGGCAGCGCGGTCAATGAGCCGCCCGCCTTCAGAATGTTCTTGCCGTCCACGATGCTCGGATCTTCGCTCATCTTCGCCGCGCGCTCGAGCAAACGCGAGTGGAGATAGAACACGTCGCCTGGGAACGCTTCACGACCCGGCGGTCGACGAAGCACGAGCGACAGCTGGCGATACGCCGCGGCCTGCTTGGACAAATCGTCGTACACGCAGAGCGTCGGTTTGCCTTCGTTGTACATGAAGTACTCGGCCATCGCGCAACCCGAGTAGGGCGCGATGTACTGCATTGGCGCCGGATCGGATGCCGACGCGACGACAACGATGCTGAATTCCATCGCGCCGGCTTCTTTCAGCTTCTGCACCACGGACGCGACGGTCGACGCCTTTTGACCAATTGCGACGTAGACGCAGATGACGCCTGTGCCTTTCTGATTGATGATCGTGTCGATTGCGACGGCGGTCTTGCCGATGCCACGATCGCCGATGATGAGCTCGCGCTGTCCGCGGCCGATCGGGATCATGGAGTCGATTGCCTTGATGCCCGTCTGCAGCGGCTCTTTCACCGGCTGACGAACGATGATGCCCGGCGCGTCGGACTCGACTTTGCGCGTGTGCTTGGCGTTGAGATCGCCCATGCCGTCGATGGGACGGCCGAGTGCGTCGACGACGCGGCCGATGAGTTCCGGTCCGACTGGAACTTCGAGCACGCGCGCGGTGCGCCGAACTTCATCGCCTTCTTTGAGCTGGAGATAATCTCCGAGCACAACGGCGCCGATGTTGTCTTCTTCGAGATTCAGCGCGAGCGCCGTGATGACGTTGCCGCTCTCGGAGGACGTGACCTCGAGCATCTCGCCGGCCATGGCTTTCTGCAGGCCGTAGATGCGGGCGATTCCGTCTTTGACTTCGAGGATCGATCCAACCTCTTCGACATCGAGCTCGTGAAGGTCAGCGGCTTCGATTTCGCGGAGGAGAATATCCTTGATCTCGCCGGGGCGGAGTGTGGTGTCGGTTGCCATACGGTGGGGTCGGAGACCGGAACTACGTGAAGGGGCTCTGGGTCGCTTGTGAAAAATATCACAAGGAGGGCACACCCTGCAAGACGCGCCATTCCTTGACTGTATGCAATCGTTTGGTACCGGTCAGGTCCCACCTAGGCGCCAGCTTACCCCCATGGCAGCCACCGTCCGAGAACTCAAGGTCTGGCAAGAAGCCGTCGCACTCGCCGCCGATGTCGTGAAATCGGCCCGCCAGGGTGCCCGGCGAGAGACCAAAGTCGTCACCGACCAACTCATGCTCACCGCCCTGACCGCCGCCAGCACCATCGCCGACGGCTATGGACGATACACTGCTCCAGAACAACGGCAACTGTATCGCTCTGCAAAACGGGACTTTCTGCGACTCGAGACGCAACTCGCCATCGCCCGACAAGCTGACCTCGTCTCAGCACAAACGCACGCCGATCTCTCGAATCGCATTCAGAGCGTCCTTCGCCTACTCGGCGGCTACCTCGTGTATCTCGAGCGCCAGATCGCGCCGGAACCGGTGGCGGCGAACGGAAAGTAGCGCCTAAAGGTTCGTGCGGATGTGACTGTGGTCTGCGGCAGTGCGCACCCGATCTAACTCCCGGAGATCCGCGTTTTTCCCGCTGCGACTCACCGGCCTGTCAAATCTTTCATTCTGGTTGAGCCTTTCATCACGTCGCTACACCGCTTTCGCTAGCCACGACTCCGCCCGTGGCCTTTAACGAAACGATCAATCAAGTCCACAGTGCGGAGCCGAGCGAGTGACGCCGGCTTGGTGCCGACCACGCGCATCGCCGTGCTCGACAGGTGCGACGACGATGCGAAATCGAGAATGTTCGCGACGTCTCGCAAATCGTAGCCGGGATTCTTTGCCAGTTCCGCCGCCGCGACAATTCGTACGAGGTCAATGATGCGCTTGAGATTCGGCGAGCCGCCGGCGGCGAACGAGCGACTGAGATGCTCCCGCGTGACGTGCAGCACCTGGGCCAACGTCGACGTCCGCACCGGGCGGCCCGCGTGTGAGACGATGAAGCGCCACGCTCCCTGTTGGAGCGGCGTGTCGAGACCGAGCGCGCGCGGCGGATCATCCAACGCACGGGCGAAACGCGCCGAGAAGGTGGCTTGCACCACGATCTCACGGGCGGCGCCGTCATCGACGCCATCGACGAGCACGTCGGCGAATTCGTAGTGCGCGCACTGCGCGAGCGCGGGCCCCTCCGCGGAGCGAAGTGCGGAGAGACCGAAAAAAGGCACGCTCGGATACTCGCGCGCGCGTGACGCAACACGCCAGGTGTCTTCCTGTGCGCCGCCGACATCCACGACGGCCGCGTCCACGAGGTTGACCTTGAACGCGGCCTCGAAGTCCTCGAACGTTCGCGTCAGGACAATGCGAGTGCGACGCCGCGGAAAGGCAGATCGCATCAGCGCGCGCGCGCGCTCGCGCTGCGTGTAGACCACGATGGCCGGGCTGGTCGAACTTCCCCCTCCTCCTCCGACCGGCGCGACGGAATTGCCGGGGGCCGCAGGAGCGTTCGCCACCGTTACGCCGACGCCGACCAGTTGACGAGCATTCCCTGCGCGCGCCGGAGAACGTCGCGAGCGTTCGAGTACGAGACCAACGCCTCTGCTTCCTCAAATCGTGTCCAACGACAGGCCGTGATTCCCTCGGCACGCTGGGGCGACGTCGACGTCTCCGTCGTTTCCATGAGGAAGAAGTGACACACCTTGTGTACGAGCTGGCCGCGGAAGCGGAAATACCAGTCGATTGGGTCGAGCGAACCGCGAATCGTCAGGTCGCGCAGGCCCGTTTCTTCGCCGACTTCGCGGCGCGCCGCGGCGTCCGGCATCTCGCCGGACTGCAGATGTCCCTTGGGAAATCCCCAATTCTGATAGCTGTCGCGAATGAGCAGATACAGCGCCTGACCGCCGTCGACGCGAAACACGACGCCGCCAGCCGAGGTTTCCTCACGCGCGCGGCTTCGTGGCATCAACGAGCCCCGCTCTCCATTGGGACGTCAGGCTCGAGCGTTGGGCGACCTTCGATAAATTGGCGAACAATGGGGTCGTGAGTGTGTTGGATTTCGTCGACGGTCCCCACTTGTTGGACGCGCCCCTGATACAGCATCGCAATGCGGGTTCCGACCGAATACGCACTTCGCATATCGTGCGTGATGACGATGCTCGTCACGCCGAGGCGGTCGCGCATGCGGATCATGAGCTGATCGATGACCGCGCTGGTCACCGGGTCGAGTCCGGTCGTCGGCTCATCGTATAGGATGTATTTCGGACGCAGCGCGATCGCGCGGGCAATGCCGACGCGCTTGCGCATGCCACCGGACAGCTCGGCCGGATAGCGATTTTCGGTGGCGGGGAGGTCCACCAGCTCGAGCGCTTCTCTGACGCGATCCTGGATCTCGCTCTCGGTCAGCTCTTGTTGCTTGCGCAGGCCCATGGCGACGTTCTCGCCGATGCTGAACGAATCGAAGAGCGCCGCGAACTGAAAGACGTATCCGATACGCGCGCGCAGTTTGTAGAGCTCGCGGCGGGAGAGCATGGGGACCTCGAAGTCGTCGACGATCACTTGGCCGGAATCGGGCTCGAGCAGCCCGACGATGTGTTTGATCGCGACGGATTTCCCGGTGCCCGAATACCCGATGATGACCATGGTCTCACCTTCGACGACGTCGAGGGTGAAGCCCTCGAGAACGCGTTTGGGGCCGAAGGCTTTATGAACGTCTGCGAGGTGGATCATTGTCGCGGGAATCGGGAAGGAGCGAGTGGGATTCGCCCCAACAGGAATGTGATCCGGCGCGGAGTCGCAGGCTAGCCCATCCGAAAAACGGTTGAACTAACGCCAACGGATCGGTGGTCGTGATTTTCCGGCGCCACGACAAACGAAAAGGGCCGGCGATAACGCCGGCCCTTCGTTTTTTCCTGAGTGCGGACCTATGCGGCGAAGCTGCCGAGTGCGCGGCCGACGTCGCCTTCGCGGAGCCGCTTGAGCGCGCGGTCGCGAAGTTGGCGAACGCGTTCCCGCGTGACGCCGAGCATGGAGCCGATTTCTTCGAGTGTGTGCTCGCGTCCGCCTTCGAGGCCGAAGTAGAGACGCAGCACCTTTGCGTCGCGCGGGGGCAGCGTGCTCAACGCCTGCTCGATCTCGTCGGTGAGGAAGCGGTTCATTGCTTCTTCTTCCGTGTCGGGCATTTCGTCGGCGACGAAGCGTTCAATGAGGGAGCGATCGCCTTCGGGATCCATGGGCGCGTCGAGACGAACGTCGCTCGTGTTGAGCGCGGCCAGGGACTGGACGACGTCGACCGAGAGTCCGGTGAGCTGAGACAGCTCTTCGGGGCTGGGCTCGCGGTTCAGCTTTTGGCGGAGGATTTCGGATGCCTTGATGATTCTCGAAAGATCGGCCGTGCGGTTGAGCGGCACGCGAACGGTGCGGCCCTGGCGGGCGAGCGCGGAGAGAATCGCCTGGCGGATCCACCACACCGCATAGGAGATGAATTTGACGCCTTGATCGGGATCGAATTTGCGGGCGGCCGTGAGCAGGCCGACGTTGCCTTCACCGATGAGATCGATGAGGGGCAGACCGCGGTTCTGGTATTTTTTGGCGACGGAGATGACGAAGCGCAGGTTGCGCTTCACCAGTTCCTGAAGCGCGTCCGGGTCGCCGGCGCGGATTTTTTTGGCGAGGTCGATTTCCTCCGTGCCTTTGAGGAGCGGATATGTGCTGACCTCGTAGAGGTACTGGTCGAGAATATCGCGTTCTGGCTCGTTCGGAGCGATCCCAGCGGGGGCCGTGCGGCGGCGACGACGCTTGAGTTCAGTCATGTTTACGATTTACCCTCGCGCACCAAGCGCGTTGGAGTCGGCATTTATAAGCGGCGGCCAGAGACAGCACCGCGTCGCTGCGGGTTTTGGAACGTGCGCGGCGTCTTCGTCGCGCGGGGCCCCTCGAGCCAATCTCTGTGAAGCGGTGACATGCTTCATACGAGTTAGTCATAGAAGGCGCTGCAAAATACCGGCCCGACAGATTTCCGCCAGTCCCATTTTGTTGACACTCGGTATACCCATGGCTATAGTTCGTGGTTCCTGCCGGTAATCGTTTGGTTCGCTGTCAGGAAGCGGGGGCGTAGCTCAGTTGGGAGAGCGCTTGAATGGCATTCAAGAGGTCAGCGGTTCGATCCCGCTCGCCTCCATGGCGTGGCAAGAGTAGTGTCGGACGCCTCGTCGGAGTTCTGCCTGAAAGTGTGCCACGATGAAGCCGTTGTTGAGGCCGTCGACTTTTGGGATGTAGCGTCACAAGTAGACATAAGCAGACAGTAGAGACAGTTGCGGGAATAGCTCAGTTGGTAGAGCACAACCTTGCCAAGGTTGGGGTCGCGGGTTCGAGTCCCGTTTCCCGCTCTTGCGATAAGGGCGGTTAGCTCAGTTGGTTAGAGCGCCACGTTGACATCGTGGAGGTCACAA
>JBDUEJ010000124.1:0-5680 GCA_040002475.1 bacterium | reverse complement strand
TCGGCGCGCCCCCATCCAGCGGCACAACGAAAAGATGGGACCGCGACCCTTCATCCCAGGCATTCCAGTGCCGATACATCAATTGGTCAGCGATGTGGGCTTTGACTTTGTTGTCGGACGCCGCCTTCTCTTTGGCGGCGTTGCATGCATCGGTGGAGCAGTCGGGATAGACGGCCGACGTGAACGCGATTCGATCGCCGGCCGGCGACCAGACAGGACCCGTTGCACCGCCGTTCAGACGTGTGAGTTGACGAGGATTGGAACCACTCGCATCGGCAACCCAAAGTTGACCGCTCGCGACGTACGCGATGTGCTTTCCGTCCGGCGACCAACGGGCTTCTGTCGCTGAAACCGATGGCGCTGGAAAGACTTGAGGGGCGCCGCCGCCCACCGGTACGACGAACGTTTGGGATGCGCGCTTGTTCGCCTGCACGTCAGTCGTACGCACCGAATAGAGGATGAGCTTCCCGTCCGTCGACGGCTGTGGATCACCGACGGCACGGACCGCGGAAAAGTCGTCGAAGGTGAGTGCGCGCTTCTGTTGGGCGCCGGCAGAAGCCGACGCGGCAAACAACGCTGCGGTCAGCAAGGCATTGGTGCGCATGTTTTTGTCGAGGCGAGAGACCTTCAAGAGTACAGCCGGGAACACCCGTTGAACCAGCGGGCAACCACGGCAGGCGGAAACCTCTGGGATTCCCGGGGTATCTAAATTCAGCAAGAGAACCGACGGAGGTTTCAGATGTCAAAATTCTGCTTTTCGGTAAACAACGCGGAATCCCGCGCCGAGGGGGTCATCGAGAGCCACTCGTTCACCGCCGCCGTAGACGCGCTCGGCTTGCACGTCGACGTGCGCCGCGGCGACGTGCTCGAGATCGGTGTGCTCGGCTTTCCGCCCGCTCGATATGAATGTGTTGGAGAGATCAGCAGCGGCTTCCCCATGTGGATGCCCGCCGGCCAGCAGGCAGCCTAACCGCCCAGCAGCCGCGCCATCTCGAGGGCATTCGTGGTCCCGTAGTTCGCGTAACAGTTGTTGAACACCACGTGAATTCGCTCTGCCTGGTCGCACAGGTCCAGAATCACCTCGAGCCATTCCTTTAATTCGTCAGCGTCGTAGAGGTACCGGTACTTCTCCAGTACCGGTGCCTTGCGCGCACCCCACGTCTCGCTCCGCCGCCCGTGCAGTCGTACGATCGCCAAGTCCGGCGTCGTCACCGCCGGCACGCGTGGGAGACTTGTCTCCGTCCCCGGCGGCGTGTCCGCGACCACATAGGTCATTCCATGGTCGCGCAGTTGACTCCACAACCGCTCGCGAAGCTTGGGCTCCAGCCAACTCGGATGACGAAATTCCACCGCGATCGGAAGGTCGCCGAGCTGCGCGCGCGCGCGATCGAACATGGCGGGCGTGTGTCGCGCAGGGCGAATCCATGGCGCGAACTGGAGCAGGATCGCACCGAGGCGGTGTGCCTCGTGCAGCGGTTGCACTGAATCGCGAAAGAGGCGCCACACTTCGTCTCGCAGCTCGAGCGGAAGATCCTTCGCGTAGACTCGGCGCCCATTGGCGATGGACGCCGGCAGCGCGTCGCGAATCGATCGTGGAAGACGCGCGACGTCCGTGGCGTGCCCGGTCATGAGCGCGTGCGCTTTGACGTTGAACACGAAGTCGCCGGGTGTGCGCTCCACCCACCGTTCGGCGGTCAGTCGGTCGGGGATCGCATAGAAGCCGGCGTCTGCCTCGACCATGGGAAAGCGCGATGCGTAGTAGCGAAGTCGCGCCTCCGGCGTTTTGACGCCGTCGGGATAGAACACGCCCCGGGCGGTGAGCGTGGGGTCGGTCCACCCGGCCGTGCCCACCCGAATCTCCGTTCCGCGCGCGACAATGGGCGTCGACACCGCCTCGGCCGCGGAGTCATCGGCGCCGGACGGGCTCGCGGCGCGCGCTCCGGCCTCAGCCGGCCCGGGATCATGATTCAGGCTGTTCATGCAACCCTTTGGAGTGTTACTCTGTCCAAGCCTAAGAACCTTAGGTCAACCCATCGTCCGGATGTCCGATGCCAGCCAACGAAGTCGACCTCGTCCGCGGTACGCTCGACCTCCTCATACTCAAAACACTCTCCTGGGGGCCAAGGCACGGCCTCGCCGTGTTGCGATGGATCGAGCAAACCACCAACGAACAGCTCCAGATCGAAGAAGGCGCGCTCTATCCCGCACTTCATAGGATGGAAGAGAAGGGGTGGTTGGACGCCGAATGGGGATTCACCGAACGAAACCGTAAAGCAAAGTTCTATCGCCTCACGGCCCAAGGACGCAAGCAGCTGGCCTCGGAGCTCACGCGATGGTCGCGCTACACGAGCGTCGTTGGCCTCGTGATCGACGCCCGCGCCGTGGTCCCCGCGCGATGAACGAGCCAACAGGCGCGTGGGCCACTCTGCGCCGCGTCTTCCGCCTCCCGCAGACGCGCCGCCGCATGCGCGCCGAGCTCGACGACGAGTTCCGTTTCCACCTCGAAGGACGCATTGAAGAGCTCATGGAACGCGAAGGCCTGGCGCGCGAACAGGCTGAATACGAAGCGCGCCGTCGGTTCGGCGACTTCGATACATACCGGCAGCAGGTACGAAACATCGACGACTCGATGCTTCATCGGAGAAGCCGCATGGAACTCCTCGACACGATCCGCCGCGAAACGAATCACGCCGCCCGCGCACTCCTTCGCGCGCCGTCCTTCTCGCTCGTCGCCGTCATCACACTCGCCCTCGGACTCGGCGCCGCCACCGCGATCTTCACGCTGCTCGATCGAGTGGTCCTTCGACCGCTGCCGTACCCGAACGCCGACCGCCTCATCCACATCGGCACGCTGTGGCGCATGGAGACTGGCGGCACCGATGAATATCGGATCTCGAGAGGCCAGTACTTCTACTTCAAGCACGAGAGCGCGACGATGTCCGACTTCGCGCTCTACGACACACAAGTCTCCATCGTGCCTGGCGACGGCGATCATCCCGCGGAGCGCGTAAATACCGTGGAATCCAGCGCAAGCGTTTTCAGTGTGCTCGGCATTCGGCCGGAGCTCGGCCACGTGTTTTCCGTCGACGAAGAACGCGCGCAGAACAAGACGGTTGCGTTGATCAGTCATGACTATTGGCAGCGCCGCTTCGGCGGCGACCCCGGCATCGTTGGGCGACGACTCCAGCTCGGCTGGGGTCCATCCGTCGAGATCATCGGCGTTCTGCCGCACGGTGCGAACCTGCCCGACGTGAAGGCCGACATCTGGACTCGGAATCAACTCGATCCGAATGACAAGCCCGCCAACAACCACACGCATCACGGCATCGGCGTGCTCAAGCCCGGCGTCACCGTCGCTATGGCCGCCGCTGACGTCAAGCACATGCAGGCTCTGTTCGTGGCGGCGCATCCCGAGGTGTATCCGGCCAGCTTCATGACGCGAACCGGCATGGCGATGCATGTGACGTCGCTCCGCGATTCCATTGTCGGCGAATCGGTGGTGCGAGCGTTTTGGCTGCTGTTCGCCGCGGTCGCGTTCGTACTTCTCATTGCCGCGGCGAACGTCGCCAATCTCTTTCTGCTACGCATCGACGCGCGTCGTCGGGAGGTGGCGGTGCGGACAGCACTCGGCGCCGGGCGCGGCGAGCTCGCCGTGCACTATCTTGCCGAAAGTCTCATGCTCGGTGGCGTGGCTGCGGTTGGAGCCATTGCTCTCGCCTACGGGCTCCTGCATGGTCTGCTCGCGATTGCGCCTCAGTCGCTTCCGCGATTGGATGAAGTGACCATTGGTTGGCGCAGTGTGACGTTCTGTGCCGCCTCGGCGATTGCGTTCGGTGTGGTGTTCGGATTGCTTCCGCTGGGCTCCATCGGCGTCGACGTCGCTGTACTTCGCGACGCGGGGCGCGGACTCACCACGTCGCGGCCGCGCGAGCTCGCGCGCCGGGCGTTGGTCTTGACGCAAATCGCCCTCGCGGTGGTTTTGTTGAGCGGCGCCGCACTGATGCTCAAGAGCTTCTCTCGGCTGCGCCACGTGCAGCTCGGTTTCAATCCCGTGGGTGTCCAAACGATGACGCTCATTCTGCCGGCATCGAAGTATCTGACGTACCAGCAGGTGGAGCCGTTCTGGCGCGACCTCATGCGCCGAGTCGAGGCGCTTCCGTCGGTCACGCATGCGGGTGCGACGAACAACCTTCCCTTTGGCGGCGGCTTCGGGTGCACCTCCGTCGCCACCGAGGCGGCCGGCGACCGGCCGGCGGACGTGCACTGCATGTCCATGGTGTTCGTGACGCCGGGCTACTTCGAGGCGATGGGAGTCAAAGTTGCCGGCACGCTTCCAACGTGGTCGAGCGTCGAGGCCGGAGCGGCACCGGTGATCGTGAGCGGCGTCGTGGCGCGGCGGTTCTGGAAGGACGTGAGCCCGATCGGCCACGTCGTCGAGCCGTTCAACCCGCGCATGCCGCAATTCCCGATCACCGGCATTGCTGAAGATATGTACGGCAACGGGCTGCGAAGCCCCCTCGTCGACGCGATCTACTTTCCGATCGTGCCTCCGTCCGACGAGCTAACCGCGAAGTTCGGCCCGGGCTCGTGGGCATCGCGATACATGTCCCTCGTCGTCCGCGCGCCCAACGCCGATCCCGGGGCCCTCGTCACGGCAATTCGACAGATCGTGACGCAGATGGATCCGCAGGTGCCGATCGCCGATGTCCAATCCATGGAGATCATTGTCGCGCAGTCCATGGCCGACACGTCCTTCACGATGTCGCTGCTGCTGATCGCCGCCACCATCGCGATGCTGTTGAGCGCCGTCGGGATCTACGGCGTGATTTCCTACATCGTGGGCCAGCGCCGTGTCGAGATCGGCATCCGCCTCGCCCTCGGCGCCCAGGTTAGAGAAGTCTCACGATTGATCGTCGGTCAATCGCTCGTGCTGGCGACGGCTGGTATCGCCGCAGGCGTGATGGTCGCACTCGCCGCTACGCGATTCCTCGGTTCTCTGCTGTTCGAGGTGAGTCCCACCGATCCGACGGTCCTTGGCGGCACAGCGCTGCTATTACTCGTCGTCGCCGTCGCGGCGAGCGTGGGTCCTACGCGCCGCGCCGCGAGGATCGACCCGGTCGAAGCCATGCGCCAGTAGGAATTGTTGCGCCTGGCCTGAACTGCATTGGCACGGACGACACCGACGAAGCACGGACGAAGCACGCGGTTGGCCAACGAGCTACCCGCTCGGTGCATTGCAGTTCTTAGTTCTCGGTTCGCTCGAAGCTCATTCGGATCGAAGTGCGACTAGCGGATCCACGCGTGCCGCTCGAAGCGCCGGAATCCAACTCGCCAGCGCGGCAACCCCAAGCAACGCCGCCGCGACGACGCCGAACGTCAACGGATCGTTCGCCGAAACGCCGTACAGCACTCCCTGCATGAATCGCGTCAACAGCAACGCCCCCACAAACCCAACACCAACGCCCACCGCCGCCAGTCGAAGTCCACTTCCCACCACCATTCCCAAGACGTCGCGCGGCTGCGCACCAAGCGCGACCCGCACGCCGATCTCACGCGTGCGCTGCGTGACCAGGTACGCCAACACGCCGTAGATCCCCAGCGCGCCGAGAATGAGTCCCATCACGCCAAAGAGGCCGAGCAGCACCGTGAGCAAGCGCGGTCGCGCAACGGCGTCTCCCAC
>JBDUEJ010000123.1:0-5819 GCA_040002475.1 bacterium | reverse complement strand
GTGGACTTCTATTCTAATTGATTGCCGCGATTTTACCGATCCGATCAACCTTCCATTCGCCGCGCTTGTCGAGACTGATGAACATCTCCGTCTCTGTCCCATTCACCCACCCTCGCGACGGACTATCACCGTTAGATAAGAGCAGCAATTCGATTCTGTAGCTGTTGACAGCACTGTCGGCCTTTACCGATGTGATGGCTGCGTAGACGCCGTCATCGGCGACGGCGCAATGGACAGGAACGCCTGAGCAAGGGATTGCCTCAGCACGTGCGCGCGCCACGAACGGGCGGCCAATCTTGGCGTAGTCGGGCGAGAGGAGCGGATCGAGTGCTCGGAAGGCTTCCGTCGTGCGTACGACATCGAGGAATAGCTTTCGTTTAGCTCGGTCCGCCCTGCCCGTCGGCGCCAACGCACCTGGTGGCCGGCTCGTCGGCATGAATCGCTCGAGCGCAGCCGTCAGGATCCCCTCAGGATTGACCACCGAAGTCTGTAGTTGAAAGACCGCCACAGCGATCGTAAGCAGAGTATTCATTCTTTGAATCTCCCAATGGAGTCGAACGACAGCCCGCGTAGGATGGCTTTGTAGCCGCAATCGAGAGTAGGCCCGTTTGCCTAGGACGGCCACTGGAACTGCGCAAGGTCGCACGCAGGCGGCGGCGGTCCAGGGGCCTGCCAGTACTCGTCCCATTGGCTATGAAACGGCCCGTAGCCGTAGTGATGATACTCCTCGTGCGCGAGAATGCTCCCTAGGGTCTGGGCGTTCCCCCACCCGGCAGCGTCGATTTTTGGATGTTAACGTACGTTGCCCCGTCGGCGGAATAGTTGGAAGGGTTCGTGTTCGGGGTCACGTAGGTCTTCGCATAGAAACCGGGATCTGTGGTTTCTACAAAGCCAACGCCGGGAGTGGTCGAAACGAAGCGCGATCGTGCCTGAATAGCGGCGCCCTGGCAATTGCCGCCATAGTTTTCTAAATACGTGATCGCGGCGTCGATTCTTGCACAGTTGGTTGTCCCCAGCGTGCAGCCGTAAACGTCGTGGGATGGCCCTTGGGGTTTAATGCGTGTCTCCGGCGGCGCAATCGGCTCGCTGATGTTTCGGCATCCAAACAGGGCAACGGACGCGAGCATGAGGATCAAGCGCCCGGTAGCCAGATATCTCCGGGATGAAGCCGCCGGCACATCTGCACGCTCCGTGCGACACGAACGCATCTGCATTTGCTCTCCAGTACAGAGTCATTTGCGGAGCGGCGTCGCTCGGTGAAGAATCGGCGACGAGAATATCGGACACAAAGGACTCTGTGTCAAAATCTCATATGAGTTTTTTTTGATGCTGCTGATGGCGCCGCGCCATGAGCTTGAAAGAAGAGCACGGCCCAGTCCGCGTGATGGGCAGGTACCCGAGCTCGTCGATCACCATCAAGCTCCGCATTACGAGCGTCCGGAGCCGCTGCGCCAAGCGGGCCACGTGACACGTTACGTAGCCGTCCCTTCTGCCGCACCGAGATGCTCCGGCGTCCAAAGTCCTCGTCGACTTCTCACCGCCAGTCCCGATCGAGCGAAGCACCGCCGCGCCGCTCCGGCTTTGCCACAGTAGGCGCTTGCCCCGACACGTGCAAGAGCGCTGATTGTCTTACCTATGTCTCATGTCACTCGGCGGGGCGCCGAGAGAATTCGCGAAAGCCAGCCCGTCTGTGTTCCGTTAACGATGCCTCAAAGCTTTCTAATATTGAGGCGATCGGATCGTGGGTTGTTGCCTAGGCAACATTACAACTCTAGTGACACATATTGTCGGCATATCTATTCCGATCGTGGGACCAGCCGTTCGCCGATTCACGCAGGCACGCGATGAAAGTTCGGCTTTACCCGATGAAGGCGTTCTATGTCAGACCGGTTCGTCGGAGTAAGTTCTCTAAACGACGTGGCTCTAATTCTCGTCCCCCGTAGTAGCGCGATGCTGCGGCGCCTCGTTTACGTGGGCCGGTACCGCAGTGCCTCGGCCACGTGCGACGTTGACACCACGTCACTTTGCTCAATGTCCGCAATCGTTCTAGCGACGCGCAGAACCCGATGATATGCGCGCGCCGAAAGGCTGAGCGACTCCATAGCGATCATAAGGAGCGCTCGCGCGCCCTGCTCAACGCCACCATGTGACAACAGCCACCGACCCGACGCACCAGCGTTCGATGACACGCCCACGACGTCGGCAAACCTTTTCCGTTGCACAATCCGACTTCGCTCAACGCGATCCCGAATCACTGACGATATTTCGGCACACTGAGCACTCTCTAATAACGCAGGCGTGACCGGTGGGAGGGTTACGTGTATGTCGATCCGGTCCGCCATCGCCCCAGACAGCTTCGACCGATACCGCACGATCTCCGCCTCACTACACGTACAGGTCTTTGTCGGATGGCCCAGATTACAGCACGGGCACGGATTCATCGCCGCGATGAGGGAGAACCGCGCCGGAAACGCCACGCTCGACGCGGCGCGCGCGATCACGACCCGTCCGTCCTCCAACGGCTGACGGAGCGCCTCGAGCGCGCCGCGAGGAAACTCTAACAGCTCGTCCAGGAACAACACTCCGTGGTGCGCGAGACTCACCTCACCCGGACGCGGGACACCACCGCCGCCCACGAGCCCGGCCGACGAGATTGAATGATGCGGGGCACGAAAGGGCCGCGCCGCGAGGCAGGCGCCGGACGTCGACAGCAAGCCGGCAACCGAATGAATCGCCGTCACCTCGAGCGCCTCGTCCTCGGTGAGCGCAGGCAGGATCGACGGCAAGCGGCGCGCGAGCATGGTCTTGCCGGCGCCCGGAGGACCAATGAGTAAACACGCATGACCGCCGGCGGCGGCGATCTCCAGCGCGCGCTTTGCCGTCTCCTGCCCCACGACGTCGGCGAAGTCAGCGCCGTCGTCGATGGCGGCCAAGCGTTCGGTGGGCACCGCGCGGGCGAGCGCGCCCGATCGCAGCGCCTCGACCAGCGCGGCGAGCGTCGGCGGCGCGATGAGCGGAAGCGATCGAACGAGGCCCGCCTCGTCGACGTTGGCCGGAGGCAGCACGAACGCACGCACGGACTCCGCCGCCGACAGATGGCGCGTGACGGACAGGACGCCGCGCACACCGCGCAACGCTCCGTCGAGCCCGAGCTCGCCGAGGAACGCGAGGCCGGCGACAGATTCAGTGGCGACGACGCCCAGTGCGACGAGAAGGCCTACGGCAATGGGCAGGTCGAACCCCGTGCCAATTTTTCGCGTGTCGCCCGGCGACAGACTCACCGTGATCCGCCGCGACGGCAGCACGAACCCCGAGTTCGCCAGCGCCGCGGAGACGCGCTCGCGACTCTCTTTGACTTCGCCTGCGGGGAGTCCAACGATGGTCCAGTGCGGCAAACCCTGGGCGACGTCGATTTCGACGCACACATCATAGGCGTCGATCCCCAGGACCGTGGCGGAACGAATGGCGGCGAGCATGCGACCGATGCTAGCGCGAGGGTCACGACGAAGCGCACCGCCGGATTGCGCGCGCCATCGTCCGAATGCGCCGGCGTGAGCCGACCCGGTCCGATTGTTTGTGTTGACAAAGCTAATTATTCGCCATATCCTGGCGCATGGGCATCCACCCCGACGTCGCCGCCGTGTTTCGCGACTACCCACGCATCTACTTCGCCTGCCACCGGCGCCACGTGCGCGACCCGGGCACCGGATCACAGGTGAGCGCGCATCAGGTCAGCATTCTCGACCATCTCGACGCCGACCAGCCGCTGATGCTGAGCGATCTCGCCGACCACATGGGCGTCACCCCGGCGACCATGTCGATTGCCGTTGGCCGGCTCATGCAACAGGGCTACATCGCGCGCGTGCTCGATCCCGTGGACCGCCGAAAGGCGCAACTCCGTCTCACTGACGCCGGCGTGCGCATCTGCGCCGCGAACTCGGTGCTCGAACCTTCGCTCGTCGCGGACATGCTCGATCAACTCTCCGACCGCGACCGACGCGCCGCACTCAAGGGCCTCGAGCTTCTCGGTCGAGCCGCCACCGCCGCGCAGCAGACGCGATCGCGCGCAACCAAACGCAGTCGGCGCACCGCGTCGTGAATGTCCCCCCTGTTTCCCTTCCCGCCTGAGGAACGCCGGCACTCTCGGAGATACCGCTCATGAAATGGGCTCTCGTTGGACTCGGCGTCATCGTCGCGCTCGTGCTGGTCGTCGTGATCATGGGCGCGCTGCTGCCGCGCGATCACGTCGCGTCGCTTGCGGCACGCGTCGGCGCGCCGCCCGCCGTGGTGTGGGCCGCGCTCACCGATCCCGCCGGATTCCCCGCGTGGCGTTCGGACATCACGCGCGTCGAGCTGCTTGGGACGACGCCGAATGGTCCGACGTGGCGGGAGTATTCGCGAAACGGCGCGATCACCATGGTCATCGACGCCGCCGAACCGCCGCGACGACTGGTCACACGAATCGCCGACGACAACCTACCGTTCGGCGGACGCTGGGAGTTCGAGATCGAACCAGACGGCCAGTCGTGGAGCCGCGTGGTCGTGACGGAACGTGGATCGGTGTACAATCCGGTGTTTCGCTTCGTGTCGCGGTTCGTGATGGGCCACACGAAGTCGATCGACACGTATCTCCGCGCGCTCGGTAGGCACTTCGGCAATGAGCCCACGCCCACCATCGTCGCGGCCGGAGAAGCTCATGGGATATGAAACGAAATGCCGCGCTCGTGTCACGGGAGCGGACAACACGGTTCGCGAGGCGGATGCGACTGTTCTGCTCGAGACCGACGAGTTGATTGTGCGCGGTGAGGCGCGCATTCGCATTCCGCGCGCCGCGATCCAGCGCATGTCGGTGCGCGCGGGCGTGCTCACCATCACCTCGCCGGTGGCCGTCGTCGCACTCTCGCTCGGTGACGAAGCCGCGGCCAAATGGCGGAAGAAGATCGAGGAACCGCCCAAACGGCTCATCGACAAGCTCGACGTGACGGCGAATGCAAAAGTCTGGCTTCTCGGTATCGAGGACCGCGACCTTGCCGCACAGGTGGCCGAGCGGACGTCGCGGCTGCTGAGTGGCCGGAGCGCGTCGGAGTGCGATGTGGTGTTCGTCGGCGTCGAATCGCCGGCGCAGCTGGACAGGATCGAACGCGCGTTGGCGGCGACGAAAGCCGATGGAGCGATCTGGGTGGTGCATCGCAAGGGTCCGACCGGTGTTGCCGACACCACAATCTTCGACCGCGCGAAGCGGCTGGGTCTCACATACACCAAGGTCGCGCGCGTATCCGACACGCACACCGCGGAGAAGCTCGTGCGTCCGGTGGCAACGCGCCTACCTTTCAGGAAATGAGCGAACCCGATCGGTCCGCGCTGCTTCTGTTCGACGGCACGTGCGGCTTTTGCGCCAATACCGTGCAATTTGTGCTGCGCCACGAGCGCGCACGACGCACGCTGCGCTTCGCCAGCCTGCAAAGCCCGGCCGGCACCGCGGTACGCGTGCAGCATCCCGAGCTGAATGACGTGGACTCGGTGATTTGGTACGAGGCCGGTTCGGGCGGTGGCGATGAGCGTTTGCTCACGCGATCGGCGGCGGCGTTGCGCGTGCTCGAATACCTTGGCGGCGCATGGAGGCCGCTTGCCTGGCTGGGCGCGATCGTGCCGCGGCCGGCCCGCGATGTCGTCTATGACGTCATCGCGCGCCATCGCCATCAGATCGTGCGTGGCGCGCCTGTGTGTCTGGTACCGTCGCCCGAACAGCGCGCGCGGTTCATCGATTGGGACGTGGCGACGTAGTCCGCGGCGTGCATCACGGCTGCATCACGGCTGCA
>JBDUEJ010000122.1:0-6202 GCA_040002475.1 bacterium | reverse complement strand
GGCGCCATGACTAGCGTGCGTCGGTGGGACGGCTCCTTGTCATCGACCACGGAATGACCCATGACGCGACGTCGTCTCTGCGACGGACTATCGATGGGGAAGCTGCGACGCGCCATGACTGGCGTGCGTCGGTAGGACGGCTCCCTGTCATCGACCACGGAATCCGCGGAATCCGCGGACTCATCACGGAATACATTCTTGCGCAACGGGCCTTTTTTTTGAGACCACCGCTCGGGCTGCTAGTTCGTGGCGTCCCCGAGCGGCAGTCAACAAAGAAAATCCCGGCTCGTTGCGCAATGATGCATTCCGTCTGTGTTCCGCTTCTTCCGCGGATTCCGTGGCCAATGACACGATGTCGTCCTAGCGACGGATTATCGATGGCGAAGCCACGAACCGCCACGACTATTGTACTGCCCGTTGACCCGCCCTTTGCGGGTAAGGCAAGTTGCAGCGGTGTCAACCTCGACTCAATCCGCATCAACGCGCCGGCGACAATCGAGCGATGCGCGCACTCCTGCCGTCCGCCGAACGTTGGCGGCCGTGTTGGCGCTCAACGCGCTCGTTGCGGCGATCAAGATCGTAGTGGGAGTCCGGACCGGCTCGCTCACCGTGCTCGGCGCGGCACTCGAGTCCGGGCTGGACATGTTCAACAACGTCATCGGCATGGTGCTCGTCGCCGTGGCGGCGCGCGCGCCGGACGAAGACCATCCGTACGGCCACGACAAGTTCGAGACCCTCGGCGCCTTGGGCATTGTTGGATTTCTGTCCATCTCCTGCTTCGAGCTGTTGCGGCAGGGATTCGGCGCGCTTGCACAGCACCGTTCGCCACCGAACGTGAACGGGTTCGACGTCGCCATCATCATTGCCACGCTCGTCGTGAATGCGTTCGTCGTGTGGCATGAGCGTCGGCGTGGACGCGAGTTGGGGAGCGCGTTCCTGTTGGCCGATGCCGCGCACACGAGCAGCGATATTCTCGTCACGCTGCTCGCGCTCGGGTCGCTCGCCCTGTCGCGGCTCGGGTGGTCATGGCTCGATGCCGTGCTCGCCATCAGCGTCGCGTTGATCATTGCCTTCAGCGGCGCGCAGATTTTGCGCGAGTCCATCCCGATCCTCGTCGATGAACGGGCCATCGACGCACAGGACCTTCGTCGTGTCGTGCTCGGCGTGTCGGACATTCGCGACGTACGCAATGTCCGCTCGCGCTCGACGGCGTCGGGGCAACTCTTTGCCGAAGTCACCATCGCGGTGCCGGGCGGAAGCTCCGTCGACGATGCACACCGCTTGGCTGACGACGTGGAAGCGGCGATCGAACGCGAGTTCGGCACGTCGCAAGTCACGGTGCACATCGAGCCCGCGTGACGAGTCTGGCCGCGTGATGAGACCGCGATGAGAGCGCGGCGATACGTCCATGAGCACTTGCGTATGTCGAGCGATTGCCTAGGTTACGCGCATCTTCTACCATAGAGCTGCATGGCTCGACCTACCCGCTCCCTCAAACACGAGTACGAGCTGTTCGTCGAACAAGAGATCGAGAACTACAAGGAGTCGGTGTCCCGGAGCGTGCTCCTCAACATCGGCGATGAAGCGGTGACGGCGCTGTCGGCAGCCCCCCAGTTCGCGTTGACCGAACTCCTCTTGTGTGAAGAAGTCGACCGCATCATCCGC
Organism: bacterium; assembly: GCA_040002475.1. Lineage (GTDB taxonomy): Bacteria > Gemmatimonadota > Gemmatimonadetes > Gemmatimonadales > Gemmatimonadaceae > JAQBQB01. Next base: position 4,537 of record JBDUEJ010000122.1, on the reverse strand, counting down.
AATCGCCTGCGCTTGTCGGGCTACGACACCTGGCGACGTCGGCGCCTCAGGTTGATCGACGAGCTTCGTCGTCCCGAGCATTGGGGACTTCGACCTGACGACGTGCTCGTGCGGACGCTTCCGTCATCCAGCGATGGACGCGTGCTCGTTGCCGGGGCGCTCGACGAAGTCTCAGCGCTCTACCTCGCGGCGAACGGCTGCGAAGTGACGACGTTGACGGCCGAAGAAGACTCGCTCGACCGCGTGATGCAGGCAGCGATCGGTGCCGGTCTCGCGGGCCGCGTGCACGCGCGAATCGGCGATCTGTCGTCGTGGCTGCCCGACCACCTTCCGCTGAATGCCGTCATCGTGAATCCATCGGTCCTCGACACGCTGTCGGCCGACGAACGGACGCGCGTCATCGAGCTCCTTCAGAGCGCGACCATGGACGGCGGCGTTCACCTCGTCCAAACGATCGTGTCGTCGGGAAAGGCAACCGGCGCGGTATCGCTCGAGGAGCTTCGGAACCGCTACCGCGGCTGGACCGTGACCGTGGAACGCACGGACAATCGGTCGAAGACTTTCCTGGCGCGAAAGGGAGCGGCGTAGGCCCGCTCGTCGCCGTCGCAAATCGAAACAACGTGTCGGTGCGCGGTGTCGCACAATGAAACATGACCAGCCGATTGGCTGGTTTGTTTTTTTGTAAGTCGTTGAGAACAAATGGCTTATACGGACGAGCGCACGATGGCACCACCAGTGCAAGGTGGAGTATCCGGTACGCCGGCGGTTCCGACGACGCCAGAAGCCTCTAGAAGCCACTTCTATATCAATGACTATGAAGGGAAAAACAAAAAACGCACCCGACCAAGAGCCCATCGGCATCGTGATCTCCCGCGGCTCCCGCGGCGAGCAGGCCCCGATGGTTTCCGCATATGTCTGGGGCCCAGCCCCTGAGATTGCCGACGAGGTTCGCGAGGCGAAAGTCGCGTAGCCAGGCGTCGCGGTCGAACACTGATGCGGAGAAAAAAAGAAGCCGGCGAACTCGCCGGCTTCTTTTTTCTACCCAACGCTAAAACTAGCGACGGGCCTTCTTGGCGGACTTGCGCTTGGCGCCTTTCTTCGCGCCTTTCTTCGCGGCCTTCTTCCCGCCCTTACGGGCCCCTTTCTTTGCAGCCATTTGAACTCTCCATGTATGGAGGGTGATACTCTCTCCTCCGATCCCCCGGTGGATCGGCGAGACGACGGCCTTCGCGCCCAAGGGCGCTCCGATCGTCGCTACACGCACGTCCGCGGACGTGCGTGAAGTCTGGAATGCAGCGACTGTAGCGTCATCTGCATCATCATACGGCGTCACTCAAGCTGGTGAAATTGAAGTCCCGAACCTTGAGTGCTGGAACCATGATCGCCTGGCCGGGATCGCCGCCCTCGCTCGCGCTCACGCGCTCGGGGACGCCCATCGCTTCCAGGTTATTCAGCATGAAGACCGGAGAATCGTTGAATCGCAGATTCTTCACCGGCTTCGTCACTTTGCCGTTCTCGATCAAATACGTTCCGTCGCGAGTGAGACCGGTGTACAGAATGGTGCGTTGATCCACCGGCCGCAGATACCAGAAGCGTGTCACCAACAGACCGCGTTGCGTCGACTTGATCAAGTCATCGAGCGATGCCGTGCCGCCACTCATGCGTATTGATCCACCGGCGCCGGTCGGCATGCGTCCCTGCTTCTGCGCCCAATATCGATCGTAGTCGAGGTTCTTCACAATACCGTTCTCGATCCATACGACGCGCCGAGTTGGTGATCCGTCACCGTTAAACGGTGATCCGGCAACATCGGCATCGAACGGATCTGAGACAATCGTCACACGCTCATCAATCACTTTCTCGCCGATTTTGTTCTTGCCTCCAGCCATCGAGAAAAACGAACGCCCTTCGTCGGCGGAGCGCGCGTTGAGCGCGCGCGCAATGAATTGTACGAGATTTCCAACGGCAGTCGGCTCGAACACGACGGTATAGCGACCCGGCTCGACCGCGACCGGGTTCACCGATGTACGCGCCTTCTGTGTCGCCCGAGCACCCAGCACTGCAGGATCAATGCGCGTCCAGTCATGATGCGTGGCGCCGGCCCACCCAGAACCTGTTCCATCGGGCGTACGAACGGTGGTCGTCAGCACCGACGACGTTGAACGATTGTAGGCGAACAAGCCCTTGTTGTTGGCGATTGCCTGCGCGCTGGTGATCGCCTCCATGAAGCCGGTCGAGACGAGACCTGCCGTCTTTGCCGGATCAGCAATGCGCTTCACAGCCAGCGCGCGCGTCGCAGGATCCTGCGACGCCGTTGCGTCGCTCCAGTTCACGCCGGGCTGATAGGTCTGCACCGGCAACTCAGGCATCGACTCCGGGTCGTCGGGACTGAGCTTTGCCACGCGCTCGGACATCTGCACGGCGGCACGAATGCCGTCGTCATCGAGCCGGTTGGTGGACGACGAGCCACTCCGCTTACCGAACTTGCTGATGACCGTGACCACTCCGTCGAACGAGTCTCCACCCGTCGAAATCTGATTCACGGCGAAGCGCGTATTCGCGATGCTGGTGCTGCCAACAAGCACTCGTGTTTCATCGGCGCCGGCGAACGACAGAGCGCGCTTGGCGATCGCCTCGCATTCCTCGCGAGACAGGTACCGCGCCGTGATCGCCAGGGAGCGCACCGTCACGCAGTCCGCCCGGTGTTGATGACGTTGACGTTCTTGAATCGCGTGACGGGTGAGCCATGACTCACGGCGTTCACCTGCACCGGCTGGCCCTTTGCATCGCCGAACGCGCCGCCGAGGAAGTAGCTCTTTTGACCGCCGACCATATCGAGACTCGCCCAGAATTCCGGCGTCTTCATTTGGTAGGCGACATCCTTGAGCATTCCCACGATCTTGCCGCCCTTGATCTCATAGAAGACCTGACCGCCGAACTGCGCGTTGTAGCGCTGCTGGTCGATCGAGAACGAGCCGTCGCCAATGATCGCGATGCCGCGATCGGTGGCGGCGATGAGATCGTCCCACCCGAGATCCTTGTCGCCGGGCAGCAGCGAGACGTTCGGCATGCGCTGGAATTGCACCGCGGCCCACGTCTGCGCGTACGAGCAGCCATGTGAGCGCGTCGGCTTGCCGAGCTTCTTGTAGTACCAATCGAGCCACGGCGCCTGTTCGCGCGTGGTGTGGTAGTCGACGAAGATGCCCTTCTTGATGATGTCGAACTCTTCGGGCTTCACGCCTTCGTCATCCCATCCGCACGCCGACAGCGATCCCGGTTGCGTGCGATCACCGCGAATGTTCATCAGCTCGGACCCATACTTCAACGTGCCGAGCACTTTTTCCGGCGGCGCGACGAAGCTCGTACCGGCATAGTTCGCTTCGTATCCCATCGCGCGATCAAGCTCGGTGGGATGCGCCACCGACTCGTGGATCGTAAGCCACAGGTGCGACGGATGCAGCACGAGGTCGTAGCGGCCGACGTCCACCGACTTGGCGGTCAGCTTTTGTACTGCTTCGTCGGCCCACTTGGTTGCGTTGGCGACAAGATTGGAATCGCGAACGTGCTCATAACCAAGTCCGCGCGGCGCGACGTCCACCGACTCGCGCGTGGCGAAGTCGCCATTGCCGGTGGCCGTCACGGTCATGGACGGCGACGTGCGATAGATGACCTGAACCGTGAAGCTGCCGTCGGTAGACGCGAAGGTTTTCTCTTCGCGGAGGAAGAACATGCTCGAGTTGACGAAGCGCGCGCCTTTGACCGCGAGCGCCGCCTGATTGGCAGCGAGCAGCAACGCGACCTTGTCTTCGATGGCGACGCCGAATGGGTCGATCTCGATCGGGCTGTTCCACGTGCCGTTGGCGACAGCCGGCGCCGGCGCGAGAACAACCGGTTTGACGAGCGCGGAACGATTTGCACGCGCTTGTGCGACGGCCTGCTTGGCGACGCGCGACACTTCGTCGCGCGTGAGATCCCGGCTCGCCGAGAAACCCCACGCCCCCGAGACGAGCGTGCGAATGCCGAAGCCGTAGGTTTCGTTGTCGGCGACGCCCGACACACGCTGCTCGCGCGTGGACACATTTTGATTTCGATTGCGCACGAAGCGAACGTCGGCATAGTCGGCCCCGGCGCTCTTCGCGGCGTCGAGGGCGAGCATCGCGAGCTCCTTGACGTTGGGCTCGCCCGCGACGCTCGCGGAATACGGCGACAGCGACGGGGAGACGAGAGCGTCGGTCGCGAAGCGACCGGTGGGAAAGTGCGCGGCGATTCCTGCCATCGCCGCCGCTGTTGTTGTCGACTTGATGAACTCTCGTCGAGTTTGACCCACGCAGTACCCTCGTTACATGCCGTGCACGTGTCGTGCGCGATTAATGCTCTTACGCGAATATAGGATTGGCTGATTTCACACGCAATGGCTTCGCGCATAAGCGGTTGAGCCACACGAAGCGAATCGACGCATGCAAAGGAACGCAACCGCAACGCCAAAGCAGGACATCCGCCGATCAACACGAACGAAACACGTTGCGAAACACGCTGC
>JBDUEJ010000121.1:0-6464 GCA_040002475.1 bacterium | reverse complement strand
AGTCGGGGTCGTCGGCGACGAAGACGTGGGCCATGCCGCCGCCGGCGAGCTCGCGGCTGACGCGGTAGCCGGCGCCGAGACTTATTTGTAACTGTTCGCGGAGCTCAATCGCCATGTCGGTACCCTCCTTCGGGTCGGACGGATGGGGAGCGCAGTTGGGCTAGTGTACGGTGGGAGGGTTGGGGTTGCTAGAGGGGGTCGATTGACCGGACGGGAGGGGTGGGTTAACCTTATTTGCTCTGCGCCAATGTTTGGTGTAAGGGCCTGTAGCTCAGTTGGTTAGAGCGCACGCCTGATAAGCGTGAGGTCAGAGGTTCAACTCCTCTCAGGCCCACTGATCCATACGAACGCCCCGCACCGAGTTACACGGCTGCGGGGCTTTGTGTTTGTCACTGTGGGATGTGGTCAGTGTCCGCTGCAGTGACAAATTGCCGAGTGCTCCCATGAAAGCAGCGCATCGTCAATTCGTCGGGCCGCAGATAGCACTCGAGTGTCTTGATTTGTGAATGCTCGTCGGGGAATGACGACGACCGAGATTCGGTGCGCGTGACTATCACTGGGAGCTACGCCACGCCGGACGAGCGTGTGCGAACCTCCCTGCGCGACCATACCCGTCGCGAAGCACCAAACGTCTTCATCGTATCTCGATTCGCTGGCCGCGACGACCACGTGGCAAGCAGCGTCGTGTTCAGTTGGCTCCTGTGCTCCGACGGGCGCTCCCTTCGCCGACGGATGAGTTGGCCGTGGGGACGCGAGTGCGCGAGCGCACAAGAAATCCGCAAAATCTTGGCAGCGGCGTGAACCTCTCGGAGGCGATGGGGGTTTGCTGTCGATCTCGCACTGATTCGAGTGGCGTCGATGAGAGGTCGACGCCAGCGAGTCGGCGTGAGCGCTCGTTGCACTCACTCTCAGGAGGCGTCGTGGTTCCTCGCTCGTTGTGGTCTACCAATTCAATTGCCGTTCGGGCTGTCATCACCGCTGTGGTCGCGTCCGTCATCAACGGGTGCGGCGGTGACAAGATCACCAATCCCATCTCCCCGCTCAACGCCTTCAAACAAACCAATCTCGTTGCGGACACGGCCGGCCAGGCCGCGGCGGCTCTCGATAAGGATCTTCTAAACGCGTGGGGCATCGCGTTCGGGCCGACCGGCGTGTTGTGGGCAGCGAACAATCACTCCGGTACGTCGACGCTGTACGATGCGACCGGCGCCAAGTTACCGACGACCGTGACGGTTCCCGGAAGCTCGCTGACGGACCCGGGCGCTCCGACGGGCGTCATCTTGAACACGACGACCGATTTCGTGATTCCCGGCGCGGGCACGGCACTGTTCGTCTTTGCCGGAGAGGACGGAACGATCGCGGCCTGGAATCCTTCGCTCGGAGCCGCCGCACACCTGGTCGCGAACCGTTCGGTGAATGGCGCGGTGTACAAAGGCGTGGCGATCGCGTCGAACAACGGAGCGAATTTTCTCTATCTGACGGATTTCAAAGGCGGTCACATCGATGTGTTCGATCGCGCATTCACGTTCGTTAAATCGTTCACGGATGCGACGGTGCCCGCCGGCTATGCGCCGTTCGGCATCGGCACCATCGCCGGACAGCTCTACGTTACGTTTGCCAAGCAACAAGGACCGGACAACGAAGATGACGCGCCCGGCGTCGGGAACGGATTTGTCGACGTGTTCAATGCCGACGGTACACTGTCGAGGCGCTTCGCGTCGAACGGAAAGCTCAACTCTCCGTGGGGCATCGCGATGGCGCCGGCAAACTTCGGCGCCTTTAGCGGTGACATCCTCGTGGGCAATTTCGGCGATGGACTCATTGGCGCGTACGATCCAACGACCGGCAAACTCGTCGACGTCGTACGCGACTCAACGACGAAGCCGATCGTCATCAATGGGCTGTGGGGGCTCGCGTTCGGCCCAGGGGCCAATGCGACGAAACTCTATTTCACCGCTGGCCCCGGCGGAGAAAAGCACGGGCTGATCGGCGCGTTGACGGCTCCGTGAACACGCCGCGCCCACAGGCGCGTTCGACTGCTCGCGCCGCCGCGTCTCGCGACGTGACGTCCTCCGTTCGGCGATGGGGTGGGAACCCTCGAAGTTCACCAGGGCCGTTGCGACAGACGTTCTAGAGGAACCTCATCGCTGGGTCAGCCGGCTTGTGGGCGTCTGTGAGAAACAGGACCGCGCAGGAATTTCTGCGCGGTCCTCGCGCCGTGCGCCACTTTTGGCCCGCACGACAATCCACAGCCGACGCTGTGGATTGTCCCGGGCCGCACCGGACCGGCGTTCGATGGCTCGCGCCATTTCGTGTCGCCGACGGACCGCCTGCGCCGGACCTATCGACGCTGGGCCAGACTCCAATCGATATCGGCCGGCACTCCAGTGCGAAGCCGAAGCGCACCGACGAGCGCCCGCGTCTCCAAACTGCTGCCTTGCAAGACGACGAACAGCGAGTCCAACGCCGACAGCCGCGCGACGCTCACGCCCAGCGCCGCGCCGTCAACCGCCACACCGCACCGCCCGTCAGGAAAGATCTGCAATCGCACTCGCGTCGGGACACCGTTGGCAATGTCAGGACGCGTGGCACCGGGCCGTCGCGGCAGCTCCCCGCCCCCACCGATTGTTAGCGCTGCTGCCCGACCTTCGCCGCGCGGATAGCTCGCGCTGCACCCGGTGGCGAGTGGGCGAAATTGCGCCGGCAAATACCCGGTGACGTGATTCCATAGCGTCTCGAGCAGGGCCGGATTCGGCATTTGCTCAATATTGATTTCCATATACTGCCACTGCGGACGCGTCACGTTGATCCGAATAACGGCGTCGAGGGCCAGTCCTTTGCGACCATCGAACGGCGTCCTCAAGTACGCACCACTGAAGTACGTACCGTCCCCATTATTGAGGAACGACGGGCCCAGGACCGAGTCGCGAACGATCCGCGGAAATGGATGACCGAATGGCCGCCATCGCGACGCGAACGGATTGTTCCATGCTTCCACGAACAAGTCGCGCGAGCTCGACGCCACAACGCGGAATGATCGCCGAGCGGCTCGCCATCCGCCGGCCGATACGTCGACGGTCGCAGCGCCAGGTTTGAGCGGGTGCATCATGCCGAGCGAATCGATCGTAACGATCGCGGTATCTGTTGAACGCCAAGTGACGGCATGTACGGTCGCGCGCTCGTGCAAGTTTGTGAACCCGGCCACGCGAAGCTGGGTGGGCTCGTCCACGGAGATAGAATCGGACGGCGCCTCGATCGCCAACGAGTCGAGGTACTCCCGTTGCCTCGTCGTTCCTCGCCAATCGATCTCGAGCGGTCCATTCGAGACGCCACCAATCGACACTCGTCGAGGATGCGCGAGGTCGTTCACGGGCGCCACGCGGAAGCGGTCTTGCGCGTCGCTTGCATGACTGACGTAAAGCAGCCAGCGACCATCTGGCGACAGGAATGTCGACCAAATACCTAGATCCGGCATCGCTAGTTGCCTTTGAGTCCCTGCCGCCACGTCTTGCTCAATATGATCAACGTTGTCTTCTCCGCTGAGAAGGATGTGCGTGTCGTCCGTCCAACCATCGACGACGACACCTCTCCGACGGGCCGTGGAACACGAATGGCGAGTCCCAACGATTGGAGCGAGGCAAACCAGAGTTGTCTCGGCGCGGCGCGACACATATGCGATGCGGGTACCATCCGGACTCCAACGCGCACCGCTCTGTGACTCTCGATCTGGGGTGAGCTTTCGCATGCTCCCGTCCTTCAAGGCCAACATGCCGATCACTGAATGACCTGAATCTCCCCACTGCGTCGTTTGGACGGCAACGTAGCGGCCGTCAGGCGACCAGGCTCCCGGTGTGTTCTCAAGCCGCGACGCCGTCAGCGGCTCACGCGAACCATCTGGCCGGCGCACCTCGACGTTGATCCCCTCGGCGTCTCCCCCATCACGCTCCACCAGCCACGCATCCTCGCCTGGTTTGACGTGTGCGCCGAACGCCGTTCGCGGTACCGTGTCTCCCTTCGGTGCCCCGAGTGTCACGCGAATCGGCGCGGGATCCGACCAGTCCTTGAGACCGAGCGGGACGAGCGCCGAGCGCACTCTCCCCATTCCGTCTCTTTGCCGAATCTCGAATACCGCATCAGGCACTGGCGGTCGCGCCGCCGTGACGATCGCGGCAACGCCAACCGCCGCCATCACGACGCCGGCGACCGCGCCGACCAACGTTCGACGGCGAGGCACCCGCGCGGACCACGGTACCGCGCGCAGAACGCGCTCGACCTCATCGTCATCCGCCGACCGCTCGAGGATGGACGCCACGCGCGCACGCACCGCACCCGGCAGCGTCGCGTGAGCCCGCCGGACGAGCGTCGCGACCGTCGTCATCGCACGCGTGAACTCGTCGGCATTCAACAGATGTCGAATGCCTCGGCGCACCAACCGTTCGTCGGGTGACGCGACGAGTGCCGTGCCAAGCTCGCCCTCGACTCGCCGAACCAGCTCCGATGGCGCGACGCGGAGCGTGCACTCGGCGATTGCGTCGTGGCTTACGGCGAGTCCGTCGGGAAAGTCCGCCAGGTGGCCGAGCCGCTCGAGCGCGACCACGGTGTGCTCCCACGCCGGATTGCTGCCGATCATTCCAGTCACAAATGCCCGCGGAAGCGGCACGCCAGCCACCGCGCACAGCACGAGTAGGCGCAATTCGAGCTCGGGCAACGCGCGAATGCGCGATTCCAGAGGATTCATCGCGCGCAGGCAAGTGTCCAACTCGTCGGGCGCCGCGCAACGCCACGTTCCATTGTGCAACTGGAGCCTGCCGTCGGACAACAGCTGCTCGAGCGCGGCGAGCAGCAGGAGCGGCACGCCAGCCGACGCCTCCGTCAGTCGACGAACCAACGATACCGTCCATTCCACCTTCGCCGGCAGCGCGCCAAGGAATGCGACCACGACGCGGATCTCATTCTCGTCGAGCGGCCGCAGGGCGATCTCGGTCGACTCCGCGTCGCCGACAAAGCCCACAATCGCGGCTCGCGACGCCATGGCGAGCAAAAGGTGGTCGCCGAGGTCGCGGGAAAGCGCTGCGGCCAGGACGGTCCGCGATTCTCGTCCAGCCAATGCACATCATCCAATAGAAGTGCCAGCGGCGCCTCGCTCGACACGGCGGACAAGAGCTCCCGAACAGCGATCGACCGGCGGTTCGGAACATCGTGGGCAGGTGCGTGGTCGGCGGCGACGGAGAAGTGTTGCGAGAGCCGGGGATCGATCGAGACCAGCGTTGCGGCGACGGATTCGGAAACCGTCTTCGCTCCGCGCAATCGCGCCAGCTCATGGACCAGCGTCACGATGAACGCGTACGGGACGGCCCGCTCGCCGATGTGGCCGCGCACGGAGACGGTGCGCGCGCGCTCGGACCGAAGGCGCCCCTCGACGTCTTTGAGCAGACGCGTCTTCCCAAGACCGGCCGGTCCAGTGAGGTACACTGCTTGCGGCCGTCCGGCGCGCGCGCGTGACCACGCATCGAGAATGGCTTTGAATTCGTGCTCGCGCCCGACGAGCTCCGTGACAAGAGCGTTACGAGAAGTTTCGGAAGCGCTGGCGTCGTCTGCACTTCGCGCAGCGCGAAGGATGGCCTTCGATGCGGTATCGGGCTCGCGCTCCTCGTGCCCGAGCCACTGCTCGAACAGCGTGGCTTCCGCCGCAATCACGCGAGAGTCGCCGGATGCCACGGCCGCCTCGAGTCCAACGCGCCACGCGAGCTCGGAGCCCGAATCGATCTCGCGCAGCCGCACCGCGAAGTCTCGCGCCTTACGAAACTGGCCCGTGTCGAGCGCTCGGCGACTGACCGTCTCCGCCGCGCCGGCGGCAAACGACCGGAAGTACGCGCGTTGCTTCTCGGCCCACAACTCGAACTCGCCACAGTCCGGCGAGGCGAAATCGGGCAGAAAATCGCCGCGATAGATCGCCAATGCCGCCTCGAGGTCATCGCGTTCGATCGCGGCGCGGAAGTCGAGAACGTCGGCGGTGAGTGCCGGCGAGAGCGTGCAGGTCTGCTTGTCGGCGTCGATCACCCATTGGCCGATGGACGACCGCAGGTAGTGTAGCGCGTTTCGCAATTGCTTCCGGCCATATGCGAGATCGTGATTGCCCCAGAGCAGGTCGATGATTCGCTCGCGCGACGCGGTGCGGCTCGGCGCGAGGAGCAACGCCGTGACGACTGCAAGCGGCTTACCGGGACCGAACAGTATTTCGACGCTCGCGTCGGCGGCGATGCGCGCGACGGAGGCGGATCCGAGGCAAAAGAGCGTAACGCGGGCTTCCGTCTGCGGTTGGCTGACGGGGTTTATGACCAATGGACGGTCCATGGACGCTCGGTCGGTAGTTAACAGGCACGAAACCAAACGCCCCGGTCACCGCGAGCCGGTTCGGACGCCGACGTGAGCTGAGGAGCCGCGAAGGTATGCCAAAAGTGTGA
>JBDUEJ010000120.1:0-7057 GCA_040002475.1 bacterium | reverse complement strand
GGCGGCGCCATTCGCCCGTCAGCGCGTGCAGCGTCGGCGCGCCGCGAAAGAAATCGACTTGCCCTTCGGCGCCAGGCGCGTGGTGGAAGACGCCGACCGCGCGTGGCCGCGGTGCGAGCGTGCGCACGAAGCGCTTCACCGATTCGTAGCTGGCCCCATAGCCGAATTCCTCGACGAGATCCTGCCAGATCCGCTGGACGCTCAGGCCGGCATCGAGCTTCTCGGTGATGGCATCGCGGTACAGCGCGGCACTCGCCCTTGGCGGTGTTGAGCCGGGGAACACTTTGGCCGTATTTGACGGCGACCCGGCGAACACTTTGGCCGCATTTGCCCGGCGCCGGGCGTCATACCGACTGACGGTTTCGCGGCGGACGCCGGTCTCGGCTTCGATCCGTCGGTAGCTCCAGCCCAGCTCTAAGAGCGCGTGAACTTGTTGTGTTTTCGCCATTTGCAGGTAGTTGCCCATCGCCATTCTCGAGGAGGGATTCCCCTCAAGGATGCGACGGAACGCCTACGCTGCGTGGCCGCTTTTCAAGTGTTCGGTCGTGGCCGCATTTGAGTGTTCGCTAACACTAAAGCGGTAGTGTGTATCAAGATGTTCAGGTGGTCTGACGCGCTATCGTGTCTGCCATGGCAGCGATCTGCGCATGTCCGAGACACGTCGTGCAAGCGAATAGAAAAGCGCATGTGAACGGCTGCGTTCAGATTACCTTCGCCCCCTGTCTCTGACCTCGACGATTCGCTCTGCGCCGGGACAAGGCAACAGTTGCAACAGTGGCGTGCGGATGATGCTCGTCGTGACCGCCGCGACGGCAAGGCCGATCGTCATGTCCAGAATCGAGAACGTCGCAGAAAACGGCGGCGCCGCATCGAACGTAACGCGTCGCGCGCGAAGAGTATCCGGAGGGCAACGCGGTCCATCATGTTAGCTCGGCTGAGCAGGCCCAATGGTCAACTGGACCACGCCTTCATCATGCGATCAAGCCGCTACTCACTTCTGGCCCGAGACCGTTTGCGCCCACACCGCGGTGACTGTATCGGTATGAAGCAGCAATCCGCGCCGAATGAGAACGAAGTCCATGCCGCGAGACAGCGGTGCTTGGGGAAACAGCTGCGCTAACTGATGGACAGTCATCGGCTCGCTCGGCGTAGCGGCATTGACCGTCCCGCCGATGATCCTGCCACTCGAGTCGGAAAGAATCCAAACCGTTGCCCCCGAGCGACGCTGGGTGGCTTGAGCATGTTCATATACGGCGGCGGCGACGACAGCGGTATATTCAGTATAGCTATCGACCAAAGTCTTTCGGATAATCGAATCCAGCGCGGGCTTCAGGCCCCCATAGCTCGCTGTCTTCGACGGATTAGTGGTGATCGTTGTCGGGAGCGAATCATTCGGCCGCGCGGGACCGGCGGCGGCTGATGGCGTCGTCGGCTCGACCCGAGCAGGCGTTGCGACTGGTTGATTCTTCGGCGCAAAGCAGGCGGCCGCGGCGGCGAGGGGCAGCGCAACAAGTGCGGACGGTGAGCGCCGCAGGCGACAGGGATTGGCCATCGTTTTCTCCGAGGTTGATGTATACGCCACGGTGCCTAGCATTGACGGCGCCGATACGATACTGCCGCGATCGAGTCTCCGAGATTCCGGCGCGCGAACGTGACGCGCGACCGGCCACGGCGCCCACGCGCCCACCGCCGTGGCGACGAGCGCCATCGCTGCGCCTACGCTCACGCCGAGTATGGGCCGTCGCTGTGAGCGCTTGCTCATCGCGCGAATGCGTATCTCGAGAGCGATCGGTGAATCGAGGAAGTGGGCAGCGACCGGCAGAGGCCTTGCATGACGTTCACCGACGCACACCAAGGCCATTCCATAGCGGCCAATCGCGCCGATGGAACCGATCACACGCTGATCGCAGTCGATCTCGATCGCGAGCCGCAGCCGGCAGAGCATCCAGCGCACCGCGAAGTTCCATGGCACGAGCGCATCGATCAACGCTGCTGCGACCCAAACCCGCGTATCGCCAGCGCGCCGATGCTCGACCTCATGCCGCAGTAGCAGCGCGCGCATCGGTGTGTCCTCCTCGAGCAACCAGCGCGGGATGACGATGCTCGGACGTGCGAATCCAACGACCGCCGGCCCCGCGTCATCGGACAGCCAAACGTCGTAGCCATCGACGCGGGCCTTCGTCCATTCACGCTCCCAGCGCGGTAGGGCGCGCAGGCTGACAAATAGACGCGTGAGCAGCAACACCGACGCCAATATCCAGCAGATCGCCGCGATGGTATCAGCACGAGAAGTCATCTCGCCGAACCTCTGAAGCCGCGAACGCGTCGGCGCATTTACGACAACTCTAATGTCGTGCGTCGATACCACTGGCGCCGACCGCAGCTCGATGCCGCGCGCCGTCACGGACGTCGTCGCGTGCGGTCCCCCCCACCTAGTGCCAAACCCACCGATGGTCGGAACGACCAGCGCGAGCACGACGACCAATATCCACACGAATCGTCGTGCCATTCCGCAAGCGGCGACGAGACGTTCAGCGAGCGACGCACAGAGTGCGATGAACCCGCAGAACGCCAGCGCAGCAAGCATCCACAGCGTCATCCGCCGCCTCCCTTCCTACCACTGCGGTCGGCGACCTCGCTTTCTTCCAAGGCGATTCTTGACTCGAGCAATGCGCGCAGTTGACGCAGCTTGCTGGGATCGATGTTCCGATCGGCCACGACTTGTGCGAAGAGCAGCGCGTGCGATCCGCCGAACATGGCTTCGCGAATCCGAGCGAACGCACTCTGGGCCGCGACGTCCGACCCGACGGTGGGCGTGTAGCGATGTGTTCGCCCTTCGACGGCATGCCGCACGTGCCCTTTGTCCCGCAAGGTGCGCAGAACGGTCAGCACCGTGGTCCGAGCGAAATCATCCGCGAGTGCATCGCGCACCTCAGCCGCGGTTGCCGATCCGCGTGCCCACAGCACGGCCATCACATCCAGCTCACGATCCGTAAATCCGATTTGCATCTCGCCGCGTCTAAAAAGCTAGACGATAGTACGGTAGAGAGTTTACGCTGTCAACTATCTATCTCTTTCGCCGTGCGTAGAACGAGGGAACGGTCGTGAGGTATTCCGTCGAGGGGCGCGGCAGCGGTCAGACCGTGAAGTGGCTCCGCTTCTCTGTACAGCGTAACTCGGTTGGTTAAGTGGATCGGCGAGCGGGTTAGGCTGCCGCCGCGAGTTGCGGCAGCGGGAAATGGTACGCTTCGTCGGGGGTTCGATCGGGCAGCCTCGAGTGGGGACGCCGAGTGTTGTAGAGCGTGAAGTACTGACCGATGCGAGTCGTGGCCGTCGAGACGGACTCGTAGCCGTGGAGATAGGCCTCTTCGTACTTGAGCGAGCGCCACAGCCGTTCGACGAAGATGTTGTCGCGCCAGCAGCCACGCCCATCCATGCTGATTCGAATACCGTGATCCGCGAGGAGTCCAGTGAAGGACGCGCTGGTGAATTGCGCGCCCTGATCGGTGTGAAAGATCTCGGGAGAGCCGTGCTTCGCAATCGCTTCTTCGACCGCGGCGATGCAGAAGGCACTGTCGAGCGTGATCGATACCCGCCAACTGAGCACCCGACGACTCGCCCAGTCGAGGACGGCCGCCAGCTACACGAAGCCGCGCGCCATCGGGATGTACGTGATGTCCATCGCCCACACCTCGTTCGGTCGAGTGATGGTCCGTCGACGTAAAAGATACGGAAATACCGGATACGCGCGGTGCCGACGACTGGTGCCGGGCTGCGGACAGACCGCTGCAATCCCCATGCGCAGCGTCAGCGTCCCGGAAGTCGAGAGGGGCGGTTGGGCCGCGTGCGATCCGAGTCCTTTGTCCAAGGACGACACCACAGCCAGCGTTGCGCGAATCGGTTATTTATGTTATACATAGATAACACTATGGTGTTTTACGTTATCCATATAGACCATGCCGAAATCACCGCCGACGCTCCCGCTCGCTGCCCGCCGCGCCCTTTCCAAAGCCGGTGCCGATGTCGGCGCCGCGCGGCGGCGACGGCGGCTTCCGCTTGAGATCGTCGCAGAGCGAGCCCTCACCACCCGCCAGACCATCGCGCGACTGGAGCGAGGCGACCCCACCGTCGCGGTTGGGACGTGGGCAACCGTCTTGTTCGTCCTCGGTCTTGTTGACCGTCTAGCGGACATTGGGGCGGCCGCGGCGGACGACGTAGGACTGTCGCTTGAGGCCGAGCGGTTGCCCAAGCGCGTGCACTTGGGGTCCCGTGCGCGCGGCCGTACCGGACCGCCCAAAGGTGGTAGCCGGGAGGGCTCGTGAGCGAGCCGACGGCTGTAGCGTACGTCGAACTCGGTGGCGCCACGCGCCTCGTCGGCCGACTGTTTGTGAGCGCAGCCCGCGGGCGCGAGTCAGCAACCTTCGAATACGACGAAAGCTGGATTGCCGCGGAGGATCGGTTCGCGCTCGAGCCGGCACTCATCGTCTCGGCCGGTCCGTATCACACCGCACCCGGCCGCATGATGTTCGGCGCGCTTGGTGACTCGGCGCCGGACCGCTGGGGCCAGACGCTTCTGCGGCGAGACGAGCGCCGCCGCGCAAAAGCCGAGGGCCGTGCGCCACACACCCTTCGCGACATCGATTTCTTACTCGGTGTTACAGACACAGTGCGACAGGGAGCGCTGCGGTTCGCCGCGCACGAAGGCGGGGAATTTCTCGCCGCTGAAACGGGCGTCGCGGTCCCACCGCTGGTCGATCTTCCGCGCCTGTTGGCGGCGACCGACCGGTTCTCGGCTGATGAGGAATCGGCGGACGACCTGCGGCTCTTGCTCGCGCCCGGATCGTCGCTGGGCGGCGCGCGGCCGAAAGCGTCGGTCCGCGACATCGATGGAACACTCCTCATCGCCAAGTTTCCGAAACCAGACGACGAATATCGAGTCGTGGCGTGGGAGGCTGTGGCGCTGGAACTCGCCAGACGCGCAGGCATTCCTGTCGAGCAGTTCCGACTCGATGACGTCGCGGACCGCGAGGTGCTGCTGGTGCACCGCTTCGACCGTCAGGGCACACGACGTGTGCCGTTCCTCTCGGCGATGAGCATGTTGGGGAGCACCGATGGCGAGCCGCGGAGCTATCCCGAGATCGCCGATGCATTGCGCGCGCATGGTGCCGCGCCGCGCTCTGATCTCCCGGATCTCTGGCGGCGGATGGTGTTCTCCGTCTTGATCTCGAACACGGACGACCACCTCCGAAATCACGGCTTTCTGTACGCCGGTGGAGCGGGCTGGCGCCTCTCTCCCGCGTACGATCTCAATCCCGTACCGGTGGACATCCGCCCGCGGGTGTTGTCGACGCCGATCGCGATTGATCTCGATCCGACCGCATCGATCGACCTCGCGATCGACGTCGCCGAGTTCTTCGATCTGACGCCACATCGCGCTCGCGCGATCGCCGCAGACGTCGCGAGCGCCACCCGCCAATGGCGCGACGTCGCAATGGGATTCGGCATCCGCCGGCAGGAAATCGATCGCATGGAATCCGCGTTTGAACACGCGGACCTAACGAGGGCGCTCGCGTGGTGCACGGCCTCATGACGAGTCGTGCGAGCCGCGACGGCCCTTCTTAAGAATGAGCCCGAGAGACGAACCCTATGCCCTTATTAATTCTCGCATCCGCGACTGAGATCGCCCAGTGGGCGGCTACGCGTGCCTCGCAGGATCGCGTGCCCGAGCTACTTCGCCGCCTCATCTACGGAACGACTGATGCGTCGCGATACGTCGATTTCCCATCCGGCGACGCGGTGCACCTCGATGGCTGGGACGGCGTGGCCGAGTTGGACGAAGATCATGCCACGATCCCTCGCGGTCTATCCGTCTGGGAAATTGGCACCAGCGCGAATCCGAAAGGCAAAGCGGACGACGACTACATCAAGCGCACTGCGGCGCCGCCGGACACGGCGCGCGGTCCGGTGCAACCGTCGGACACGACGTTCGTCTTCGTGACGCCGCGTCGTTGGGGCCTCTACCTTCTGGCGCTCGGCCACTTCGAGCGTCCGCCGCGGATCTTGCATTCGGCCATGGCGAAAAATCCGGACCTGTTTGTAGATGTGGTCAAGACCGCATTCGGCTCCCCCGACGAGGATTCTGACGAGACGCAGGTTCGGGATTCTGAGCTGGTTAATCGTGCGTACCATCTACTTCACAGTTGGAGAGAGATTCCCGGAAGCACCGCGCAGGGGATCGACGAGACGGCCCTGAACGAGTGGATCGATGTCGCGCGAGATGGTCTCAGAGCGGTGGGACTGTTTGACACCGGCGATCATATGATCGGCCAAACCTTGAGTGTTCGCGTGGCGGACGCGGACGGGGCGTGGCCGCGTATTCCGATTCGGAATCTGGTGGAACGGTTGGAGAGCGAGAAATTCGAGCAGGGCCTGCTGATTGGTCGGTACAACACCCGCGGCGTCATCAGCCGGAATCCACTGGGCGGCGGGGACATCGAACGTGGTGAGGTTCACGCGTACGAAGCCATGGCGACGACGGTCGCGACACGCTGGCCTCGCACGGCCGTGTTGCTCCGTCGGATGGCCAAATCGTCACGCGCCGACGCCACGCGCGTGGACGTTGACTCTGAGTTGCGCGAGGATCTCGAGGGCTAATCAGCGGGCACACTACTCCCCAAGTCTACATACGAGAACTCGCACAGTCGGGCGTTGCTCGCCGACGTGACGGCGATCGGGTAAACGAGAAGGAGTTCGCGCAAAGGGATGTCGCTGCTATTTGGCAGAAGGCCACTTAGTCGGCGCGTGACGTCGCGCTCAAGGGTCGAGTGTGGATAGCATCATTCGGCGCGCTTCCTACGCTCACCAATGCCTCGAAATCGACGGTCACCTTTTGGGGGCCACTGGGGGCCAACGGAGCGCTATCGGCGCCAATTTGTTAGCGCGTAGTCGAGTGAGCAGGACGTCTAGAGGCCGGAATTGGCGGGTTAAGCAACCAACCCATTGGTTTCGCTCAGCTTCCCAAGCTGGACGTCGCCGGTTCGAGCCCGGTCGCCCGCTC
>JBDUEJ010000119.1:0-7115 GCA_040002475.1 bacterium | reverse complement strand
CTAACGCCAATTAGGTGGACATGTTACGCTGCAAAGCCGCGCAAAACAACGCTACCGCTCGCAGCGTAGCGCCGCCATCAGAAAAGGCCCAGAGCCCTATCTATCGGAGCGACAGCACCTTGTGGAAGCTCGTCGATCCTGGTGACGCGGTTATGCTGCGGGCGCTCGCAGCGTAGCGCGCCAGGTCGTCGCTTTTGGTCATGAGCGCCGGCCCGAAGGGAAAGGGACATTCAAAGCGCATCCGCGGGACTCCGCACACCCAGTCCGCCGCGGTTCAGCACGTGCGTGTAAATCATCGTCGTTCGCAAGTCCGTATGCCCGAGCAGCTCTTGCACCGTCCGAATGTCGGACCCCGCTTCGAGTAGGTGCGTCGCGAACGAATGCCGGAGCGAATGGCAGGTGGCTCGTTTCGTGATTCGCGCCGCCATCACGGCCGCCTTGAACGCGCGCTGGACGGCGCTTTCATGCATATGATGCCGGCGGCGCGTACCAGTGCTGTCCACGAAGGTTCGCGCTGCCGCGAAGAGATATCGCCATCGGTATTCCATGTCTGCCGCCGGATACTTCCGCGCCAGCGCGCCCGGAAGGTCCGTTGTTCGGACGCCGGCTCGCGTGTCGCGTCGAAAGCGCTCTTCCTCCGCGGCGAGGAGCCGCGTCAATGGTGCACGACAGCGGTCGGCGAGCGGCGTTCGCCGATCCTTACCGCCTTTCCCATCGCGGACGATGATCTCCCGGCGGTCGAGATCGACGTCCTTGATCCGAAGAGTCACGCACTCGTGGAGTCGCAGCCCGCTGCCGTACATGATCGCGGCACAGAGACTGATGGGCCCCTGGAGCCGACTCAGAATGGCGCGGATTTCGGCGTGACTGAGGACCACCGGCACGTGTCGAGACCGACGGGCAGGTTGAATTCCTTCGATCCGCGTCAGCGGACGGTCCAGCACATACTCGTAGAGAAACGTGACCGCGGCCAACGCCTGATTCTGAGTCGACGCCGCGACCTGGTGTTCGGTGGCGAGCGACGAGAGGAATTGCCGGACTTCCTCCTCCGAGAGGTCGCCGGGGTGGCGGCGACCGTGATACATGATGTAGCGCCGGATCCAATGCACGTACGCCTCTTCGGTGCGACGGCTGTAGCGGCGCTCGCGCAGCCGACGTCGAACGACTTCCATCAGGCGAAAGCGCCGTTGCGGGTTGGGCGACGCCGTGAGATGCCCGACTGGTAGTAAGGGACGTTGGGTCACGTGTGCAAGCTGCGAGTAATCACGATCCGTACGGGATCGAGCGATTGCCCACCGCATCATCTGAACTCGTGTGCCCGGTGTGTCAGCGCGCCAACTTCCAATTCCTTGAACCGCTTGCCCACGACTGAAATCGACGCGCCGTCGTTCTCCACGCGCCCTTGCACGAGCACGAAAGGCGCCCGCTTCACAACTTCCTCGTTCGGTCCCACCAACGGCTGCGGCACGACCACATTCACATATCCGTGCTCGTCCTCCAGCAGCAGAAAGATCGTTCCGCCGGCCGTCGCCGGCCGCTGACGCACGGTCACCAGCCCGCCCACCGTCACTAGCCGGCGGTTGGGCATGCCCATGAGCTCCACGCTGTCGATGGCGCCGCCAAGCTTGAGCTGCTCGCGCACGGTCTCCATGGGGTGACCGTAAATGCTCATCCCCACGGTGTGATAATCCAAGAACACTAATTGCTCGCGGTTGATCGGCACGGGATCGTGATAGCTCACGGTCGCCGGCGCGAGCGGCAGGACGTCGCCGCTCGCCCGCAATCCTTCCCATGCGGCGTGGCGGCGATCGGCGGCCCAGGCCTCGAACGCCCCCGCCTGCGCGAACGCCAGCACGTCGCCGCGCGTCAGCGTGGCGCGTTCGACGACGTCGGCGATGGACGTGAACGGCGCGCGTTCATGCGCGGTGCGCAACGCCTCGATCACCTTGTCGCCCACGCCGCGTACGAATCGCCATCCAATGCGGAGCGCCGGGCGCGCGAAATTCTCCGTCTCCTCGGCGGTGCACTCGCAATCGCCTTGCGCCAGGCACGGAGGACGCACCTCCACGCCATGCCGCTTGGCGTCGTGCACCAGCGTGGACACGGGATAGAAGCCCATGGGCTGCGCATTGAGCAAGCCGAGAAAGAATTCCGTGGGATGATGGGCTTTGAGGTACGACGTCGCATACGCGATCAGTGCGAAGCTCCACGCGTGCGATTCAGGAAATCCATAATTCGCGAAGCTCAACAGGTCTTCGCAGATCTTGCCGGCCATCTCCTCGCTCAGCGGCGAGATCTCGCCTCGTGCGGCGCGCGCCAGCATCGCCGTCTTCATACCGGTCAACGCCGCTTCGAGCCGTCCCTTTTTGCGAATGTTGCCCATCGTGCGCCGCAGCGCGTCGGCCTGGCCACCGGTATAACCACCCAGTTGCATGGCGATCGCC
Organism: bacterium; assembly: GCA_040002475.1. Lineage (GTDB taxonomy): Bacteria > Gemmatimonadota > Gemmatimonadetes > Gemmatimonadales > Gemmatimonadaceae > JAQBQB01. Next base: position 4,671 of record JBDUEJ010000119.1, on the reverse strand, counting down.
ATCGCCTGCTCCTGAAAGATTGGAATGCCCTGCGTGCGCACGAGGATTTTTTCCAGGTCGGGATGCGGATACGTCACGCGTTCGCGACCCAGCCGGCGCTCGGTGTACGGATTGACGAACGCCGCTTGAATCGGCCCCGGACGAATCAGCGCCACCTGCACGACGATATCGTACAGATGATCGGGCTTCGTGTGCAAAATGGAATTGATCTGCGCTCGGCTCTCGATCTGAAAGGTGCCGATCGTCTCGCCACGCTGAATCAGCTCGTAGGTCTTCTGATCCGGCTCGGGCACCGAATACATCTCCGGACGCACGCCCGTCCGCCGCTCGATGCAATCATATGCCATGCGCACCATGGTCAACGCGCCGAGTCCGAGGAAGTCGAACTTCGGCACGCCGATCATGTCGAGATCATCCTTGTCGAACTGGACGATCGTCCGCCCCATGGTCGTCTGCTCCACCGGCAGAAAATTGCCGAGCGGCGATCCCGAGAGCACAAAGCCGCCAACGTGGGTGGACCGAAGACGCGCCAGTCCATCGAAGCCCTCGAGCGCCATGAGCAGCGCACGGCCGCGCGCGTTCCCCAGATCGATCCCGCGCGCGTCGGCGACTTCGCGCATTCGCTCGATACAGTCCGCCGGCTCGTTTCCATGCACCCGTTTGGAGATCTCGAGCGCCTGGGCGACAGGATAGCCCAACGCGCGCATGGCGTCCTGCACGGCGGTGGGCGCGTGAAAGCATTGTGTCACCGCCGTGATCGCGGCGTGCGCGCGATCATAGTTCTCATACATGTAGTCGAGCACCTCCTCGCGCCGAGCGTGCTCGAAGTCCACGTCGATGTCCGGCGGCTCGGCCTTGCCGTCGACGCGCGCTTCCGACAGAAAGCGCTCGAACAACAGTCCGTGCTTCACCGGATCGACGGCCGTGATGCCGAGACAGAACGCGACGGCGGAATTCGCCGCGCTGCCGCGTCCCTGACAGAGAATGCCTTTGTGCCGCGCGAAGCGCACGGCGTCAGCCATCACGAGAAAAAATCCGGCGAAGCCGAGGCTTCTGATCAACTCGAGCTCGTGCTCGATCTGATGCCGCTGGCCGGCATCGAGCTCACCCCATCGGATGCGCGCGCCTTCGTAGGCCCAGGCACGCAATGCCTCGTTGTCGTCCGTGTCGCTCATGCCGGCGCCGAGCTTTGCTTTGCGAAAGTCCGGCAGGGGAGGGCGCATCCAATCGAGCGTGAACCCGGTGCACTCGTCGGCGATGCGAACACTTTCGCGCAGCCCTTCCTCGCGGCCTCTCCACCGCACGGCCATTTCCCTCGGCGACAGCAGCCGCCATTCGCCGTTCGGATGGAGCAGTCCGCGTTCGGCGGCCGCGTCGATCGTGAGGTCGTAGCGCAGGGCGGTGAGCATGTCGTGCACAAGGCGGCCGCGATCGTCCACATATCGCGGATCCTGCGTCGCCACCCAGGGCACGCCGCCTTCTTCGGCGAGGCCGATCAGCTCGGTGGCCAGCGCCGTCTCGTGACCACCGGTGTGGTGGAGCTGCACTTCTATAGAAAGCGTTCCGGTGGAGAAGACCGCACGCCACCGTTCGAGACACCGCTTCGCGTCGGTGTCGCGTCCATCGCGCAAGAGCGACGCGATCTCGCCCGTGGCCGGTCCGGTGAGCGCGTGCAATCCGCCGGCATGCGCGGCGACGTGCGCCCAGGTGACTTTCGGTCGTCCGCGACGCTTGCCCTGCGCCTTTTTTTCCCACGCGTCCCACTGTCCGACGCGTGCCAGCGTCACCAACGCCGCGAGATTCTCATAGCCGCGCCGCGTGCGAGCGAGAAACGCGGCCGGATGTCCGTCAACGACGATCTCCGCGCCGACGATCGGGCGCACGGGATACTGGCACGTTCTGCATGGTTCGCCCGGCTCGTGGCGCTCGACGTCCTTGCAGAGCGGACTTGGCAGAGGCGACATCGCCTCGACGGCGAACTTGGCGATACCGCCAAGATCAGCGGTATCAGTAAGTCCTAAATGTGTGTAGCCGAGTGCGCGCGCGTGTTTGGCCAGCCCTTCCGCGGAAACGGCGCCGTCGGAAAAGGAGAAGCAGGTGTGGGCGCGCAGCTCGGTGTACATGGGTAAAAAAGCAGATTCTTCGCTTTGCTCAGAATGACAGTTTCACTAAAATGACACATTCATGGTGTACGACACCTCCTGTGGCCCCGAGGTGAAATGTCCGTCGCCGCGAATGCCGACAAACTCACCGGTGCTCGAGGCGGGGAGGATGGTCCAATACCCTTTGGCCACGCCGCTCTCAAAGGTGCCGATGTCCTGCATCACGAAGCTTCCCGACCGTTCGCCGATCCGGCCCACCACGCGCGCGAGCCCAACGAAGCTCGCCACCTGATCGTCGCGGTACGCCACCAGATATGAGATCGATGCTTCTCCCTCGATGCCGCCTTGCAATTCCTCGCAGACATTGGCCTGAGCGAGCTTCGGTGAATCGGCCGCGGCATCGTACGGCGTTTCCTCCCAACCCAGTGTCTTGAACGTCCCTGTCACTCGTGTCGCCTGTCTCGCCAGCGTCGTCTGTGTCATGCCCCCCATCCTTCGTGCATTGTTAATCCCACCAGCCGTGAAGAAACCAGTCCGCCGTCTGCTGCTGCGAACCGTGAAACAGCCACACCATCATTCCGTCCTCCCGCACGCAGCGGAAATACTCGCGTGAGTACTGCGTTTGCCATTGACCGCCGGATACCCGATCCGGCCCGGCCGCTTCGACGATGTCATGCCATTCGTTGCCGTCGAGATAGCGCACGGGAACGTCGTGGTCGCGCCGCTGTTCAGTGGACACGGTCACCACTTTGGGCGACGGAAGCAGTTGGAGCGTGAGCGCGGGCGGCGGCGCGTGCGATGGCCCCGGAGACGGCGTGCGTGACTGCACACCGCGATTCTTCCACGTCGTCCGCGCTTCCACCAACGGATGCTCCGAATTCTCCGGCATCACGACCACGTCGCCCTGATCGTCGGTGAGTTGGATGATCGCGTCTTCCACCATGGGCGCACTGGCGAAGCCGCGGTCGAACAGATCGCCCTGCGCGCCGTGATTGCCCGTCACCGACTCCACGCGGAGCGTCACGCCCATCACGGCGTCGGGCAACGTCAGCGTGTCGAGCGCCTCGCGCACAAGACGCATCCATCGCCGTTGCTCCGAGCTTGGCCGCGACGAGCGAATGTGATGCGCGCGCTGCGTGCGGTTGCCGAGCAAAAAGACGAGCGACATCTCGCGCGCGCGCTCACCACGTTCGGCGAGTGACGCGCACACCGTACCAGCGAGCGAGTTGATGACGAACAACAGTCGCTCGGGATCCTTGAGCCCGTACTCCACCCACTCGATCGACGCGCTGGGCAGAGCGCGGACAGGAACTCGAAACAACCAGCGCTCGCTGTCGGCGCGGGCGCGAAGCCAGAACTTCACGCCGTCGGCACCGAGCCGCACTTCGATCGATTCCGCGTCGAGCGCGGCGAACGCACCGCACGTCTCGATGCCGAGTCCCTGCAGCAGTGCCGCGAGATGCTCGGAGGGCGAGAGCACGGCGAGCTTGTAAGGCGCGATGAACTCTTGATCCCGCCCCGGCTTGACGATCACCAACGGCGTTTCGCTCTGGGTGGCCGCGACTTCGGCGGCCACGGGCGTCACGGCAACGCCGGCGTGCGCGTCATCAAAGCCATAGTCGCCGGCGACGCGCAGCATCTGCTCGGCGAGTCGCCCACCGTGGAGGCCGCGCGCGTCGCCCCAGACGAGACCGCGCTCGCCCACGGCGACGCGGGGCGCATGCGCGAGCAAACTTGCAACGAGATCAGCGGGGAAGTCCGCGCCGGTCGGCCAGCTGGGACTCCAGAGACAGACGTAACTCATGATGCGTGACCGGAATAGGAAAGTCTGTATGCGTGCTCCAACCGGCGGATCTCGCGCTGACGCGCACCGTGGCGTCCTGCGCTTCCGCCGGGTCACCGAATGGTGTACGTCGCCATCGGTAGCACAGCAGGCGCGACGTGAGCCGCAGACTCGCCATGGACGCCGACGTGCCGACGGTGACGAGCGCCGTGCCGCCCTCGCGCGCCGCACGGGTGAGCCGCACGGTCTCCGTACCCTGCGGTTCAGTACCCGATAATATGAGAAGTGAAAAGCCGCCCGACCGCAGCAACTCTTCCGCGGCGCGAAGCGCGTGAAGACGCGACGTGGGCCGCACGAGATACGGCCCGTCGTTCCAGAACGCGCCGGCCATGGTGTTGTCTCCGTCGATCCAGGCCGAGCGTTCGCCGTTGGCGACGACAGCGTGGCAGGCGGCGCGAAGAATGGCCGTCGCTCCACCCTGCGGCGCCCAGACGGAGAGTCGTCCGCGCGGCAGCCCGCCGTTGGGCAACACGTGGTCGAGCGCGCCGATTCCTGTGGCGACCTGTTCCGTGGTCTGCGCACCGCCTGGAGCACCACCCGGGGTTCCCCGGAGCGGAGTCGCATCGGGAAAGCGTTGCTCGATCAGTGCGCGAAGCGCGGCGATAGAAGTCGACATCGGGGGGGAAGAAGCTATACCGAACATAAACCGAAAGCAATAACCAATCCACATTTATACCCGTTGTTGGCGGGTTGAATCATAAATGTGATGTTTGATGTCTCGTCGTC
>JBDUEJ010000118.1:0-7144 GCA_040002475.1 bacterium | reverse complement strand
CCGGGCAGGCGATGTCAGGGCGGCCCGTGAGCCACGGTTGGCGCTCGCCAGCACGGTCCGCGACAGTTACTGCGTCGAGACGCACGAGCACGGCTGGAAATCCTTCGTAGTGCGGTTCAGTGAAAAACTTTTCTGGATCGGCGGCCAGCATCGGCGCCCTCTGACCGACGTTGGCAATGCGCACCGCAATCACGCCGGGGTTTGCGACCCGAGGCTTCTTTGGCGTCACGCGCTCCATCCAGGCCCAGACGAAGCCCTTGAGTCTTCCTCCATTCGCGACCGAGAAGGCGAAGCCTTTGCTCGCCTGCTCGGCCCCGGGAAACGACAGCGCAATTCGACACACGTCAGCTTGAGTTGCCATGGGCACACGGAAATGAAGTGGACGGATTACTTTATCAAGCAGATGAGCGCCAACCATCACACGCCGCCGCCGCCGGCATTACCGTGCTACCCGTGCCCGTACGATGCGTCGTGCTGCGCGTACGGCACGACCGTGTCGGACGACGAGGCGGCCGCGATCGAGGCGAATCACGGCACGGGATTGGTCTACAAGACGCGCTGGGGCGAATGGCGAACACGCGTCCGGAGCAAGCGATGCGTGCTCTATCGCGACGGGGGGTGCGCCATTCATGACCAGCCATACTACCCGGCTCAGTGTCGCGGCTTCCCGTGGATCGACCCGGAGACGGGCGGGCGCTACGAGTACGACGTGACCATCTGCGGCGCGTTCGAAGCACGGCCGGAGTTGATTGCGATTCAACGGGCAATTCCGCGCGGTTGATGGCATCGACGGCGCACAGCGTCAGCGAGTTGCCGGAGCATTGGCTACGGCGATGGCGTCGATCGAGAACAGCAGGCCGCGCGGCAACTGGACCAACGGCGTCGACCGCACCGGCGGCGCGACGGGAAAGAACTCCGCGAAGAGCGCGTTCAGCGTCGCGAATCCGTTTGGGTCCGCAACGAAGCACGTCACTTTGACAACGCGATCGAGACTGCTTCCCGCGTCTTCGAGCACTGCTTTCAGATTCAAGATGGCCTGCCGGGCCTGGGCTTCGAACGAGTCGCCGGCGATGGCGCCGGTGCTCGGATCCATTCCCGGCTGGCCCGCCGTGTACACCATATCGCCGACTCGGATTGCCTGCGAGTACGGTCCAATCCGGGGCACACGAGGACTCTCAACGACTTCGGACGGTAAGGCCATGAAGGATTCTCCTTTGAGTTGGCGAGTTTCTTTGTAGACTGGCCAAGGGGGTCAGTAGTCGATCGTCTGATCGATGTAAGGCAAACGTCAGACGCGCGGCAGAACGGACTTCGGCAATGAGGCATCCTTCAAGGAACAGTTCCAACATCCCGCTCGCGTTCAAGCCGCCGCTCAGTCCGCGCGCAGTGCGACGACAGGATCGACGCTCGATGCTCGCCGCGCGGGGACCCAACTCGCCGCAACGGCCGCGAGGCCGAGCAGTGCGACAATGGCGCCGTAGGTGACGGGGTCGGCCGGCGACAGATCGAAGAGCAACTGTTGCAAGACGCGTGTGCAACCGAGCGCGCCGGCCAGGCCAATTGTCGTCCCAGCCGACACGAGGGCGGCGCCCTCAACCACCACCCGGCGCCGCAGATCGCGCTGATCGGCGCCAAGCGCGAGGCGAATCCCTATCTCGCGCGTTCGTGCGGTGACGGCGAGTGCCATCACGCCATAGATCCCGACGATCGCGAGTGAGAGCGCGGTTGCCGCAAAGAGACCGAGCAGCACCGCGTTGAATCGCGCCCGCGCCGTGGCGCCCGACGCCCGGACGGTCATTGGCCGGATGTCATAGACGGGATATTGTGGCGCCAACTCATGCGTGACGCGTCGAACGCTGGCGGCGAGGGCGCCCGGCAGACCAACCGTACGTATGAACATCATCATTCGTGATTTCGGATACTGCGCCTGCGCCAGATAGACTTCAGGCTGGGGCGCCGAATCGACGAACTGCCGCACATCACCGACGATGCCGATGACTTCCGCTCCGTCGCTCGGGCCGACCACGACGCGCTTGCCCAGCGCCGTCTCGGCTGGCCAAAAGGTGCGCGCGGCGGTTTCGTTGACCACCGCGACCGGCGGCGCGCCGGCTCGATCAGTGTTCTCAAATAAACGTCCGCGCTTGAGCGGAACGTGGACTGTCGCAAACCACGTTGGCGTCGCCCAATTCACGTTGACGCCCGGCCGGTGCGCGCCGTCGAGATCGGGGCGATCGGGAAACGCGATCGGCGTGCGGTAGCACCCGCCACTGAGCGGCGCACAACTGTTCAGGGATGCATCGACGACCCCGGGGAGCGCACGCAGTCGATCGAGCAACTCACCGGCGTAGAACACGGGCACCGTGTCCTCCGCCTCCAAACCGCCCGGACCAATGGCTAAGCGCACCGTGAGAACGTTCTGAGCGTCGAAGCCGGGGTCGATCGCCATCAGCTTGCCAAAGCTGCGCATCAGGAGTCCCGATCCGGCAAGCAGGATCGTTGCCAGTGCCACTTCGACGACGACGAGCATCCGACGCCCGCGGGCGCCACCGTGGTGCACGTCGCTCTCGCCGCCGCCGGCCTTCATCGCGTCCGCTAACGAGACCCGCGTCGCCCGCAGCGAAGGGACGAGCCCGAAGACGAGACCTACGAGCATTGTGATCGACACGCTGAATCCCAGTGCCGCCCAGTCGAGATGAACGCCCGAGAACGTCATGGCACCGAGCGCATTCAACGTGTCGTTGCCTCGCGGAACCATCGTGTCAGGATCGATGGTACTGAGCGAGCGCACGCCGGCCCAGGCAACCGCGCCGCCCGCAATGCCTCCGAGTGCGGCGAGCAACAGGCTCTCCACGAGCAGCAGTCGAACCACGCGCCGCCGGCTGGCGCCGAGCGCGAGACGCACGGCAATCTCTCGACGGCGCATGCTCGCGCGCCCCAAGAGAAGATTGGCGACGTTGACGCAGGCGATGAGCAGCACAAAACCTACGGCGCCAAACGCGATGAGCAGCGATCGGCGAATGAGTGGGGACACGCGAATGTCGCCGAGCGGGCGGGCCGTCGCGCCCCAGTGGCCCCGCTGATGCGAGTCTTTGAACGCGTCGTTCACCCGCTCGCCGAGCAGCTTGACCGATGTGATCGCCGCCGCGACGCCGACGTTGGGCTTGCGCCTCGCGACCAGGTAGAACTCGTGCATTTGCGCGAAATTCTCTGCCAGTTCTCGCGGAGGACGGGTGGTGATCGGAACGAACACCTCCGCCTGCCCCGTGAGTCCCGGAAAGCCGGCGGGCCCCACGCCGATCACAGTATACGGATTGCCATCGAGATCCAGCGTCGTGCCGACAATGCTCGAATCGGCGTTGTACCGCCGCTGCCACAGCGCGTACGAGATGATCGCCTGGCGTTCAGCGCCGGCGTGCGCGTCGATGCCGATGTCGAAATCACGGCCGCGCGCGGGTGCGAGGCCCAGCGTTCGGAGATAGCGAGCGCCGACGAACTCACCTTGAACCAGCTCGACCCCGCCGCTGGTGACGGTGAACTCTTTCGGCATGTACAGCGACAGGTCGGAGAAGATGGACTGCGCATCACGAAACACACGATACTTGGCGTATGACCACGTCATGTCGTCGCGGGCCGCGTGCCCGGCGAGCGGCGGCATCGTGATGGACACGGCCATGAGCTGCTCGGGCGCGGCATAGGGCAAGCGACGCAACAAGAGCGCGTTCACCGCGCTGAAGATCGCCGTCGTCCCGCCAACTCCAATGGCGAGCGTGAGCACCGCGACCGCTGTAAATCCGGGGCGACGAGCAAAGCCGCGCATGGCGTAGCGGACGTCCTGCCTCAGGCTGTCGAGAAACTCATTGACGCGCATTGTCGATCCCGTGACCGTGCGACGTTGTCGCAGAGATGAAATAGCTCGCGGGATCGTAGCGAAGTGTGCGGTCGCCGATCAGCACGGACTTTGCGCCTTGGAGTACGAACAGCGCCGACGGCTCACATAACCCGGGCAGCGGCGCTGTGGTGGTCTCGCTGCGACTGATCACAACGCGCGGGATCGCCGTCGCCGTTCGCCGGCCGCGTACATGACGGCCGGCGATCTCGATCAATTCGCGGAGAGGATCAGGCAACATCTCGAGAGTTTCCGGCGCGCGGCGTCCGCCGCGCGCCGCCAATGCTTTGGTCTTCGACATTTGGAGACACGGAGACGTGGATATGACGACAACGACGATATCGAAGAGTGCGCTAGTGACCGGCGCCAACAAAGGAATCGGCCGCGAAATCGTACGGCGGCTCGCGGCAACCGGATTCAAGGTCTGGCTCGGCGCCAGGGACGCGGAGCGCGGCCTGGCCGCGGCGCGCGCGCTGCAAGCCGAGAGTCTGGACGTTCATTGGATCGAGCTCGACGTCACAAACGACGGAAGCGTGGCAGCGGCCGCCAAAGCCGTCGCGGCCGCGGACCCAGCCCTCGACGTATTGGTGAACAACGCCGGCATCGCCACCAACTACGTAGAGGCGCTGGCTCCAGATGGCACATATGACGTTCCGCCGAGTCAGGAGTGCGTTGCCGACATCCAGGCCACGTACGACGTCAACGTGTTCGGCCCGATCCGTGTAACGCAGGCCTTTCTGCCGCTGTTGCTTGCCGCGCCCGCTGCCCGCATCGTCATGATGAGCAGCTACCAAGCGTCCATTGGACGCGCGCTCGACGTCTCGGCTGCGGGCTACTCCACCAACATCATGGGCTACGCCAGCTCGAAGACGGCGTTGAACGCCATCACCGTGGCGTTCGCCAAAGAGCTTGCGCCCAAAGGCGTCAAGGTGAACGCCGCGGCTCCCGGCTACACCGCGACCGATCTCAACGGACATCGAGGTCGGCGCACGGTGCAGCAAGCGGCGGAGATCGCCGTCCGCCTGGCGACCCTGGACGCTGATGGTCCGACCGCCGGGTACTTCGACGACGATGGCTCGCTCCCATGGTGAATCGCGCAGATAAAGTGTCAGTCGCGGGTAAGCGGAGCGTCGAGCGACGCGCGATAGTGCACGCAGCCCTGAAGGAACTGCGGCCACTCCGGAACGACGGGCAGGGGGTCGGTGCGTTCCGGCAGCAGTCCCCACAGCGCAGGATGATACCAACACAACTCCTGCCCGCTCGTATCGCGGTGCGCTCGAATCCCTTGGCGTAGCCGCCGTACCTCAGTGATGAGCGCGTCGCGCGATAGCTCAGCGAGATCCTCGTCCACGCATCCTCCGCGAGTGATATGTAGGCCGCCGACCGCTCATGCAGATGCTCGATTGGATCAGCAATCCGGTGCAGGGTGTTGGCTACTCTGCGGCCAACTCCTGAAAACGGATAGTCTGACCGGTGGCCAATCGGCCGGCGCGAATGACGGTCCCGTAGACTCCCGCGTAGTTCTGGTGTGTCCGAACAATCGACTTCAACACCTCCGGAGCGGAACGTCCGGAGTCTGGATCAAAGTTGACCATCGAGCAACGAGCATCGCACATCGTGACGCTGATGCGCGGCCCGTCGCTCGCCTCGCCGAACGCGAGGACCCCTCCCACCCACGTGTCCTCGTGGAAGGGGATTGGCCGCAGCAGACGAACCACGATGTTCGGGCGAAATCGCCGCACGTCCGGATCGCTGTCCGCCAGGCGCCCAATCTCCCGGACTGTGTCTGTCGCAATCACGGAGACGCTCGCCTCGTCGAAGATGCCGTCTCGCAGATGCATCATCTGGACGGGGGCTCCATGGCGACGCTCGATCTCCGCGGCCAACTCCGGGTCGAAGACCGCCAACTCGTTGCCCTCCGGCGTCCGGATGTGCGTAGGAAGGTCCCCTTGGACGGCGTCGTTGTTGCGGAGAGGAGTGAACAAAAGCAGATCCGGGAGCTTGCTCGCACTCAGCCAGGGAAAGCCGCTTCGATCGTGCACGCGCCGCAGTGCGAGACGCCGGTCGCCGTCGATCCCGTGCCAGCCCATGGTGGCGACGTCGACACGTTCGCCGGCCATGGACTTCACCGGGTATCGAAAAATTGCTTCGACGTGTCCGATCTCGATCGTCATGGCGCGACCGCTATCCATCCGACGTCAACGCTCTCGCACATAGTCAAGTCCGACGACGCCCGTTGGGTATGGCGTGGCGGACCGCAAGCGGAAGCCAGTGTGGACGCCATTCGGAAACACGCGCTTGCCGCTGCCAAGCGTCAGCGGATAGACGAGCAGGTGCATCTCGTCGACCAGGTCGTGGGCAAGCATGGCGTGAACGAGCTGACTGCTGCCGTCGGTGACAATGTTCTTGCCGGGCTCCGTCTTCAACGCGCGGATCGATTCGATCACGTTGTCGCGAATGATCGTTGTGTCGCGCCAGATCGGCCGTTCGAGCGTTTTTGACACCACGTACTTCTTGGGAGCGTTCATCATGTCGCCGAACACGTCGCCAGGAGGCATCGGTTCGAATACCTCGGCATGCGTGATGTACGTGCGTCGGCCCAGGAGGAATGCGTCGGTGTCCTGCATCATCGCGCCGAAGCTCCGGCCGATGTCATCGTGCCAGTACGGCCCCGTCCATCCGCCGTGCTCGAATCCTCCGTCGCGGTCTTCATCCTTCCCGCCGGGCGCCTGCATCACGCCGTCCAGCGTGACGAACTCGGAAACAATGAGCTTTCTCATCCGAATCTCCAGTGAGTTTTCGACACCGATTCACGCGACATGGCGTATGCCGGTGTCCACCTCGACTTTCCGGTTTGAGGAGCTTCACTAGACCACAGGATCAGCGTGCGTCAGGCGGCAGGCCTCGATCGCCCGTCCTCGTCGCGGCCGATGGTGCGGAGAAAGGCCTCGATGCGGGCCAGATCAGGCCGAGCGTCAACGATGACGCGCGGACCATGTCTCGCCCGTGTGCCGTCCACGATCATGACGCTGGCGACGGCGATTTCCGTCCCGGCCGGATCGTTGAGCGCGAGACGACCACCGCCCCAGGTGCGAGCGAACTCCTCGGCGAAGTCTCCCATGCGCGCGTCCCAATGCTGCCGATCCCGGAGCTTGAGCCCCGCTTCGACGGCGGACTCGCGCACCGCTGCATAGCCGGACGACGTATTCCATCGAGCCCCGTTCCCGCGGTGCTGCCCAACCATCGTACCCCTTTCCC
>JBDUEJ010000117.1:0-7147 GCA_040002475.1 bacterium | reverse complement strand
GCGGCCTGACTCAGCCTTCCAGCGCCACGCGAGGCTCGACGCGCGCGGCTGAGGCGGCGGGAATCAGGCTTGCCGCAATAGTTGCCGCGGCGATCACGACAATGGACCCCGTCAGGGTGATGGGATCAAAAGGCGACACGTCAAACAGCAGCGGTCGCATTCCAAGCCCCGCGACCACGGTCAGCGCGAACCCGAGCGCGATGCCAACGCCGGTCAAGCCGAGGCACTCACCCAGGATCAGCTGAAGGATTTCGCGCGGTCCCGCGCCGAGTGCGCGGCGCACGCCAAATTCCTGCCTGCGCTGCTGCGCGCTGTAGCCAATCACACCGTAGACGCCAACGATCGTCAGCACGAGCGCGACGACGCCGAAGGCGGCCATGAAGCGAGTGGCGAAACGCGCGTTCGAGGCGCTCGTCGCCACGAGGTCTTCGATCGTTCGGACATGCGCTAGGGGGATCGTCGGATCGGCAGCGGCCATCGCGCGCTGGACCGCAGTGAGCAACGCGGACGTTTCGAGGTTCGAACGAATGACGAATTGCATGGTGCCGAATGTCAGATACGGATTCTGCGTATATGGGAGGATCATTTCTGGCCGCGGCGTCTCGGTCAGCGTGTAGCGTTTCATATTTGCGACCACGCCGATGACTGTCATCCACGGCCATCCCGCTTGGTCCACGGGCCTTCCGACGCGGATGCGTTTTCCGATCGCATTCGTGCCCGGCCACAGCCACCGGGCCATCGACTCGTTGACGATCACGACCGCCGGGCTTCCAGTGCCATCGGACGGCGAGAAATCACGACCCGTGATGATCGACATTCCCAACGCATGATTCATGTCCGGACTCGCGACGCCGAACTGCGCGATGGGTGCGACCGCACCCGATTGCAATGCCGGCAGCTCGCCTTCTGGCGTGAAGACGCTCGCCTGTTGTGTACCGCTCAGCGGAAGAGGTTTTCCAATGGCGGCGGCGGTCACACCCGGGAGCGCGCGAATGTTGTCGAGCGCCGCACTCAGGAATCGAACGGCCGCCGCATGCTCCATCCCCGTGCTGAACGGACGTTCCGGATAGCTGATTCGCGGAAGCGACACTTCGAACGTCACGCCGTGCACGGCATCGAATCCCAGTTTCGCATTCAGCTGGTGCGAGAGGCTGCGAACCAGCAGTCCCGCACTCGTCACGAGTACGAGCGAGCCCGCGAGCTGGCCGATGACCAGCGCGCGGCGAGCCTTGAGCGAGACGCCCCGGCGTTCGGCCCGGCGCCCGCCGCTCCGGAGCGTGTCCATCAATTGCACGCGGCTCGCGAGGCGCATGGGAACGATGCTCACCATGATCGCCGCGAGAGCAATGACTCCGAGCGCCGCAAACGCCGAGTGCGTGTCGAACGTCAGCTCCGACGCCCGGGGAAGGTGATCCGTGGCATAGCTGCGCAACAGCCTCACGCCTAAGACTCCCGCGGCGAGTCCCGCCGCGCCGCCGGCGGCAACGAGCAGCAGGACATCGGTCAGCACTTCACCGGCAAGCCGCCGTGTAGACGCACCAAGCGCGGCTCGAACAGCAAGCTCGCGGCGCCGCGTCTGCAGCTGCGCGAGCAGGAGTTGCGCGGTGTTCACGCAGGCAATGACGAGGACGAGCACCACGCCCGCCAGCAAGCTGATGAGCATTTGCTCAACACCACCGACCAGCTGCTCGCGCAGCGGCACGAGCAGCTCATCAGGCCGCGAATTCTTGATGACGGGCACCGATCGCCTCACCACGGCCATGACGCGATCCATGTCCTGACGTGCCGCGGCGTGTGTCGTGCCGGCGCGGAGACGGCCGACGATGGCGAGGTCGGTGATGCCGCCGGTCGGCGGCTTCAGCGGCACCCACACGTCCGGCACCGCAGCGAATTGGAAATCGCCCGGCATCTCTGATCCGCGTGGAAATGCGAACCCGCGCCCAGCGACGCCGATGACCGTGTACGGCTCGGCGTTCAGGGTGAGCCCCGGCCAATGATGTGCGGATCAGCACCGAACCGACGGCGCCACGCCGCGTCGCTCAGTATCGCGACGTGATCGCTGCCCGGTGTCTCGTTGGCGCGTTCAAAGAAGCGGCCGATTTCCGGCGCGACGCCCAGGGTTTGGAAGAATTCTCCCGTTGCCTGGACGCCGTCCAGTCGCTCGGGATTGGTTGCGTCGCCGAGGTTGTAGGACGCTCCGCGAAATGCGGCGATTGTTTGGAACGCCTGGATATTGTCGCGAATGATGCTGAAGACGATGCCGTGGGTCGGCTGCTCCCGAAACCCGAGATTGGCGTCGGGATAGTATCCCCAGATCATCTCCAAACGGTCCGGCTGCCCGTACGGAAGGCGCTTGAGCAGGATGGTGGACACCACGCTCATCATGAGCGCACAGGCGCCAATGCCTATCGTGAGCGTGAGTACGCTCGTGATCGTGAACACCGGTGCGCGCCGGAGCCGGCGTGCGGCGTGGAGAAGATTGCGAGCCACGTGGGTCTCGATCCACGCGTCGACGCTTCCCCACTGATCGCGCGCGAGCTCCGTGGCGAGACCCACGTTGCCAAATCCACGACGGGCGTTGGCCGATGCGCTCTCGGGCGACTCGCCCCGTGCGACCCGATCGGCGATCGCCATGTCGAGATGTGTTCGCAGCTCGTTTGATAGCTCGTCAGTCCGTTGTGCCCGTCGCCATGGCAGCCACTTGCACACGCGTTCGAGAATGATCATGCGTCCGCCGGCGCCGGCGGGATCATCAGACCGGCGATCGCCTGCGACAGCTTCTCCCATCGCGACTGCTCGGCGGCAAGTCGACGCCGTCCGTTCGCGGTGAGGCGGTACATCCGAACGCGTCGGTCATTGTCGGAGGTTCCCCACTCCGTGCTAACGGCTCCCTGTCGGAGCAATCGCTGGAGGGCGGGATACAGCGATCCCGTCTCGACCTGGAGCACGTTGCCGGTGTGCGAGCGAATGAGCTGGACGAGGCCGTAGCCGTGACAGGGCCCCCAGCGGAGCGCCTGCAGCACGATGAAGTCGAGCGTGCCTTGCAGGAGCTCCAGGCGCGACGTGACGGGTCTTTTTGGCATGGTTCATTAGGTAGACGATCTACTTACTGGTAGGTAGATTGTCTACATAACATGGACACGTCAAGCCGACGACTTAAATAGCACTCCCGAGAAAGGCAGCGAGGCCGGCATCAGCAGCCATTACGCTTCTCGAGGCGGCTCGATCTTTCCGTCCTCCACGTTCACCCATAACCAACAACGTCCGCCGACCCGTTCACGGTTGGCGGGGTTCCAACAATAGAGGCACGCGCATGGTTCGCAGAATCGCGATTGGAATGACGATCACTATCGGAATGGCTCTGACCGCTCAGGTGGCTACGGCCCAGCAAAAGCAACATGTCAGCTATAAGACCCCGCCAACCAATACGAAATACACCCAACAACATCTACTCGATATTGGCGATGTTCCGGGACATCAAGCTCGGCTCTTCGAAATTCAGCGGACCTACGGGAGCGATGCCCCCGTCATCAACGGGATGAAGTTGAAAGAGCAGTGGACGCGCGGCATGTCGGACTACATCGACAACAATGGTCAGGCCTACATCTACAACGTCTTTATCCTGGAGAATGGGGACAAGTTTTTTGTCAGGACATTCCTGGTCGCCCAGAGCAGTGGAGACGGGAAGCTTACGAACATGACGTCGGGGGTCATTACCGGAGGCACAGGTAGCCTCGCCAGGATCCATGGCATCGTTAGCAGCAGTGGCCCGTCCGAGCCGAAGGCCGGCATCAACGCCAATCAAACCGAGATCGACTACTGGATAGAGTGACATCGTCGCCGATGCCTTGCGCCGTCCGGGCGGCGGTCACTCCGGTGATGACGCTACTCGCTCCGGAGGGCCGTCATCGGATCGATGCGCATGGCTCGGCGCGTCGGCGCGCTCCCGAACCCCGAGATTGGCGCCGGGATAGTATCCCCAGATCATCTCCAAACGGTCCGGCTGCCCGTACGGAAGGCGCTTGAGCAGGATGGTGGACACCACGCTCATCATGAGCGCACAGGCGCCAATGCCTATCGTGAGCGTGAGTACGCTCGTGATCGTGAACACCGGTGCGCGCCGGAGCCGGCGTGCGGCGTGGAGAAGATTGCGAGCCACGTGGGTCTCGATCCACGCGTCGACGCTTCCCCACTGATCGCGCGCGAGCTCCGTGGCGAGACCCACGTTGCCAAATCCACGACGGGCGTTGGCCGATGCGCTCTCGGGCGACTCGCCCCGTGCGACCCGATCGGCGATCGCCATGTCGAGATGTGTTCGCAGCTCGTTTGATAGCTCGTCAGTCCGTTGTGCCCGTCGCCATGGCAGCCACTTGCACACGCGTTCGAGAATGATCATGCGTCCGCCGGCGCCGGCGGGATCATCAGACCGGCGATCGCCTGCGACAGCTTCTCCCATCGCGACTGCTCGGCGGCAAGTCGACGCCGTCCGTTCGCGGTGAGGCGGTACATCCGAACGCGTCGGTCATTGTCGGAGGTTCCCCACTCCGTGCTAACGGCTCCCTGTCGGAGCAATCGCTGGAGGGCGGGATACAGCGATCCCGTCTCGACCTGGAGCACGTTGCCGGTGTGCGAGCGAATGAGCTGGACGAGGCCGTAGCCGTGACAGGGCCCCCAGCGGAGCGCCTGCAGCACGATGAAGTCGAGCGTGCCTTGCAGGAGCTCCAGGCGCGACGTGACGGGTTCGTTCGGCATGGTTCATTAGGTAGACAGTCTACTTACTGGTAAGTAGACTGTCTACCTAACAGGGACGTGTCAAGCCGACGAGGTCAACACCGGTCCTAGCGACCGCCGAGGCGCACCGGTACGTCGCCGGGGGCCACAGGAAATGGGCAGTGGTCATTCGCGCCGATCATGCGGGGTGTCAGCCCTCCGCCCTCAACGCTTCCGTTGGATCGATGCGAAGCGCGCGTCTGAGCGGCAACGCACACGCGGTGAGTCCGACGACGAGCATGACACCGTCCGCGGCAAGGAGCAGGAGTAGCTGGCGCATCGGACCGTGCCCCACGAGCGCGACGAGTCCGCTCCCGGCGAGGATCCCGATGCTGATCTGCATGAACGCGCGCGCGAAGATTCCCTTGACGATGTGTCCAGTGCTCGCACCCAGGGCCGCGCGAATGCCGATCTCGCGTGTCCGTCGTGCGACGGTGAACGCCATCAGCGCGTGTATGCCGGTTGCCGACAACACCAACACGATGAACGAGAGGACCCACGCCACCGCCGTCAATGTCCGAATCCTTCGTACTTCGCCGCCGCCCACCTGGCCAAGCGGTTGCACGTCGGTCAGACGAATCGTAGGGTCGACGTCGACCGCAATGGTTCGCAGACGAGCCGCGAACGCGTCCGGATCGCGCGTTCGAACGACGATCTGACCGGCGATCTGACCCACGGGTCCCACGATCGGAAGACTCGGACGATACATCGCGGATTGCTCGCTCGGCTCGGGCAGCTGCCAACCGAAGTCCTTCACCACGCCGACGATCTCGTACCGATCCTTGTTCTTGACCCGCTCGTCTTCACCGTTTCCGATGTGGATCCGTTGACCGATGGCGTTGCGACCGCCGAAGACATACCGAGCGAACGATTGGTTGACGATCAGGACGTGGCCGTTCTCGAAGTCGCTTGGCGCGAAGTCGCGACCCGCAATCACCGACGTGCCGAAGGCCTCGAAAAAGCCACGCGAGACGTGGACGAGTGTGCTCGTGCGCAGGCCGGTCGCGGCAAGGCCGGTCGTCGTATCGACGTCGATCCCGTACTTGAACTGATCTTCGACCGGGAGCCGGTCGGCAAATGCAACCCGCTCGACCCCAGGCTCCGTGATGAGGCGATGTTCCAGCTCATCGACGCGCGCACGTGCGCGCGCAACAAACGCGGCGGAATCGACGCGGTAGTCCTCGCGGTCCATGTCGATGCGTGCGGCGATGTATCGTTCCGCTCCGATCCCTTCCGCTCGCTGGGAGAATCGATTCGACGCGAACACACCGTTGGCGGCGAGCGGAAGGAAGGCGACCGTGATCGCGACCTGCACCACGATCACGGTCGTCCAGAACCCGCCGAACCGGAGCCCCGAGCGCGCCGCGCTCTCGTTGCGAAGTGCATCCTGGACATTGATTCGCGTGACTCTGAGCGCCGGCAAAATGCCGACGATCGCGGCACCAAAGAGCATGAGCAGCACGGTGTATAGCACCGTTCTGCCCGACAGGCTGTCGTCGATCCAATAGGGTAACGCGTCGCTGCCGGCCATGAGGTTCAATCCAAACCGCAGCGCCACCTTCGCGACGATGAGTCCTATGATCGCGGCGAGGCTGGTCAGCATCAGCGCCTCGATGAACAGCTGCGAGATGATCCGGCCACGACTGGCGCCCAGCGCGGTTCGGACCGTGATCTCCCAACCGCGTGTCGCCGTCCGCGCAAAGACGAGTGTCGCGACGTTGATGCTGACGACGCCCAGCAACATCACGAGAACGCCATTCACGATGTCCAGCAGTCCATTGAACCAGCGCGCCTCACCGCCTTCGGCGAGTGGCTTCTCGTACGTCGTGACGCGCGGCCGCAGATGCATGTGGGTCTCGGGAAAGCTCGCGGACATACGAGCACCGACAACGGCGAGCTCGGCCCGCGCATCGTCGATCGATGCGTTCGGCGTTAGGCGTCCGAAGATCGACACGACGGGGCCCGTGCGCGGCGCGAGCGTCGACGCATCCACGCGAAGCGGCGTCCAGATCCGGTGGTTCACAGGGAACCCGAAGCCCTCCGGCATCACACCGACGATCGTTGTCGCGACCGTGCCAAGCTTCACCGTTCGCCCGAGCACGTTCGGGTCGCTATCGAAGCGTATTTTCCAGAGCGATTGACTTATGACGACAACGGGCGGCTCGCCTGGTCGTTCATCCCGCGCGGTCAGCGTACGGCCCTTGATTGGCGCCGTTCCCAACATCTGGAACGCGTTCGCCGAGATCTCCGCGCCGCGCACTGGCTCCGTGCGTCCGTCGTCCGTGGCGAGGTTCCGAACAAAGGTGACCGCGGCCCCCAGATGGTCGACTGTCTTGAGCTCCCCGCGCCAGGTCGCGAAGTCGTGCAACGATCGCGG
>JBDUEJ010000116.1:0-7417 GCA_040002475.1 bacterium | reverse complement strand
TGAGCAGGACTGAGCAGGACTGAGCAGGACTGAGCAGGACTGAGCAGGACTGAGCAGGCACCGAGCACGACTGAGCACGCACTGAGCGATCGCCTCAACCTTCACAGAGACTCGATTCTTGGCCACGACGCTTCCCACTCCCGCTCTGGAATCTTCCGACGACATCGCGCTCGCCGACCGCCTCAAGGCCGGTCACGATCAGATCATCGCCGAGCTGCACAAGCTCATCGTGGGACAGGAAGAGGTCATGGAGCTCGTCCTGTTGTCGCTCTTCACCGGCGGCAATAGCCTCATCGTCGGTGTGCCGGGTTTGGCGAAGACGCTGCTCATCCACACGATGGCGCAGGTGCTCGACCTCCGGTTCTCGCGCATTCAGTTCACCCCCGACCTGATGCCGAGCGACATCACGGGCACGGACATCATTCAGGATGACCCGGAAACAGGACGCCGGCGCATGGTGTTCACGCCCGGGCCGATCTTCGCGAATATCGTCCTGGCGGACGAGATCAACCGAACGCCGCCCAAGACGCAGTCGGCGCTGCTCGAAGCCATGCAGGAACATCGCGTGACGGTGCAGGGCAAGACGTACAAGCTCGAGGAGCCGTTTCACGTCTTTGCCACGCAGAATCCAATCGAGCTCGAAGGCACGTATCCGCTGCCGGAAGCGCAGCTCGATCGATTCATGTTCAACATCATCATGGACTACCTGCCGGAGGACGATGAAGTCGCGGTCGCGACTCGAACGACCTCCGTGCAGAACCATCGCTTTCAGCACGCCGTCAGCGGCGCTGACATCATCGCCTTTCAGCAGCTCATCCGCCGCGTGCCGATCGCCGAGCCGGTCGCGCGCTACGCGGTCAGTCTTGCGCGCTGGACCCGGCCTGGTCCCAAGGCGCCCGATTTCATCAAGCAGTGGGTCTCGTACGGCGCGAGCACACGCGCGCCGCAAATGCTCATCCTCGGCGGCAAAGCGCGCGCGCTCATGGACGGCCGCTTCAACGTGAGCTTCGACGACATTCGCGCGTTGGCCAAACCGGTGTTCCGCCATCGCATCCTCACGAACTTCCACGCTGAGTCGGAGCGGATCACCACCGATTCGATCATCGAGAAGTTGGTGAACGCCGTGCCCGTTCCAAAGAGCGGCATGTGACCACGGCCGTCACGCCGACGACGACCTTCCTCGATCCGACCGTTCTCGGCCGGATCGGGAATCTCGAGCTGCTCGCCCGCACCGTGGTCGAGGGGTTCATCAACGGGTTGCACCGGTCGCCGCACCTCGGCGCGTCGGCGGACTTCGCGCAACATCGCGCCTACATGCCGGGCGACGACATTCGACGGATCGACTGGCGCCTCTACGCGCGCAGTGACAAATACTTCATCAAAGAGTACGAAGCGGAGACCAACACCAACTTCAACGTCATTCTCGACGTGTCGCCGTCCATGCGATATGGAGCGATTCCGGAAGAGGGTCGGATCTCCAAGCTGACGTACGGCTGCTATCTCGCCGCGTGTCTCACGTACTTCTCGAGCCTGCAGCGCGACCGTGTCGGCATGGCGACAATCGACACCGACATCGTGGATTACGTGCCGCCGTCGGCGAAGCACCTGCAGCAAATCCTCCACGCGCTCGACCGGATCGAGAAAAAAGGGCGCGACGCCGCCGTGACGCCGGGCAAGTCGTCGCTGCTGCCGCCGCTGCGGAAGTTGTCGGAGCGCTTTCGCCGGCGGAGCCTCGTCGTGCTCATCTCCGATTTCTACGAGGATCCCGACGAAATCATCAGCGCGCTCTCGCACGTGCGCGGGCGCGGCAATGACATCGTCGTATTTCACCTCCTCGATCCACGCGAGCGGGACTTCTCCTTTACCGACGCGAGCAACTTCATCGACATGGAGACGGGCGAAAAAATGCCCGTCATTCCCGAGTATCTCCGAAAGCAGTACGCCGATCTGATTCGCGAGCACACGGCCACCCTGTCCAAGCGAATCGGCGAGACGCGGGCCGACTACGCGTTGTTCGACACGTCCAAGCCCCTCGACGGCGCGCTCTTCACGTACCTCGCCGCGCGCCAGCGCATCAACCGGGTGAGATAGGTGAACTTCCTCGCGCCCGCCTTTCTCGCCGGACTGGTGGCGATCGCCGTACCGGTGCTGATCCATCTGATCAACCGTGAACGGAAAGTCGTCGTCGAGTTTCCGTCGCTGATGTTTCTGCAGCGCATTCCATATCGCTCGGTGCGCCGTCAGAAGATTCGTCATCTGCTGCTGTTGATCCTTCGCTGCGTCGCGCTGGCGCTGCTCGTCGCCGCGTTCGCCAGGCCGTTCTTCCAAAAAAAGCACGCGGCGGTGTCCACCACGGGCGCGCGCGAGCTCGTCATTCTGCTCGATCGTTCGGCGAGCATGGGCTACGCCGACCGATGGACCAAGGCCCGCGACGCCGCGCGGAAGGCCGTGAATGGAATGTCGGGGACCGACCGCGCGACGCTCGTCCTGTTTGCGAGCGATGCAACGGTCGCCACCGAGCCCATGGCGACGCCGGACCGCGTGATTGCGGCGATCAGTGCCGCCAAGCTCACCTCGGAGGCGACCCGCTTCGCGCCGGCCCTCAAGCTCGCGTCGCAGATCATCGCCGCGTCCACGCTGCCGCGGCGCGAGGTGGTGCTCATCTCCGATTACCAAAAGGTCGGCTGGGCAAATCACAACGAGATTGTCTTCCCGCAGGGGACGGTGGTGACACCCATCGACCTTGGCGCCGGCGCAATTGCGGACGTCGCCGTGGCGCAGGTGACGACCAGCCGCGATAGCGCCGGCGAACGCGATCACACGACGGTGGCCGCGCGCATCGTGAATACCGGCGCCGCGATCAAGTCCGTCTCGGCCACGTTGTCGGTTGGCGGTCGTGACGGTCAGACGGTGCGCGTGAACGTTCCTCCGCACGGCGCACAACAGGTGGCGTTCACGCCGCTTGCCGTCCCGAGCGGCGCGACCAAAGGAGCGGTGCGAGTCACGCCTGACTCGCTGACCCAGGACGACGTGCTCAACTTCACCATCGCGCCGGATGAAGCGGTCGCGGTGCTGGTCGTCGACCCGCCGGGCGCGCGCGAGAACCAGAGCCTGTTCTTGAGTCGCGCGTTGGGCATTGGCGATCGGCCGACGTTCCGTGTGGACCAAAAGACGGCTGATGCGTTGACGCCCCGTGATTTCGATGGTCGCGCGCTGGTGGTACTCAACGAAGTGGCGCCGCCGGGCGGCGCGGTGGGTGCGCGACTGCGTGCGCTGCTCGACGGTGGCGGCGGAATCGTTGTTGTGCCGGGCGCGAGCCATCCCGAAACGTGGCCTGCCGAATGGCGCGCGCTATTGCCGGCGACGATTGGCGCGGTCGTCGATCGCACCGGCGATGCCGGCGGCACGTTGTCGTCAGTTGATTATGCGCACCCCATTTTCGAATTGTTCAATGCGCCGCGCAGCGGCGATTTCTCGACGGCCCGTTTCGATCGATATCGCACGTTGACGGCCCAGCCAAACGCGAGCGTGATCGCGCGGTTTGACGACGGTGCGCCTGCGTTGGTTGAGCGGACCGTTGGATCAGGCAAGATTGTCGTGTGGGCGTCGACGTTGGATCCGTATTGGACCAACTTGCCGCTGCAGCCGGTGTTTCTGCCGTTCGTGCACCAACTGGGAAAACACGTGGGACGGTACGCCGATCCACGGCCCTGGTTCACCGCCGGCGACGTGCTCGATCTGTCGCGGCACGGCGAGCTCACCGCACCATTCACCGGCGGGCGCGCCGCGGACAGCGCCAATACCCTCATCGTGGAGTCGCCGGCGGGGGTTCGCGAGCGGGTGACCGCGACAGGCGCCGGACATCTCGTTACACTGAGAGAGCAGGGGTTCTACGAGTTGCGTGGGCCGAGCACTCCGGTTGGCAGTGGTCGGCCAATTGCCGTCAATGTCGATCCGGCGGAGTCCGACCTGTCGCACCTCGATCCGCAGGACATCGTCGTTGCCGTGACGGCCGTGAACGGCCAGCGTCTGCCTGGGAGCGATCTCAACACGTCGACGCCCAAGGATCAGGAACAACGACAGAAGGTGTGGTGGTATCTCTTGCTCGGCGCACTTCTGCTGATGGCGGTCGAGACGATGCTCTCGAACCGGTTGTCGCGCGCGACGAGCTGACATAGCTGACATAGCGGGCGGAGGGCACGATGGAAAGCGTACACGGCGGACCGGGGCTTCCTTCGGAGCAGGCGCGACTCTTTGGGGTCGTTCGCGGCGTGCGAAACCGCTACCGCGCCAAGCGCGCGTTGCGGGGCGCGGCAATCACCGTGGCCGCGAGTTGGTTCGTGCTCGCCGTCACGGCTTACGCAATGAACCAGCTCAAGTACAGCGACGGCGCGGTGATGGTCAGTCGAGTCGTGGCGATCGTCGCGATTCTGGCCATCGCGTTCCGTTTCATTGTGCGGCCGCTGCTACCAAAGTTGCGCGATGAACAGGTCGCGCTCTATCTCGAAGAGCACGAGCGCTCGCTCAAGGCCACCGTCATCACCGCGGTGGAAATGCAGCGCGGAGCGGCGACACTGGGCGCGCCGCGCTCGCCGGCGTTCATTGACCGACTGACGCACGCCGCGCTCGAGCGCGTTCATAAGGCGAACGATGGTCGCGCCATTGATGCCGGCGAACTGCGGACGAACGGCGGCGTGCTGGCCGCGGTAATCGCGGCGGCGTTCCTGCTCACGATGTTCGGGCCGCCGATCATCCGAAACGGCCTGCGCCTCATCGCGACCCCGTGGAATCGTCCCGAGGCAGCAACGCCGTTCACGATTTCCGTCGAGCCCGGAAACGCGACCGTCGCCAAAGGCGGCGACGAGCTCATCGAAGCCCGTCTGCGCGGATTCCAATCAGAGCGCGTGGAACTGCTCATGCGCCGCGCCGATTCCGCCGAGTGGACGCGCTTGCCGATGACGGGCGACAGCACGGGTCGCTACGCCTTTCGCATGTTCGACATCGGCGGCAAGACGCAGTATGCCGTCGAGGCGAACGGCGTGCGTTCCACGGCGTATGTCATCGACGTGTCAAATTTGCCGTACGTGAAGCGGTTGGACCTGCAGTATCGCTTTCCGGCCTACACGCAGATGGCGCCGCAGAACGTCGACAGCACGGGCGACATTGCCGCGCTCAAGGGCACGATGGTGCGCGTTCGTGTTGCGTCCACGGTGCCGACGACCGGCGGTCGCGTGATCGTCGACGGCGGAGACACGCTCAATCTCGTCGCGACCGGCGATGGCCAGCTCATGGCGATGCTGCGCGTTGAAAAACCAGGTTTCTACAAAGTAGAATTGCAGGGCCCGCAAGGGAAAATGGTCACCGGCTCGCTCGACTATACCATCGACGTGATCCCCGATCGTCCGCCAACGGTGCATTTCACGAAGCCTGGCCGCGATCAGAAGGTGTTGTCGGTGGACGAGGTGTACACCGAAGCACGCGCCGAGGATGACTACGGCATCGCCAAGCTCGATCTTGTGTATTCGGTGAATGGGGCGGCCGAAAAGACGATGTCGTTGCACGACGGCACCAAAGTCATTCGCGATCTCTCGGCCGGGCACACGTTCATGCTCGAGGGACTGAGTCTGCAGCCCGGTGACGTCGTCACCTACTACGCGCGAGCGACCGACAACAATGCCGTGAGCGGGGCGCAGACCGCATCCACCGACATCTACTTCCTGCAGGTTCGCCCGTTCGAGAACGATTATCGTCAGCGTCAGGCGCCGCCGGGCGGCGGCGGGGGCGGTGGTCAGCCGCCGGACGACGCGGGCCAGCTGTCACAGAAACAGCGCGACATCATCGCCGCCACGTTCAAGACGGCGCGCGACAGCGCGACGACGGATAAGAAATCTCTCGAAGAGAATCTGGCGACGCTTCGGTTGTCGCAGCAGCGCCTGCGCGAGCAGACGAATCAGCTCTCCACGCGATTGATCGATCGCGGCATCGCGGCGTCGGACAGCAGCTGGAAAAAGATCGCCGAAATACTTCCCAAGGCCGCGGCGGCGATGGACACGGCTGAAAAGAAGCTGACGACCGGATCACCGCAGTCAGCGTTGCAGCCCGAGCAGCGCGCGTTGCAGCAGCTTCAGCGGGCGGAAGCGGTCTTTCACGAAATTCAGATTTCGATGGGCGGCGGCGGAGGCGGAGGTGGGGGCGGCAACAAGACCAACGCCGAGGATCTCGCCGACATCTTCGAGCTGCAGAAAGATCGGATGCGCAATCAGTACGAATCCGTGCAGCGCGGCCAGCAGCAGGGGCAGCAGCAACAGCAGGCCGACAATCAGGTCGACGCGACGATGGAGAAACTTCGCCAGCTCGCGGCGAGGCAACAGCAGGAAAACGATCGGGCACGTCGCAAGGCCGACAGCCTGGGTCAAATGGGCGCATCGGGTGCGTCCGGCGGACAGGGGCAGCGCGATCTCGCGCAGCAGGCGGAGGAGCAGGCGCGCCAGCTCGAGCGCCTCGCGCGCGAACAGCAGTCACCGTCGCTCTCCGATGCTGCGCGTCGCTTGCAGGATGCGGCGGACGCCATGCGCCGGGCCGCGGCGAGTGGCTCAAAGACCGGCGACGCCTCGCAGGCATTGAGCAGTCTCCAGGACGCGCGTCGCCTGCTCGATCAAGAGAAAAACGGACGCTCCTCGCGCGACATGAGCGATGCCCAAAAGGCCGCGCAGCAGCTCGCGGATCAGGAAAAGAAGGTGCAGTCCGACGTGCAGAAGCTCGCGCAGAGCGGCGCGGACGCGGCGGCACAGCAACAGCTGAAGCAGCAGATTGCCGATCAAAAGGGCGCGATGGCCGACGAGGTCAAAGAGCTCAAATCGAAGCTCGATCGGATGTCGCTCGACTCGAAGCGCGATCAGAAAGAAGTCTCACGCGCGTTGGAATCGGCGGCTGATACGCTGCGAGGCCGCAAGGTGGAGGAAAAGCTCAGGTACACGCAGCAGCAAACGCGCACCGCCGGCGCCGACTGGATGAACTCGGCCGAACAAACGATCAGTGCCGACATCGACGACCTCGGCAAACGTTTGCAGCAGGCGCAGACGGCAGCACAAGGCGCGGCACAGGGGAGCAATAGTCAGCGGCAGCAGGCGCAAGCCGCCGACAAGGCGCGCGACCTTGTGAATGGTCTCCAGTCGATGGACGAACGCATTCGTCAACGCGCTGAGCAGAACGCCAACGGCTCGCAGCGTCGACTTTCGGACAATGCGGGTCAGCAAGGACAGCAGGGCCAGCAAGGGAAGCAGGGGCAACAAGGCCAGCAAGGCCAACAAGGCCAACAAGGCCAACAAGGCCAACAAGGCCAACAAGGCCAACAAGGCCAGCAAGGCCAGCAAGGACGGCAAGGACAACAGGGCCAACAAGGACAACAGGGCCAACA
>JBDUEJ010000115.1:0-7847 GCA_040002475.1 bacterium | reverse complement strand
CGCGCACGAGCAGCAGATTGGCAACGTTCGCGCAGGCGATGAGCAAGAGCGCGCCCACCGCGGCGAAGAGGATTTCGATCGTTCGGCGTTCACGGCTGCCGAGGAAATCCTGCGCGCGCATCGCACGAGCGCGAATCGAGTCCCTCGACGCCGGCTGTCCCGGCGGCGGCGGCGGCGCTCCCATCTCGGGCGCGTTCGCAATGGCATTCAGCTCGTTCGTCACCGCCGCGGACGAGATGCCGGGCCGGAGCAATCCGAACCCGATCGACGTGTCTTCAATTGGCGCCGGAAGCCAGACGTCGGGCGACGGCATCGACAGCCCATCGAGCGCGCGCGCCGACATCGGAATCGTGAAGCCGACTGGCATGACTCCAACGATCGTGTACTTCGCTCCGGCGTACTCCAGCACTGTGCCAAGCACGTCATCGCGTCCGTCGTACGCTGCCTTCCACCAGCGGTGACTGATCATCGCCACGTGGTTCGCGCCAGGTTTTTCCTCTGCGCGCCTGAACATTCGTCCATACGAGGGTCGTGTACCGAGCAGGTCGAGGAGATTTGGCGTTGTGAACGCGTAGCTCACCGTGTCCTGCTCCGAATTCGCTTGGAGGGACATAAACATCTGCTCGACGCCGGCGACCTGCTCGAATGACCGCGCCCGTTCAGCCCATGCGCGCAGGAGCTCACTGGGCGGATCGCTGGGCGCATCGCGCGTCATGCTAGCCAAGCTGCCGGCGACTCCGACCCGACCGAGCGTCTTGAGGGCAACGACACGGTCGCCGTTCGCATACGGAAGCGGCGCGATGAGCAAACGATGAACGACGCTGAAGATCGCGGTGTTCGCGCCGATCCCGAGTGCCAGCGTGGTCACCGCGATGGCCGTAAATGCCGGAGCCTTCGCGAAGTGTCGCAGCGCGAAGCGTACGTCCTGCCGCCACTCGGCAAGCCAGTCGGTGATCCGCTGCCCCCGTGCTTTCCGCTCGGCGCGCCGCGCGACGTGATCCCGGTAGCCACGCAGATCGCCGAACCGGCGTAGAGCAGCCGCTTCCGCGTCAGGGGCACTCATGCCCCGGTTGCGGAACTCCTGTGCCCAGAGATCGAGGTGCATGCGCGTCTCGTCGTCCGCGTCTTGCCGGAGTCGCTCGCGCGTCACCGGGAGCCGAAAGAGGCGGCGTACGCCGCGCGGGAGGAACGATGAGGATTTTCGCATTCGATCACCCTGGCTCGAGCAGACTGTTCACCGTGGCGACATAGTGCTTCCAGCTCGCGACTTCGGCGCGGAGCTGCTTGCGGCCTTTCGCGGTGAGTGAGTAGTACTTCGCACGGCGGTTATTCTCGGACACGCCCCATTCGGCGTGCACGGCACTGGCGTCCTCGAGACGGTTGAGCGCCTTGTAGAGCGCCGAGTCGACGATGCCGAGGTCGCCGTGGGTGTGCTGATCAATCCACTTGCTGAGGGCAAACCCGTGCATCGGCTCCCCTGCGAGGGCGCGGAGGACGAGAAGATCGAGTGTGCCGTGCAGGAGGTCCTTCGACTCGGTGCCCATGCTTCCTCCACCTGGTGGAGGAAGCAAGATTCAACCGCCCGGCTCGGAGGTCAAGCGCGGATGCGGGCCCGAAAGATTAAGAGTCGATGACGCTGACTCGACCACCGCGACCCTTATGGTCGCGTCCACCATCGCCGTGACGCAGCCGGACCCTCGTCGCGCGGACCCGGGGACCGGGCAAGAGCGTCCCGGTACACGTCGTCAGCCGGCATGCGGATCTCGCGGGCACCTGCGCATGACGCAGTCCGCTCCTATTTGATCCTCGCAAGCGCCTCAGCGAATAGCGTCTGCACATCCGCCAGCTTTGTGGTCGGATCGTTGTTGTAGTCCATCATCCGGTGATTGTAGTTCCGGCGCTTGGCACGCTCGTCCACGATCTCGCGCACCAGCTCGCCGGCCGGGCGCCGATGATGGAATCCGCCCGAGACTTCGATCTCGGCCTTCTCGACCGCACAGTAGATGCTCGACGTCCTCGCCGTGGCCGGGCACTTCCGGTCGTCGGCGCGGTTCCACACCGAATCCGACGCGATGATCTTCGCGGCACGCTGCAAAATCTCTCGGTCGAGCGCGTTCGGCGGCACCTGTTTCAGTGTGTCCATCTGAAAGCGCAGCGTCGAGCCCCTCGCGGAGAACGCGTTGACGGGAAACCACCCGTTGTACGTGCGGATGATTCCGTTGCCATCGGAGTAGATCTCGATCTCCACATTCTCGGACGCCCCGTCGAGATCTGACGCACCAGCCTTCAGCACGCGATCCTCCAGGGCACGAAAGTACGAGCGGACGTCGTCGAACGTCGTGGTCGAGTCGTTGTTGAAGTCGATGAGCTGGTCGGACGACTTACGGTGAGACACCATCTCGACGCCGTGACGGCTCTCGTAATTCACCGGCGCTTCGGCGTCAGCCATCTTGCCGGCCCACACCTCGCTCGGGCTGGAGTCGCTCCGCCAAATGCCGCTCGTGATCGCCTTCGCCCGCGTGAGGGTAAAGATTGGAAGTTCGTCCCAGAGCAGTCCGCACGATCCTCCAGAATGCTCCGCGGACACATCCATGGTGCACTCGATACGCGTATCGGCGTTTGCATTTGCGCCTGCCTTTGGTGGCGCGGTCTTCGGATCCCAGGCCAGTCCCGCGCCCTCGACCACGGCGCGCTGCAGCGCACACCTCACGGAATACGTCGCGTTCGCACGCGGACAGCGGCCGTTGTCGACGCGGCTCCATTTCTCTGGAGACGAGAGAATCGCCTCCGCGCGCTTCACGAGGCCCACGTCGAATGGCCCAACGGCGTCTTTCGTCGTCGGCGCGACGACCTGAGCGTGGGCGGCGTATGCCACGAAACTCGCTAGAAGAGTCACGCGCGTGGGTAGGCGCATCACAACGTCCTAGCGGAGCGCCGCCATCACACGATCGCGCACGTATGGCGCCCGAATGGTCTCGGCCGCGGCCGTGAACGCCGCCCGCCCATCGCCATCCAACCGCTGCGAACTCGCCACGGACAGCAGGACCAACATCTTCTCCACCTCGACCGTCATCTTCTTGACCGACTCCAGCACGGCGACGGCTTCAGTGGCGCTGAGCACCGAGTTTGCCACGATCGAGTGAAGCGACCGCGCCTGCTCGTGATCGACGCGCATCATGAGCGCCGCGCCGAGCAGCGCAGAGTGCACCACGGGATCGGTGAGCGGATAGTGATCGGCGATTGCGACGAGCAGCTCGCTGGCCGTGTGATCCGTGTTCATCGACGTCACGACGGCGGCCATGCGGCGAAGTGACACGGCATCGAGCGTCGCCGTCCGCAGCAGCCGTTCGCCATATACGTACTTCGCGTGCGCAGTGTACATCTGCTCGATCTCGGACAGGACGAGCGCCGGGCCGCCCGACTGTAAGAGCACTGGAAAGCGTCGCTCCGACGCACATGCGGTCGTGCGATCGAGTCCGATCAGGAATTGCGCGAGCCAGCTTCCGCCAGCCATCTGCTCGCCGGCGCGCGTTCCACTCTTGGCGAGCTGATAGACCGGCGTTCCGTTGGGCGACCCGCGAACGCTGAACCGCGTGATGTCGCCGTGAATGTTGGTCGTCGCTTCGAGATAGGCACCGTTCGCGATGCGCTCGATGGTCGTGGCGTCCGCACTGAACACGACATCGCCCTCGGACTTGAGATCGAAGCTGCATCCGCCGAACGCGCCGCTCGCCGTCCAGTACTGACCGCCATTGTCGCTCGACTCGCTGTCGTGATGAGTCTCGCCGTTCATCGACGCTGTCCTGCACGATGCAAAGATATCCTGCCACTGTTGACTCGGCTGCACGGGGGCTTCGCTCTGAGTTCCCTCATGGCGTTCCGCCGGCCGCGACACGAGGTGAACGGGTGTCGTCACGACTGCCGTCGTCGTGGGCTCGGGCATACGTGCGCTCGTCGCCTTCTTCGTAGCAACGACCGTTTGCGGCACAGAAGCAATTGGAGTCTGCGGTGGCATTGTCTGCAGCGGTTGTGCATGCTCCACGCGGTGCACCGGCCTCGCCGCGGCGGTCTGCATCGCGGCGAGCGGTGCCACTAATGCGAGGCCCGCGCCGACCGTCAACACCACGCCGCGCGACGACAAGAAGCCGCGGTCGATCGTGGGATCGAGCAGCGCGAGCAGACGTCCCTCGAAATGCGACTGACGAGCGAACGCCAATGCAACCGTATGACGATCCGCGTACCCATGACTCGTCACGAGCGCCAGCAGATCGCTCGCATAGTCGGACGCGACGGCACCCGCCGCGAGAACGCAATCGTCGCACGCGCGCTCGCGCTCACGCCGCATTTGCGCGACCGCGAACCACACGAGCGGATTGAACCAGAACAGGGCGGACGCCGCCTGCGCGACCAATTGCGTCGCCGCGTCGAGACGCCTGACGTGCGCCAGCTCGTGCTGCAGCACATGCCGCCGGCACTCGGCCGTCCATTCAACCGCGTCGGCGGGCAGGACGATTTGTGGACGCACGATCCCCCACGTCAGCGGAAGATCGACGTCGTCGCTCGTGCGAATGGACACGGGCCGCGCGATCCGCATCTCCCGAACGACCTGTGCGTCCATCGCGCTCCGTTCGCCGAGTATCGTGCTTCGGCGCGACACGCGTTCGAGCGCGATTCGACTCCAGGTGTAACGGGCAACGATTGCGAACACGCCGGCGAGCCAGAGCGCGAATGCGACCGGTGGCCACGACAGGCGAATCGAGCGTGCGGTTGACCGCGATGGCGCGACGGGCGCGACGGGCGCGGCGTTGACGTTGACGGCTTGCCTGGCCTGGGCCGGCTCAGAAGCGATCGAGGTCGCAGGCAGTCGAACGACGTCCGACACGTACTGCCGGGCGGCGGCCGGCGATGATACCGGCACGGGGACGACACGCCAGGCTGGAAGCACGGCGGGCAGCACGAGCAGCGTGACGGCCGCGCCGAGCGCGACGGTCCATATGAGATGTCTCAACGCGGCGGTTTGGTGACGGAGGGCGCGCGCGAGCAGCGCCGTCATCGCGAGTAACGTCGTTGCCTTGAGCGTCGCCGATGCCAAGGCGGTCACGACGGGCGTCAAGGTCATGGCGATATGCGTCATGTCACCGACCCTCGGTCTTCGAGCTGCGGATGATGGCCGCCAACCGCTCGGCGTCTGCTTCGGACAGCGGTGCATCAGACATTTCCAACAGACTCGCCGCGGCCTCGGATGCCGAGCCGCCGAAGAACGTGCGGACGAGGTGCCGGAGCGCGACTTTGCGGGCCGCGGTCCGGCTCACCGTTGCCGTATAGACGTAGCGCAGCCCATCCGCTTGGTGGGTGAGGTGCGCTTTGTCTTCGAGCAGCTTGAGCATGCCGCGGACGGCCGAGTAGGTGGGCGGATCGGGGAGCGCGGCGCGGACGTCGGCGACGGACGCCGACCCGAGGCGGTGCACGACATCCATGATCTGTCGTTCGCGGCGGCCGAGCGTGTCGGGCTGGTTGGCTTTCGCCATGAATCCTCACGGGAGCGAGCTGCTAGTCCACTAGCACTTGCTAGCACACTAGCACGTCGTCCGGTGGCCGTCAATACTTTTTTTCGCGCCTCTGCGGGAGCGGCTCCATCGCGGACGTTTCGCGACGGTCGCCCATCCCGAAAACGCACGGCGTCACCATGGTTCGCCGCGCCAAGTATCATGTGGACGTCGCGGCTGTGAAAACGGTAGATGATTTTTCCGGGCGCACCGGCGAGGACGGCACTTTCATTCCCGATGTTCCACGATCCGCCCAGCCCCCATTCATTCAAAGACAAGCGCGGTGGCGCGGCAAACAGCTTCGCGACGTTCCGCGACACGCCGCCGGCCGATGTGAATCGTTCGCCGCGCCATAGCCGACATAGGTTTCCGACGATCCAACGTTATCGCTCGGCGGAGCCTCGCTGCCGGTTCCGTCGCGAAATGCTCGATTGTCGAAGGCCCCGCGCTCCATTCTCTCTCAAGAGCTGTTGAATGACGCGCTGTTGAACGCATTCCAAATCGTGCGACGGCAGTCGATGGCGACCGCATATGTGATGTTCAGGTCGTGCACGGCCCGCTCGACGTTCGCCTGCTCCTTCTCGAACGTGAACTCCGGCGAATGAACGCCGATCACGACCAGACCGGCGTCGCGGTATTGTGCCGCCCAGTGCTTCAAGTACGGCAGTTGCCGAAGTGAGTTGATGCACGAGTAAGTGCAGATATCGAATAGCACGACCTTCCCGCGTCGAGACCGAGCTGTCGCCGGCGCGGAGTTGAGCCAGGCAATGGCGCCGTCGAGCTCCGGGACCGGACCCTCGTCACCGAGGCGGCCAAGAACCGTGGCCGCGTCTGCGGTCTTGTGGATAAACAATTGGCTTCGTGTGCTCGACCTCGAGCTGCGCCAGACGTCCATCCTCGCGTGCAAGGCACCTCGGATCATGCCCAGGCGTAACGCGCCGTCATAACAACGCAGCATCCGGCGAGCTCCGACGAGCAACGTCCTCGCGTTTCCCTCGGCCGCCTGTCAGAGATCCATCAACCAGATGTCGCCACGCAGATCTCCGAGCACGAACATCATCCGATCCGGGGTGGCGATCGGCGCCGTGCCCGGCAGGTATACTGGCATCGCCATGTCGGCGAACGAGTGCACCGGCGTGGGCTCGCCCGCCACGCACCCCGACTCCAGAGAGAATTGCCGCGCGCAAATCGTTCTGCGAACCAGTGCGTTCGTGCCTACCGGGGTGTAGTACAACAGTCGCCCGTCGGCAGACCAGAAGGGATGGCTCGCAGGATGATCCACGATGCCCCACTCGGATTCTGGAATGACGCTGTCTCGGAACGCGGCCACGAAGACGTGGACCGGCTCGCCGGGTCGCGCGGCATCGAAGGCGACCCATCTCCCGTCGGGCGATACGCGCGCATTCTTGATGGACCACTCGGCGCTCTGCAGCAGCTCGCGTTGTTCGCCGCTCTCCGTGTCGATGAGCGCAATCGAGTTGAGACGCGCGTAGCGCTCGATCGTCAGCCAGCGCTCGTCCACCCATTGGCGCGGCCGCCCACCGCAATCGTCTCCCAAGGTACGCCACGATGAGTCCGACGTGTGCGCGATGAAGATCGGCCGCGCCGCGCGTTCGCCATCTCTTCGTTGCCCGAAGGCGATCTGCACTCCATCGGGCGAGATCGCTGGATACCCTTTCTCCCCGTCAGGCCCCTCGACGAGCATCCGCTCGGATCCTGTTTCCAGGTCTCTCAGAAAGACGTTGCCCCCTCCGCGTCCGACCGAGAAGTAGGCGAGCGTGCGGTAGTCCTTCGCGAGCGAGAGGTAGTTCAGAATGCCTGCGCCCCGCGTCATCCGCTGCATTGGCCCGATGGCTGTGCCGGAATTCGTGTCGAGCGCAACTGACCAGAGATTCACGTCCTCCCGGTTGCTCAGAAACGCAACGCGCCTGCCGGCGACCATGGGCAACTGCGCCGCGTCGCCACCGAAGGCGAACGGTTCCAACGAACCGGCCGGTTGGAGCGTCGAGGCGACGAGTCGCTGGCGGTGGAGGCGGAGTCCCTGCGGTCCGGCCGCGGAGAAGATGAGACAATCGGCCAGCCACGCAGGCGCGGTCGGCAGCGCGTACATACCCGCCTCGCGTACGCGCTGGACCAGACGACTGTTCGCCGGCGCTCCACCGTCGATCGGCACGGCCCACCAGTCCGGCTCGAACGCCGGATCCAGGCGACCGTGGACCAGCAATGACTGGCTGTTCGGCGACCACGTCAAGCAAGTGATGTCGACCAACTCGAGGGCGACCGTCCGAAAGCCTGCACCAC
>JBDUEJ010000114.1:0-8126 GCA_040002475.1 bacterium | reverse complement strand
GGCGAACATCGCCACCGATGCGCCGATGCCGGTACCGAGGATGATCACTGCCGTCGCGAAGAATCCGGGTGTGCGCCGGAAGCCACGCAGAGCGAGCCGGGCATCGGCAGGCACATGGTCGAACCACTGGCGCCGTCCGGCACTTCTCACCCGCACGTCGGCCTCGATGTTCTGCCCGAAGAATCGCAGATAGCGCCGCCAGCGTGGTGTGTCGGTCATGGTCATTCCGCCGGAGGGTGGGCGCGAAGCGCCTGAGTGATGGCACCTGAGTAGCGGATCCACACTCGGGCCCGGGCCGGTGGGATCGTGCGCCTATGTTTTCGATGAGCTCGCCGGGCATTTCGTTGACACTCGCGGTCGTGAATGGCGCCCTGAGGACGACTAAATAGCTCCGTTCGGTAGCTAGGGACGACCTCCAGACGCCTAAACAATATGCGGCAGTAGGTTCGCGAAACAGCTCGTCTTTCACGAAACAGTATTGGCCCCGACTGGTCGCCGTAACCCGATCGCGCGGGTGCTTGCAGTCGCCTTTCTCGCACGCGCGATACTTGTGGAGCGATCCGCGCTCTCCGCGAGCTTTCTCGCATTGGTTTGTGTACTCAAACTCGGACGAGTATTCCTCCTATTCACCGGTGAGTTACAAGCTGGTTCCGGAGGATACCAGGAGAGTTTGTGGTTAGGGGGCGGACCCTATCCCTCGCGCAGCGCAGTACTCGGGTCGATCCGCGATGCTCGACGTGCGGGGAAGTAGCCTCCGGCGCCCGCGACGACGACGAGCAACAGAAACGGGGCGAGAAAGCTGACCGGATCGCTCGCCGTGACGCCGAACAGCAAGCCGCGCAGCGACCGTGCGAGGATCACGGACCCGCCGATCCCAAGCACGATGCCGATGGCCGCGAGTTGCAGCGTACGCCCCATGACATTCGAAACCAGCTCTTTCGCCGACGCGCCAAGCGCCATGCGAATCCCAATCTCCTGCGTGCGCTGACTCACGCCGTACGAAACGAGCGCGTAGATCCCGAGCGCCGCCAGCACCAGCGCGAAGATCGCGAACCCGCTGAGTAGCAACACGACGAACCGGCGCGGCGACGCCACTCTGTCGATCAGCTCCTGGAGCGTGCGCCACTGGGTCTTCGGGAGCTCTCCCGCTATCGGCGCGATTGCATTGCGCACCGACGACGTGAGCTGGCTCGGCGGGAGATCGGTATCGACAATGAGGTTGACCTGCGAGTGATCATTGAATTGCTGAATCGGGAGATACAGCTCGCCGGTGAATGCATGCTCCAGCGCGCTGTGCCGAACGTCGCCGACGAGCGCGACGACGACCACACGCGTTTTTCCCTGTATGATTGCCTGACCGATGGGATCGCGGCCCGGCCAGAGTGCTTGCGCCAGCGTTTGATTTACCGCCGCCACCGGCGGTGACTGCGGCGAATCGCCGTCGGTGAAATCACGTCCGGCGCGCATGGGGATCCCCATCGTCTTGAAGTACGACTCGCTCACCACGCGAATGAACGCCTCCGGCGCCCCGTGCTCGTACACCTGTCCCTCGCCCGGAACCGACCAACTGCGATCGCCGCTGAAGGGCAGCATGTCGGCGACAGCGGCTTGGGTGATTCCGGGAAGCCCCCGGACGCGGCGCAAAACCTCGCCATAATACGCGTTGGACGCGGCAGGATCGGGCAGCGTCCGCGCGGGATCAATTCGCAGCGCCGCTACGCGCTCGGGGCGAAAACCGAGCTCCACATCGAGCAGCCGTATGAAGCTGCGAATCAGCAAACTCGTACCGACGAGTAGCATGCATGCCACAGCAATCTCCGACACCACGAGCGCGGCACGAATACGCGTGTGTCCGGCGCTTCGCGTGGATCCACGCGCGCCTTCTCGCAATCCAGTCCGTACGTCCGACGGCGCGTTCAGCGCCGGCAGCACGCCAATGAGTAGACCGGTAACGACGGTCAATACCGCAACGAACGCGAGCGCGCTGCCGTCGACGCCCACGCGGTCGAGCAGCGGAATGTTGAAGGCGGCGAGACGCGATAGGAGACGCGTGCCGGCGTATGCGAACGACAGCCCGAGCAACGCTCCGCCCGCGGTCAACACGAAACTCTCTGTGAGTGCTTGCCGAATCAGCCGTCCATTCGCTGCGCCGAGGGCAAGACGAACCGCCATCTCCCGTTGGCGGGCAGACATCCGCGCCAACTGCAGACTCGAAAGATTTGCGCTCACGATGAGCATCACGGCGAAGACTGCGCACGCCAGTACGACGAGCGCCGGGCGAACGGATCCGTGGATGTGCTCATCGAAGGGGATCATCTTCGGGCGAGCCGCGTTGCGGCGCGGATACTGGGCCCCGAGCTGCTTCCCAATCGCCGCGGCCTCAGTGCGCCCCGCCGCAATCGATGCGCCGGGCTTCAATCGGCCGATCGCCGTCAACGTGTTCCCTCGCCCCTCGTTCTGGTCGGTCAGCAGAAAGTTGCTGTACATGTCGACCTTGGTTCCTGGCGCGAAGATCGAGCCGAAGTCGAAGGACTCGGGCATGACGCCGATCACCGAGACCGGCGTGCCGTTGATCGTGATCTTGCGCCCGATGACGTTGTGATCGGATGCGTAGTCTCGGCGCCACAAGTCGTAGCTGAGCAGAACGCCGCGTGGTCCGTCGGCAACACACTCCTCTGGCGCGAAGGAACGGCCGAGCATCGGCGTCACTCCGAGGAATGGAAAGAAATGGCAGGTGACTGGAACTCGAGTGAGGCGTTCGCTCTCTCCGCCGATCGAGAGCGTCGTGCGCCCCAAGCTCGAATACGACGCGTCGTACCCCTCGATGCCGTCGAGCGTGCCGCTGCGCGCAGCGAGATCGACGAAGTTTCCGACCTGGAACTGCCACTCGCCGATGCCGTCGTCGCCGGTATTGGAGATCCACACCAGGCGCGACGCGTCGTGAAACGGAAGCGGTTGAAGTAGCACGCCATTCACGAGGCTGAACATCGTCGTGGTTGCGCCAATCCCGAACGAGATGATCAGCAGGGCGAAGAGCGTGAAGCCGGCGTCGCGCCGAAGTGTGCGCACGGCGTAGCGCACGTCCTGCCCGACGCTTTCCAGCCAATCGCGGAACCGGAGGCGTGATTCACGCCGGCGGGTAGTGTTGCGCATGCGTGTGCGTTCCTCGTTGAGTCGTCCGAATAGGCGCTCCGCTTCCTGGCGCGCCGCATCGGGGGAGAATCCGCGATGCATGAGCTGATCGGTGCGAAGCTGGAGGTGCAGGCGGATCTCGTCGTCGGCTTCGTCGCGAAAGTCGCGCCGCGCGACCAGGCGAAAGAGGCGGCGAATGCCCGGGCGGATTTCAGGATCTCTCATGGTGCGCGTTCAGGCCGGACCAGCGGCGGAGGTGAGGATCGTCGTCACCGTGTCCGCGTACCGGACCCACTGGGTCGTTTCCGCGGTGAGATGTGCACGACCGGCCTTCACCAGCTTATAGTAGCGCGCGCGCTGGTTGTTGGCGGTGACCCCCCATTCCGCGGCGACGAAGCCCCGCTCCTCGAGGCGGGCCAGCGCTTGATAGAGCGCGCTATCGCGGACGCCGAGTGCACCGCCGGATCGTGCTTCGAGCCATTGCGTGATCTCGAAGCCGTGCATTGGCGTCCACGAGAGCGCCTTGAGCACGAGGACATCGAGCGTGCCTTTTACGAGGGGAAGGGTGGTCGACATATCGATTCCAGAGCAAGGGTACAGACTCTGGGGTCAGTATGCGGAGAGGCGCGACCGGCGTCAAGAGCATCGGGTCGACACGGCTCCGTAGACCCTTCGTCGGCTTCAGCGTTCCTTGGGCGGCACAAACCGCATCGGCCCGACTGTTCACAACGAAGCGCACCCAGCGCGACGCGCATCTAACGCCGCCATCAAGTGTCCCGGAGCGCAATGATCGGATCGACGCGCGTCGCGCGCCGGGTAGGGACAATACAAGCCAGCAATGCAACAGCCAGCAGCAGCGCAGGTGCGGCGGCGAATACCCGAGGATCAGTCGCGCTGGTTTGATAGAGCGCCGATTGCAGTGCTCGCGTCAGCGCGAACGATCCAACGAGACCTACGCACACACCAACGAGCGCGAACAGCGCGCCGCGCCGCACGACAAGGCGGACGACGCTGGCCGGCTGCGCGCCAAGCGCCAGTCTGATCGCAAGCTCGTGCCTTCGCTGCGCGACGGAGTATGCGAGCGTGCTATAGGTACCAACGGCCGCCAGCACTACAGCCAAGAGCGAGAACGCAGCAATGAGTCGGGTTTGGAACAGCGGCTGCAGACGTTCCATTCCCACCAGAGGCGACAGCGACGAGAGCACTTCGATCGGCAGGTCGGGCGCGACCTCGTGCATGACTCGGCGCATCGCGCGCATTGTTGTGGCGGGATCGCCGGTCGTACGGACCGAGAACTCGAGACTCGAGAAACCGGGGCCTCTCAACTGATTCAGCGGGTAGTAGACCACCCCCGGTGGCGACTTTCTGATGCTGCCTTGAATTGCATCACCCACAACGCCAACGACCGTCACCCAATCGCTCGGGTCGGGCGTGTTCTTCGGCGGCCAGGTGAGAAACTCCATCCAGACACGCTTTCCCATCGCGGTCTGTCCTGGCCACACCTTGTTGGCGAAGGATTGACTGACGATCGCGACGCGCGGCGCGCGATCGTCATCGGCATCAGTAAAAGAGCGGCCCGCGACGAGTGGCATTTTGAGCACGCCGAAGTAATCCCCGGTGATGTTCGACCAGACGACATCGGGTTTCGTCTTCCCCTGCCCCTCGACACTGACTGCGTCGACGAAGCCAGGACTCCGGCCCATGAGGAACCGGCTTCCCGCCGCCGCGGCGACGGCGTTCGGAAGTCGCGCGAACTCCGTGCGCACGCGATCGCGAAATGCGCGGATCGCAGCGGGCGAGTTACTCATCTCGTCCGTTGGAATGACGCGCATGACGACAACTCCCTGTGGGTCGAAGCCGAGTGGAACAGCTTGGAGCCGCAGGAAACTTTGGACGAGGAGTCCAGCGCCGGTCAACAGCACCAGGGCGAATGCGATCGAGGCCGCGGTCGTGGCTTCGAGCACCGGATGCCGCTCCGATACTCGGCTGCCCCGAGCGAGCGTGCCCCGGGAAGACTGCCGCGCGACGAAGATCGCGGGCGCGAGTCCAGCGAGCACGCCAGAGACTAGGACCATCGCAACGCCAAGCGCGAGCACGCGGCCGTCGACCCGCACCTGGTCGGCGAGCGGAATGGCGCCCGACGGCGCGAGCCGCAGCAGCACACGCACACCTGCCCAGGCCAATGGCACGCCGGCGACCGCGCCCGCCAACGAAATACACAAACTCTCAACGACCGCATATTGAATCAACCGCCGACGGGTCGCGCCGAGTGCCGCGCGAATCGCGATGTCGTGTGTGCGGGACATCGTTCGCATCAAGATCAGTCCAGCCACGTTGGAGCACGCGATGGCGAGGACGAGCGCCACAGCCGCCGCAAAAAAGAGCAGCGGCTTCCGCGCGTCGCGGCTCTCCTCGGGCGAGAGCGATGGCGGGCTCAGATAAATGTCGCGGAGCGGCAGCACTTGAGCCGCCGTGCTTTGCTCGAGCTCATGCGACAATGGACAACACCAGGGCTGGTGCTGCGCGAACGTAACGAACGCCGTCGTGGCCATCACCTGCAGCTCGGCCAGCGCCTGTTGCGGTTTGACGCCGGGGCGGAGCCGGCCGATCACCGGGCCAGGATAGTTCATGGCCGCAGGATTCACGGCGATCGCCAGCCAGTACTCCGACGCCGGGAATGGAGCGATCCCGCGGACCGGCGCCTGCGCCGGCAGTCTCGGGAAGTCGAATCCTTCCGGCATGACGCCGATGACTGTTTCCGGTTGGCCGTCCAGCGTGATCGTTCGTCCAACGACGGTGCTATCCGCAGCGAAGCGCTCTCGCCAGAGTGTGTTGCTGATCACGACGACGCCGGCGCCCGTGCCGGTTCCTTCATCTGGCGCGAACGTGCGGCCGATCGCCGGCTTGATTCCGAGAACGGAGAAAAAATCCGCCGACACCTGCGCACCGGGAATTGTTGCGGCTTCGTCCGCGCCCGTGAGTTGCGCGCCGTGTGGAATGATCAGCGCGACGCGCTCGAACGAGCGATTCTCGCGCTGGAACCTGACATAGTCGCGACCCAACATCGCGGGCGCACCCAGCCAATGCTTGACGTACGTCGGCCAGTAGGACACAACCATCAGCGATCTGCGTCCGCGAACGGGAGGGGCCGCAACAACACGCCGTTGACGACTGTGAAAACGGCGGTGTTGGCACCGATGGCAAGTGCAAGCGTGCATGCTGCGACGCATGCAAAGGCCAGGTGTCTTCTCAAACCGCGAACGGCGAGCGCGGTATCCTGCCAGAGCGTTTTCATCAGTCACGAACTCCAAGCAGAAAAACTCTATCGGTGTATGATCACGTTGGCCGCCGCCCGACTGCTGCAGCGTTCGTTGAGGACGTAGAATAAGTCTTCGTGCGTTTCACGCGACCAAGTCAGCAGACAAACGTCTTCACGGAATCGACGGCGATCGACGATCTCAATGCGGCCAATGACATTCGATGGGATCGTTTTCCCACAGTGTCATGCGCTCGGACCCATTCTACATCCTCGTTGAGGAGGTGTCAGGCGGTCGTGATTCATGAAGGTGGACGCTGGATTGTGCGATGAGCGGCGGCCACCGTCACGGCAAGAGTGTAAAAGGCGAACAGAGCCCAGCCCCGCCAGCGATCACCGCCCATCCCGGCGCTCGATCGAACAGAAGGCCGAACCAACGCCGGAGCAAGGCCGGCCCGACCATCGTGACGATCCAAGCGCCAAGGACGAGCGCGCGCGACACGCGGCGATCTCGAATGAGATCGCGATCGGCGGCGTCGGCGACGGAGCCACCGATATGGATCGCATCGATGACCCGTAGGCTAGCCTCGACAATCGCGCGTATCACCGCTTAGGGCTCTCGACTGCCTGCGAGCTCGGTATGCACGGAGTGTTCACCGCGCCCGTTTGAGTGGCTTGATCTGCTTGATTTGCTCGGCGGCCTTCGAATGCGTGGCATGGTAGAGATCCCAGGCCAGCTGGAGATTGAGCCAAACTTGCGCCTCGACGCCCAAGAGGCGCTCGAGCCGCAGCGCGGTGTCGGGTGTCATGTCGCGTTTGCCATGGACCAACTCGTTGACGCGCGGATATGAGACGCCAAGTCGCTCGGCGAGCTCAGTCTGCGTGAGCTCCAGCGGCTTCAGAAACTCTTCTAGCAGCATCGCACCCGGATGTGTCGGCGGGCGGTGCGTCGGAATGCGGACCATAGGACCCTCAGTGATAGTCGACGATGGTGACGGCTTGTGGACCATCCGCGGTCCAGACGAAACAAATCCGAAACTGCCGGTTGATCCGAATACTGTGTTGGCCCTTTCGATCGCCCTTGAGCGCCTCGAGGTGATTGGCCGGCGGCGCCCGGAGCGATGCAAGCGAGACGGCTGCGTCCAAGTAGTCGAACTTCCGTTGGACAACGGGCCAAAGCGTGTTGGGACACGTGCGCCGCGCCGCGCGCGAATCGATACCGTTGTAGAGATCCTCAGTGCCCCGATCGGCGAACGAGCGAATCACGAGTCAGGAGCGCGGCGGGGCATGCCCAGAACATAACGCATACCGTTATACGTGGCAAGAATCGTCTCGGCCTCGAAAGCCGTCGCTGTATAACGCTTCAGCTCGGGCTATTGCGCAACGGTCGTGCGGTAGACAGGCCGTACGGCGACCTGCTTCGTCGCCATCAGGAGCCGCGCCGCGATAGTCGGGCGGTCCGGGTCATGTGAGTTCGCCAATCTGGTGTCAGTCGAGCTGGTCAACTGTCCCATCGTCGATGTCAGTGGTCCGCCCAACGCCCAAGAAGCCTGCGAGTGAATTCATAAAATGCAGCGTCGGAGCCGCTGCTACCATAGCTCACTCGGGCTCAACGATCGTTGGATAGCGGCTTCGCAGAGCCCGACATGAATCGCCTGAACGTTACAACGGCGTTCAGGCAACCAATGGCCGGCCGCCTTCGATCCGTGCGTGCGATCTCACTGATGTTGGTTGTTGG
>JBDUEJ010000113.1:0-8280 GCA_040002475.1 bacterium | reverse complement strand
ACTTCCGCCGCGTGAACGGTTGGCTTGTCGTGATGCAGCTCCGTCGTTGCCGTCGCAGCGCCCACTTCGACCGGCCGATGCGCGAAGCGAGGCGCGAGCGGACGAATGCCTTCGACCATCGAGTGAATGTGGTCGGGCGTCGTGCCGCAGCAGCCGCCGACGATCTTTGCGCCGGCTTGCACGAGATGCCGCGCGTAGGTGGCCATGTATTCGGGACTGGCCATGTACATGCTGCGCCCGCCCACTTCACGCGGCATTCCCGCGTTTGGCTGCGCGCTCAATTTCTTGTGCGTGTGCGGCGCCATCTTCTCGATGCATTCGAGAATCGTCTGCGGGCCCACCGAGCAGTTCACGCCGATGACGTCGGCGCCCCACGCGTCGAGTGCACGCGCCACGTAGTCCGGGGCCGCGCCGTACGGTGTCAGGCAGTCCGCGCCGATGGTCATCTGCGCAATGACCGGCTTGCTCGGATCCACCGAACGCGCCGCGCGAATGGCCTGCTCGATCTCGTCGAGATCAGAAAACGTCTCGAGGATGAACAGATCCACGCCGCCCTCGGCGAGCCCTTCCATCTGCTCTCGAAAAATGTCGTGCGCCTCCGAGCGACTGGTCGGTCCGTACGGCTCGAGGCGAACACCCAGGGGACCAACCGCGCCGGCGACCAACGCGCGTTCGCCCGCCGCTTCGCGCGCAACCGTCGCGGCGGCACGATTCAACTCGCGCACCTGCTCCTGCAAGCCGTGCTGTGTAAGCTTCAGCCGATTCGCACCGAAACTGTTCGTCTCGATGACCTCGGCGCCCGCATCGACGTACTGGCGATGGATGTCACGCACGAGGTCGGGCGCGCGAAGGTTGAGCTCATCGTAGCACTGGTTGATGAACACCCCTTTGCTGTAGAGCATCGTTCCCATCGCGCCGTCGAACACGACGATGGCGTTGGGGTCGATCAGCCGCTCGAGCTTCGAGCTGGTCGTGCTCATTTTGCGGCCTCGCCGCGCACTGCGTAGTACTTCGCCTGCGGATGGTGAACGATGATCGCCGCCGTGCTCTGTTCGGGAATGAGCTGATACGCGCTCGTCAACTGCATCCCGAGCTCGCGCTCGGCGG
The DNA here is from genome assembly GCA_040002475.1 of bacterium. Classification (GTDB taxonomy): domain Bacteria; phylum Gemmatimonadota; class Gemmatimonadetes; order Gemmatimonadales; family Gemmatimonadaceae; genus JAQBQB01. Next base: position 7,173 of record JBDUEJ010000113.1, on the reverse strand, counting down.
GCAATAGCCTGAACAGCTGCCCGTGATCCTCCAGATCAGGGCACGCCCCGTAGCCCCACGAATAGCGCTTGCCCTGTCCGGCGGGAACGCCGAGCTCGTGGCGAATGGTGCGATGCATCCATTCTGCGACTGCCTCCGCCGTCTCGACGGCGATCCCATGCACGTAAAACGCTTCGGTGTACTCGCCGGCGTTTTGCAGTTCTTGAAAGCGTTCTGTGGCCGAGTCGCTCACCGTGACGATTTGCAGCGAGACCACGTCCACGTCACCCGACTCGACCGAGCGGAAATAGTCGGCGATGCACAGGCGCTCGCGATCCTCCTGGCGAGGAAAATGAAAGCGACCGATCTCGCGCGTGCTGCCGTCGGCGGTGAACTCACCTGGATCGTACAAGACGATGTCGTTGCCGCTGGCCTGAGCGGGGAAGTGGCCGTAGATCGCCCGCGGCCTGAGCCAGCCGTCGCGCGCGCCCTCGACCTTCAACCGCGCGAGCGCCGGCTCGAATTCCGAGCGAACCGTTGCTTCATACTCCGGCCCCGATCCGCGTCCGCCCCACTGCAGGCGATATAGCTCGTCGAGGTCGAGCAGCGCATAGACCTCGTCGAGAGGAATGTCATTGAGCGTACGCGTGCCGAAGAACGGCGCCGATGGAATCGGGTTGTCCGCGGTGACGTCGCTGCGCGCCCCGCCAGTCGTGCCCGACGCCACATCTTTCCCCACGTTGGTGTGCAGAAACTTGTCGTTGAGCGCATCGTCGAGAAGCTTGGCGACGAACGCGCCGCGGCGCTCGGGATCTTGCAAACGATCCATGGAGTCGAGCCCTTCGAACGCGTCCTTGCAGTAGAACACACCCGGTCCATACGCACGCTCTGCCTCGACGTACAGCGCGCGCCGACCGAAGCGACGGTTGATCGCCGCTCCGCCGATCAGGACTGGAATCTTTAGCCCGCGACGATCGAGCTCCTGCACGCACAGCGGCATCTGCTTCGATGTCGAGACAAGCAATGCCGAGAGCCCGATCGCGTCGGCGTTCACTTCGATCGCCTTGTCGATGATGGTGTTCACCGGCACCTGTTTGCCGAGGTCGAACACCGTGTAGCCGTTGTTCGACAGAATCGTGTTGACGAGTGATTTGCCGATGTCGTGCACGTCGCCGTAGACCGTCGCCAACACGACGCGGCCTTTGGTGTAGCCCTCGGCGCGCTCGAGAAAGGTCTCGAGATGTTTCACCGCTTTCTTCATTGCTTCGGCGGACTGCAGCACGAACGGCAGAATCAATTCGCCGGCGCCGAATTTGTCGCCCACCTCTTTCATCGCCGGCAGCAACACTTCGTTTAGGACACGCACGGGCTGCTCCCGCACACCGGCTTCGTCGAGGGCCGCTTCGATGCCCTCTTTCTTTCGATGCACGACCATCCAGTGCACTTTCTGGTTGGGCGTCATTCCCGCCGTCGGATCTTCCTTTTCCGCGCCGGCCGACTCCGTTTTCGTCGTCGTGTCGAAGTGTTCGATGAAGCGCTGCAGCGCGTCGATTCGCCGGTTGAACACGAGATCGTCCGCCAACACGCGCTCGCTCGTCGGAATCTCGGCGTACGGCTGCACGTGCGCCGGATTGACGATCGCCATGTCGAGTCCCGCTTCGACGCAGTGATGTAGAAATACTGAATTCAAAACGGCGCGCGCATCGGGGGCGAGGCCGAAACTCACGTTCGAGACGCCGAGGCTGGTGAAGACGCCCGGCAGCTCGCGCTTGATGAGGCGAATGCCCTCGATCGTTTCGACCGCCGAGTCGATCCACTCGGCGTCGCCGGTCGCGAGCGTGAAGGTGAGATCGTCGTAGATCAGATCTTCCGCCTTGAGCCCGTATTCGCCAACGACGATGTCGTAAATGGCCTTGGCCACCTCGAGTTTACGCTCGCGGGTCTTCGCCATGCCGATCGGATCGATCGTCAGCGCGACGAGTGCCGCGCCATGCTTCTTCGCGATCGGCACGACGCGATCGATACGCTCGCGACCATTCTCCATGTTGATGGAGTTGATGATCGCGCGCCCGGGAATCGCCTCGAGCGCGCGCTCGATGACGCCCGCTTCGGTGGAGTCGATCATGATCGGCGTATCGACGGTCATCGACAGCAGCTTGACGACCTTGGCCATCTGCTCCGCCTCGTCGCCGCGTTCCGTGACGGCAACGCAGACGTCCAGCACGTGCGCGCCAGACTCTACCTGTTCGCGCGCGACGTCGGAGATTCCCTCGTAGTCTTCAGCGAGCAGCAGCCGCTTCACTTTGCGCGATCCCTGGGCGTTGACACGCTCACCGATCAGCAGCGGCTTGGGATTCTGATCGAAGTCGGTGGCGCGCATGGCGGACGACGCGCGCGGGATCTTCGAGCCGCGAATCGAGCCGGCGATCGCGTCAGTCCTGCTCTTGTCGTCATCCCGAGCCCTGCCCTTGTCGTCATCCCGCGCGGAGCGAGGGATCTGCTCTTCGTTCCCGCGATCAACGTGACCAACGCGCGCTACGATCGCTGCGAGATGCGCCGGCGTCGTCCCGCAGCATCCGCCAACGATCCGCACACCAAACTGCTCGACGAACTCGCCGAGCATCTGCGCCATCGGCTCGGGCTCGAGGGGATATATCGCGTCGCCTGTGCCGGTGTTGAGCGGCAGGCCTGCGTTCGGGATGCACGACACCGGTCGCGACGACCCGGCCGCCAGAAAACGGATCGGCTCGCGCATGTGCTCCGGACCCGTCGAGCAATTGAGACCGATCACGTCCACCTGCAGCGCCTCGAGGGTCGTCATCGCGCTGGCGATGTCGGTGCCGAGGAGCATGCGGCCGCTCGTATCGAGCGTGACCTGTGCCTGCACCGCGACCCGGCGTCCGATTTCGACGAACAATCGCTCGAATCCGGCGACAGCCGCTTTCACCTCGAGGATGTCCTGTGCCGTTTCGACCAGCAGTACGTCGACGCCGCCTTCGACGAGGTACTTCGCCTGCGTGTAGTAGTTCTCTTCGAGCTCGGCGAAGGTCGTGTTCGACAAAACCGGATCGCTGCTCGAAAGCAGCAGACCGGTAGGCCCGATCGATCCGGCGACGAACCGCGGTTTGTCGGGCGTTGCGTATTTATCGCAGGCGGCGCGCGCCAATCGTGCGGCGGCGACGTTCAACTCACGCGTCTTTTCTTCGATGCCCCACTCGCGCAGCCGGTGCGGCGTCGATTGAAACGTGCACGTCTCCACGACGTCGCAGCCAACCGCGAGAAACGACTCATGGATCGACTGAATGATGTCCGGCCGAGTCAGAACGAGATGGTCGTTGCATCCCTCGAGCGCCTTCCCGCCGAAGTCCTCCGGCGTGGGATGATGCATCTGGATGTTCGTTCCCATCGCGCCATCGTACACGAGAACGTGCGCCGCGAGCGCGGCGAGATACGCGCTTCGATCCGGCGTGGGGGCCGAGGCCGATCCAGCGTTTGCTGAGGTCGATGACGTGTTCGTGGTCGAGGCAGGCACTTTTCAGATCGGAGATTCTAGACGAAAAAAAGAAAAAATGCCCGGAACGCAGGCGCTCGGGCGGCGCTTTAGCGGATTGTTTAACGTGGCCGCAATTTGCCCAAAATCGCCACGGAACAGTTGTCTCTTGCAGTTTAACATCGGGCTCAAGGGGGGGCAACACGCCCTGCCGGCACCCGAGTCACCCTGACGAAGCAGTTGTTGCTACCGTCCCGGGCTCGCCTCGTCGGATGATTCGTCCCAACGCCCCCGTCCCGTTGCCTTGGCGCGTTCTCCCACGTGCTGTACGAGCGCGACGAGCCGGTTTCGTTCGAGCGGAAGCGTCAGGTCGGCCAGGACCGCGCGCTGCACAGTCGGCGACAGCGTTACGAGCACACTCCCGACTGAACGAAACAGTACCAGCGCTCCGCCGGGAGCGAGAGGAATGCTGAGCGCATCGGCGCTTCCTGCCGCCGCCAAGCTGCGGCTCACGACGGCGACGAGCGGCGGATGCTGCGCCGCAAAGTCGCGCGCCTCTTGCAGGGATTGTGCGGTTGTCGGCGTGAATCCAAGAGCGGCGAATGACTGTGCCAGGCCCTCGAGCAGCGGCAACTCCGTGCCAACCAGCAGAATCTGCGTCATTGTGTCCTGCGTCAGCGTCCGGCCCCGGCAGCGACTTCGCGTACCGCGCGCCCGGTGATTCCTTCGATCTCTACGATCTTTGATCGCGAGCTTTCGCCTGAGAGAATCTTAACCGATCGGCGACCGACGGCGAAGATGTCGGAAAGAAATTCAATCAACGCTGCGTTCGCCGCACCGTCGACCGGCGGGGCCGACAGTCGGACGCGTAAGGCGTCCCCGTACACCCCGACGACCTCGCTGCGGCTCGCCCGAGGTTGGACCCGCACAGAAAACCGAACTCGTCCAGCCGTCTCCGTGACCCGCAGCTCGCTCACGCAATCCCGAGCGCGCGTTGCAGCAGGCTCAGGAGAAACCACGCGACGATCGGACTGAGATCGATCATACCGATTCTCGGAATCAGCCGGCTGAGTGGAATGATCATCCAGTCGGTGAGCACGTACGACCACCGGATCCACTTCGAGTAGGGCGAGATCGGAAACCAGGACGACAGGACTCGAACCAAGAGCGCCAGCCGCACGATCGCGAACGTCCACGACAGGAGCAGCATTGGCGCCTGACTCGGTTGCTGGGAAACAGCGATGATTCGATAGAGAATGTCCCCGAGAAAGTCGAGAAGGCTGATCAGGCCGATCGAGCCCACGACAAACGCCACGAGAGCCCACCATGAAGCCGAGGACGGCGCGCCGCCGGCGCGCACGATCATTCGTTCGAGCGGCATCAACGCGGGATCCACGCGTCCGCGAAAAAAACGAGCGGACCGGCTGAATGGATTGATGCGCCGCGTCCGAACGGCCCAATCGAACGCGCACACGACGGCTACGGCAGCGGCAGTGTAGAACAGCGCTATCCGCACCACGCCAACGACCGTTTGGTAACTCGCAAACACGCTCATGCGCGAAAGGTGTCCGTCGCGTGCAGTCGCAGCAAGGCTCGTCGTCCGCGCTCGCGTGAGCTTAGCGCGCCATGTGCAGCGCGTTCACGAGAAAGGTCAACCGGTCGCCGTCGAGGGCGAGCTGTCGTGCGGTCGGTGTGCCGGGGCCGAATCCGGTATCGTAGTCGACGCGCAGGAGCGTCGAGACGGCGCTCTGCATCGATTGTAAACCCGCAGCAAACTTGTAACTGTGCGCCGGCGTGACGACGTCGTCATGCTCTCCGGCGGTGAGGAGCACCGGCGGGTAGCGCACTTCGGGGCGAAGGTTGTGCACGGGGGAATACGCCAACAGCGCGCGCAAGTCCGCGGAACGGTCCGGCGATCCGAACTCGGGAATCCAACTCGCACCGACGGCAAACCGCGTGAAGCGCGCCATGTCGAGGAGGGCGGCGTCGAGCAAGACCGCGCCGAACAACTCCGGACGTTGGGTCATGGACGCGCCCGCGAGGAGCGCCCCGGCGCCGTGGCCGGTGATGGCCAACGACGACGGCCGCGTGTAACGCTGACTGATCAAGAACTCCGCGGCGGCGACGAAATCGTCGATCGAGACCTGCTTACGTACGCCCGTCGCCGCGACGTGCCAGCCGCGCCCATACTCGCCGCCGCCGCGCACATTCGCCGTGGCGTAAATGCCGCCGAGCTGCAGCCAGGCGGAAATTGTCGGCGAAAACTGCGGCGTTTCCGAGACATCAAAGCTTCCGTCTCCCGCCAGGAGCGTGGGATGCGTTCCGTCGAGCGTGATCCCGCGCCGCGCGGTGATGAACATTGGAACGCGCGTGCCATCCTTGCTGGTGAAAAAGAGCTGCGTCGTTTCATATCCCGCGAGCGCCGTGTCGGCGTGCGGCTCCTTGACGGGCACCACACTCTTCGTGTCGAGATCGAAGCGAGAGATCGTTGTCGACTGAAGGAACGAGCTGTAGCTGAAGTAGAACTCGCGGTTGTCGCCATGCCCGTTGAGCTCCGTCACCGTGCCGACGCCGGGCAGCGGCACCACGCCGCGCACACCACCGTCGAGCGCGTAGAGCTCGAGCACCGAGTGGGCGTCACGCAGGCGATGCGCCACGAATCGATCGTCCACGCGCTCGACGTGGATGAGCGGATCGAACGTCTCGCGGATCACGGTCGTCCAATGATTCTCATCAGGCGTATTGATGTCGACCGCGACCAAGCGAACCCGCGGCGCACCCTTGGTCGTGCGAATGTAGAAGATCGGCCCCACGTTGGAGACAAACTCGTAGAGCGCGTCGGCCGTGTCGAACAACTTCACGATCGGTGCGCCGAGGTTCGGGCGTTTCGGATTGTCGAGGTCGATGAGGTACAACCGGTTTTGACGGTCGGTCCCCGTCCGCGCCGTGATGACGAGATACTGTCCGTCCTCACTGACGTCAGCGCGCAGGCGCCAATCCGGGTGCGCCGCGCTCTCGAACACCAAGTGGTCGTCGGACTGGGGACGCCCTGTGCGATGATAGTAGATCTGCTGCCGTCCATCGGGCGAGAGCAGGGCGGCGTTCGCGTTGGTCGTGTTATGAGAGATATCTGAACGGACGTAGAAAAACCCGCGGGCATCCTTCGTCCACGAAATGGGTCCGTCCTTGATTCCCTGCAGCTCGTCGGTGCCGTCCTGGCCGGTGCGCACGTCGCGCACACGCACCACCCGCCACGCCGAGCCCTGGGTGGACACGGCGTACGCGAGCGAGCGTCCATCCGGTGACGCCGCTTGGTCCACGATCGCCATCAGGCCGTCGCGCGAGAACGCGTTCGGGTCGAGGAGAACGCGCGGCGGAGACGCGGCTTTGTCCTGAACGTAGAGAGCCGGCTGGTTTTCCAGGCCGCTGTTCTCGTAGTAGAACAGTCGCTCACCGCCGGCGAACGGAGCGCCGAACTTGGAGTACGCCCACGCCCGGGCGAGCCGGTCCTGGATTTCCTGGCGGCGAGGCACGTGTGACAGGAATGACTCGGTCAGCGCGTTCTGCGCCGATACCCACGCCCGGACTTCCGGCGACGTCACCGCTTCGAGCCAGCGGTACGGATCGGGAACGAGCACTCCGCTCAGATCATCGCTCTGTGCGCTTCGTGCCGTCGCGGGATATTTTAGCGACGACTGGTCCGC
>JBDUEJ010000112.1:0-8333 GCA_040002475.1 bacterium | reverse complement strand
GGCAATTCTTGATGCCCTGGATCGCGCCGGACACCACGCCGTTCACGATGCAGCCGCCGGTCATCGACTGCCACAGGTTCTTCGTCACGCCGTCCTTGTACGAATTGCCCGCGCCGACCCAAACGATGAGCCCCTGGTCGTTCTTCTGCCAGTCCTTGCCGTCGCCGCAGCGAGACTGGAAATCGGCGGGAAGCTGCGAGCACTTCTGGACGAACGCATGCCCCCACACATTGCCATACCGCTCGCCGACCGCGAACCGAACGTTCGAGTTGTTGTATTCAGGAACGTTGAGCGAGGTGATGTACGCGCGGTTCTGGTCCCAGTTCATGCGGCTCGTCCAGATGAGATTCCGCTTGGTCAGCAGTGGAACGTTGAGCGACACCTCCCAGGTACGCCCGTCCATCGTCCCCGCGTTGCGCCACTGGTTCGAAAAGCCCGACGACACCGATGGCGGAACGAGCAGCAGCTGATCGGTCGTGATATCGCGAGCGTAGGTGATGTTCAATCCGTATTTGTGGAGGATCTCCGCATCGACACCGTATTCCGTCTCGAGGGTGTTCTCTGGACGGAGGTCCTTGTTGCCGAGCGTGTTGGCGGTGATCGAGCCGCCGGTGCCGATCGTCAGCGCTTCGTACTGCGCCGAGAAGCTCGGACGAGCACCGGCCGTGCCGACCGCCGCGCGGAATTTGATCTGATCGAAGAACCGCCCCGCTTTGAACCAGGGCTCGTCCGTCAACAGCCAGGCCGCTGAAGCGCGATAATAGTTGTGGTAGCGTTGATCGGCGCCGAACAGCGAGCTGCCGTCCTTGCGCAGCGATCCGTCGAAGAAGTAGCGGTCCTTGTAGCCAAGCACCGCGGCAACGGATCCCGCGTTCGCCTTTTGCGACGTCCGTCTGTAGTCCGGATTGAGCGACGTCGTGGCATTGTCGAGATCCACCAGGCCGCCGAGCGTCAGCGTGCTGCCGCTACCGCCGACGAGGTTGAATTCCTGATCCTCGTACGTGTACCGGAAATCGACACGCGACGTCAGGTCCCTGCCGAAGTTGTGGCTCAGAGACGAGCTGAAACTCAGGTTGTACGAGAGATCATTGTTCTCTGATGCCGACTGGCTGCCCAGGCTCGCGGCGTCGCCGGCCGTAATCGAACGAAAGCCGACGTCCTGCAACGACCAGGTGTTTCGCCGGCGCTCGTCGATCGCCGTCTGCGACTCGAACGTCAGCCACTCCGTGGCCTGGTATTTCGCGTTGAACGAGCCGAGGAATCGGCTGGCGTCGGTTCGGCCATCGGTCGCGAGGGCGAAGTAGAGCGGATTGTTGTTCTGCGACTGCGAGCCCGTCACCGACGTGATGTCCGGTCGGAAGAAGATTCGGCCCTTGGAATCTTCGCCGATCAGATTCGCCGCGGCGTGATTTCTCGTCAGGGCGAACCAGCCAAAATTGTCCGGATACTGCTGGCTCCGGGTGAACCCCATCTGCAGCGCCGTCGTCAAGCTGGAGCCGACCGTTTGGTCGATGTTCGCGCGCGCGGTCTGACGCGTGAATCCATGGAGGTTCTTGACCGGACCCTCCTGGATGAAGTTGTTGAAGCTCATGTAGTAGCCGGTGGACCCGTTCCGTCCTGTCAGGTCGACCGTGGAATTCGAGTGCAGCTGATTGGTCTTGATGCGGTCAATCGGATTGTACCGCTTCGGCCACTGGTTGACCTCGAACAAGCCCTTCAACTCGACTTTGGATGCGTTGTTGCTCAGGCCGTAGTCACGCTCGAGCGGATTCGAGTTGAGCGAATTCGCCGTCGTGACGTCGTTGATGCGCAGCACCTCGGTGTCCCAATCGAGAGTGCGCGAGCAGCTCGGGAACGCCGTGTTCTTGACGCAGAAGCGGGTGCCCGTCTCGTCCATCAGCATCATGTGCCGCGTTGGGAACGGGTACGAGCCCTGAATGTCGTCGGTGCCGGATTCCTGGCGCGCCTGGATCCGAACCCCTGGGGAGGCATCGACCGCGCGCTTGGTCTTGATCGAGATGACGCCGTTCTGCGCTCGCGATCCGTAGATCGACGCGCCGGCGGCCCCCTTCACGATCTCGATGCTCTCGATGTCTTCCGGATTGATGTCCGTGCTGTTGCCGTTGAGCAGAATCCCATCGACGATGATCAACGGACCTTGATCGCGGTTCGTCGCGTTGATCGAGTGTGCGCCGCGGAGCACGATCGAGGGCGCCGTGCCCGGTCGTCCGTTCGCTCCCACGACGGTCGCGCCGGGAACCTTGCCCGCGATCGACGCCAGCGCGCTCGCCGGTTTCACCTGGAGATCCTGCTCGGCGTTGAGTGCGCTGATGGCGAAGGTCGTCTTCTTCTGTTCCGTCGCGCCGGTCATGCCGGTCACGACCACTTCCTGAAGGCGATTGATGTCGCGCTTCAGTTGGACGTCGTTCGTCTGCGTTCCGGCGCGAACCGTGATCGGTCGTGTCGCAGCGAGGTAGCTGATGGCTCGAACGCGGAGCGTGACCGACTGGCCGCGCACACGTTCCGCCGGAATGACGATGGTGTAGCGGCCTTGAGCATTTGTTGTTACGGAGATGCTCAACTCCGGAATCGCCGCATTGGCGTTTTCGAGCGGTTCGCCCGATTCGGCCCTGACCACGCCGGTCAACGTCGCGCCTTGCGCATGGGCGGCCGGCGCGCGCAGCAGCAACGCCAACACGATTCCGGCAACCGCAACCACAACTCCGCGGAACGAGCAGAGACTCTTCATGCATCACCTCGGCACGGTGTGGGGGACCGTCTGATGCGACGCAGCACTAGGACCGACAGCGATTCCCAACCACCCCGTCGGCTAGTGAAGCACATCCATCATGTCGCGGCCGGCCCGGTCTCGCAAGTTGGTCCGCAGCGAAAGCCGGGGATCGCATCGAACCCGGCGGGAAGGGGCGCGACGAAATCATGCTGTCGGCTCGGGATACAATTCGGCGTCTTTGACCCAATGAACCCGGCACGCCTCGGCCCAACGCCCGACATCCCGCGGAAGCGGGCCGGCTCCCACCGCCAACGCCAAGGCATGGCGCTTGAATTACGTGGTTGAACTAGAGAATGCTCAAGACGTCGTCCGGGCGCGCTTCATGGCGCCGCCTCGCCCGGTACTCCAAGCTATTCCTCAGCCCGAGACTAGTGGCGCTCACGCCTGGGGAGGCCGAATGCCTCCGCGTGACGGCACTCGAATGACTGAGGTTCGGAAGGTCGTTGTCGACGTACCGACGCGGCTGGCGGCGACAGTCCTCAGGTGGCCAACGGCGACGTCCTGTCCCAGTCGTGGTTGATGGTCCCCCGCGGTCCGGTATCGTGTCGCGAGGCCCTTTTGGACCTTGCCTCGCAATCGGCCAATGCCAGGTAGAGATCGGTTTCCGAGTGAGCCGCGAACGCGTAGCCGTCGTCCCCCTCGAGCGCGAACTCGCGGCGCTTGCCGCAACCGCCAACGAAGGTTTCCGAGGCCGGAAGCGAGTCGTCCTTCACGACCGCGACGCATCGTCCGATACACGCGAGAGAAAATGCGGGTTCACGTGGGCCATTCTCGCGGCGCCAATCCTGCCGACCCGCCGATCGGCTGTCGCGGAACCGCTTCCGGGCCACCCTGTTCACGGCGTTTGCGCTCGCGGCGCTGTTGCTCGCCGCCATCGGTATCTACGGCGTCCTATCATTCGCGGTCACGGCGCGCACACTCGCGAGATCGGCATCCGCATCGCGGTCGGCGCCGCGCGCGCGCGTTCTTGTTTGATCTGACGCCGAGCGACCCGGTCACATATGCCGCCATCATCGTCGTGCTTGGCGTGACAGCGGTGTTGGCCAGCTGGGTTCCGGGAGTGAGAGCGTCGCGCGTCGATCCGGTGATCGCGTTGCGAGCGGAGTAGCTCGCGCGTTCCTGGTCGCCTCGCTCCCCTGCGCGGTACGGGAAACCGAAGAGCCTCTCCCATATACGCGACATGGACAACCATTGCGGATCGGCCAGAGCGACGTGCGCTAAGGCACGCTGCAGATTCTCATTCTTAAGGCACTGCTCGCCCGCAACGGTTACAATCGGGACGCCGGGATTTGAACCCGCGCCTCTGAACTCCATAATGTACCGGCGGGGTGTTCTAGATATCTAATGTTGTGAAAAATCATACGTTGGCGCACCTGACTACATCCAAAGTCGCGAGAGTGCGTTGACGCCTGTTGAGACGCAGAGGTTACACCACCTACACCACCGCGCTCGGGCTCGACTACGAATCGAAGGGGCACGGTCACCCTCGACGAGAGCGTCACCCATCAGGTGCTCCATCGACTCGAGGGACACGAGTCTGTCGACGCCGAATGGAAGATGACGGAGAACAATCGTCGCGCGCGGCCGAAGTGCCCGTAGGCCGCAGCTGCATGTTAAGTGGAAAGGCCGATATCGCCTTCGAGCACTTGCTGGACGAGCCTCGGCTTCTCGCCGGCTCGCCAAAGCGGCGCGCTATGCACGACCCGATAGCGAAGTGGTCCGCCGTCACTGCGTTCACTGCGCGTGATCGGCCGCGGAATGCAGACGAACTCCGTCCGCATTTCATCCGCGCTGAGCCGAACCGTCGCATAGCCGTGGCCGCCAAGATCAACGAACTCAAGGTGTGGGGCAAGTTCCGGGTTCGAAACGGCATGGGCGCGCTTCAGGTCAAAGCTCTTCGCATACTCGAGGCACGAGCGCACGCCGTGCTTCAGCAACAGGTTGTAGGTCCAATCGGGCTTGCCTCCGCCGGGGCGATCGGCAAGGAATAGCGGACGAAGCGGATCGGTTTTCGGAAGACCATGCTCGTTCGCTTCCATGGCGCCCGCGCTCGAGAGCGACGCGCCGACGAAACTCAGACCGACGGGATCGAACTTGCCCGGCGGCAACTCCGACGTCGCGTAGCCCGCCCAGAAGCTGTGGCGGTCGCCGGAGACAATCGCGAAGCCCGTAATTCTCTCGGCGCGTATCAGGTCGTATATCTCGGCGCGCTCCCGATACGCCGTTCCATAGTCGCCGGTGGTCATCACGGCATAGGTGGTCTTCGGCCATACCTCCTTTGTCAGTCCCGGCGGAAGGTTCTGCGGGTCGCTCCGCCAATCCGGCGCGCCTTCGGAATTGCCCCAAATCTTCCACGTCGCAGTCGATTTGAGCAGCTGGTCCTTGAACCACGCCTTCTGCGTAGCGCCGAGGATCGTTTGCGGCGGCGCGTCCTTTCGCGGGTTCGCAACGTGAGCGTTGTTGAATGAGATTTCGGCCGGCGGATTGCCGCCGTTGAAGGCACGGCCGCCATCCAAAATTTGCGCCGCATTCTCCGGGAACATGCCGGTAAACTCCGGACCGAATGCGGCGACGGACTTGTCGTCGAACGGATCGGCACTGCGGTAGCTGTGCTGATCGGTGATGATCAGGTCGAGGTGTCGCCCGTACCGGAATGCGCGGTAGCCGATCAGGCTGTTGATTGCGGCGACGTTGTTGGGCTCAATCCCTAACCCGTTCTCATCCCATTGCTCGATTGGCACATCCTTGACCGTTGGCGGTCCGAACGCCTCGAGCGATCCGCTCGGCGGAGCGACACGCGCGGGCAGATATTCGAACCAGGCCTGGTTGGCGGCGACCTTGATGCTCTGGCCCGGGCGTTCGGGTCCTCCCGCCTTCTGGATGCTTTGCCACCCCTGCCAGGAGAATTCGTGGTTGTCCCAGATAGGCACGAACGGCCAGCGGGCCCTCGCATCCTGCAAGTCTGGATCGGCGAGATAGCCGCGATAGATCGCGCGGTAGCCATCGACCGTCAGCGGATAATGCAACTTGCCGGTCTTGCCGCCGTCGGGGATCCTCGCGACCTCGTAAATCGTGCGGTCGTACCGGGTCTTCACTTCTTCGGGATATTCGACGACCTCGTAGATGAAATCGCCGAGTTGCAGGACAAAACCAAGCTGGTCGTCCGGCGCCGCCCGCTCGTCGGCAAAGATCATCCGGCGGTAGGCGTTGAGCTTGCCTTCATTGACGTCCTGGCAGCTAACGAATGCGAAGTTGACCGGGCGCGGATCGGTGGCTGTCGGCGCAGTGATCGTTCGCCCGACGCGGCTCCCGTTTCCGTCAGCATCGGTGAAGCGGTACCAGTAGACGCGGGACGGCTTGAGCCCGCCGACCAGGACTCGCGCCGTCCAGTCGGCGGCTGCGAAAACGGGCGCAGATGCGTGGGCGACGACGCGACGGAAATGCTCGTCCTCCGCCACCTCGACCGCGAGAATATGCCGTTCGCCACTGCCGAACGGCCTACGCGTCCACAGGATCACACTGTTCGGGTCGGGATCTCCCGAGGCCACGCCTTCGGGATAGAGTTCGCGCCGCTCCTGCCATTTCACGCGCGAGGCTCGGGCGTTCCCGCCCCACGCGATCGATGCGCCAAGCGCGGCAGCTATTTGGATGAACTCGCGGCGGCTCAGCGTCATCGCCTCTCCCCTTCCGGCGGATTTCCCGCGTTCAACATTCTCGTTTGCGAGCGCTCGGTGACCTTGCTAGTGACAGTCTATCCTCAGCTCGCGCGGCGCTCCAGGCCCATAACAAATCTCTAACATGTGGCACGCACCTCAGATGCGTGCCGTTCCCTCCACTCTCCTGACGGGCACGGGCCACCCGCTCGAGCCTCACCTCGCGCGCGTGGCGACAGTCAGTCTGATCGGAGCGCGTCGACAGGGTCCACGCGCGCGGCGCGGCGCGCAGGCAAATACGATGCAGCAAGCGCGACGACCCCGATCAGCGCCGCGATCGCGGCGAAGGTGGCGGGGTCGCTCGCGGTCACTTCGTATAGAAGGCTAGAGAGCGTGCGACTCGCGGCGGCGGCCGTCCCAGCGCCGATCACCAAGCCCACGAGCACCAATCGAAGACCATCGCCTACGACGAGACTCGTGACCGTTTTCGCCGACGCTCCGAGCGCGATGCGAATGCCGATTTCGCGCGTTCGTTGACTCACCGCATACGCAATCGATCCGTACAGACCAACGACGGCGAGGAAGAGCGCCACGCCGGCAAAGGCGCCGAGCAGGGCGAGCGTGAACCGGGTCGGCGCGAGCGCCTCGCGCAGGTAGTCATCGGCGACTCGGACGCGGCGCACGATGATCGTCGGATCGACCTGTTGAATCGTCTTTCGCAGAACGGATTCGAGGTGAGCGGGAACGCTCGCGAAGCGGGCGACATAGGTCGTCCCACCCAGGGGAGTGACCGGCATCTGATATACCTGGAAAGTCTCGAGGTCTCCGCGAGGGCCAGGCAGCCGCGCATCATCCACGACGCCGACGATCGTCGACCACGCGTCCGCTGCGCGTTGCGGCAGCGCTCCAAAGAACGCACCTGGTGGCGGCGATCGGACTAACACGCCCTTGGCGCGCACGCGCGCGCCAACCGCACTTCCATCTGGTGCGATGCGCCAGGCGAGACTGCGGCTCACGACAACCTCTTCGGAAAACGCACCAAACCCGTGCGTCGAGCTCTCGTCCGATGGGCCGGCGTTTGGATCACGTCCCGCTATCAGCTTGATGCGGCTCGCACCAAAGTAGTCTCCTTCAATCCACGTTTTCTGAAACTGTGAGATGCCGACGGTGCGAGGGCCGTCGCTTGTCTCCACCTCGAGCGTCGGTGCATCGTGAAAACCTGCCGTCGGAAGTGTGCCGAGCGATGCGCCGACGATCCCAGGCGTCTCCAGAAGCCGCGACAGAATCGCCTGACGCACCTGAATGGCGCGGCCAGCACGCCTGATAGCTGGACTAAGGAACACGTCGACGGAAACGAGGTTGCGTGGCTCGAACCCGAGAGGCGTGCGTTGAAGCGCCACGAACGAGCGCGTGAGCAGTCCTGCTCCCACGAGCAGCGCGAAGGAGAGTGCGATCTCGACGACAATCAACGACGAGCGCACGCGACGTGACGCGCCTCCGGACGAAGAGACCCGCGTCTCACTCCGCAGCAGATCCGCCACGTTTTGCGACGCCACGAAGAACGCCGCGGCGCCGCCGAACAGCACGCCGGTGAACATCGAGACCGTACCCGTCCACAGCAGCACGGCCGGATCGATCTGCACATCGGCGAGACGATCGAGCGCGAGCGGCCGCAGCGCGATGATGACGCGGAGTCCTTGCCACGCGACCAACACGCCGAGCACTCCCGCGAGGGCGGCGAGAAGCACACTCTCGGTGAGCGCGAGTCGAATGAGGCGCGCGCGCCCTGCCCCGAGTCCCATGCGAACCGCGAACTCCCGCCGCCGCGCCCACGCGCGCACGAGCAGCAGATTGGCAACGTTCGCGCAGGCGATGAGCAAGAGCGCGCC
>JBDUEJ010000111.1:0-8565 GCA_040002475.1 bacterium | reverse complement strand
GTCGGCGTGTCTTGCGGGATTGTCGTGACACTGCTCCTCGGCCGCCTCGTCGCCTCGATGCTCTACGACACGAGTCCGAGCAATCCGTGGGTGCTCGCAGGGGCGAGCACGGTGTTGCTTGTTACGGGGGCGATCGCCACGCTTGTTCCGGCACTGCGTGCGACGCGAGCTGATCCGGTTGCCGCTCTGCGCGCTGACTGACATCGCCCCGAGCCCGCTCCGATGGCCCCTTTCTACCGGGCAGCTCGGGCGCAGCGATTCAAAGCTCGCCCTCGGTCTCTGCTCGATGTCTCTTCCCAGAGGCACGCGTAGACGGTTCCGGCCGCTCACTATCGAGCGCTTCGGCAATTTCGTTGAGTGCCTCGACCGTCGTCTGCTGTCGTTTGGCTGGCCATCGTGCGATGAGATCCTCCGTCTGAGCTTCGAGCAATGTGATGAAGCGCTCGGCGAGTCGGCGACCCTTGGGACTCAGCTCAATCACCGTCGCGCGCCCGTCCTCTTCGTCTGCGCGACGGCGAATGAGGCCCCGCTTGGAGGCGCGGTCAACGAGTCGTGTCACGTTCGAGCGGTCGCAACGAAGCACTCGAGCCATGTCGCCAATCCCGGCCGGCCGGAGCGCCGCGCACAACAGCTCGGCCTGCTGGGCCGATAGTCCGAGCTCACGGCCGGCACGCAGATAGGCGTCCTCGAGCGCCACTCGCAAGCGGCCCAGCGCTCTCGGAAGGGTCGCCGCGGTCGGAAGAGGGGCTGGCTCGCTCATGGAATGGCGCCACGGGTAAAATTGTTGACATCAGCACGGGTATATGTGCTATAGTCACGTATATACGTGACTATGTCACACATTTCCATGGAGCCAGGATGTCCTCGATCTCGACGTCACCAACAGAAGGTACCGCCACGCGCCGACGCAAGGCGCGCCTGCTGCGCCTGCTCGCCGTCGCCGGTTCTGCTGCGGCCACATTCATCGTCTGGCTCATCGCGGGCAAAGCATTGGGCGTCGATCTCCGCCAACCTGCCTTCGACCTGCATGCGCCCCAGCCGATGCAGGCGGGCTTCGTCGCCGCGGTCGGCGCCATCGCCGCCTTGGTCGGTTGGGGCCTGCTTGCACTGTTCGAGCGATTCAGCGAACGCGGTGAACGGATCTGGCTGTTCGTCGCCATCGGCGCGCTCGCGGTCAGCCTCATCGGACCGTTCTCCGGTCACGGTATCAGCAGCGGCGATCGTGTCGCGCTCGTCTGCATGCATCTCGCCGCGGCGGCGATTGTGATCCCGCTTCTTCACAGATCGTCCAAGGTGGCTTCACATTCATAGGCATGCCCCGGCTGCGTCTTGCGGCCGCGGCGGACACTGGTTGACCACTCTTGTACTCCGCGATCGTGAGGCACGCATGAACCGCCGAGAGTCGATGGATGAGCTTCGCCAGGACGTGCGGCTCGCGTTCCGATTGTTCCGACGCTCGCCGTTGTTTTTTGCGGCCGCGGCTCTCACGCTGGCCGTTGGAATCGGCGCCAACGGCGCAGTGTTCAGCATTCTTCAATCGACACTGCTGCAACCCTTGCCATATCGCAATCCGGCCGAGCTCGCGATGATCTGGCTGACGACGGCGAGCCAATCGCCGTCGTCCAGGATGTCGCTCCGCACCCGGCACGCCCTTGGGGTCACGGAAGTGCTCAGCCTGCGGCGCGCAGCGCCCAATCGCCTGGGCGAGGTGGCTGCTCTGATCCCGGAGGACAGTTACGACGGGCCGCTCGACACCACGCTCGGCGATCGCACGGAGCGGCTCAATGGGGCGGCGGTCACTCCAAACTTCTTCGAGCTCCTCGGTGTTCGCGCGGCGCAGGGGCGCCTGTTTGGAAATGCTGATGACGCGAGCGCTGCCCCGTTGATCGTCCTCAGCGACGCACTATGGCATCGCGACTTTGGCGGCGATCCCACGATCGTTGGTCGCACGATCACGCTGACGAGCGGTCGAGGCGGCAGGCCCCGAGTCTCGAGCACGTTCACCGTTGCCGGCATTTTGCCGGGCGGATTCCGTTTCACCTATCCCGATGAGATCGAAGCCTGGGTGTTGACGCGGTGGTCCGACATCGCGGTCCACTCGCCAAACGCGATCGGCTATATGGCGGTGACGCGTCTCCGGCCTGGAGTCACGATTGCGCAGGCTCGCCTGCGGGCGGCGGACTTGCCGCTTGGCTTCGAACGCCGGATGGACGAACCTCCGCAGGATCGGTCGGTGTTCGGACTCGAGCCGATGCACGATTGGGTCGTCGGTGAAATCCGGCCGTCGTTGCAACTGCTTGGCGCAGTGGCGGCGCTCTTGTTGCTCGTCACGTGCGTCACCGTGTCCAACGGTTTGCTTGCACGAGTATCGGAGAGACAGCAGGAGTTGGCCGTGCGCGCCGCGCTTGGCGCCGGCCGGTCGCGTCTCGTGCGGCAGTTGTTCACCGAGGGTGCGTTGCTCTCGATTGGCGGTGCGGTGGTGGGCACCGTGCTCGCGATCGCGCTTCAACCCGTGTTGCGCACGCTCTTGCCCGCGTCCGTCCCGCGCGTCGGCGAGATTTCGGTAAATGCTTATGTCATCGCCTTCGGGGCGGCGATGGCCGCGGTGACGACGACTCTCGCGGCTGTTGCTCCGGCGTGGGGCGGCACGCGAGTCGACGCGGCGGCGATGCTCATACGGTCGGGGAGCGCGGCGTCGCCCGGTCGATCGGCGGTTCGATGGAGGCATGGATTGGTCGCTGCCCAGGCAGCAATCGCGACGGCACTTCTCGTCTCCGCATCGTTGTTGCTCACCAGCCTGCAGCACATCGGGCGCGTGCCACTCGGCTTCGACGGCGACAACGTGCTGACGGTGGATCTTCTGCTTCTCGATGCAAAATACGTTCAGACCAGCGCGATGAGTCGGTTTCAGGAAGACATGCTCGCGCGGGTGCGAGCACTTCCTGGAGTCGCCGAGGCGGCCATGACGTCCGCGGTGCCGTTTCGTCGCGTGGGCTGCTGCTTCGCGATCTTTCGGTCGGGCGTGCAGACGCACGAGTTGGCGAACTCGCGGTTTGTGGACGCCGCGTATTTCAAGGTATTTCGCATTTCCCCGGTGCGCGGACGCGTGATCCGTGACAGCGACCGCGACGGAGCCCGACCCATCGTCGTTATTTCCGAGTCCTACGCGCGCTTCGTATTTGGCGCGGAAGATCCGATCGGACAAACGATCGAGGGCTCACGGCCAATGGAAGTCGTGGGTGTCGTCCCCGACATGCATTACGTCGGTCGCGAGAAGGACCCCGCGCCCGCGATCTACATTCCGCGCGCGCAGGAGCCGCGACCAGTGGTTTCGCTCGTCGCGCGGACAACCGCGAGCGTTGGTGCGGCTGCGGTGGTTCCGGCCATTCGCCGAGTGATTCACGACCTGGACCCGGCGCTGCCGGCGATGAACTTCACGACGATCGACCAGCTCGTCGACACGTCGGTGGCGAACCGGAGGTTTTACACCGTGGCGACGGTGGCGTTTGCGACGATCGCTCTGTTGCTCACCATTGTCGGATTGGTCGTCGTCGTCGCGCGCGTGGTCGCTGAGCGCCGGCGCGAGCTTGCGATCAGGGCGGCGTTGGGCGCCACGATGAACATTCTCGCACGCGTCGCGGCGCGCGACACGATGATTGCCGTCGGCGTCGGCGTGGTGACCGGATTGGCGGGGGCATTCGCCGGGTCGGTTGCTTTGGCGCAGTTTCTCTTTCACGTGACACCACGCTCGCCCGCTACCTACTCGGGCGTCGCCGCGCTCGTGCTCTCAGTCGCGATACTTTCCGCGTGGGGACCTGTACGACGATTCAACCGTGAATCGCTCGCGTTGATGCTCAAAGCGGACTAGCCCCTAGCGCACCGTCACTCGACGCGAAGCGGGACTCTGGCGAGCAGCGTTCCGTTGGGACCATACGTACGGACTTCGAGACGAAGCGTTCCGCGTTGGATGGGCGTGAATTCGAAATCGTGCGTCTCGCCCATGCCGATTATCTGTCGAGCCTGGCGCACAGCTTGTTCCGGCAGCGGCAGGTCGGCACCGTCCTTTGCCAATGGACGCCAGCGCATGAGCATCGAGTCCGCGACATAGGCGAACGAACTGTCGCGACGTGCCGTAATCAAGACCGTTGCGTTTGAATTGACCGCCGCGAGGCTAATGAAGCGCAGACGGGCCGGTTTGCCGGAGTGAAGTACAACCGTGTCGGGACTTGCGTTTCCATTGATCTCGAGCGGATTTGCGGCGTCCGGCTGGCGCGATCCCTTTAGAAAAAACACGTGCTCGTCCGGTAGCGAGGCTGATCCCGGATCGCGCACGACCAGTGCCCCGAGCAAGCCTGCTCGCTGTTGGCGGACCTCGTCCATGTGTGAGTGGTAGATGAACGTGCCCGACCGCGGGGGTGTGAATCGCACTTCGAACGAATCGCGCGGCGCGATCATCGGCGCGACGCGGCCGCCGGAGCCGCTCACGCCGGGGACGCCGTCGTTGTAACTCTCGAGCTCGATGCCGTGCCAATGAACCGCGGTCGCTTCTGTGAGATGATTGACGACCATGATCGACACGGGTTCGCCGCGCACGAGATTAATGGTCGGACTGAATGCGGGTCCCGCTTCCATGCGCTTGCCACGCTCTTCAAGCACGAAGCGCATTGACGGCTCGGAATCAGGAAACCCGGCGTCGCTGATCGCGACGAGACGCAGCCGTCGCTTGGGCGGCGCGGATGCAACAACGCGCGCGCCAGGTCGCGCAGCGACGTTGATACCCACCACGAGTCCGCCCATGCCGGTCTCGGCGTGGTCCGCGTGATCGCCGGATCGGTTCGTCAGGTCGGGGTCAGCCTCGATGTGCCGCGGGAAATGGCAATGGAAAATCCAATTTCCCACGCGCGTGGGCGACCACGAGATCGTCATTCCGGACAACTGCGGCATCCGCTCGGTCACTTCCATGCGACCGGGTGCGCCGCGAATCTCACGGTCCGGCGTGGGCGGTGAGAACGACTCCACGCGGAAGTAGAATCCGTGTAGATGCATCGGGTGGATCTCCGCCGATGCGTTGATGATTCTCCAATAGATGGAATCGCCGGCCGTCGCCGCGAGCCGCTCGGTGCGGGGCCAAGACAACCCGTTGATCATGAACGCGATGTGGCCGGCCACGGCACGACTATCGCCAGGCGCGTTCGTTCGCGAAGAATCGGTCGTTGGCCCGTTGGCCGGCACGAACGCTTCCGTCATGACGAAGACACGATCGAGTGGAGGCCCAACGGTGCCGGCGGAATCGACGACCACGCCGCCCGCGAGAAGACCCGTCACGAACGCCTGGCGCGGCGTCTCCGGCGTCAGTGCACGGTAGGTGTAGTTGCCAGGCGTTGCGGCACGCGTCGTCAACACACCGACCGTACCTGGCGCGACCACGACTGAGTCGCTCGCGGCACCGCCACCGCGAATCGCCGCCGGCAAGAGCAACGTGATCGGTGTCGCGAGCGAGTTGCGCACGGAGAGGTGAATCTCCGTTCCCTGAACGACACGCACGAGCGGGCCCGGATTCAGCGGCGTCTTACCGGCCTCGGAGAACGCCGCGATTGTAAGTGCGGGCCGGTTGGCGCCATCGTGGTGCCACGCACTCGCTTTTGCGTCTAACTCGACGGTCAGAACACCGTCGCGAAGCACCCCCGCGCGGTCGACGTTGGGATTCGGCGCGGCTTCGGGCAATTCCCGATACGGCAGGGCACCGGAGAGGAGAACGGCACAGACGACTGCGGCCCAGCGGGCACTGAGCCCCACGCGGCCCTGTAGGATAAAAAATTGTCTCATGGAGCCAATATTTTATCTCGCCAGGAGAATGTCAAGACCGCCGCGGCGCGCCGTGCGCCACTTGCTCGCTAGCGACTACCGAAGGATCACGCCGCTGTTGTCGCCCGCCGTCGACGACCGCAGGAACTTGAGCACGCGCTCATCCAGATAGTTTGCGATCTGCATCGGCAGTTTCCGGCGCTGCGATCCCGTCATGACATTCTTGGCATCGGGCACGAGCGTGAGGAGATAGTCCACCGTTCGTTCGCGCGCCGAGACGTAGCGGTCATATGCGGCGCCGTGGCCATAGCCGTCGGGAAGGTTCTCGAAATACCTCGAGACCGGCGTCCAAATGGAATCGGCGAAGACGGCAAACGCGTGACTGAGCGTCGCCAGGCTGTCGGCCTGCTTTCTCGTCAGATGGAGCGAATCCGCCTGTTGAAGAATCATGTCCATCGGATTCGGGATCGAGCTCGTGCCGAGCTGCTTCATCGATTCGGCGGGGAGCTTGGAGCCGGGATGCCCGCGCCCCACGTCGAGGCGCTGCGTGAGCAACTGACGTTCGCGCGGCACTCCGATGTCGAAACCCACGCTGAGGCTGATGTACGGCAAGACGTGCGTGCTCGATTGCTGCGGCCGCGTCGAGCCGAACCGTTGGTTGACGTCGTACTTGAACTGGTGGGACTCGGGATCGAATCCTCGGACGAACAGGAGGTTCTGATCCGGCGCGATGTTCTGGCCCCAGCCGCGGACATCGTTCGTCCCGTGCAACGCCAGATCCGCGAGCCCGAGCGGGTTCTGGATGTTCAGGATGATGTTCAGGCGTTTGGGAAGTCCGATCTTTTGCGGATTGAACTTTACTAACAGGCCGGCGTTCGCCGTCCACGGCGCTTGGCACGTACCTCGCCCGGCGAGCGTGTTCAGTTGCTTCATAAGGCAGTCGCGCGCCGGCGCCGTACCCGTGGCGAGCAGAGAGCGCATGGCCGACGCGGTGGTCGAATCGGACGTCCGTGCTGGATCGAAGACGAAGGCGCGGTCGTTCAGCGTCCCGTCGCCATTTACGTCGCCGGCGACCATCGGCGTGTACTGCTGACCCGACATGAGTTGAAGGCCGGCGGTCAAATACACGACGTCGAAGATCGGAAAGTCGCTCCATCGCATCGTCACGGTGTGACGCCCGCCCTGCAGGTGTGGGCCGCGATCGATGTCGAAGGGATTGCCGGCGGTGCTCGTGAACCCGTAAAACGATTCTCGCGCATCGAGGAGCGAATAGGTCAGATCCCATTTTAGAAATGCGCTTGCGGTCACCGGCTTGACGTTGACCACGAGCTGGCGCGCATCGAGGCGAAGGTCTGATCGTTGACTCCACACATGTTGGAACGCCGGAGACACGCGCGTGTCCGCCGTCGCAATGGCGCCCGTGCCGGCGACGATTGCGCTTGGATCGGCGTACACCGGACGCCCGCCTTCATTCGACAGAGAAAAGCGCGGAGTCGGATTGAAGTT
Source organism: bacterium (assembly GCA_040002475.1). Classification (GTDB taxonomy): domain Bacteria; phylum Gemmatimonadota; class Gemmatimonadetes; order Gemmatimonadales; family Gemmatimonadaceae; genus JAQBQB01. Next base: position 1,254 of record JBDUEJ010000111.1, on the reverse strand, counting down.
GATGTCGACCGAGCCGGGCTGGTCGAGACCCGACGAGACGATCGACTGAACACCGAGAACGAATCGATTGTCGAGCACCGGTCCCGACCAGTCGGCGGCCGCACGCAACGACCGCGGTTGCCGATACCGCGCGTCGAACAGCGTGACATTCGGCGCCGACGTCGAAAACACGGTGCCGGTCGATCCGTCGGCGCAGCGTGTCGGGATGGAGCCGGGATCGGTGAGAAAGGAATTCCAGTCTGGGAACGGCACCGCGCCGCCGACACAGGTAATCGTCTGCGTTGAATTGGATAAGCCCGTGGAGGTCACCACGGGACTGATCAGCTGCGCCGACGCCATGTTCTGAAAGACGCCGACGCCCGCGTGGACGACCGCGCGCGGCGGACGCGCCGACCCCGGCGCGTACGAGATCTGCGGCGAATTGCCGTAGTACCATTGCATGCCGATGCGAGGACTCACATAGGCGCGACTCGGCACGACGTCGTTTCGCACTCCCAATGTGTCGAGCACGGCCTGATTGAGTGCCGGTGTCGACAGAAACCGGTTCGCGTCGACACGCACTCCGTATTGCAATTGGAAATTGGGACTAGGCCGCCAGTAGTCGCCGAGCGACGCGGCGCCGGCGATCTGGCTCCCCGACTGCCTGTTCGCCGAGAGTGTTCGAGTAAACGCACTCGCCTTTCCAGCGTCGAGATCGGCCAGCGAATTGAATGCAAAGGAGCCGAGCAGGCTCGGGCTCACATCGGTCGTGAACGCGTCGCGGGCGAGGCTGGACGTCAGCTTGAGCGTATGCTTATTGTCGAGACTGTACCAGCTCAACTGATTGTTGAGTTGCACCGCTTGGTTGCTGAGCGATGACAGCAGCGAGTTCCCACCGAACATGAGCGACCGCACCGACGAGCTGCCGTCGGACAGCGCGGAATTCACGCGCACGGTGCCCTCTGGAATGTGCTGATACGGTTCGGAGGAGCCTCCCGATTGAGCGAATCCGAGCGTCGTTTTGGTGAGCACGCCGAACCAGAAGTAGTTGGTGTGGACCAGCGCCAGGTTCGCGCCCCAGAAGTCCGTTTCGCCACCGTGCGCGGGCGTTGTGAGCAGCAGTCCGCCGCGGCTCACGGGTTGTGAGCGCTGATAGTTCCCTGCCGCGCCGAGCGTGAATGAATGGCCGGCGCCCGACGCGCTTGGCATCAGGTCGAGGTTGGCGGATGCCTGCGCGACGTCCTGTGCCTGGAGGCTCGGCACACCGGCTGCGCT
>JBDUEJ010000110.1:0-8671 GCA_040002475.1 bacterium | reverse complement strand
CGTTCCATCATCGGCTTCATTGGTGTGTCAGTTCCCGTCGGCCCACTCTGCGCTCAGGGCTCGCGGAATTCGCCTGAAGTGGCCGTGGGACTATCCGCGCAACCCGATGCGATGCGAGACCATGGCCGTGGCGGTTTTCATTTTACCCTCTTGCCGATCGGTCCAATCAGTGGTGTTGGACTCCGGCACCAGTTTGAGGGTGGATCGTCGGTGGCACTGCGCGCGACTGGGTCATTATTCCTAGTTGCCCAAAGGAGCATAACGACAGTCAGCGCCGTGAATGACAAGCCGGCGAGCTTGGTCCTAACATCCGGCGTCGTTGAGTGGGCAACGTCCCCGCAGGGTCGTTTTCAGATACTACTGTGTGGCGGGTCTACTCACGCCCCGTCGATGCCTCGAGTTGGAAACGCGACGACTCCACTGGGATGCGCCGGAATATCTCGCCGCCTGTCGCCAACAGCAGACTTGCGAGCAACCGTGGATATTGTCGGACGTCCGATTGGCAGGAGCTGGTTTCAACTTCCGGTCGCCGTTTCGTTCCATCCGTCTCGTCCAGGAGGACGCTAACACAACCCACAGCCTGTGCGCCGGATCCGACGACATCCCGAACGGTCGTTTCACGGCCGACCGCCGACAGCGCGCGATTGACACCAGCTGGTCGCGATGTCTGACGTTCACTCACGACTCACGTGTCGCGCCCGCCGCCCGATAGTTTCGCGAGTCCGCCCCCGATCGCCGTGAGCAACCACGACATCGGCGGAACAACGACAAATATGAACGCGCCCTTCGCGCTGATCGGCCGCACAGCGTTGATTCCGTACACGGCCAACGACCCCAGTGCAACGGCAAGCATCACGGCGTTGAGGATCGACTGCGTTGAGCGCGACCAGCGGGTCGCCGCCGCGCTGGCCCAAAGCAGGACCACGAATGGCGAGGTCACCCAGATCGCCATGAGGACCAGAAGCAGCGTGGATCCGTTTCGACGTCCTGCGTAGAGCATGAAGCCGACTGAACCCGCACCTGCAATCACCACGGCGGTCCGCGCTGCGGCGCGCCATCGCTTTGGCAGGTCCATTGGGTTCGCGGGATAACTCATGCGGCGGCTCTCCAGTCGATGAGATTCGGTCGCCGGAGTGTATCGAAAAGAGCTTTACAAAGCAAAGGATTTTCCCTCGGTGCCGGCCCGTCGGGGCATCGAGGTCGAGCGTCGATTGACGAGTCCATGACATTGACATATACTTGACATCTCATGGATACAGCAATTGAACCCGTCAGCGAGTCACTGAGCTTCTGCCTCGCCCTCGCGCGCGCCTATGCGACCCTGTCGCGCCAAATCGACCGCCGCCTCGGCAGCCTGCACGGCCTGAGCTTCGCCGACTTCATGATTCTCTTGGAGTTGCGCGCCGCTCCCTTGGCTCGCATGCGCCGAGTCGAGTTGTCCGAAGCGCTCGGACTCACGGCGTCGGCCGTCACCCGCGCCCTCATCCCGCTCGAGAAAATCGGTTTGGTGTCGCGTCAACCCGACCCGCGCGACGCACGCGTGGGCTACGCCACGCTGACAAAAGCCGGTCGTCGCGTGCTGGACGAAGCGGTCGAATCGGCCGAACAGATCAGCGTCGACGCGATTGCGAGTGCGACGCCTTCGGAGATCAGCGCTCTGGTTGCCGCGCTCACCCGAATCGCCGGAACATGATGCGGACTCAACAGTTCGCCCATTCGTAGCGGCTACAGTGACTGAATGAGGTGTTATCAGGTTTCGCATTCGATCCCTGATGACAAAAGAACGCACCCGTGGACTCGCTTCCGTACGCACAATTGGATACTCTTGTGCGACGAATGTCTAATACGTGCGTTCACTCACACCGAGGACAGAGGCCACTCGTGAAGTCCACAGCCTTGATGCTCGCCGGGTTCGCGATGTCGCTTGCGACGTCGCTCGGCGCACAGGGAACCCCGGCATCCGTGCCGGGATCTCAATCAGCGATGTCGAATAAGCGTTTCGAAACAGGCATTGTCCTTGGCGGCGACTGGTTGCAAGCGACCTACCTGCCGCTCGATCGCGACGCCTTGCAGAGTCTGGATCTGAGCGTGTCGCTGCGCCGCCAGAAGTGGTCGGTGGAAGCCGGGTGGCTTCGGATCGCGCGCACCTTGAGCACGGTGCAGGGCGGGTATGTCTCAGGAGGTCCGCTGCTCCACATGGGACCAGTCACGTTCATTCCGGCCGTGGGCGTGTTAGGCGGCCAGGCGCAGGCGTCTCGCGATTCGACCGGGTACGACTGGACCGCCGGCGGCGTCAGCGGCCACACGGCGCGATTCAGCTACTCGAGCGCCGCGACGTTCGGCGGCAGTGTTGGACTCACCGCGGAGGTTCCGGTGTATCGCGCGATCGGATTTCGCGCCGTCGCATCGCAATGGTTTTTCTCGGGTGCTCCATTGGAGAGCGATCGGTCGCGGACGCTGGTTGGAGCGGGCCTGTCACTGCGCCTGGGTCGATAGGAATGCAAAATCACTTCTCATATCGAGGGACGCGTGCGTCCCGGCTTGGCGTTGCGCTCGCGGCGTTCGGCGTATTGTCGATTGGCCTGAGCTGCACTGAGAACCTGCCCAACGGGCCGAACACCTTCACCGGCGCGTCGATCAAGATCGTCGTGCCCCACGACACCGTGATCGTGGGCGATTCAAGCGCCGTGCAGGCCCAGGCGACCGACGCCCAGGGACATGTGGTTCAATCGCTCAAATTCAACTGGACGTCGGCCGACAGCACGATCGTCGGATTCGCCGCGCCCGCCACGACGGACGACGGCGCGAGCGGGCGTGCGAGAATCCTCGTGGGCCGCCGCACCGGACGCTCGCTGGTCACGCTGGCACTGTCCGACTCACGCTTCGATGCGCCGAGCGTGACGCGGACCGAGACTGCCGTGGTTGGCGGTGTTCGCGTGCTCACGACGCACGATTCGACGTTGACGGCGGTCAATGATACCGGCATGGCGATCGGCGCCGGACTGGTGAAAGCAAACGGCTCGTTCGTCACGCGCGCCTCGCAGGGGATTCATTGGGTGCATCTCGGATCGCACGTGTCAATCGTCGGCGCCGGTGATACGATCAAGTACATCGCGCGCACGAACGGCCAAGACACGTTGATCGCGACGGACGACTTCTGCTTGGCGTCGGCCAAATGCGCCGACACGGCGGTCGTTCACGTGTCGCAGCAACTCACCTTGACCCTTTCGGCGCGCAACTTCCTGGCGTGGAGCTTCGGCGATTCGCTCGGACCCGCGGTGACGTTGGCCGATCGCCGCGGCAACGGGCTGACCGGGACATTCATCCGCCTCGTGCCGCGAACGCCGGCTGATTCGGCAATCGTGAAGGTCAGCGGACCGATCGGCACTACGAATCCGGTCAACGGATCCATGGCGGTTCCGCAACTCATCGCTGCGGCGAACGGCTCGGCGCGTGTTGCCGTGCTGGGTATCGCGCCGGACGGATCCGTCATTGCCGTCGATTCCGTGACTGAGGTCGTGCGTCAAGTCGCGCGGCGGGTGGCGGTGGAGCCGATACACGCACTCGAAACGGCGACCGACTCGATTCCGGTCAAACAGATTGCGCGCGACGCTCGCGGTGCGGCGATCGCCGACGCGGCAATCACGTCGACGTCCGTTGGCATTCCGTTCAACAACGGGATCTGGGCCGGGCCCACGACGATCGTACTGTTCACCGAGGGCACGTTGACGCCAACGCTCACCGGCCTCGCGCTGCCGCAGAACAATCCGGCGGCGCCGCAAATTCCGGTCATCGTGAATTCCTCGACCATCTCGCTGCTCGCGGCGGACAGCGTTGTGGCGGGTGTGACATCGTTCGTCATCACCACCCCGATCTTCGACTCGCTCGCAAGTCCCGCGGTCGGCAAATGGGTGCGTTTCGACGGCGGAATCGGGGTGGGCATTGGGAACACACCGGATTCCGTGCAGGTAGACGCGAGCGGATTGGCGAGTGTGACGTGGACACCGCCGAACATCGCCGGCCTGTACACGCTCACTGGTGTTCGCGGCACAACGGCGCCAATGAGCACGCTGGCGGATTCCGCGGGCCGCATTGTCATTCGCCGCACCGTTCGCGTCGTCGCCGACGTGCCGAGCTCGACGACGTCCTCGGTTGCGATGAGCGCGGTCAGCATCCCCACCGGCGGGACGGCGACGTTGACGATCACGGTCAAGGACCAGTTCGGCAATATCGTGAAGAGCGCGAAGCCCAGCGACGTCGTCGTCAGCCTCGGTAGTGGAACGCTCAGCGCGCTGACGTGCACGCTCGGCGTCTGTACTGCCACCTATACGGCGCCGGCCGCGGCAGGGCCCGACAGCGTCTCGGTGAAAATCCTGGGCGTGGAGATCCTCCTCAGCCCACTCGTGTTGACGATCACCTGACGCGTGGGCAGGGAAGAGCACGAGTGTAAAACACGAGCCGGCGCGCTGATAGTTCAGCGCGCCGGCCTCGTATGCAGACGTTACATCGACAGCTTGTTGGCCGCGTTGAGCGCGGCAACTTTGTAACACTCTGCTAAAGTAGGATAGTTGAAAACCGTCGACAGGAAGTAGTCGAGCCCACCGCCCAGGCCGAGGACGGCCTGGCCGATGTGAATGAGCTCCGTCGCGCCGGTTCCGATGATGTGCACGCCGAGAAGTCGCCGGTCCTCGCGATGGAACAACATCTTGAAAAACCCGCTGTCGTCGCCGAGGATCTGTCCGCGCGCGATCTCGCGGTAGCGCGCGATGCCGACTTCGTAGGGAATCTTGGATTTGGTGAGGGCTTGCTCGGTCTGCCCGACCATCGAGATCTCGGGCACCGCGTAAATTCCGATCGGAAAGTGCGATGCCATCGCGGCGGCCGGGACACCAAGCGCGTGACACGCGGCGAGGCGGCCTTGTTCGCTCGACGTCGCGGCCAGGCTCGGATAGCCGATCACATCGCCGGCCGCGAAAATGTGGGGCACCGACGTGCGAAACTGTGCGTCGACGGTGATGCGACCGCGGTCGTCCGTCACGATGCCGGCGTGATCGAGGCCCAATCGGTCGGTGGCTCCAACGCGACCGACCGAAAACAGCGCCATGTCGGCAACGATCCGCTTGCCTGACTCCAGCTTCAGGACCGCTTTGCGCGGCGGGCCGGTGTTGACTTCGAGTTGCTCCACCGCCTCGCCGAATCGGAAATAGACATTGCGCTTGCGCATCTGGTGGATCAGCTCATCCACGATCTCGGCATCGATGAACTCGAGCGGGCGATCGCGCTTGTCGACCACGGTGACTTCGACGCCGAGCGCGGCGAACATTGACGCGTACTCGATGCCGATCACACCGGCACCGACGACGGCGAGCGATCGCGGAAGGCGTTTCAGGCTGCCGATCTCGTCACTCGTAATGACGGTTTCGCCGTCCGAGTCGACGCCGTTGGGTGGAACTGCCTTGGTTCCGCTGGCGATGAGAACGTTCGCGACCGTGATCTCGCGCCGGTTGGTGCCCGAGACGATCGACAACCGATGCGGGTCCATGAAGGACGCTTCACCGGAGATGATTTCGACGCCGTTCCGCGTCAACTGGTTTGCGATGACTGTTCCCTCGCGCGATACCACCTCGTCGACGCGGCCCAGGAGCTCGCCGGAGGTGGGGCGCGGTTGACTGCGATTCGGATCGGCGTTCGCGCGCGTCGCGACGACCGTCGACAGCACCGCTTCGCGAAACGTCTTGCTCGGGATTGTCCCGGTGGCCAGGCAAATTCCGCCGACGCTGGTGTGCAGCTCGATGATCGCGACGCGGCGTCCGAGCTTCGCGGCTTGGACGGCGCCGCGTTGTCCCGAAGGTCCGCTGCCAATGCAGACGAGGTCGTAGTCGAACGAATCGCTCACAATGTCACCATGCAAGGCAGCCGAAGACGCGGCTGGGCAGATACGAGGTCATCTCAAACTGGCGGTGATTGACGCGCCACGCCACGTGTGGTTACCGCTCTGTGACGGAAAAATATCGCTGAATTGTCTCGAACGGGCCCGCGTCCGCGTCCTCGAGCGCACGAGCGAGAAACCCGGTGGCGTTGGCGACCGCGAACGACACGCCCGAGAGATTGCGCTCGCGCGGCAGGCCGGGGATGGGGCGTGGATACGCCGAGGCGTGAAATGTCGGCAGGCCAGACGGCTCAGGGAGAACCTCGATCGCGTCGCGCTCGCACGTCCAATCGGCCATGACGCCGGCGACGCCCGACAGCGAACCGGGCAGCCAATCCACACCATTGGATTCCCGCGCCGAGACGACCAGGGCACCGCGCGCGGTCGCGTACTCGATCGCCTGGAGCAATCGGTCGCGATGCGCTGGGTTCGCCGTCCCCAAACTCAAGTTGATCAGGTGCGCGCCCGCGTCGGCCGCCCACCGGATGGCTTGCCCGAGCACGTCCACACCGGTTGCGAGCTGTCGTTCAAATATTCTCACAGCGAGCAGTGCGACGCCTGGGCTCTTCTCCCGGATCGCCGCGGCCACGGCGGTGCCATGCCCGATGCGGTCGACGTAGTCGGTTGCGCTGTCCGAAGCGAACGAATGTCCTCCCTGCACGCCGCCAATGTGCGGATGGTCGGCGTGCACGCCGCTGTCCAGTACGGCGACAATCACGCCGCGACCGGTCCGACCAGCAAATGGAGCATCGGCGAGTGTGAAGTGCACGAGCGCGTCAGTGCGTTGCGTGAAGCGCTCCGCCGCCGAACAGACCGGAGAACGACGATTGGTGTTGGCCGAGCAGCTCGTCGGCCGTTCCTTCTTCAACGATGCGGCCCTGCTCGAGAACAACTACACGGTCCGCGCGCCGCGCGAGATCGAGCCGGTGGGTGATGATGATTGTCGTGCGGTCTCTCATGACGGCTTCATAGCCGGCGGCGACCTGCGCTTCGGTGGCGGGATCCAGGGCGCCGGTGGCTTCGTCGAGAACGAGCACGGACGGATCGGCGAGGAAGGCTCGCGCGAGCGCGACGCGTTGTCGTTCTCCCGCGGACAGTGCGCGCCCGCGTTCGCCGGCGCTCGACGCCAGACCCTTTGGCAGTCGCGTGAGCAGTGGATCGAGTCCCGCGGCTCGCGCGGCTTCCGTCACGTCGGCGTCGCTCGCCTCCGGACGCGCATAGCGGATGTTCTCGGCGATGGTGGCGTTGAACATGAACGGCTCCTGGTCGACGACGAGCACATGGCGACGGATGTCGCTCAGCGGCGCGCGGCGGAGGTCGACGCCGTCGAGTACGACGCGACCACCGAGCGGATCGAGCTGACGGACGAGCAGATCGGCGATGGTGGATTTTCCCTCGCCGCTCCGACCGACGATCGCCAAGCGCTCGCCGGCGCGCACGACCAGCGACACGTGGTCCAACACCATACCGCGTCCGAATTCGAAGCTGACGTCGTCGAGCGTGATCTGTCCGCGCGACGACGGCATGGCGACGGCGTCGGGTGCTTCGACAACGTCCACCGGCGCATCGAGAATCTCATTCACACGCCGGAGCGAGACGCGCGCCGAGGCGAGGCTGGAATAGAGACTCATCAACGCCTGAATTGGCCAGACGAGCCGCATCTGATACGCGATGAACGCGACCAGTGTGCCCATGGTGATCGTGTGGTCGATCACCCGCATGCCGCCGACGAGAAACACGGCGCCGCTTCCCGCCGAGAGCAGCAAGCCAGGCACGCCGCCCGACAAATACGTGAGCCGGCGCATGGACATGAGCGCGTCGATGAACGAATCGTTGCGCGCGCGGAATTTGGTGGCTTCCCGTTCCTGCGCGTTGAATCCGACGATCACCTTCATGCCGAGCAGTGTCTCGATGAGAAAGCTGCCGACGTCGGCGCTGCGATCGCGCACGCCGGTGACGGCGGCTTCGAGACGCGACCGATAGCGGACGAGCGCCCACAACGACGCCGGAAGGATGGCGAAGCTCACGAGAAAGAGCACGCGATCGAGGCGGAACAGAATGACGATGCTGCCGACGAGGAAGATGACGTTGCCGACCCACGCCAATGCGATCTCGGCGGCGACGCGCTGAATTTCGCCGATGTCGGCGTTCAGCCGCGTCGCGATTTGTCCAACCGGCATCTCGGCGTAAAATTTGGGCGAGAGGCGCTGCAGCTGTCGAAAGAGTCCGAGCCGCATGTCGAACAGAATGTTCGCCGACGTGCGCGTGTAGACCAACCCGCTCACAACGTTCAGCGCGAAGCTGCCGAGGGTGAGCGCGCCGAATTGGAAGATGACACGCACCAGCACCGATGAATCGCCGCCGATGAGCGCGCGGTCGATGAGCAGGCGGGCGAGGTACGGGATGTAGAGCGAAAGCACGGTGCTGACGAGCGACAGCACGAGCACCAGCGTGAGCCGGCGCCAATGCGGCGCGACGTAGGCCAGCGCGCGCCGCAGATCCCTGTCCAGCAATGGCACGAGTTGTCTCTGCTAGGGCCTGCTAGGGCGCCCGCGGCACGAGCACGACATTCGTCTGATCGGCGCCGAGGTTCACGGTGCCCAGTAAATGAAAGTCACGCGTCGAGTATCGGTCGATGGTGCTCCCGGCCGTGGTGATGTAGAGCTGGCTGCCGTTCGTGCTGACGGCGAGTCCCATGCGCGGCCGTCCAGGAAATTCCGTTTTGCCGAGAACGCGGCGCGA
>JBDUEJ010000109.1:0-8721 GCA_040002475.1 bacterium | reverse complement strand
GGACGTAGCGCAGTCCGGTAGCGCACCTGAATGGGGTTCAGGGGGTCGCGGGTTCGAATCCCGCCGTCCCGATGATTAACGAGAAGCACCGTCGGCACTTAGCCGATGGTGCTTTTTGCATATTTGTGATGGGGGCCGTTTTGGGGGCCGTTTCTCACCGATTTCCGCGCGGTGAGATCACTGCGATGCCGTCGCGAGTGCAGTGTCGCGCAACTTCCGAGACTCGCTCATCACCGCGAGCAGCGTGTCGGAATCTGGATGCTGATAGCAGGTGAGCAGCGTCTCAGTATCCTTCCATCCGCCAGCGGCGGCGACGTCTTTGAGCGAGTGATGCTTTCGCTCCGTCGCCCACTTTCGCCGATACGGGTGCCACAAGCCACCGACGAGCTTCGGAAGCTCCGCCTTCTTCTCAGCAACCTGCAGCCACTTGTCGAAAAGATGGCGGTCCATCGGTTGATCGAGTTTTCGCTCTCCCGCGAAAATCCAACCCGAGATGGCACCAAGTCGTCGCCTGAACTGTTTCAGCTCTTCGACGAGCGGCGGAGGAACCGGTACAATCCACTCCTTCCCCTTCTTGTCGAACTCTGCGCGCCACCGAATCGTGCGGCGCTCGAAGTCGATGTCATCCCAACGAAGCTGCCGGATCGAACCAAGTCTCCGGCCGGTCGCTTCGGCAAGCACGAGCGCGATCTCCATCTTCACCCAGCGAGCGCGCTCTATTTCGGCCATTGATGAATTCGCGTCGCGTTCGACGCGGACTTCGGCTTCGGCATGCAATGTCTTGATCGCAGAACGAGTACTCTCGAATCGTTCCCACGAGGCGACGGGACGCACCGGATTCTGCTCCCGCTGGCGTCGCACTCCTGTCAACGGGTTCGCATCCAGGAGGCGTGATCCATCCGATAGCCGAACCGTCGTCGCCCACGACAGCATCGAGTGGAGCAGCACGAGATCCATTTCCACGGAGCGGGCGCGAACTGCTCTGGTCTTACTTCTGTCGCGCAATACGATGCCACCAGCCTTCCGGCGAACAGCGTACGCCACTTGATCACGTGCGGCGAGCGACCGCACATCGCACTGTTCCCCGAAAACGGCGAGCAGAATCTTGACTCGCGACGCATCGTCGCGCCGAGAGTTTGGTTTGTTATCGATGTACGTCGTGCACTCAGTCTCGTAGCGGCCCCACAATTCTCCAAGCGTCAACCGCCCGTTCGCCGCCGGTTGTTGTTCGCCTCGAAGCAACTCCGCCAGCAGCAATCTGCCCAGTCGCTCGACCTCGTTTCGGTCGCGCGTCCCGAGCGATGCTTGATCGCGCCCTTGGCCGGCCACCCACACGGCCCGAAAAAACACTCCATTCGGTCGCTTTTGAAACAGCCGGATGCGCATCCCCCGTTCGCCGAAGGAGCGCGCCCACATTCCATTCCTTTGATGCCATTCGTTCCGTCGGTTGCGAGTCGCCATGTGCGTCTCCTCACCGCCGGCTTCCAATGGCCCGAGCGTCGGCGATCGGATCATAGATGTCGCGACTCGCACCGGCAACGGTGGGCCGGGGTCGGATCGGCAGATCGGCGACGCGAATTCGAGGTGAGCCACGTCGACCGGCGTTCGGCAGCCGGCCATCGCGAATCAGGCGGGCCAAATGGTCCGTCGAGTAGCCCGAGCGAAGCGCGGCTTCGGAGAGGGTGAGCTGCTGATCATCATCGGAGCGCAACGCACGCTCGATTCTAGATGCCGCCCACTCGAGCGAGCGCGCGCGTGCGTCGTCGCCAAAACTTTCGCGCAATTCGGCGGCCTTCGCGCGGATCTCCGCGACAGTGAGCTGAATGGCATCCATGCAGTACTCGAAAGATGGCGAAGCAAGTGGATGGTCACCCTGAACTACCGCAGGAAACGCGAGCGCGTTCTGGGTTCAGATTGCAAGATTTCGAGGACCGCGCTGCAGTCGCCTCTCGCGCAACCAAGCCGCCTTTGCCGCAGCCGGCGTATGACCCAAGGGCGGCGCATTCGGCATAGAACGTTTCGCTTAATCACGAAGTACCGAGGGTTGAGTGCCCCTCGCCGCGGATCAAGCTAGTGATCGGATATCCATGCTCTCCTACGGCCCAAGGCCATGACGCACACCGACATTCCGAATGCCTCGCCGAATCGCAGGCATCGACGACGCCGACCCGCGGTGCGCTCGAAAGCCAAGCTCATTCGACTCACCGAGGAGGAATGGGAGAGGATCGTCACGCGCGCTCGCGACTGCGGTCGCCCAGTTGCGTGCTTCATGCGCGAGTCCGCCCTCGATGGCGCGCCGCGCGCACGCCGGGGACACGTGACGAGTGATCTCGTCGTACGACTTGGGAAGGTCGCGCTCCAACTACAGGCGCTTTCCCAGGCTGCCGGCGCGCGGGGTCTGCCTGCTGGCGACTTCGACCGCGCTGTCGATGAGGTGCTCGCAAGCGTGCGCGAGCTGGGCTGAGCGAGGCGCTCTCGTGATCGCCGTGTCGAGCAGCAGCAAAAGCTTCAGGGCGATCGCGCACTATCTCACGACCGGACGAACGGGCCAAGAATCCGAGCGCGTCGCCTGGACGTCATCGCGCAACTTGCCCGTCAGCGAACCGGAGACCGCCGCCAAACTGATGCGTGCGACGGCGGCTCAGAACGTCCATGTCGAGAAGCCGGTCTACCATCTCGCGATCAGCTTCGATCCAACCGACAGGGTCGACCGCGCGACGATGGAACGTGTGGCGGATCGCGTCATTCAAGAGCTGCAACTTGCGGAATATCAGATCGTGATTGTCGCGCACCGGGACCGCGCGCATCAGCACGTGCATCTGTTCGTCAATCGCGTACATCCGGAGACGCTCAAGGCCTGGAACCGCTGGCAGGATCAACCCGAAATCCAGCGCGTCCTTCGCGAGCTGGAGAAAGAGCTGGGGTTGCGAGAAGTGCAGGGTACCCTGTTCGATCGAGAGGTGAAACCTATCGTGCGTGCCGGCCAGCGATCATCGGCACCAGAGCTGACAGCTGATGCGCGCCAGGGACCCGAGCGTAGCCTAGTTGGCGCGGATCGCGCGCCGGGCCTCGACTCATCTCACGTACGCGAACAGGAAGTAGCGCACGCGATCCGTGTTTATGTAGAAGTTGTCGCGATGGGCGCGAGCGTCGGCGAAGGCGAGACGGCTGTGCGAGGCGCGCGGGCCCGACTCGGGCAACTCTCACTGGCGACCGAACGCGCGGAGCGGGCGTCGGCGGCCTTCGATGAGTCACTGAAGAACGTCTTTCGAGAACCTACCTCCGCCCGGCGACAGTTCGAGCAGATTGTCAGCGAGCGCGGGATCGAAGCAGCTTCCACGCTGCTGAGCCGTGAGCCGGAGCGGTTCGGTGCTCTCGTCACCGTGGAGCGCGCGAAGTTCGGCGGTCTCGTCCGGGAGGACGATGCCTCGGCGGCCTTGCGAACCGCGCCAGACGCGGCCCGTCTCGGCCAGGCCGCAGCGTCAGCGGAGGACGGTTTCTGGCGCGAGGCGGCGAGCAGTCGGGTGGAGCGTCTCGACGACGCCCTCGCGCGCGAGCTCGTCCTGGTCTACCGAGAGCCTGCGATCGCGCGAGCAACGTTCCATGAGGAAGTGGGAAAGCACGGCGTTGAGGCAGCGGCCGAATCGCTACGGACAACACCTGAGCGGTTCGGGGAGTTGCGGCTGACGGAGGGAGAAAAAGAGATGACTACTGCGCGCGTCCATGCGCGCGCCGCCGCCGATCTCTCCATCGAGGCGGCACAGGCACGCACGCAGGCGGCAGAGCCACGGCGAGCGACTGGCTCCCCGGCGGAGGAGAGAGCACACGCAACCGCTGCGGTCGACGCGGCGCGAGCACACGCGGACCAACTCACGGCCGAATGGCGGAAGATGCCGCGACGTGACGCGCTTGAACACGATCTCGGCCGCGCCATTCGCATGCTCGCGCCTCGGGAGTTCGAGCGGCTGCGCGAGCTGGTGACGGCGCCGCACCTCGCCATGGCGAGACAGATTCGCGGAGCCGTACGCGAGGCCATGATCGGCAAGGAGGGCCATGAGCTCTAGCGGGTGGACGCCCCGATCAACAGTCCATGTCCCCTGTCACTGGCGACAGAAGATCCCCGGCGGGTTCTTCGCCATCAATCGAGTTGCGGAATGACCGTCATTTGACTCGGTGCATGTGACGCCAGCGCATCTTCCGCGATGCATTCTCCTCCGTGTGTGACGTCGATAACGGTGCAACTAACTCTCTTGAGGTCGTTGCGCTGACCGGTTCGTGACGCGAGTCAACACTGTCGGAGTGTGTGCAACATCCACATCCCGACCGGCTCCATTGGAGCCCGCCCGTGATCGCCGAAGGAGAAGTGCGAGATGCCGCCGAAGCCGAATCGAGGCATCGCGCCTCGCATCTCTCGGCACTCTTTCGTCTCCGATCACGCGCGCTGCGCCGATACGCGGCACGCTACGTCGGATGGACAGCGGCCGAGGACCTCGTGCAGGATGTCTTTCTCCGGGCATGGCGCAGCGACCTGCGAGCCGAAGCAATTACTATCGGCCTCCTGCGCAGAGCTGTGCGTAATGCCGCGCTGGACACGGTTCGGCGCCGGCAGCGATGGAGAAAGGCGGTGCCCCATCTCGTGCTTGCCGAAGCCGCGAATGACAGCGCGGCCGACGCTACTCGCGACATCGAGGAACAGCTTGACGCGGCGAAATGGAACGCGTGGCTCGAACAGGCCATATCGCTATTGCCCGAGCGACAAGGCGTCGTGTTCAGCATGCATCGGACGCAGCGACAGAGCTACGCGGCCATTGCCCTGGCGCTTGGCATCTCAGTTCGAACGGTGGAAACGCACATGCGTCGGGCCACGCACGCGCTTCGACAGACCTGGGACGGCGAAATGCGGGAACGTCGGTGAACCGGAGCGAGCGCCGGACGGCGACGCGCGAGGAAAAGGCCGTCACCGAAAAAGGTTCGCCGGAATCATTCACCCTGTCTTCGCGGTTTGCCGAGAAGGCAGAGAAGAATGCGCGATCACGCGTTGAATGTGCGAGCGCCCTGATGGAGGAAATACGAGCGCCGCGCACCCGCGCGCCATCTCGGTCCGACGCCAGACAACGATGAGCGATGGATGACGCCGGTGTTGCAGACCCTCGCGCGTTCATCCGATTCCACCGTGGCGTAGCTCCGCGAGGCCACGATTGCTGGACGCAAGAGTTCGCGCACTATGCGCAGGCTGTGCGCGCCATCGCGACAGGTCGGTCAGCGCCATGGCAGGAGCGGCTGCTCGCGTTCTATGAATCTGAACCGCGCTGGCTCTCGTTCCATGCGTCGATCGCACTGCTGCATCGCGCACTGACTCGAGATCGAGAGCAATTCGGCGATCGCTGCGCACCAAAATCTTCTCGTGACGCATTTCCCTGAGTCCGTGACGCAATCTCAAGTTCCAGCATCGTGATCGCTGACGCGCATTCGTCAGGGTACGCGTGGTCCCACTCGTTCATGATATCGGGAACAACAATGGTGAGGACACGTGAGCCCGAAACGACGAATCACAGAGGCTTTGAGAGCAACTTCATCGCAGGGCAGAGCCGATCGCGTCCAATCAGCCATCTCCGCTCAACCTTTCACCGCCGGCACAGACGGCGACAAGCTGGCCGCTGCGCTCATCCGCGCACAGTCAACCGACGGCGCAACACGCGACGACGCAGTCGAGCGATTTCTCCACATACTGCGCCCGCGACTACTACAGCGATTTCGAGGCCGCGCGTTAGGTGAAGAGGCTGACGATCTGACTCAGGTAGCGCTGATCCGAATCAGCCGGGCGATTCCGCGGATCGACCCTGCGCGCGCCGAACGATACATCGCGGTCGTCGTCGGCAACCTGATTCGCACCGCCGCGCGGCGCCGCAAACGAGAGGCCGCGCGACTAGCGGTTGAGGTAGACGTCGACACGGTCGCGACGCGTGAAGGAGTCTATGAGGAGATCGAGCGCCGCGCCGACCACGAGCGCTTCGTCGAAGCGCTCCTCGCTCTCGCCGCATCGAGTATGACGCCAGGACTTCGCGAGGTCGTGGTAGGGATGCTCCGCGGACTCTCGGCGGACGAGATCGCGCGCGGCTGTGGGATCAGCCCGATCACCGTGCGGACGCGACTTCTTCGAGTGCGTGCCATGGTGGAGCGAGCGCTCGCGCAATACCGGCAAGAAGGGCCGCGAGGCAAGCGGAGAGACCCGCCAATACGAGGCGCCTCATCGACAAGCCAACGCGTCGCCGGGCGACTTGATATCAAACGCGGCGGCGATCGCGCCGCAGAACCAGAACGCATCCATCGATGCGGAGGTACGCTGGATTGAGGGTGGCGAACGCCTTGGAGCCGCGAAGGAACGATTGGCGGCGGGTTGGGCGCTCCATCTCGCGCTGATCGATGCGATTCGTGTGATACGCACTCGAACGAGTGAGCACTGCATGACAGTAGTCGCGCACGTCTCGACGATCGACTCTCCGCCACCGGCGGATCGCATGACCGCGATGATGGCGCGGTACCTCGGCCCGGCTATCGTCGCCGCGTTACTCGACGATGATGTGACTGAGGTTTACAGAAACTCACACGATGGGGCGATTCATTTGGATACGAGGTCGCGCGGCCGCGTCGACAGTGGCGGAAGACTCGACGCTACACGTGCCATCATGTTCCTGAACGCCGCCGCCGCCGCCGCGCACACGACGCTCAGCCCGTCGAGCCCGCGCCTCGAAACCGAGCTCCTTGGTGCGCCGTTTCATGGCAGCCGCTTGCAGGGGTTTGTACCGCCTGTGTGCTCTGCGCCGGCGTTCAACATCCGCAAGCCGCCGGCAATGGTGTATTCGCTCGATCACTACGTCTCGACGGCCGGTCTGAAGCTCGACCAGCGCGCGGCGATCGCAGACGCAGTGATCACCCGACGCAACGTGCTCATTGCCGGCGGCACGAACTCCGGGAAGACGACGCTCGCGAACGCGGTGCTGCGAGAAATCGCGGAACGGTGCCCGGCCGAGCGCGTGGTGATTCTCGAGGACACGATCGAACTACAGTGTTTGGCGCCCGACCATCTCGCGCTACGCACGGGCGCGGATGTTACGCTCGCGGATCTCGTGCGGAGCACCATGCGCACGAGTCCCGATCGGATCGTGGTCGGCGAAGTGCGTGGCGCCGAGGCGCTCGATCTCCTGGACGCGTGGGCGACTGGGCATCCCGGCGGCATCGCAACGGTGCACGCCTCGTCGGCGGAGGGCGCGCTCGTCCGGCTCGACCGGCTCGCCCGCCGCGCGAACGTGCCGTCGCAACGCGAACTGATCGCGGAGGCGATTCACCTGATCGTGGTCATGAACGGACGCGGGCGGCAACGGCGCGCGACGGAGGTGGCGCGTGTCGTGGGGCTCGACGACGGCGGCCGCTTCCTGCTTCAACAGCTGACCTCAACTGGAGAGTGGATATGAGAGTCTTGGGGAATGGGATCGAGAATGAAGCACAGCGCGCGCACGCGATGCGCATCATGGCGCTGACCGTCGCCGCCGCAGCGCTGCTCACGCTCCTTCCGGCCGTCGTCCACGCCGCGCCTGCTGGCGGCGCCGACATGCCGTGGACCGGTCCGCTACAGAATCTGCTTGACAACCTGTCTGGCACGACGGCGCGCATCGTCGGCGCACTGGCGTTCGTTGTCGGCGGCCTCATGTGGGCGTTCACGAGGCACGAAGAGGGCGCCAAGCGGTTTGGCCAGGCGATCGTCGGCATCGCGATCATGATCGGTGCAGCAAACATCGTGGCAGCGCTCGCCTTCGCGGGCGCGACGGTCTGAGCGAGCAATGACTGGTTCGCGCGACGGCGAGAGCAGAAGACCGGGGGCGCACGTCATTCACGCCTCGCTCCTCCGGCCAGTGCTCTTTATGGGCGTGGAACCACCGGTCGCGGTGCTTGAGGTGACGACGGTGTTCGCGCTCCTCTTCGTCGTTGGATTTCATCTTGTCACGGTCGTGCTCGCCGTCATCTATCTCGTCGGCGTGCACGGCGTGATGGCGTGGGCCGCCCAACATGATCCGCAGATGACGGTGCTCTACGTGCGCAGTCTGAGTGCTCGCGACTTCTATCACGCTCGCGCTCCGCTTCTCGGTCCGCCGGAGCGAGTGCGACAGTCGATCCCGGCCAAACCATGAGCCTTCTCTCCACCGCGCTGGCCTTCGGCGCCGGCACCGCGACCGCGCGCGGTTGGTCCGCGCTCCGCGAGCACCGCGCCGCGCCCGCCGGGCTGCCCGATCTCTTGCAATGGGGCTTCGTTGTCGACGAAGGAACGGTATTGCAGAAGGATGGCAGTTTGCTGGCCGGATGGCGATTCAACGGCCCCGACCTCGCCGCCGCGACGACGGATGAAGTCGATGCACTCTCGCGTCATGCGAACAACGCACTCCTACCGCTCGGCGGCGGTTGGATGCTGCACGTGGACGCGATTCGCCGGCCGGCGTTGCCGTACGCGGCGAGCGTCTTCCCTGATCCCGTCACGCAAGCGATCGATGATGAGCGGCGTGCCGCGTACTCGCGCGAGCAGGGTCGGCAGTTTGAGACCGAGCACTTCCTCGTGGTAACGCGCGCGACGCCGCCCGAGGCGTACTCGCGCTTCGCGCAGTGGTTCATGCGCGGCGCCGACGTGAGCGGCGTCGACTGGCACGCGCTGCTCGCCGCGTTCGACGGCGA
>JBDUEJ010000108.1:0-9100 GCA_040002475.1 bacterium | reverse complement strand
GCGGTCGCCTCTGTCACCGCGATCGTTCCGGTCATTGCGATCGCCTCGATCTCCCCGGTCGCGCTGCGGGTTGAACCCAGGGGCCGAAGTGTTCTGTGCACTCTGAACCTGTCCGCCGTTCGATTCGTCGCGTGCGCCGGCGTTGTTTCCGCCATTTCCGCCACTGCTTCCGTTGCCGACAGTTTCGGGGTTTGCGGTGCTTCCGCTGTTGGTTCTCTCGACGGGCGGGGGCGGGGCGTCGTTCTGACTGCCGTTTCCGCCTGAATCGTCTCGCCCTGTGTCGTTGGCTTGCGGGGTTTGCGGCGTCGGCGCCGCGCTTTCACTTGCTGCGGCTCGCTTCCCTCGACGTGCAGATTCCGGACGGGATCCGGCTCGCGTCGCAGGCGGGGCGGCGGGGGGTGGGGGAGGAGAAGCAGCCTCACTGGCTTGAGTCTCCACGCCACCGCCGCTGTCGCCGTCCTCGCGATACGGATTGTCGCCGGTTTCAGCGTCGGATTTGTTGCTTGGACGTTTCCCGCGTGCACGACGAGGGGGGCGTCGACGTTCGTTCATGCCGTTGTTTAGTAAAAGGTGAATCTGTACGGATACCGCGAGCTTCGCGGGACCTGCTTCTTCCGGAGCCGTGTCTCGCGAACTACCGCGGACATTTGCTCCAAAGGTTCGCTCGCAGACATGATCCATGCGTGCGATGAAACCGATGTGTGACGGGATACAACCTGAGACGCGACGCGTGCTCTGCTGTCGGAATCGTCGGCGCGCGGGCACCTCACGCGTTACCAACGATACTGGCGCTACGGCGCGGCTCTCGACGCCTGACCCGGGTCGCCCATTCGGCGAGGGACCTGGAATCGAGAACGTACTGGCCGGAGGGACGACGTCGCGATCGTGCCGGCGGACGCCAAGAGTATCGCCACTTGTCCTGCTTGGCGCAACCCTTGGCTTTTATCCCCCAATCCGCCTTCCCGCCCGCCCAATGCTGCGAACTTCATGCCGGGTCCCTAGCTTTGCCTCATGGACACCCCTCCAATCACGCCGCCCGGTGCATCACGAGACACCGCAGGCACCGCGCCGTCTCCCTTTTTCGACCCATCCCACGAGCTGGCTACGCACGTGGACGCCTATCAACGCTCAGGCGACGTTGGCATTCTCCTCGACCAACTGCGCGCACTGGCCAAGCGAACGTCGTCCGCGCTACTCAAAACCGCTGCCCAGAACTATCGCGAGATGCCGGAAGTCGTCATTCCGCTTTACGAGCGGATCGTCGCCGACCTGCCGCAGGACGCTCAAGCAATTGTGGTACTCGCCAACGCATACTGGCTGACCGGCCGCGGTCCCGAGGTGGTCGGACGCCTGGCGACTCGCGCCAAGGAGCTCGATCCGGGCAATCGCGGCGCTTGGCATCTGTGGGCACTCGCCGCGCCCGAGCTCAGGAAACGTGTCGAGCGCTGGCACGACGTCACTCGGCAATTTCCAGGCGACCAATTGGCGCGCGCCGCACTCGCCGACAACGCGACAAGTCTCGCGAACGACGAAGAGGATCCGGTGGCGCTCAAGCTCGCGATCGCAACCTACGAAGGCCTGCTCGCCGAATCGAAGGCGACCGCGCAGCAACTGGCGATCGAGCAATCACTCAAGACCTTGAGAAGTTGGAAGCTTTGAGCGGGCACCATCAACGAAATTGACCGTTTACCGTTCTCGACTCCAGAGGAGCAGAACGCCGCAGTCGGCGCCCGTGGTCGAGTACTGCGCTGGGACGGACGCGCCGCCGGCGTAATACTCGACTCCGGCGAATTGATTCACGTCCAGTCGGGTGAAATCCGTGCGAATCGACGCGACCTCGCCGTTGTCGATCAGGGATCCGTCCTGATACACGTGCACGTAACAGCGCGGCCGGGCGCACGGCTGCTTTGAGGATGCTCCGAGGGACCCGCAGTTTCGTTGTGAGACGAGGTAGTTTGCTCCGCCCGAGCCGCCAATGAACACCAAACCGGGAACGCGCGAGCGAAGCACTTCGCCCAACTTGCGATCGTCGGCTTTGCGGAGGTCGGCTTCGGCGACGAAGTAGCCGCCGGAGCTCGCGCCGCGACGTTGTTCGAAACCGCGAAGGCCGGGAGACGTGTAGTGGGGGGCTGAGTCGCGCGTAACCACGGCGGGGAGTTCCACGGCCTTCGACAGCAGCACTGTGATTGGAATCGTGTCGTCTGGCGAGATGCGCACGGCGAGGGTGGTCGCCGCGTATCCGACTTTCCGAATGCGAACCAGGCCGCCACCTTCGGGCAGAAAAAACAGACTGACCGTGCCGGTCCTGGTCGTGGATGCGGCGGCGCCAGTCAGAAGATCCGCGACTTCGGCGCCCTCCACAGGCTCGCCCGACGCTTCGTCGAATACGCCGAGGATCCGGAGACGGTGCCGGGCGGTAATAACCGTTGGTTGTGACTGAGGCGGTTGCTGCGTCCTGGCTGTGGCCGGGAGGAGCAGAAAGCCCAAGGTTGCGATCGCGCGGCTGTTCAGCCGGCCGCGTCCTGAACCCGTGGGGCGAGGGCCGCGATCGCGTCAGTCATGTCGCGCAGATCGAACGGCTTCCGGAGAAAATGACATTTGCACGCCATGATGAGCTTGTGCGCGCGCTCAGTGATATCGCCCGTCATGAACAACGTTCGGTAGCGGAGCTGGGGCTGATGTCCGGCGGCGACCTCGAAAATGACATCGCCGCGCATGTCGGGAATGCGGAGATCGATGAGCATGACGTCAACGTGCTCGCTGCGGACGATTGCGAGCGCGGCTTCGCCGGACTGCGCGGTGATGGCTTCATAGCCCGCACGCGACAGAGCGATGGACATCGCCTTACAGATCGACGGTTCGTCATCGACGACGAGCACTCGTATCTGTTTACCGGAGATCATCGCTTCCTTCGCCTCTGGGCTCGGGGCCCGTGACCGATCCGTCCCCGCCGTGCCGAGGACGACTTTCCACGTCATTGCTTTCGTCTCCTGCGTCGCACCTGCTCAGCAAGTAGGGCGACGAGTGTGTCACCGCTAACTTCGCGTCGCACCTGCTCCGTTGTCCTGCCGGTGAGCTCGCGCATCTGCTGCGAGAGCTGCCACGGCGAGTGATACCCTGCGTTTGCCGCTACATCCTTGA
The DNA here is from genome assembly GCA_040002475.1 of bacterium. Lineage (GTDB taxonomy): Bacteria > Gemmatimonadota > Gemmatimonadetes > Gemmatimonadales > Gemmatimonadaceae > JAQBQB01. The sequence goes on along the minus strand of JBDUEJ010000108.1, from coordinate 5,959 downwards.
TCGATCGACCCGGGTCCTGCAAGTGCGCGTACGCCCGAAGCAACCGAGCCGACACCACCAGCGCTCTCGCCGAGAAAATCCCCGCCGGTTCCAGATTTCGGTACAGCGTGCGGAGGTTCATACCGGCAGCCGCAGCGAGATCCTGAGAGTTCTTAAAACTGTCCGGCGATCGGAATAACTGATCAATCGCGCGGACGACGGTCACCGGCAGTGCCGCAAGTGCATCCGCCAGTTCCTGCAGCATCCGGTCGCCAAGTGCATGCGCGGGGATGCCTTCCAACAATTCAAGGAATCGCCGCGGCTGATCGTCGAAGCGACTGAGGACGACGTGTTCGACGCCAGACTTCGCCAGCTGCACAATCGTCTTGATCGACGACGGCATGAGCGAAGTGTAGACAACGATGGGCAGCGACGGAAATTGTCGTCGAATGTTTTCTAGCGCCTCAACCTGGCCGGGACCATCGCCCACCGAAGGATCGGCGACGACAATGTCTGCAGCCTGGTGCTGGACCGTGACCTGGAGCTCCGTCCAGTTAGCGACGGATATGAGTTGATGCTCCGAGCCGAGGACCACTCTGAGATGCGAGAGGAGCTGCCGAGGGAGGAGCGCGACGACGTCCACGTGGTCGAATTATCGGCTCGAATGACATAAAAACGCTATAACGTGTCACAAAATGCGTGTTTACGCCTTCTGCCGCGACCCTAGGATTCGGAAGTTGCTTCCCGCCAAGAAAACAATCCCAAAAATCCGCCGGAGATCACCGCCATGTCCCGCCGCCCGCTGGTCCTCCTTGCGCTCGTTATCTCCTCCATTGTCTTGAACGCCTGCAGCGATATCTCTGCCCCGCGTTCCGAAGATGGCAGCTGCCGTAGTGGTGTCTACACGGGCAGCGGTCGCTGCGCCGAGTAACTCACCGCGTCTTCACGACTGTCTTACAACGGGCGGTCCGACGTTCTAGCGTCGGGCCGCTTTGTTCATCAAGCGTTCGCTGTCTGAAGCTTCAACTCGCGAATAGCCGTGGCCACCCGCAGAACCTCTTGTGGTACATACACATTGTTCTGAACCGGCGGACGGGCTGCCGCAACACGAGCTCCAGCAAGACTCTCCTCAGCCTGGAACAACAGCTGGTTGAGTTGGTTGGTGGTCGCCACCTGAACCGCGCGCTCGAGGTACGGAACGGCGTCCCGATTGCGTCCAAACGTGCGATACCCGTTTCCAACGTTCAGGAAGTAGTACGCCTGCAGGTACGGCGGCAGCTCCACATTGTCGAAGTCGCGGCGATACCGATCGAACATCGGCTCCATCTGCTCGCGACTTGCGACTTGCATCAAGTTCAGGCCGGCCGTCCAGCGGACATACTGATCCTGTGCGGTCGCGACGAGGATGAGGTACGCGTCGCGTGCGACATCGACCAAGCCAAGGTCGAGAAATCCTGTCGCGATATCAGCCAGGATACGGTCGCGTTCCCGCTGGCCGGTGGCCAAGTCGAGGGCGCGGTAAGCGAACTGAACAACGCGGTCGTACTGTCCACGCAAACCGGCAACGAGCGCCCGATCATGCAGCGCGCGCGAATGAACATCGTCCAAAGAGTTGGCTTCCGCGCACTGAATAGTCTCTTCGAGCATCGCCTCGGCCTGGGGCATATTGCCGCGAGCCGTGGCGATTTTCGCCTCGCCGATTCGGGCGCGAAGCACTCCAATGAGGTCGCCGTTCGAATCGGCGACTCGACCGGCATCGGTGTAGGCGTCCGCCGCACCCTGGAGGTCACCAAGGTTTCGGAGACACAAGCCGAGTTGAATGCTGGCAGGAACGACGATGTCGCCGTCTTCCATGGGATGGCCATGGGCGACGATGGTCCGGTAGACGTCCGCTGCGAGGCTCCACTTCGCCTCATACTCGAGCACCTGCGCGAACGCCATGAGCCGCGGGCTCACGACATGGTTGGCCACGACGTCGGACGAGACGATGGTGTCGAGAACTCCCGTGAGGATCCGACGCAACGGCGTCGTCTCGGGCATCTCGGCGATCGCTTCGCGGACGGCACTGATGCTCCAGGCATCCGGACGGTTGGAGCCCAATCCGACATCGATCCACTCGTCGACGAGACGCAAGAGAACCAAGCCGGCACTGACTGAATGCCACGCAGGATCTCGCTCGTCCATCTTCCCGAGCTCTTCAAAAAATGCGAAATGTCGCAACATCTCTCCTGACTGCTTCACGACCAGCCTCCCCGTCGGCGCCATTCAGCCAACACTATTCCTCAGGAGCATATATCGGCACCCACCTCTGGATGATCAAGTGTGACTTCATGTCATTACACCATCGATCTGTGACGTTATCAACATAAAACACGGGCAAACGGCGAACGCGACGGCCGCAACTTCAGTATGAGGAACGAATCGTTCCGACATCGGCACGGAACGTGGCAGCCCAGTGCCGAAATTTTTTTCGTAACCGGTGTAGATCATCTCCGATGGCCATGCTCGCATGGGCCGGCAACGCGATTTCACCGCTGCCCGGCAATTAGAGAAACGTCGAAAAGTTCCGAGTACGACACGATGTGCCCGCTCAGACCGCCGCTCCGGCCTCAGCGTGCGATTCGCTGGTTCGCTGCTCGCGCCAACCCCTCTAGGTCGACACCGACGGGTCGTTCGGCGAACGCGCGTGAACTCCTCGCAACACGTACGACACGCGCTCACGAAACGGTTTCATGCTTCGCGCACGCTTGCGATGACACGCGCCTCGTGCTTCCGGTGAATTGTCTTGTGTGGCGGCGACGCAACACATCACTCATGTCGCGCACGGGCCGCTCCGCACGCACTGTAAGCCATCTCACCCTACTCGCAACGCCATGCGCAGTATTCCAATACTCCTCGCCGGAGCCGTGGTTGGCATCGGCGGTCTCACGAGCCGAGTCATTGCGCCCGTGTCGTGCTATGTCGCCAATACGGCAGTCATCTGGCACGGCGATCCCGACTACACCATTCACCGAGTCATCACGACCGGAATTCGCCGTTACGACGGTGGACCGGGGACTATCGCGCAGTGCGTACCGAAAGACTCCGGAGAGCTTGTGGCAAATCGCGAGGTGCTGGAACGCGCCGTCGATTCGATACGCCTGGACCCACCGATGACCATGAACCGTCTGGAGTTGTCGGCCCAATCGGCGCAGCTGATCCGATCCCAGCTGGTATCACTCGAAGCAAAGGCCCGGGCGCATCCCGACGGGTTCGTCGGCATCGAGATCGTGGACGTTCAGGCCGCAAATGGTTCTCAGGTGCCGGAGATCGCCCTTCCGTCGTTCAGCACCACGACATCCGACGCCGAAGCATGCGCCGCGAGGAACGAGAGTCTTCAACGTGCCGGGTCCCGTATGCGGTGGGCGTGCTGAGGAGCAGCCGGCCGCAGTGGAGCTCGGGCTCGCAACGGGTCGCGCGATGGTCGGGGAGGGAGTTCAGACATCGCTAACGGCTGCCGCCATACCCTGACCTTCGACAGCACAATCCTTGGCACACTCGATCTCCTGATACTCAAGAGCCTTCTCCCGGCGCCGCTGCATGGCTGGGGTATCCCCAAACGCATCCGACTCCTCTCCAGCGACGTCCTGCAGGTCAACCAGGGTTCCCTCTATCCCGCCCTGTATCGCATGGAAGAACGAGGCTTCGTGAAGTCGGAGTGGGGGCTTTCCGACGAAGGACGGCGCGCGAAGTTCTACCGCCTCACGGCGACAGGACGAAAGCGCGTCACCGAAGAGCAGCACGACTGGCGGCGGTTCGTCGTCGCCGTCGAGCAGGTTCTCGAAGGGGCCTGAGGCTGGGAGCGCGCCATGATGGACGCCATTGCACGCTTCGTTCGTCGAGTGGTCAACCTGCTGCGCGTTGATCGCCGCGAGCGCGACATGGAGGAGGAAATGCGCTTCCACATCCATATGGAAGCACGAGACCTCGTCGCCCATGGCCTCCCGTCAGAAATTGCCGAGCGAACGGCGCGGCTGCGGTTCGGCGTGGCGTCGCGGACACGTGAATTTGGCGTACGGCTCGCGCTCGGCGCGAACGCTCGATCGCTGCTGGGGCTCGTGCTCGGGCAGGGCTTGCGGTTGGCGGGGATGGGAGTGGTGCTTGGGACGCTCGGGGCGGTGGCGGCGACGCGCTTGATGCGGTCGATGTTGTTCGACGTGACGCCGGGTGACCCGGTGACGATCGGTGTTGTGGGGGCGGGGATCTGTGTCGTGGCGGTGGTGGCTGGTGTGTTGCCGGCGAAGCGGGCGATGAGCGTGGATCCGGTGACATCGCTGCGAGAGGAGTAGGGAACGAGAAAATGCAACCTGGTCGACGCGGGCGCGCGACGGCGACAATGATTCGCGAGTGAGCGCGTGAAATCGGTTGGGGTCACGATGGGGAGGAGCAGTAACCTGGGGTTGTTGGAATTCGAGAACGGCCGGCGACCTTCGACCGTCAATGACCCAGGTCTCATCAATGACTGCGCCTATTCCGCTGACCCTCGCCAGCGGCCTCACACGCGACTATCTGCTGCATCACCGCGTCTGCCCCAAGACCATGGCCGACGACGGATCGCTTGTCGTCGCCGTCACCAACGACTCGCTCCTCGCCGCGGCTGACGACGTCGCGTTTGCCTATCGTCGCGGCATTACGCTCGAGACTGTCGCGCGCGAAGAGCTCGAGCGTCTCGTCGAGCGGCTGACGACCCACTCCGAACGCACCATCGAGCTCGCGCGCGCCGATACATCGAGCGATGACCTCGCGACCGATGTGCGCGATCTCGCCAACCAACCGCCGGTCATTCGCTATGTGAACCTGCTCGTGCGCGACGCCTACGATGTCGCAGCGAGCGATATCCATCTTGAAGCCACGCGCTCCGGTCTTGCCGCGCGCTTTCGCGTGGACGGCGTGCTCGTCCCGGCGCCCGAGCCGCCCAGTCACCTGCATCACGCCGTCGTGTCGCGCGTCAAGCTTCTTGCTGAGCTGGACATCGCTGAGCGCCGGCGGCCGCAGGACGGGCGCATTCGAGTGCGGCTCGAGGCGCGGGAGCTCGACCTGCGCGTGTCCACGGTGCCGACGATGTACGGCGAAAGCGTCGTGCTGCGACTTCTCGATCACGGCGGCCGCCCGGTCACGCTCGACGAGCTCGGCATGACGTCGCGTGTGCTCGCCGCCGTCAGCAATCTCTCAACGCGGCCGCACGGGATGTTTCTCGTGACCGGACCAACCGGGAGCGGCAAGACAACCACGCTCTACGCCGCGCTCCAGCAGCGCGATTCGGCGACCGAGAAGATCATCACGGTCGAAGATCCGATCGAATATCAGCTGGCGGGAATTACGCAGATGCCGGTGCATCGCCAGGCCGGCGTGACCTTCGCCAGCGCGTTGCGCGCGATTCTGCGGCAAGATCCCGACGTCGTGATGATCGGCGAGATGCGCGATCAGGAGACCGCTGAGGTTTCGGTGCAGGCGGCGATGACCGGGCACTTGGTGTTCAGCACGCTGCACACGAACGACGCCATCAGCGCGATTCCGCGCCTGCTCGATCTCGGAATTCCCGACTACCTCGCCGCGGCGACGATCGAAGGCGTGCTCGCGCAGCGTCTCGTGCGGCGCGTGTGCTCCGAGTGTCGTGAATCGTACGAGCCGTCGCCGGAGACGGTGGCGGCGGTGGCGGGCCGCCCCGTTGGTCGAACGACATTGATCCGTGGTGCCGGCTGTCCAGCGTGCCGAGGAACGGGGTTTCGCGGGCGGATTGGGATTTTTGAGTTGCTCGTGATCACGGACGACATTCGCGACGCGATCGCATCGCGTGCGTCGCGATCGGAGTTGCGCGCGCTGGCGTCGAGCGCCGGCCTCATTCCGTTGCGGGCGGATGGATGGTATCGCGCCGAGGCGGGGCTAACGACCGTCGAGGAGGTGGTTCGTGTCGTCCAGGACTGAGGGTGTCATCCAGAGG
>JBDUEJ010000107.1:0-9586 GCA_040002475.1 bacterium | reverse complement strand
GCTGGCCGTGGTGCTGGCCGTGGTGCTGGCCGTGGTGCTGGCCGTGGTGCTGGCCGTGGTGCTGGCCCCATCCCCGGGAGCAGTGAAGAGCTGGCCGGCAAGTCTCGCGTCGAGGGCCTTGAAATCGGCGAGCTGCGTCGTGGCATCGTAGGCGAGGGCCTGGATGCGCGCGACGACGCCCACGGGATCGGTCGGGTTCGCGCGAAGCGCGGCATCGACCTGATTGATGAGCGTTTGCGTGGTTGCGACGGGGTCGGCGCTCGAGAGCACGGCGCGCGCGGTAGCTGCAACCGTCGAATCCGTGCGCGAACCCTTGGCCACCGGCCACGTCCCCACCGCCAGCGTATGCGCTGTTGTCATCGCCACGGACCCGCTGCTCGGGACTGGCCGACCATCGAGCAGGACGGCGACGGGCATGTAGTCCGCGGCCGCGTGGAAGTCGTACGGCACGGTCTTGCCGACGTCGACGACCACCGAGTCGCTGCCCGGCATGCCCACCACCCCGGCCGTGCGGGTAATCGTGAGCCGCGCCGTCTCATGGGCCGCAGGCGGGCCGGCTTGATCCGCCCCGGCGCACGCGAGGCTTAGGGCGCTGGCCGCTGCCAGCGAGACTCGCCGAATCGATCGACCGTTCGCAGCGCACGTCCAGCGAGCGGCCCAGGCACCCTCGCCTGGCGGAGCGAAACGCGGACGAGCCGGGGGGACGGCGCCGGTGCGAAGCGGGGGGTGCATAAGCAGAAGCTCCTGGGGGAGACTCCTGGGCGGCGGCGCGGGAATGCGTCGGTCCGTCCATCGTCGGAGGGAAGCCGCCGGCAGCGGGGCTGCCCGATATTAGGCCCAACGGACTCGTCGCGCTAGCCGGTATCTGCGCCGCTGAATGAGAAGTATCCAATAACCAAGTCGCACACGAGTACTGCACTCGACACTCGTTGCAGGGCCGGCGAGTCGACGTTGTTTCATATTGCCCGGGCCGCGGAGAGCGTCCTTGCGCCCTGGGTATTCGCCATTCGGCGACGATCGCGATATGTCGGATGCTATTCGCGAACGGTGAAGGCGCCAAAGAGCTTACCCACCCCGGCCCTCGGACGTCCACGAGACTACTCGCCGTCCAGACCCTCGTCCGCGGTTTCGATACTCATTCGCTCAAGTTCTGCAGTTAGGAATTTGGCCAGCCGACGCATGTGGAAGTCACTCATCACGCGCCGCCATGGGAGCGGGGGATCGATATCGTCGCGATCGTCATCTTCCTCGCCCCTGGGGTTTGGATCCGGCGCAAACGCGTCATAGCTAGCGAGAGTGTCGAACATCGCGTTCGCGAGACGGTCGTCATTAGTAAACTCGTAGAACCCTTCCCTTGCGAGCATGGCTTTTACAAGAAGGGGAAAGACGAATGCAGCGAGTAGTAAGTGCTCGTGAACTTGCCACGTCGAGGGGTAGCCGGGCGCGTTCACGTCGCCGTGACCGTACTTGCCGCGAAGTCGGTAGGCGTCGGCAAGCCACGACTCGCGCATCGATTTACCTGAGTCTAGAGCGCGCCGCACGAACTCATTGTTCGCCTTCGGCCCCAGCGGCTCGTCGTCTTCCTCGGGGGGAGGCGCCGGAAGAGTGCCGGCGAAGCCTGCGACCGTACCTTTTTCATCCCACACGCCGAACAGTCGACTGAACGCGCTCACCGTGTCCACCAGCTCAGTGTGCAAATCGAGGTCAGTGTTGTCTGTGTTCGCGCCGACGAAGAGCCGAATGGCATCCTCGAGGCGGGGCCATAAAGAATCATTTGAACTATTGCCTGCGGCAGCGCGAGCCTCAAGCGTGTGCATCAAGGGGATATCGAGATCCGATGGCAGGGTGAACGAACTGCTCACGTGAAGCGGTCGCGTTTCGGAAAACGCGCTGCTGCTGATGTAGTTATTCGTGTGACCGTCACGGCGCCGTGTGGTGATCAACGCGCCGGCTCCCCCTTCTTGCGCGAACGCCTGGACGACCAATCGTGCGCTGTCGGAATTGCAGTAGCGAAGTCCGAAGTACTGCCGTGCGGACAGCGCAGCGAAGGCCAGTCGCGTGCGAAAAGAGAAATAACTCGCCGCGATTTCGTCTGTCATCCCGCTCGTGAAGCTGAGATCGTCGCGGCGAACGAGAGGCACTTCAGCGCAGTCCACTTTGCGCTTTTTACCGTGGGCCTTGAGGATCGCTGTAATCGCGGGTTCGAGTTCGCGCGGTATCAGACCGTCAGCGACGGCCGCATGAAGCGGAACGATGTGAAACGCTCCGAACTGCATCCGGATCTCGGACGTTGCCCAGGGCAAAAAGGCAATTGATGGCATGTCGTTGAAGGTCGTGTTCCGCGGTTGATGCGGCGAGCACCGCGTGGGGACCGTTGGGGACCGTTGAAGCGCGAATATGCGCCAAATCGTTAGCGCGTACTGAATCGAGCTGGGCGTTTCCGGTTGAAAATCAACGACTTACGTAACGACCCCGTTAGCTTCGCTCAGCTTCCCAAGCTGGACGTCGCCGGTTCGAGCCCGGTCGCCCGCTCTGTAAGCTCTGAAATTCAAATCACTTAGAAACGGCCTCTGCTCATCGGAGTGGGGGCCATTTCGCATTCGTCGGCTCGAAAAAGTGGCCCCCAGCCGTTTTGACCGGGGGCCACTGGGCGAATCGTCGACGAGTTCCCGTGATGGAATCCGTTCACGAAGAAAGACTTACGCGGTTGAGTCGACACGGGGGAATGGAAGATTCGAACACTCTAATGCCAGCTTAGCCGGCTGGGCTTCTCCAGTTGACAACCGTCGCGTCAACCGAGCGTCGCATACCGACTGGCAATTGGCGCGATGCATGACGTTCGGTCATAAACGGTGTCAATCCCCGGGCGCTGGCCCGCGTCACGCTCCGCCTGCTGCACCCAACTTCGAAGCATTTGCGTGGAGGAGCCGATCTTCTCGGCGATCGATCGGATCGCCGCCCACTGCGACCCATGATCCTGCACCAACCGCACCGCCCGCTCACGTACCTCTGGTGAAAACCGCGACTGTCGTGTCTTCTTTGGCATGACTCCATTTTCTCAAGAGAAGGAGCCTCCGACAATCCCGGGGCGATTCAGCGCTATTGCAGCGACATTCGGAACTCTCGATAGCGCTGTTGCATCCACTTGGCGGTCGACGCCCCTCGGCAACGGATGTCTAGCAACGCCCTCAAATCGCCATCCGAGAGAACGAGAATCGCTTTCCGGCCCTGACCGCTGTCATTCCAAATCGAGATCGCTTTGCGTTTCATCGAATCAGACGCCGCCTCCCGAGTCACGATGATCCCTAGGCGACCCAGTCGATCCCCTAAGTAGGTCGCGGTCTGATTGAGCGCGTCGATTCCAAGGTCCGTGGTATTCTTCACCTCGAACATCAAGAAGATGGACGAATGCTCTAACCGAACGTACGCCCAAAAACTCTCATCGGACTCGTTGGTGAAAATGATGTCGCGGCGCTCCGTCCCGTCAACGGTGCGCACCTCCGGCTGCCCATCAACTAAGTCTGGATTGAACACGAAATTGAGAATTTCTAGTACGAGCCTCTGATAGTCTGTCGCCGCTTCTCGGCCGCTAGGGGTGTCGTTCAGTCGATGCTTCAGTGAGGCGGCCTGGTCACACACATCGCGATCGGAGTCGATGCCATAGGCGTCGGCTGGCTTGGCTTGATCCGACGTCGCCTCTTTCGCTTGGACGTATCGCTCGACCAGGGCGATGTCAGATCGCGTGACGCTCACAACTGCCACTTTCCCCTTGACGCCCTTCGTCAGCGCCGCTGCGGCAGTTCTCCTAGCACGCAAGTAGGCGGCGAACTCACCACGCAAGAAATCGTCGTAGTTGATCCAGGGCAGCGCGCGAACGATTCGTCGCGGAACGAGCAGAATCGCCCGACCGTCGATCGGATTGACGGGCAGATCGTAGTGCCCGTCCTCCCATTCCCCAGTTCCGCTATCGTAGATGTGCCCCAAGGGAACGCCTTTCATCATGGGGATCCCCCAGACACTGCACTGGCGCTGCGTGTACTCGATCAGGAACGACTTCAAGACGTTCGCTGCAATGTCACTGATGCGATCGGGCCCAATTCCCGCCGACAGCAACTGCATCTCCTCGATGTGGCGCACGCCGCGCTCAAGCAAGTCGGGCGCGTTCTCGAGTGTTTCGAGAATCAGCCCGGTCAAGACTGTGCCAACGCCACTGCCCCGTTTGCTCGATTTTGAATAGCCGAATCCGATTTCGGCGACCTCGGGGAAGTTGAAGACGCGCCGGGCGGCGTCGCGATCATCGCGTCGGACCGATTCAATACCTGCGTTGAACGCGCGAAGGAGCAACTCGTGCAGCGCACGAATTGCCGGATCACGACTCTTATACAAGAGGAAGGGATCGATGCCGAGCGGAATGTCTACGCCAACTCGAGGCATCACGAAGTCGACGTCGTACTGCGAGATACCAGCGATCAGCGGGGCGCGGGGATCGCGGTCAGCGTCGCTCAAACGGCATCGTCCACGTGGAGATAGCGCTCGATATCCGCGACTTGGTCGAATCGCTCGATATCGAAATGCCGATAGTCAGGGCCTGAGTCGTCGCGCGTGAACCAGGACGCGCTTAGGTCTCGTCGCTGCCGTCGCGGATGTGACTTCACATCGGTCAAGCTGGGCTCCGCAGCTTCAGCGACCGCGAAATCCAGCGCCAACGCAAACGTGACTGCTTCCGACAGCTTGGCCTGGGCCTCGGTTAGTATTTCGGCGAGACGAGCGCCCGCTCGATCAAGGGACTGCCGGACCGTTCGCAACGCGACGACGACGTCGGGATAGACCGGATTGTTCCCCGCCGGCACAAACTCACGCACACGATCGAGGAACGGGTCCTTAGCCACCATCGCCTTCGCGTCGCGAATCGTCTGATTCGTCTCCGCGAGTACGAGAGGAGTGACTTCCAGCAAAGCTTTACCCTTTGCGAGCTTGTCGATTTCCTCGTAGAAACCCGACAGGTGATCAGCAAGGCTCGCGCGACCGCGTTGTCGCTCCTTGACTAGACGAATCTGTTCCTCGATGCGGAGTACCGCGCGTTCCGCTTCAGCCAGCTTCGCCGTATAGGTGGCGCGGTACGTCGCCGCTTCGGCTTCCTCAGCGGCCTCCTGTTCGCGTTCCGCCGCTTGCCGATCCGCCTTCTTTTGCGCGCGGCGAAGCTTCGCGCCGTCAGGCTGTTCGTCGGGTTCCATGGGGTCTGAAGGATGGTGACACTCAACCGCGGAATGACTCGCGCTGACCGTCAGTGGCCTCGGCCTCACGCAAATGTACTACACATCCTCTGGTCGCGCGTCATGGATAAGCGACGCAACGGTCGTTCGGTGACAGAGTTCGAATGAGGCACCAGTGCATAGCAGCATATCGGTCGGCCGCGACGCTCGTACTCGCGGAGGAGCCCGTCCTGCGCGTTTCAGTTCAGATGGCGGACGACATCCTGGGCGACCCGCTTCTCGAGCAGCTCGCCGGGACGCGCGGTCCGACACCGCTGCCCGCAACACCACTGTTAACTCGGCAAGCTCTGGAATCGCCGACTGCAGCGCGATGGTCGTGCGCGCGGGATCGATTCCGACGGCGAGGTAATCGAACGCGACCTCGAACACGTTGGCGCGGACGTGGGCCGCGTTCCCTGCGTGGTCGGTCAGCGCCTGCAGATCGGCAATGAGTACTGTTTGATCGTGCGAATCTTGGAGTGCGAGGCGCGAGCGCAACGACCCCGCGAAGTGTTCCAAATGAAGCGGGCCAGTCGGCCGGTCGCCCGTGAGAACAGCCTCACGTTTGGTGGCTGATATTAAGCGCCTTCTAATATTCGACAGCGAATGACGGTCCTCGTAAGTTGTGAGGACTCGACGTCCATGGCCGCAATTCATTAGATGTTTCTATCGTGTTGGCATAACTCGAAAATTAGTCTTGCGGTGGATCAACGAGAGTCCTACTCTTGCACTCGGCGACAGGCGGCGGAGGGGAGACCACCCGGCGCGTCGCCCCAGCGCCGTTGGCAATCCGCCTTTTTCGTCCCCGCTTCTAGGCTGCATAGGAGACGAGAGTCACGACCGATTGACGTTGTCATGAATTGGACCTAGAAGAAGCGCGACGTCGCGACTGCCGCTTTCCGATCAGAGACAGGAGGCAACATGCAATCGTCGCGCGCGCTTCTACTCCCCGGCTTGGCCTTAGTGATTGTCGCGTGTTCAGGAGAGTCGCCCACTCGACCCGAAACACTGTTATCTGTCACCGCTAGCGCACCTCAATTAGAGATTGCTGCTGCCGTCCAAGGCCGTAGAAGTCGCGGTTTTGAGGACGAGATTTTGCGCATGGAGGCCCAGGTCGCTGGGCTTGGCGGAGTATGGGTCGATGAGGCGGGCACTCCGGTAGTTTATCTAAAGGACCTAAGCCGCCGCAGCGAAGCCATGCAAGCGCTTCGCCTATTCGCGTCAAGTTTGCCGGTTGGAGCGTCTTTCCGCTCAAAGCTTGGCGCCGAGGGCAGCACCGCCGTCCTTCAAGGGCAATTCGGGTTCTCTGAACTCGTTGCCTGGTCGCGATCCATCGCCGCCTCCCTGCGCGCGCCAGGCTTTCTTTCGATCGATGCGGATGAGGCGCAGAATCGTGTGCACATTACGACGACCAAAGGCGCTCCGCGAGAGCCTTTTCTTCGCGGCATTGGCGCTCTTGGCATCCCCGAGTCCGCGATCGTCTTCAGCGAGTCAGTTCCATTCGTTAGTGCCACAAGCCTGCAGGACCGCTATCGGCCGACGGGTGGTGGGCAACAAATTGTCACGGGCACTATTCTGTGCTCTCTCGCGTTCAACGTAGACGTGCAGTTCTACGCTGAAGAGGGTTTTCTGACGGCTTCGCATTGTTCAGGCTCGTTCAGTGGCTCGACCGGCGCATCAGTCTACCAAAACAACGTTGGGATCGGGAATCTAATTGGCACGACGAGCTTGAACCCCGCATGGGACCGGACCGACTCAGACTGCCGCGGCGCGTCCCTGTGCACCGACGCCGACGCGATGTACGTGCACTCATCGGATTCGACCTCGCCCAATTGGTCGAAGCGTATTTACTCGACGTCGACGTGGGGTTCGAGCAACAATCCGGGCTCGCTGACGATCAGCGCGTACTGGCCAGGAATCTGGGTGTTTCCTTACAGTCCTTGGGTCGGAATGACGGCGTACAAGGTTGGGCGGACCACCGGGGTCACGTCTGGCACCGTTGCGGCCACTTGTGAGAATCCCATGCTTGACAGCCTCACGGTGCCGAAGGTCGTTCTATGCGCCGATCGTGCGACGGGCGCCTCCTGGGGCCCGGGAGACAGCGGAGGTCCCGTCTTCTATCCCGCCGCGCAGACTGATCCACCTTATGCAATTGGCATCTTTTTTGGCGGGAAAGGCAGCGCATTCAATGGCAGCAACCAATGCACTTCGGGCTGTGAGATCCTATTCAGCGAGTGGTCTAGCGTCCAGTGGCATCTCAGTCGGTACTTCAGTCCGTAGAGCGATTCTCAATCCCGGCGATGACCATGAGCCAGTTAAAATTAGACGCGATCGGCGTGCGAGTCCTTCTTATGACGTGCGCATGCACGTTGACAGCGTCATGCGCTGCCGATGATACGGCACCGACGGCTGACTTCGAGGTCGTCACGACTGTCTCTCCCTCGGTTGCGAACATCGGCGAGAGAATCGCTGTGACCGTGACGGCAACTAACATTTCGACGCAGTCGCAGACGATTCTGACAAACGACTGCCTAACTGCCTTTGCGGTTCTGGATTCAGCCGCCACACACGTAGGGCCGTCGGCCGAGCAGTTCTGCGCGGCTTCAGGGAAAATGGTAACGATTCTTCCCGGCGCGCAATACGCTGTAACGCAGGAATGGACGGGAGACGCGATGCGTCTGTCGCCGAATTCTCAACCGCGTATGGTAGAGCCAGGAAGTTACACAGTAAGCGGGAATCTGCGGTTGGGTGCGAACATCCGGATCGTCGCGGCGACGGTTCGCCTGATACCCTAGCGGCACTGCCACGTGCGGCGACCTGCCGCATGTTTCCCGTCTCGAAGGCGATTTCGGTTGATTGCACTGGATTTTACATGATTAGAATCCTTTTATCTTTCAGAGGCCGGCGAGCGAGCCCGTGCGGTCCATCACATTTTTGCGGCTCGGATGACATACGGTGCACCATACTTGTCGCACCTCCACGCCACGGCACATGGTACCGACGAGCTCGCCATGTTTCAGTATCTGAAACTCCGCGATCACACACATTAGAGCCATCTAATCTTTGGTATCACATTAAGATGCTCTAATATCAATGTATGCGCCGAACTTGAACAATCGCAACACGTTCACGAGTACGTGGGCGTCACGTCACAGCCAAAAAACAGCAATCCCATAATGTTAGGATGTGCATATATAATTCGGAGAGACGACTATAGTCACGAGATGCGAATGCGTGCTTGCGTCTGCGTGAACCTGCTTGTATAGTCGCGCCAACCACGCCGCCGTGGCGACAGCCGAGACTACGCGTTCGCATTGGTTCTGTGATCAAAGACTCTCCAGCGTCGTTGCTAGTCATCGAAGGCAAGGCGGCCGTGCGCCGCTTGCTGTCCCATTGGCGATACGCCCTCTCCGCGGCGGCTTGTCTCGCGATCGGAACGGGACTCACAGCAGCAATCGTCGGCGTTTGCGATGCAGCATTTCGTGCCGCGCCGCGCGGCGTGCGCAATCCGTCTGAGCTGCGGAGAGTCTACAGTAACCACGAAGGGAGTGAGCTCGCTCGCGCGTCCCATGAGACGATGTCGTATCCAGTGTTCGGCGAACTGGCGCGAAACGACGCGATGCTCCAGCCGATGGCGGCGTACTGGACGACGTCGCTCAGTCTGGACGACAAGGGCGAGGCAAGAGACGTCCCGAGCGCACTTGTTTCCGCACGATACTTCGAAGCCCTCGGCGTTCCCCTGGTCGGACACTCGTTTGGCGGTGCCGGCTCCTCGATGGCCGATCGTGACGATAGAAGCGTCGTCGTAGGCGAAGCCTTCCGAGCACGCTACTTCGACGACGATGTCTCCGCGCTCGGACACTCGATTCGAGTGTCCGGAGTCGATCTAACAATCGTAGGCGTCGTGGCAAACGACTTTGCTGGTATCGACTCGAAGCCGGTCGAGATCTGGCTACCGGTCGCGCTGGCGACGGAGCTTGGATTGGGCGACGACGCCCTACTGTATCGCGCGATGTATTGGTTGAAGGTCATTGGGCGGCGACGCGGATCAGGCTCGGATAGAATCCCGACATTGGAGCTCGAGAGGATCGCTCGCGGCAGCGGCGATGGCGGGTCGAACGCGGCACCGCTTTTTCAACTCGGTCCACTCAGCGAATTGGCTGGTCCCTACGGCGGTAAGTACCGGTCCATGTTGCTGTGGGTTGGTGGAGGTGCCGTGGTTCTCTTCCTCGTGTGCTGTGCCAACATCGCGAGTCTCGCAATAACGCGCGCAGCGGAGCGCCATCAAGAACTTGGCATTCGCGTTTGTCTGGGTGCGTCTCGCGCGACCGCCA
>JBDUEJ010000106.1:0-9861 GCA_040002475.1 bacterium | reverse complement strand
CGGAACGGCAAGAGCTCCCGCCGAGGTCGGCTGCGAATTGGCCGGCGTTCACGTTGGCTCTGGCACGCGCTCTGCCGCCATATGCAACCTCGAGCACTCTCCAACTTCACCCATGATGGCAGGAGGGCATGATGGCAATTGCAAAGAGCCCGGTTCCCGAAGGATTCCATACGGTGACGCCGCAATTGATTTTCGACAACGCCGCGCAGGCCATTGACTGGTACAAGAAGGCGCTCGGCGCCGAAGAGAAGAGCCGCGCCGTCGGCCCCGACGGTAAGATCATGCACGCCGAGCTGCAGATCGGAGACTCGCGTATCATGTTGAACGATGCCATGGGCGGCGCCAAGAGCGCGAAGGGATTTGGCGGGTCGCCAATCTCACTGTGGCTGTACGTCGCGGATTGTGACACGCTCTTCGATCGCGCCGTGAAGGCCGGCGCTCAGGTCGCGCCTGGACCAATGGGACAGCTGGCCGATCAGTTCTGGGGTGATCGAAGCGGCACGCTCACCGACCCCTACGGCTACCAGTGGACGATCGCGACACACAAGGAAGATCTCTCGCCTGAAGAGATGGATCGTCGGTCGCAGGAGTTCTTCAAGCAGTTTGAGGCGAAGTCGGCGCACGCATAGTCTCACCGCCATCGGCGTCCAACGAGCGTCGTGACCGGGTCACGCAATGGCGCTATCGCGCCATCTTTGTCTGATCCAATGCCTCCCGCAGCCCACGCGCAAGCTTCACGGCGTCGTCGTTCGCCCAAAAGTGCATGAAGTAGAGACGCGGTTCTTCGTCGATCAAGTGGCTGTGCAACGCCGCTACGTCGATCCCGTTCTTCTTGAGCGCGCGTATCACCGGATTCACTTCGCTGCCACGGAGAACGAAGTCGCCGGTGATGGCCGCCTTGCCGCCACCCGTTGGCTGGAAGTTGATGGCCGTGGCGACGCCCATCGATGCCGGCAATTGCTGCCCCATTTCCGTGATCGACTCGCTCCGTGGGACGCTGACTTGATACACGACGCCGTTGAGACGGCCTGCGACGCCCAGCGCACGTGCGACACCCGCGGTATCGAGGTCGGCCGCCGAGGGCATGGCGGCCGGCGGCGCCGCACCAAGCGGCGTGGCGCTCTTTGCCAACGCGGCGCGAATGGCGGTCGCAATCTTCACCGGATCCCCATGCGCCGAGACGTGCATGTACATCACGTGCGGCGTTTCGTTGAGCAGATGATTGTGGAGCGCGCTCTGCTCGATGCCGCCCGTTTGGAGCGCGCCCATCACTGCGCTCACCTCGGAATCCAACAGCACGAGATCTCCCATGGCGATCGCCTGCCCGTTGGCCGTCGGAAGGAATGCCACCCAGCCGCCGAGCGCGAACGCAGGCTTGAGCGTCACTCCTCCGACAGTCACCGTCAGGTCGGTGCGCGGGAAGTTGAAGCGCATGACGCTCGCGGCCTGTGGCGCCCCCTTGCGTCCGAACGCGTCTTCGACGGCGGTCCAGTTTGCCTGCTGAGCGGCCAGCGGGGACGCGATGACGGCCAGCGCCGTGACGGCGTGGGCGAGACGAAAGCGATTTGGCGACATCGATCTGCTCCTGTAGTGGCTTTGCTCTCATGCGGTCCGCATTGACCGCGCGCAGGACGAATGATACGATTGAATCATGCCTGATTCAAGCCGGTGGCTTCTGTTACTCCACCAACTTCCTCCCAAGCCCGACTATCTCCGCGTCAAGATTCGCCGCCGGCTCACCGGACTCGGCGCGGCGCTCGTGAAGAACAGTGTGTACGTGCTGCCGAACACGCCCGAGTCGCTCGAGGACTTTCAGTGGCTGCGGCAGGAGATCGAAGCGGCGAACGGGTCCGCCATGATCGCCGAGGCCGCTTTCGTGGAAGGGATCTCGGATGAGGAGATCGAGGGAATGCTCATCGCCGAGCGCGTCAATACGGCGGATGAGGGGCACGCGTCGGCAGAAGAACCTGATCGTATCGGTTCCGCTCGCCTCTGGGTCACGCGGCAGGGCGTTTTCGTCGACCGCATCGCGAGCGCGTGGCTCATCCGACGGTTCATCGACAAGCGCGCGCGCTTCAAGTTCGTCGGCGCGCAGAACTACCGGCCACAGAAGGACGAGCTTCGCTTCGACATGGTCGGCGCGGAATACACGCATGTCGGCGAGGACTGCACCTTTCAGACATTGCTCCGGCGGTTCGCGCTCGAGGATACCGCCCTCAGAGCGATTGGCGAAATCGTGCACGATATCGATTGCAAGGACGAGAAGTTCGGGCGCCCCGAGACGGCCGGCGTGCTCGGTCTGTTGCGGGGCCTCGCCGCAAGCCAGGACGACGACGTTGCGCGGATTGAGCGCGGCTCGCCCGTGTTCGACGACCTCTACGCGTTTTATTCCACTCAACGGAGCGGGACGTGAAGTGGACTACCGTGAAGCGAAGGGCACACGTGGGATCCGCAACGCGCTGCCGAACAGAGGGTAACTCCATGCGCTGGAACCGCGTCACGGCAATCGGCATCGCGATGGTGATCGTAAGTGGATCGCTCACGGCACAGGCGGCCAATGTCAAATCCACAACGACGCCGACAACGACGCCGACAACGACGCCGACAACACCACGCATCGTGTTCGTGTGTGAGCACGGGACGGTGAAAAGTCTCGTCGCGCTCGAGCTCTTCAATCGACTCGCTGCGGCGCGGAGACTCCGCGCTGAGGCGAGCTCTCGGGGCACGAGGCCCGACTCTCAGGTTCCGTCTGTCGTACGGACGGGCCTCGAGAGCGACGGATTCGACGTACGGTTGTTTCGCGCGCAGCTCTTCACTCGCCGCGATGTGGCGCGCGGGGCACTTGTCGTCGCGCTCGACGCCGATGTCGACAGTGTCGTAGCTGGACGAGCTACCGTGGTTCGGTGGGACGGTCTTCCGTCGGTCATCGCCGACTACGCCGGCGCGCGCACGGCAATCGCGTCGCGCGTACAGCGACTCGTCGACAGCCTGGTGGCCGTCAAGCGCAGGCGATGAGCGTGTGGTCAATTGATCATGGCAAGTACCCGCAGATCGTTGGGCGATAGGCGGGAAGTGCCCCTCACGTCGAGCTCAGTCAGGAGGAGCGAAGCATGACCGTTCTAACGGGCAAGGTCGCGTTGGTCACCGGAAGTTCGCGCGGCATCGGTGCGGCCATCGCCCGACTGTTCGCCAAGGAGGGCGCCGCCGTCGCGGTGCACGGTCGCGATGCGGCGGCGCTGGCTGCGGTCCGCGTCGATATCGAGCGAGGCGGTGGGCGCGCCTTTGACGTCGTGGCGGACACCACGAAGTTCGATGAGATCGTCGCGATGCGGAGGGCGATCGAGAGCGAGCTCGGACCCATAGACGTGCTCGTCGCGAATGCGGGCGCGTCGCTCACATCACCGCACCTCTCGCTCGAAGACATCGACGAGGCAGACTGGCGCCGGTCGGTCGACGCCAATCTCACGGCGACATTTCTCACGCTGAAGGCCTTCCTGCCCGGCATGAAGGAACGACGACGCGGCACCATCATCACGATGTCGTCCGCCGCGGCGCGCCGTCCGACGGCGATGTCGCCCATTCCATATACGGCAGCAAAAGCCGGCATACAACTGCTGACGCAGATGGTCGCTGCCCAGGCGGGCCCGTTCGGCATCCGCGTGAACTGCATTGCGCCCGAGACGATCATCACCGAGCGCACGGAAGTACAGATTCCGGCCGCCGTGAAGACAAAGCTGATCGACGAGCATCCAATCCGCCGACTCGGCACCACGGCCGACGTCGCAGAGGCCGCGCTGTTTCTCGCATCGGATGCGGCGGCGTGGGTCAGCGGTGTCGTGCTCGACGTCGCGGGCGGCGCGGTCCTGCGTTAGGCAACGATTGACGACG
This sequence comes from bacterium, assembly GCA_040002475.1. Taxonomy (GTDB): domain Bacteria; phylum Gemmatimonadota; class Gemmatimonadetes; order Gemmatimonadales; family Gemmatimonadaceae; genus JAQBQB01. The sequence continues at coordinate 5,973 of JBDUEJ010000106.1, read as the reverse complement.
AGCATCGAGAGCTAGATCGCTCACAGCCAACTAGTATCCTCCGCGATGCGCATCGCGTCGAGACGGTTATTGGCTCCGAGCTTGCCGATCGCATTCGAGAGATAGTTGCGCATCGTCGCCGGAGAGAGATTGAGACGTTCGCCAATTTCCACCGTTGACAAGCCGAATTGCGCTCGCGAGCTGCGGCGCCGGCGCGTCCTTGAGCAGGAAGCCTCGCACGTGCGCTTTCAACGCGCGCAAGAGCGTGCCCGGTTGACTCAGCCCCGGCCGGGGCACATGCCCGGGAGGTTGCTGAACCGGCGACACCATCCGAGAATAGGGACGGGCATGGACTTAGGAACTACTGCGTCACGACGTGGACGTCAGCTGGTGGGTCACGCCGGACGCGTACGATCGCTGGTACTACGCAAAACTGTGCGCGAGGCGGCGGTCCCGTCGCAGGCCAAGTGAACGGTCTTTGCACATGGACTGTCTCATTTCGGTATGCGCGACAACATCTGGCAGGACCTCAAGTACGCCCTCCGCGGTCTGCTGCGTCAGCGCGGGTTTGCGACGGCGGTCATCCTCACGCTCGCGCTTGGGATTGGCGCGAATGCGGCGATGTTCGCAATCGTCGACCGGATGCTGTTTCGTCCGCCGCCGATGCTCAAGGATCCGTCGACGGCGCATCGCGTCTACACGTTCGCGACGTCGCGTGGAAAGGAGAATGCATCGGGCAACTACCAATACGCGCGATACATCGATCTCGCGCACAATACGACGTCCTTCTCGGCGACGGCCGGATATGCGGAAAGAAAGATGGCAATCGGCGTCGGCGAGGCGTCGCGCGACATGCAGGTTGGCGCGGTGAGCGCGAGCTTTTTCCAATTCTTTGATGCGCCCCCGGTCCTCGGTCGCTACTTCACAACGGTGGAGGATGCAACGCCAACCGGTACACCGGTGACAGTGCTGAGTTACGCCTTTTGGGAGAGGAACTTCGGTCGCCGGGCCGACGCGCTTGGCACCAAGGTGCAAATTGGGCCGACGATCTACACGGTCATCGGCGTGGCCCCCGAGGGGTTCGCTGGGCTCTGGCCGGACCAACCGCCGGCGGCGTTCATCCCGATCACGGCGTATGCGGGAACGAGCGGCAACGTGTTCTCGTTCAAGCAATCGTGGTGGAAGACGTATAACTGGGGTTGGATGTCGATGATGGTCCGGCGGAAGTCGACCGTCAGCATTGCGGCGGCCAACGCGGATCTGACCCGAGCGGACCAGATCAGCTACCGCCAGCAGCTCGTCGACAATCCGCACGGCACACCGCCGGCGTTGGCCAAGCCGCACGCGATCGCCGCGTCGATCCTGAGCGAGCGAGGCCCGAACGAAAGCCGCCTCGCGAAGGTCGCGACATGGGTGGGTGGCGTGTCGGGGATCGTGCTGCTGATCGCGTGCGCGAATGTCGCCAATCTGTTGCTCGCTCGCGCAATTCGGCGGCGGCGCGAGATTGCCGTCCGTCTCGCGCTCGGTGTGAGCCGCTCGCGCCTCCTATCACAACTCTTTACAGAGAGTTTACTGCTGGCTGTGTTCGGCGGGATCGCCGGCGTGCTGATCGCCCAATTCGGCGGTGGACTACTGCGGTCCCGCCTGCTCCCAACGACGGCGCACGAGCTCGTGTATCGCGACGGCCGGACGCTGTTGTTCGCCGGCATCGCCGCCGTGGTGGTCGGACTGCTGACGGGGCTCGCGCCCGCGCTGCAGGCGACGCGGGCCAATCTCACCAGTGATCTCAAGGCCGGTGCGCGCGAAGGCACCTTTCATCGGTCGCGCGTCCGAGTCACGCTGCTCGTGTCGCAATGCGCGCTGTCGCTCGTGCTGCTCGTCGGCGCCGGCCTTTTCGTCCGCAGTCTTCGCAACGTGGAATCGGTCCGACTCGGGTACGATGTCTCGCCGGTGGCGATGGTCGACCTGAACATGCGCGGACTCAAGCTCGATACCGCCGCCAGCAAGGTGCTGCGCGACCGGATCATGGCGGCGGTCAAGTCGATGCCGGAAGTCGAAAATGCGAGCGTCATGAATGCCGTGCCGTTCTGGGGAACGTGGAGTACATCGCTGTTTGTTCAAGGAATCGACACGGTCGGGCGGCTGGGGGAATTTGACCTCAATTCTGTTTCGCCGGCGTACTTCTCGACGCTTGGCACTCGCGTCATTCGCGGCCGCGGTCTCACGGACGACGACCGCAAGGATGCCCGCCGCGTGATGGTCGTGAGCGATGCGATGGCCAAGCGGTTGTGGCCGGAGAAGGACGCAATCGGGCAGTGCATTCGCATGAACGCCGACACGATGCCGTGCACGTACGTGGTCGGAATCGCCGAGAATATCAAGTCCAGCAACTTGGCGAATGAGACGTCGTACTACTACTACGTTCCGTACGAGCAGGTGCCCGGCGGACTGCTCCCCGGTCTTTTCGTGCGAACGCGCGGCGCGGCGAGCGAACATCTCGAGGCAATCCGTCGTCGGCTGCAAAAGGAGATGCCCGGCATCTCGTACGTCACGACGACCGCGTTCAGTGACGTGCTCGCGGCGCAAACCAGCTCATGGCATTTGGGCGCGACGATGTTCGCCGCATTCGGATTGCTCGCGCTGATTCTCGCGGGGATTGGGCTGTATAGCGTGATCGCGTACAACGTTGCGCAAAGAACGCACGAGCTTGGAGTCCGTGTGGCGCTCGGCGCCCAGTCGACGGACGTCGTTCGTCTCGTGGTTGGCGAGGGACTCAAGCTCGTGTTGATTGGTGTGGTGATTGGCGCCGTCGCCGCCCTGGGAGCGGCGCGATGGGTCAAGCCGCTTCTCTTCGACGTTTCACCGCGCGACCCGGTCGTTGTCGCAGTCGTGTCGGCCGTCCTGATTGGCGTCGCGTTCGCGGCGAGCTGGTTTCCGGCCCGTCGTGCGTCACGCGTTGATCCGCAGGTGGCGTTGCGAACGGAGTGAAGGCGTCTCACGCACCCGCAAACGTGCTCGCGAACATGCCATTGATCTCGCCAAACGGCATCGAGTCGTCGGGCGCTCCGTAATTGCATTGTCTCCGCTATTGGGGCCGCCATTCGGCCAAGGGAGAAGAGAAGCCGCGGGCGATTGGGCCCGCTATCAGAATCTTTAGCGATCGCGAGGCAATTTGAGGGGCCGGGCGGGGGGTGATGGATCGACGGACCGGTGGCTCAGGCCGGTCGCTTGCGTTTCATCACAACTACTATCAATGTGTTCAATGTGTCGACGAAGCGATCGACGATCCCGAGCAGGTGCGCGGTTCATCGCGTGCGTGGCGTGAACGGTCCAAACCGACTATCTACGGACACTCATGAGCAAGTACACTCTCAGCGTTAACGGGCAGTCCCGCTCGGTGGACGTGGCGCCAGATACTCCGATGCTCTGGGTGCTCCGCGACTCCTTGGGCCTCGTGGGCACGAAATACGGTTGCGGGATCGGCGAGTGTGGTGCTTGCACCATCCACCTCAACGGCAGGCCAACGCGTGCGTGTCAGACGCAAGTCTCCACCGTTGGCAGCGCGTCGATCACCACGATCGAGGGCCTCGATCCGGCCGGCAAGCATCCGCTGCAGCAAGCGTGGTGCGAGCTCGATGTGCCACAATGCGGCTATTGCCAAGCCGGCCAACTCATGACCGCGTCCGCGTTGCTCAAGCGGAACCCGCGCCCGAACGATGCCGACATCGACGGCGCGATGGCGGGCAATTTGTGCCGCTGCGCTTCGTACGTCCGAATTCGCGCCGGCATCAAGCGCGCTGCCGAGCTCACCGCGGGCAGCACGCCGGCGAAAGGAGGCCAGGAATGAAAACGTCGCGCGAGTCTTCGCCGCCGGTCGTGGACCGGCGTCACTTCATCAAGGTCAGCGCGCTTGCCGGCGGCGGCCTGTTGGTCGGCACGTATTTGCGGTTTGGAAGTTCCGTCGCGCACGCGGAGACCGTCCCCGTCACCGCTGAAAACTTCGCGCCGAACGCGTTCATCAGCATTGCGCCCAGCGGAGCGGTGTCGATCATCGCGCCGAACTCTGAAATGGGGCAGGGCATCAAGACCTCACTGCCGATGATCGTCGCGGAGGAGCTCGATGTCGCGTGGGAGAAGGTGACGATCGTGCAGGGCGATCTGAATCCGGCGTATGGGCGCCAGTCGTCGGTTGGCAGCGGTTCGACGATCGGGAATTTCGGGGCGCTGCGCCTTGCCGGCGCCACAGCCCGCGCGATGCTCATTGCGGCGGCCGCGGAGACGTGGGGAGTACCCGCCGCCGAGTGTACGACCGAACGAAGCACGGTGGTTCATGCGGCGTCGAAGCGACGCGCGGCGTACGGCGAGCTTGTCGCGAAGGCCGCGACCCTCACGCCGCCCGCAAGCGCGCCGTTAAAAGACCCTAAGGACTTCAAGCTGATCGGCACACGCGTACCCGGGGTCGACAATCAGAAGATCGTGACGGGCGCGCCCCTGTTCGGCATCGATGTGAAGCTGCCGGGCATGGTGTACGCGACGTACACGAAGTGCCCGGTATTCGGCGGCAAGGTCAAGAGCGCCAACATCGACGAGGTAAAGGCGCGTCCCGGCGTGCGCGATGCGTTCGTACTCGATGGCATCGACGGGCTGACCTCCGGCGTCGCCATCGTCGCCGACTCGACGTGGAACGCGTTCAGTGCGACCGACGCGCTCCGCGTTCAGTGGGACGAGGGCGCCGGGGTGAGTCAGAACAGCGCGGAAATGGCGAGGCAGGCAGAGCAACTCGCGAAGACGACGCCGCCCGCGCCGTTGCCCGACGGGGCGAAGACCGTGGAGGCCGCGTACCACTATCCATTTCTCGCGCACGCAACGCTCGAGCCGCAGAACTGCACGGCACTCTTCAAGAACGGCGTCATGGAGATGTGGACGCCGACGCAGCTTCCCGCGAGCGGCCAAGGTCTGGTCACGCGCGGCCTCGGCATCGCGCCCAAGGACGTCATCGTTCACATCACTCGGCTCGGCGGCGGGTTCGGGCGGCGGGGCAGCAACGAGTTTTCGATCGAGGTGGCTGCCATCGCGAAGAAGCTCGACGGCACGCCGGTCAAGCTCATGTGGACGCGCGAGCACGACTTCGCTCACGACAACTACCGCTCGAATGGTTGGCACTATTTCACCGCGGGCCTCGACGGGTCGGGCAAAGTGGTCGCGCTCCACGATGCCTTCGTGAAGATGCAGGGCGGGCCCGGCGACATGAGCGCCGGCGGGTTTCCGTTCATCGCCGTCCCCGGCTCGCAGGTGAAATCGAGCAAGCTGCCCGCAGGGATTCCAACCGGATACTGGCGCGCGCCCGGTGACAATGGGAATGTCTGGGCCACACAGTCGTTCGTCGACGAGCTTGCCCATGCTGCCGGTCGCGAACCGCTCGCGTTCACGCTCGACTTGCTCGGCGCGCTTGCGCCCGGAGCAGCGCGCGGCTTGGACGCAGCGAAGATGACGACTGTTTTAAAGCTCGCGACGGAGAAGGCGGGCTGGGGCGCGCCGCGTCAACGCGGCGACGGGATGGGGTTCGCGATCACGCATACAAACAATGCGTATGTCGCAATTGTGGCCGACGTGACGGTGAGTCGTGAAGGCGTGCTTGCGATCAAGAAACTCACGGCCGTCGTCGATGCCGGGACGATCATCAACCTCAGCTCGGCGGAGAGTCAGGTGCAGGGCGCCATGCTCGACGGCATCAGCGCGGCGTGGTTTCAGAAAATCACGATCGAGCGCGGCGCCGCTGCGCAGACGAACTTCGATGACTATCCGATGCTGCGGATGAACCACTCCCCGCCGCTCGTCGAGGTTCACTTCATCAAGTCCGCCGCTCCGCCGACTGGGTTGGGTGAGCCCGGCTTGCCCGCCGCCGCGCCCGCCGTCTGCAACGCGATCTTCGCCGCGACCGGGAAGCGCGTTCGCACACTGCCCATCATTGGCGAGAGTTTGAAATGGTCGTGA
>JBDUEJ010000105.1:0-10225 GCA_040002475.1 bacterium | reverse complement strand
CGGCGCAAATCGAAATCCGTCGGCCGTCGATCGCGTTTCGCTGCTGACTTCACACGGCGAAGACCGTTGAGCCGGGCCGGTATTCCCACCGCAGCATCGCGTTTTCCAACGCCCAGACTCACCGCGTTGCGATGATCGTGGCGGCTGTCGACATCGACGCGGTTCTGCGCGCGACCCACGGTCGGTCGATGCGTGAGCAAACTATAAGGACGACTGGCCGGCCCTCATCGGCGGTACCCACTCGTCCATTGGCGACCGCCAAGTTGCTGGTTGGACGTCAGCTTCCACAGACGCGGTGTGCACGATATCATTGTCCCGTGATTGACAATGCCGCCGCGCTGCGCCGTAGTCTCGCCGACCGTTACACCATTGATCGCGAGATCGGACGCGGTGGCATGGCGGCCGTCTTTCTCGCGCAGGACATTCGGCACGACCGACGCGTCGCGATCAAGATCCTTCACCCCGAAGTAGCCGCGGTGGTCGGGCCCGAACGTTTTCGTCGCGAAATTCAGATCGCGGCGCAACTCACGCATCCGGGAATTCTCCCGGTGCTGGACTCCGGCGAGTGCGCGGATGCGGACGGCACCGCTGTCCTGTGGTACGCAATGCCGTTCGTCGATGGCGAATCGATGCGGGAGCGCATGAATCGCGACCGACAACTGCCAATCGCCGCCGCCGTGGCCATCGTACGCGGCGTCGCCGAGGCGCTCGAGCATGCGCATAGCCGCGGGTTCGTTCATCGCGACGTGAAGCCGGAGAATATCCTGCTGCACGACGGGCGGCCCCTGCTGGCCGATTTCGGCATCGCACGTGCGATGGAGCCCGAGCCGGCGCAACGACTCACAGCGACGGGCCTCTCATTGGGCACGCCCGCGTACATGAGTCCCGAGCAGGCGATGGCCGAGCCCAACATCGACGGCCGCGCAGATATCTTCGCGCTCGGCTGCGTGTTATATGAAGCGGTGATCGGTGAAGTGCCATTCAACGGACCCACCGCGCAGGCGATCATTGCGCGTATGCTCGGTGATGTCCCACGGGCCATCTCGCCTGTGCGGCCACAAGCCGCGTGGCTCGAGCCGATCATCCTGAAGGCCTTGGCGCGTGTGCCGGCCGATCGTTATTCGACGGCGCGCGAAATGGCTGAGGCGTTGTCGGAAGCGCCTCGCACGATTTCCGTTGCGAAGCGCGCATCGTCGTGGCGAACGGCGTCAGTGGTGATCGCGTTCATCGTTACCGCCGGCCTTTGGTTCGTTGTGCGTCGGCGTACGGAGACGTCGCAAGGCCATGCGCGCATCGTCGTTTTGCCGTTTCGCACGACGGGCGACTCGGCGCGCGCGTACTTCACGTCGGGAATGACGTCGGCGCTTCGCACCAAGCTGGCGAGCATTCCCGGAATCGACGTCATCGCGGCCACGAGCTCGAACGCCGAGACGAGCGACCCGGCAGCGGCGGCGCGCGAGGTGAACGCGACGTATGCGCTCATCGGGACCGTCGCATGGGACAGTATCGGTGGCGGCCGGATCAGCGTGCAGCCCCAGTTGATTGCGGCGCGCGACGGGCGGTCGGTTCTTGCGTGGCCGGCGCCGGTCGCGCTTCCGGCGCGCCAAGTGTTCGACGTTGAGCGAACTGTGACAGAGCAAATCGCCCGCGCCCTCAACATCACGCTGGGGGCGGTGGTTCGCGCGCGCATCGGCGAACATTTTGGCGACAATCCGGCGGCGTACGAACAGCTACTCGAAGCGGACGAGGTGCGCGGCACCGATGCACGGCGCGACTTTCTTCTTCGAGCGGTCGCGCTCGACTCGACACTGGCGCCCGCCTGGGCGCGACTCGCGCTTGCTAACGTAATCCGCTACGTCGGCTCTGCTGATTCGGCCGCGCTCATCGACGCACGAATGCAGAGCGCCCGGGCATTGGCATTGGCACCAAACCTCGCGGAAGCCCATGAAGCGCGAGGCATGTACCACCGAACAGTTACGCTTCAGTACGACTCGGCCATCGCGCATCTGGAACGGGCCAAATCGCTCGAACCGGGAAACGCGGGGATCGCGAGCACGCTCGCGTCGGCGTATTTCAATGCGGGCCAGCTCGATCGGGCCATGGTGGAGGCACAGCGTGGAGTTGGCCTCGATCCAAAGAACGCCGGCGCTTTGTCGCGCGTCGTTCGACTGCTTCTTTGGGCGAAGGATCCCGAAAAGGCTTGGACGACGGACGCGGCCTTGCGTCTGTTGCCGCCTCGCTCAGTTCCCGCCGGAGCGTTCAGCGACGCGAGTCTCATTCGTCTCGCTCAGGGTGATGTGCGCAAGGCGCGCATGGCGCTGGCATCGATCCCAGATCCTGATCGCCGCGATGAAACAGCGGTTTTCCTTGTCGTACAAATGGTCGAACCGCAGGCGATCGACGACTCCACCGTTGTACGCTTGTGCGCGAGCCCCGATCGACGCCTCTTTCAACGCGCGCCTTGGGGGCGTCACCTGCTTTGTGCTGAGGCAGCGGTGCGCGCCAAGAAGAACGATGTCGCGCGCGCCGAGGCCGATACGGCGATCGCCGATCTGCGGGGAGGCGTGCAGCGGAATCGAGATGATTTCTCGAGGCGGATCCACCTGGCCTGGGCCTTGGCGCTGCATGGCGACTCGGCCGAGGCCATGGTGCAGGCGGACTCGTCGTTGGCGACACGATCAATTTCCAACGATGTGTTCTTCGGGGGCTGGAATAGTTTCGACTATGCTCAAGTCGCCGCCATGGCGGGAGACGCAACCCGGTCGGTTCGCGTGTTGCGAGAGCTGCTGGCGAAACCGTCGCCGATCACGCCCGCGTGGCTCAAGGCGGATCCGACGTTCGATAAACTGCGCGGCGACCCGGGTTTCAAGGGGTTGTTGGTTGGTAAGTAATTCGCGACGCCAAAGTTGCCACGTCGACTGCGCCGACTCACGGTTGGCTCACGGCAACTGTCTACGTTTGCATGAATGCGCTTTCTCGTAGTCGGCACCGCTTTTCTCGTTCACATCGTAGCAGCCCCGCCTGAGTTGCTATTCGCTCAAGGCGTAGCAGGCGCCGCGGTTCACGGCAGCGTTGTCACAGGAATGGGTGGCCCAATTTCGGGCGCGCAGGTAACGCTGTCGAACCCCGGCACGGGCACCGTTCGCGTCGCCGTCGCCGGCGCGCGGGGCGAGTTTCTCTTCGACGCTGTTCCCGTTGGTACGGGATATCGGCTGGAAGCGAGAGCGATCGGATTTTCGCCGGCGCGGGTGGACAGCATTTCGCTTCACCTTGGCGATCGCCTGTCCCAATCGATCGTACTCGGAGCGGTGCGCGCTCAACTGCTGAGCGCCATGGTCGTGAGCGACTCGAATCTGCGGGACCCGGGCGCCGGCGGACCGGCGTACTCGATTCCGGGGGGCGCCGTGCGAAGTCTTCCGCTCTTGAACAGAGACTTTGTCGGTCTGTTCGCCATGGCCCCTCAGGCCGTCGGGTCCGGCGCGCCGTCGGTCAGCGGGCAGCATTCGCGCTTCAACGCGATTCAGGTCGACGGCGGAACAGCGAACGATTTCTTCGGGGTGAACGTCACGCCCGGCGCCGGCTCTGGAGCGAAGGCGATCTCGCTCGAGTCGCTTGATGAGATTCGCGTGCTGGTCGCTCCATTCGACGTGCGCCAGGGTGGGTTCTCGGGTGGGCTCATCAACGCGGTGACGCGGTCGGGCACGAACCAGTTTCATGGATCGCTCTTCTCGCTGTACTCCGGCACGAAGCTCGTGGGCGCGGACACGTCGGGCACGGCGATTCAACCGTTTAGCGTCTATCAATACGGCGCGAGTCTCGGCGGCCCGATCATTCGCGACAGGCTTCGTTTCTTCTTCGTCGTGGACCGGCAGTCGCGAGAAACGCCGTTCAACGGTCCGTCGACAGCGGACCCGGCAACCGGAATCAACGAGGCCACGGTACAGCGCGCGTCGCAGATCTTTCGCGAGAAGTACGGCTTCGATGCCGGGACGTCCGCGTCTCCGACGCTGAACCAGCCGAACGAGAGCTACTTTCTCAAACTCTCATTGCAGCCGGCGCGAAACCATTCGATCGACGTCAGCTACAATGACGTTCGCGGCACGAACGACGTGCTCAATCGTATCAATCGCACTCGTCCGGATCGTGATGGCTGGCAGTTGTCGAACAGCGGTGACGCCAGCACCGCGAAGAACCGAGTGCTGCGCATTAAAGCGACGAGCGCCTGGAGCAACTTTACCAACGAGCTGATCGCCGGCACTGGAACGGTGAAGGACGGAACGGCGTCGACGCTGCGTGTGCCGCTGTTTCTCGTGCAGGCCGACAAGGTGAACACATACCTTGCCGGTGGATCGGTGAAACAAGCACAGGGCACCGAGACCGATCAGAATTTCACGGAGTTCACCGACAATTTGTCCTGGAGCGTTGGCGAGCATTTGTTCACGCTGGGCACGCAGAATCAATTCCTGCACTTTCGCGACAATCTGTTTTTCGGCTCGTGGGGCACGTTTACCTTTGGCAGCGTCGATTCGCTGTCGCGCGGACTTCCGCTTCGGTACGAAGTGGCGCTGCCGATTCGCCCGGGTGGGCCACTGTCCGACTACACGTCGACGCAAGTCGCCACGTACGTGCAGGATCGGTGGAGCGCATCTCCTCGTCTCACGCTCACGGCCGGCGTTCGCGTCGATATTCCGTTCATCCAACCGCCGACTCGCAATGACGCTCTCGCGGCGGACGACATTCTTGGGCGCATCGACACAAAGAATTTTCCGACAGGCAACGCGGTCGTGTCTCCGCGGTTGGGTGTCGCGTACGACCTTGCCGAAGGACGCGATCACGGGACGATGCTGCGCGGCGGCATTGGCGCGTTCGCCGGCCGGCCACCGTACGTGTGGCTCACGAACGCGTTTGCGAACACCGGGAAGGAACAAGCATTGCTGGTTTGCAATCCGGCGAACGGAGTGCCTGCCCCGGTCACGGATATCACCGCGCTCCCGAGCAAGTGCACGAATGCCAGCGCCCCGAGCTCGGCGGTTCCGACGATCGACTATTTCGCGCGAAACTTCCGCTTTCAACAGGCGGTGAAGTTCGACGCGGGTTTCGATCACGATTTTGGCAACGATCTCTCGCTGTCGCTCGACCTGATTCATACGAGAACAGTCAACACGATGTTCGTCAGTGACGTGAATCTCGTGGATCGGGGCACGAATGCGGAAGGCCGCGTGATGTACGGCACGTTCACCGGCGCGGCGGCGACCGCCAGCCGCCTCGACCCGGCGTACGGACCGGTGTTTCGTTTCGAGAATCGAACGGGCGATCGATCGACCGCGTTGAGTGCCGATCTATCGAAGCACTTCGCGTCCGGCGCAACGCTCCAGATCGGGTACGACTGGTCGAGTACGTACGATTTGATAAGCCTCGCCGGAAACACGGGACCGTTGATCTTTCAGAACAATCCAATCGACGGTAGCGTGGCGAGTCGAACGCTCCGACGGTCGACGCGCGATATCCCGCACAGCTTCGTTGCCACGACGACGATCCCAACACCGCTCGGCACCATGGTTTCGCTGTTCATCCGTGCGCGATCGGGGACGCCATACGCGTACGTGTCCACCAACGACGCGAACGCCGACGGAACCATCGCCAACGATCTCGCCTACATTCCCCGCGACGCAAACGACATCACGCTGACCAACCCCACGGCGTACGGCGCGCTCGATGACTTCATCAAGGCGCAGCCCTGCATGGACTCGCAGCGCGGGCAAGTAATGACGCGCAATTCGTGTCGCAATCCGGCCGTGCAGAGTATCGATGCGAGAATTGGAAAGACGGTACGGCTTGGCGGAGCGAAGAACGTGGAGATCACGGCGGACGTGTTCAATGTTCCCAACTTGCTCAATCACGGGTGGGGCCTCACGCGGCAGACGACACCGCTCCAGCCTGCGCTCGGTGAAGCTGTTGGTCTGCTATCCGTGGCCGGCTGGGATGCCGTGAACAACCGGCCGCGCTATACGGTGCTGACCGTGAATGGACAGACGTCTCTTCCTGCCCGAGGCGGCATCGTCGTCGACGCGGCGCGCTGGAGAATGCAGCTCGGCGCTCGCTACACGTTCTGATTATTTCGACGATAGCGCGATTGCAGCTTTCGCAATCGCTTCGAAATGTTCGGAGTGGCGGACTTCGTCCATCATCGGCATACACGGAAGCTTCGACAGGGTGATATCCCCTTGGTGCGCCAATTTTTCGAGACTGAGAAATCCGGCGAGCGTATCGCCGGACGCAAACTCCGCCTGCGTCAGCTTGAGCTCCGAGACCCACGTCCGTGCACTCTTTGCCCGAACTGCGGCGAGAATTCTTCGTCCGTCGAAATGACGCGCGTCCCAATACCCCTGCTCTCCTGATGAACGGCGCAACACGCCGGCGAGCACCGTGTCTCCAGTCGCGGCGGCATCTTTGCTCCATATGCTGATTGCTTCGTCATATCGGTGGAGCTGCGCCAACACCCTGGTGAGGCCGAATGTCGCGCCGCCATCGTTTGGCGTCGTCAACAACTCTTCGCGCAGCAGTTGCAACGCCTTCTGCGGACGATCGGCGCAGATGTCGATTGTCGCCTCTCGCTCGAGATAGAAAGACGAGAAGGGATCGAGCTGGCGCGCAACGCGAATTGCATCGAGAGACTGATCCCAGTGATGCGCCAGTCGAAGGATCGCGCTCTCGACCAGATACACCTCCGGACTCCACGGCTCGGCGGATTTCGCCTTGCGAATGAGGTCGGCGGAGGCGGAGGCGTCTCGCGTCTTAAGCGCTCGCAAAAAGGCGAGATTTGCCCACGCGGATCCCTGTAGGCTATCGAGGCCGAGCGCGCGGTTGGCCGCCAACTCGGCCCGTTCGGATCCCGCATCGAATGGAATCGATTCGTTGACGACTTGAGCGGTCAGTGCCGAGCTCAAGCCCGCCCAAGCCCGCGCGTTCGACGGATCCTTCGCGGTGGCAAGAAGAAACAACTGCTTCGCCTTCTCGTTGCTCTTCGCGCCGAGCTGTTGCGTCCACCCTTCAAGCATCAACCGATGCGACTCTGGATCGACGGCCCGCTCCGATGCGCCGCGTTTGACGTTCGACGCGTTGCGGAATATTGACGCCGCTACCCCGGCGGCCAATTGACTCTCAACATCTTGCAATGTTTCGACCGTAAAGCGGCGCGACGAGAGTGACCGCTCCACGGTGGACACAGGGTCCACCAACGCCGCGCGAAGCTCGAGCGAATCGCCGGCGACCGTAATCGTTGTTTTGAGGAGGACCGTCGATCCGAACTGACGGCCGATCGCCTTGAGATCGTAACGGACCGTGGCCGGCCACTCCGATCGCGCGCCCGAGCGAATGGTCAAACCTCCAATCCGCTGTAACCGTCGCCCAACTTCATCGCCGATCCCCGACGCGATGTAGTCTTGCGCCGGATTGCCCGTTTGATTTTCCGTCGGGAGGACGACGACCACGCGTCGCGCTGCATCGGCGACTGTCGGGTTTCCGTTTGCGATCAGCGCCGTGAGCCCCGCGATGACGGTAAGCGATGCCGCGGCCGTCACCATCCATCGAAATCCGCGCACCCGCCCAGTCCGAGGCGCGAGTGGTTCCACGATTGTTGCCACGATCGCAATTGGTTCTGGATCCGCCGTCGGCGCACGGACGGCCGGCGGAAGTTGCAGCGGCGGCGTAGGACGTGTGCGTACCAACTCGGCCAAGGCGATTGTTTCGGCCGACGGCGAACTCCCGAACTCCTCGCTAACTCGTATGCGAAAACGCTCATAGATCGCCAACGCCTGTGCGCGGTCACCGCTCCGATCGAGAAGCGTGATCCATCGTCGCACCGCGCCTTCATCGTCCGGATCCATCGTCGCTGCGCGCTCGGCTGCTTCAGCCGCGCCGACTGCGTCGCCGCTGTCCTCGCGTGATTCGGCCAAGAGGCCGGCGGCTTTTTTCGCCAATGCCTTGAGACGCGCCCGTTCTTCCTCGAGCCAGCGTTCGAACCCCGCAGCCTCGGCAATGAACAGGGCTGGAAGCAAAACGCCTCTGTATCTCGCGAGCGCGTCGTCATACCGCGCGGCGGCAACGTCACCGGCGAACATTGCGACGTCCGTCGTGACCATTGAGGGGTCGACGCTCACCTCGTCGTCGCCTCGCGTCCGGATCATCCCGGCCGGGAGATGGCCGCGCAGCGTATATAATGAATTGCGAAGTGACGTTCGTGCTCGAGCCTGATCCAGCTCCGACCAAAAAACGCCGAGAAGTGCGTCGCGACGATGCCACGTTCCCGGGCTTGGCATTGCCAGGTACGCCAGGATCGCCATCCGTTTGGGCTGGCGCAAAACCGCATCGACCTCTCGTCCGTCGGGATCCGTGAGGCCGATGCCGCCAAGCATCCGAAGCGTATGCATTGGCGCGAAGATAGAGGCCGTGTTCCGCCCGCGCAAAGGCATTAACGACATGAAATGGCAATGTCCGTTTCCGTGTAGGTCGTCGGCAAGGCGCCGGGGACGATCTGCCCGGTTGCGACAACGAGGGCGGTATTCCCCGCGTCGTCGCGCACAGTGATGAACGCCGTCGCAAGGCCCGGGGCCGCTTGGTGACCGTCGCCGACGGCCTGATCGTACCCAAACGCTTCCTGAAACAGGTCGGGAGCTCTGCCCGGGACGCACGCGCACATCGCCAAAGCATCTCGTGCGCAGATCGATGCCGGGAATTGCCAAGTCCACCGCGAGGATTTCGACCTTCCGCACACCGGAGGTTTCGCGGATTCGCATTGTCGGCGCGTACGCCCACACATCGGTACTTCCTCGCGGCTGAAATTCCGTGACGACGAATGAGTCGACGGCGATCGCCGATTCCGAGGACGTCGGGACGACGATCGTGACCGGAACTGTGGCCGCGACTCCATCGATGATCGCCGAAACCATCGTGGTACCACCGCGCAGGCCAACGACCACGACGTATTGCGCATTCGCGTACACAATTCTCACAACGGATGAATCGCTGTTCGCCCAGAACGCCGCTCGATCGTTGATCAAGCTTCCGTCGGCTGCACGCAGCGTCGCAAGCATTTCCTGCGAAAACCCAATCACTAGGGTGGGCATTGCCGGACTGATCTCAACGGTCGCTACGCGTGCGGCGATCGGCAGAGTCGGCTGTGTGATCGAACCCGGCGGCGCCGCCGAGTCGGTTGCGTGGCATGCGTCGAGAGCGAATGCGGCCGGCGAGATGGCGCATCGGATCAATAGGCAACAGCTGATGCTCTTCGCGGATCGGATGAGCGCGGCGACGATGCGGGCCAATAAACTCCGGCTCTACTTCTCGTCGCTCGGGTACGTGCGACTGCACGCGCTCCGTCGGCTGGGGCTCCGCCGGCACGGCGCTCGCCCGAGCGCAGTGTCCGCACACGCATGTGGCCGAGAGTCGGATGATCGCATCCGTCGGCTCGATGATCTTGGGGTTGTCGCGGTCGACAAAGCGGACGTCGCCGGGACCGAACAGAACGGCGCCTTTCATCATAGCCTCGCAGGCGCGCCCTCAACCGGGGCGCGCAGTAGACCCACCGCGACAGGCGCGGCGCAAAGAACCGTCAGTGTGCTGACTAGGAACACAGCGCTGAGCGTCGCATGATTCGCCACGAGGCCGAGCGCCGGATTCGCAATCCCTAATGCCAGATCGAGAAAGGCCGTGCACGCCCCCATCGCCAGGCCTTTCGCTTCGGCCGGTGCACGTCGCACGGCCTCGACGCCGAAGCCCGGAGACACGAGCGAGTAGCCGATGCCGGTGATTGTCGCGCCGACGAAGAGGAGGGCCTGCGAGGGCGCAAGCCAAATCATCGCCTGCCCGATCACCTCGACGACGACGCAGACGAGGGCGACGCGCGCGCCGCCGATCTTGTCAGGCAGATGGCCGAACACCACTCGGCCGAGGATGAACGCGACGCTGAGCGCGGTAAACGCTATCCAGGTGCCGCAGCGCGAAACTCGAAACGTCGCGCGGGTCGGCCGCGCCGTTCCGAACGTCGCGCGGCGTTGCCTTTCTTGGCTGGAAATTGGCACCAACGGTCCCCACAACGGTCCCCGGAAAAAAGCGCCCGGAGACCATTGTCGCCGGGCGCTTCTAACTTCTCAAGTCTCAACGACTTCCAGAGAGCGGGCGACCGGGCTCGAACCGGCGACGTCCAGCTTGGGAAGCTGAGCGAAAC
>JBDUEJ010000104.1:0-10268 GCA_040002475.1 bacterium | reverse complement strand
CGACGTGCTTGTCGGTGGTGAAGAGCGAGTCGTAGTCGGTGTCGCTCAGCCCGTGTGGGTGCTCGGACTTGGGCTGCAGCTTCATCAGGTCGACGACATTGATGACACGGATTTTCAGGTCGGGGAGGTGCTCGCGCAGGATGGATACGGCGGCGAGGATCTCCAGCGTCGGCGTATCGCCGCAGCAGGCCATGACAACGTCCGGCTCGCCGCCCTGGTCATTGCTGGCCCACGGCCAGATGCCGATGCCTTCGGTGCAATGGACAACGGCGGCATCCATGGTCAGCCACTGTGGCAACGCGTGCTTGCCGGCGACGACGACGTTCACGTAGTGCCGGCTGCGCAGGCAGTGGTCGACGACCGACAGCAAGCAATTGGCATCGGGCGGGAGATACACGCGCACGATGTCTGCCTTCTTGTTGATGACGTGATCGAGAAATCCTGGGTCCTGGTGCGTGAAGCCGTTGTGATCCTGCTGCCAGACGTGCGACGCAAGCAGATAGTTGAGCGAAGCGATCGGCCGGCGCCACGGCAATTCCCGCGTCACCTTCAGCCACTTCGCGTGCTGGCTGAACATCGAATCGACGATGCGCACGAACGCCTCGTAGCAATTGAAGATTCCGTGCCGACCGGTGAGCAGGTAGCCCTCGAGCCACCCTTCGCATTGATGCTCGCTCAGCATCGAGTCGTGGACCCGTCCGGCCGGCGCGAGGAATTCGTCGTTGGGGACGGTCCGCGCATCCCACTGGCGGCTGGTCGTTTCGAAGACCGCTCCGAGCAGGTTGGACAGCGTCTCGTCGGGACCGAAGACGCGAAAGTTGCGATGCTCCTCATTGAGCGCGACGACATCGCGGAGGAATTTTCCCAACACCAGGGTATCCTGAGCGCTGACCGCGCCCGGCGCCGGGACCGTCACCGCATGCGTGCGGAAATCCGGCATGTGCAGATCACGGAGCAGGATGCCGCCGTTCGTATGGAGATTCGCGCCCATCCGCCGCTCGCCCTCGGGCGCCAGCTCGGCCAGTTCCGGCATCAGTCGCCCGCGGTCGTCGAATAGCTCTTCCGGGTGGTAGCTCTTCATCCAGCTTTCGAGAAGCGCGACGTGATCGGGATGCTCAGCATCCACCAGCAACGGCACCTGGTGCGCCCGGAACGTGCCCGCGATCTGCAGGCCGTCCACGACCTCCGGGCCCGTCCACCCTTTCGGTGACTTGAGGACGATCATCGGCCAGCGTGGGCGGGTGGTGCGTTTGCTGGAGCGAGCGCTCTGCTGCATCGCGCGGATGTCGACCACCGCGCGCTCCACTGCCGCGGCCATCAATTGATGCATCGCGTCCGGCTCGTCGCCCTCGACGAACATCGGCGCCCAACCGCATCCGCGAAGAAACTGCTCCAACTCCTCGGGCTCGACGCGGGCGAGCAAGGTCGGGTTGCTGATCTTGTATCCGTTGAGATGCAGAATCGGCAACACGGCCCCATCGGTAATCGGGTCGAGCAGCTTGGTGGACTGCCACGCTGTTGCGAGCGGACCGGTCTCTGCCTCGCCGTCACCCACGACGCAGGCGACGATCAAATCAGGATTGTCGAATGCCGCTCCGAAGGCGTGGCTCAGCGAATATCCCAGCTCGCCGCCCTCGTGAATGGAGCCCGGCGTCGTCGGCGCGACGTGGCTCGAGATGCCGCCCGGAAATGAGAATTGTTTGAAGAGCTTCTTCAGTCCGGCCTCGTCCAGCGTGATGTCCGGATAGACCTCGCTCCACGTGCCCTCGAGATACACGTTGCCGACGATCGCCGGACCGCCATGACCTGGGCCGGCGACGTAGAACATGTCGAGATCGTATTTCTTGATGACGCGATTCAGGTGCACGTAGATGAAGTTCTGCCCCGGGGTCGTGCCCCAATGCCCGACGACCAGCGGCTTCACGTGCGCTAGCGTGAGCGGCTCTTTCAGCAGCGGATTGTCGTAGAGGTAGATCTGGCCAACCGAGAGGTAGTTGGCGGCACGCCAGTACGCGTTCATCCGCTGAAGCAGCTCTGGCGTCAACGTTGCTGCAGGCATTGACCCGAACCCTCCGCTATTCGATCGGCCGGGGACGGCACGGCGGGACATGACCGCGGCGGGTTCCACCTTAGCGGCGCCAGAAGCCTGCGCCGCACGCGAAGATCCAGATGATCAGCATGACCCAGATGACGTCGCCGCCCCATCCCCAGACGTGATGGTCGAACGGCGCACTGCCGGGAGCGCGTGTCGCACGTTCGCTCCAGCGACGTTGGACGTAGCGGGGGTATGGCGGGCCCCACCGGCGGTAACCCCAGCCATAGCCAATTGACGGGAACAAGCAGATGAACATGAACGCCAGCAAGAACGACTACCATGAAATCAGCATCCTCAACTCCTGTTCGTTCCAGCGCGTGACCTACACATCGCGATGCTCCTACATCGCATTTAGCGTGCGCCGGTTTGACGACACTGACGCGTATGCCACGATTTCGGTCGCCAAGTACGCGCGACTGCTACCACATCGTAACATGAGGCTCGCGGGGGCGTAACGCTGCCGAACCAAAGCCTCGAGTAAACACGCTAACTCTTCTGATGCTGAGTCACTTCCACCGGCATGTGGCTCAATTTCACATAGATTCGGCCGGTCTGACGCAAGGGCCACCAATCGTAAAGATAGATCTGCATCGGCCGCCACATCGCGACCCACCCCGCGATCGTCAGACTCTCGCGCAGCACGCCGGCCCACGCGCCAGTCTCCCCGGACAGCAGGGTCCTGATCACGACGAGGCAGGTGGCTAGGAACACGAGACCAATCAAGAGACTCGTCCGGCCCTGCTTCATTAACCGCCTGAACTTCAATGTGGTGAGGTCGGCGCGGTGCGCGAAGTGGTTGTGCACGGCCTGCGTGATCAGTGCCTTGGGATCCTTCGGCGGCCACTGCTCCAGGTAGATGCGCAGGCTCAGCGATGCGCCCGGCGGAAACTCTTGCGCCCAGCTCACGATGAATTCTTCGGCGTCGTCGTCGAGATCCCGTTCGATAAACGGAGAGGGGTCCATCGAATTGAAGAGCTGCTTCATGTCGCGCAGCTCGAGTCTGATGATGTGCGGATTCCCCCGGTCTGACGGGGCGGCTGTTTGCAATGAAGATGGCATCAGATAGTCTCTTCTGACCGTCACGGGGATCGGCGGGAGGCCGCGGGTCAATGCCCCGTGCTGGTTGGCGGTGCCGCAGCAAGGGCGTCGTTGACGATTGTTGGCGCCTCGTCGAGAATGCGATGCAGATGATCGGCTCCGTTGAAGCTCTCTGCATCAATCTTGTAGATCTCCTCCGTTCCTGACGGGAGCGCTGCGAACGATCCGCTCTTGATGATGACCTTCATCCCGCGTCGTGCGTGAGAATCGTGTGAGATGACCGGCGTCGGCGTGTGGCATCCCGCTCGGCGAGCATGACATCCACGCCGTTCGCCGCTAGGATGTCGAACGCACTCGATGGCCTTCTGTCGCCTTTCACCGACTGTGCGTGTACATGAGATCGACGAGCTCGTCGTACATCGCGCTCGCCTCGTCCCCACCCGCCCGCATCGCGGACGACGCACAGTGTTTGAGATGGTTCCGCATCAGCTCGCGTCCGACGGCGCGCAACGCCTCGTGAACACTCGAGATCTGCGTCATGATGTCCGCGCAGTAGCGGTCCTCTTCCACCATCTTCTGCAGGCCGCGCACTTGCCCTTCGATACGTCGCAGCCGCTTGAGGTTGCGCGTCTTGATCTCCGGATCGACCGCGACCGCCTTGCGGCCCTCGCCTCCATCAGGGGCATCGGACGACGCAACACCGCATCCACAGCGCGCGAGAGCGGCCGCGTCTCTCGCGTAGGCGCGCGCGCTCCTCGGCTCCTTTTTGGCCGCTCGCGCCACGACAATCTCGTCGCGCTTGGCGGACTGCCTGGCGGCTTTCACAATTGTCTCCTCACGTGATGCGCGCCGAGCGCAGGCGCAAGCTGTTCGTCACCACGCTCACCGAGCTGAACGCCATCGCCGCGCTCGCCAGGATCGGGCTCAAGAGGATGCCGAACGCCGGAAAGAGCGCGCCGGCCGCGATCGGGATGCCGATCACATTGTAGGCGAACGCCCAGAAGAGGTTTTCCTTCATCGTGCGCATCGTCCGACGCGATAGCTCGATCGCCTGCGCCGCGCTGCGCAGGTCGCCGCGCATGAGCACGACATCGCCCGCTTCCGTCGCGACATCGGTGCCCGTGCCCATCGCCATCCCGACATCAGCCTGGGCGAGAGCCGGCGCATCGTTCACGCCGTCACCAACCATGGCGACGACCTGTCCTTCGGCCTGCAAGCGCTTCACTTCGGCGACCTTCCCCTCGGGGAGCACTCCGGCGACGACCCGATCGATGCCGGCCTGCGCCGCGATCGCATGCGCGGTGCGCTCGTTGTCGCCGGTGAGCATGACGACGGTGAGTCCAGCTTTCCGCAGACGAGCGACGGCCTCACGCGAGCTCGGCTTGATCGGGTCCGCGACGGCGATCACGCCCGCGAGCGCGCCGTCGATCGCGACATACATCGGCGTCTTCCCCTCGCTCGCCAGTCGCTCGGCGGTCTCCGCAAGCGGCGCGATATCGATGGCGTGGTCCGCCATGAGCGCCGCGTTCCCCGCGACGACCGCCGCGCCATCCACGACGCCGACGACGCCTCGCCCGGTGACCGACTCGAATGACGCGGGCGCAGCGAGGGAGAATCCGCGTTCCTTCGCGAAGCGAACGATCGCGTCACCCAGTGGATGCTCGCTCGACGCCTCGAGGGACGCCACGAGACGAACGAGCTCGTCGTCCGAGCGCGATGGCTCCTTGCCGCTCGCGTCGCTCCGTGTCGCCTGCACCACGTCCGTCACGGTCGGCTTGCCTTCTGTCACCGTCCCGGTTTTGTCGAGAACGACAGTGGTGATCTCGCCCGCTCGCTGCAGCGCCTCACCTCCCTTGATGAGCACGCCGAGCTCCGCGCCCTTCCCCGTCGCGACCATGACGGCGGTCGGCACGGCGAGTCCCATCGCACAGGGACAGGCGATGATCAGAACCGCGACGGCCGCGGCGAAGCCGTGTACCGCGGCGGCGCCAGCTGGTGTGCCGGTCACGTGCGACACGATGAACCAGGTCACGAACGTGAGGACCGCGAGCGAGATGACGATCGGCACGAAGATGCCGCTGACGCGGTCGGCCAAACGCTGGATCGGCGCGCGCGAGCCCTGCGCGTCCCGCATCAGCTTCACGATGCGCGCGAGCGTGCTGTCGGCACCGAGCGTCGTCGCGCGATAGCGAAACGCGCCCGTGCCGTTGATCGTCGCGCCGATGACTTTGGCACCGGGTACTTTCTCGACGGCCATGGACTCGCCGGTCAGCATCGATTCGTCGACCGCGCTCTTGCCCGTGAGCACTTCGCCATCGACCGGAATACGCTCACCGGGACGAACGACGACGGTATCGCCCTGCGTGACGGCATCGATCGGGACATCGACTTCCGAGTCGCCACGAACGACGCGCGCGGTCTTTGGCTGAAGGTCGACCAATGCCCGGAGCGCCGTCGACGTCTGTCGCTTAGCGCGCGCCTCGAAGGCGTTGCCAGTGAGAATGAGCGCGATGATGATGATCACCGCTTCGAAGTAGACGTCGGGCGCGACGCCGCGCGCGACGAAGAACCCGGGTGCGAGCGTCGCGATGACCGAGTAGACGAATGCCGCGCCGGTGCCGACGGCGACGAGCGTATTCATGTCCGCGGCATGGTGCCGGAACGCCGACCACGCGCGGGTATAGAAGTGCCGGCCCGCCCATGTCATCACGCCCGCCGTGATCGTGAGCAATGCGATCGCCATGGCCCGTGAGGGGATGGCGTACAGCCACGGCAAGGCGCGAGCGAGCGGCGGATCGAGCACGCGCATCGTCCAGCGCATGAACGGATCGGACATGGGACCGAGTCCGAGATGCGCGTTCGCCGCCATGAGCGGCATCGACACGACCATCGCGATGGCGCCGATCGCGCCGCTCACGATCGCCTTTCGCCGCAGCTCGAGGAATTCCTCCGTCTGGGCTCGGTCGCGCGCTTCCTGTTCCTCGAACGCCGTCTGCGCCGCGGGCGCGAGCTCGGCACCATAGCCCGTCTCGCGAATCGCGTCGACGAGTTCATCGGGCCGAACGGCGGCCGGATCGAACGTTACCGTGGCGTTCTTCATCATGAGGTTGACGGACGCGTCGTCGACGCCCGGATGTTCCTGCAGTGTGCGCTGCACGCGCGACTGACAGGCGGCGCATGTCATCCCGCTCACCGGAATGCGGATGGTCTCCCGCGCGGTCGCGGTTGTTTCATCGGGCTTGGCGATGGTGCTCATGCGGCGCTCTCCCCTTCGTCTCGACTCGGGATTCCGATCACGCCTCGGCGACCAGCTCGCCGCGGATCATGCTCATGCCGCACATAAATGCGTAGCGACCTGGTGCCGGTGGAGTGACCTCGACGACCGTCTGCTGAAACGCCGGCAAGAACTTGCGGATGCCGAAGTCCGGAAACACGACTTCCTCCGTGCAGCTCGACGATTCTTTTCGGTCGAAGACGAGACGGACTGGCTGGCCCGCCTTCGTGCGCACGACCTGCGGGCTATAGCCGCCCTGCACCGTGATCGTGATCTCCGGCGGTCCCGCCAAGCCATCAGGTCGTGCCGCGATCGTCGCGACCGCGGCGGTTCGACGCCCGGCGGCGAAGAAGTACCAATTGACCCACGCGATCGCGGCGATACCCGCGAGCAGTACGATCCAGTCGATGGTAGTCATCTCTCTCCCGCGAATGACGAGTTCGTTCCGCGCGGCACTTAGGCGGCCGCCGGCACCGCGGCGTACCCGGCTTTTTCTACCGCGCTAGCAACGGCGCTTGGCGTCGTGGCGTTCGGGTCGTAGGCGATCGTCGCCGACCCGACCGCGACGTTCTCGACCGTCACGCCGTCGACCGATTTCAGCGCCTTGGTGACCGCCCCGACGCAGTGTCCGCAGCTCATGCCATCGATCTTCAAGGACATCCGTTCCATGGTTTCTCCGGATTTGATCGGGAAGGCTGAATACCCCCCACTGCTATCAATCTACATACCCCCGGCCCCTATTACTAGCCCCATTGACCATTCCCACGCATACTTTGGGTGCATATTTTATTTGGCGTAAAGCAGGAGGACAGATCTGGGGCCGTGAGGCCGTCACCTTCCCGGCGGCAGCGAATCCATCCCAGCTCAGGACGAGCGATCGGGGTTTCGAACGAAACGAATTCCGGGGGTGGCAAGCGCGTCCGTGTCGCCGAGCCCGGGCACGCGAAGTGCGACGTGATCGGGCGCGATGAGTGGGCCACAAGCTGGGACACATAGGAGTTGGCGATGACGATCTGCTGGGTGTCGCTATCGCTGGTGTTCATGTCTGGTTCTACTCTCGGCCGGCTATGACTGGGAGTACCGCCGGCAGGGCCCGCCCTCCGTCCAGCGGCGCCGGAGTGAGCGCGCGTCACGAGCGCTCACGTGTGAGCGCGACTCTGTGACCGCCATCGACGGCGCGCTCCGATTGTGGTTCGCGTTGACGCTCGTGGCTCTGGCACTGGTAGTGGTCGACCTGGTTCGAAGCTCGGCGATCACGATCGTGATGAAGTGGGGGTGGGCGCTCGTTGTCGCGTATACCGGACCAGTGGGTCTGGTGATCTATCTGTGGTCGTGTCGAGAGCCCCTTCCACGAGCGCACGAGGCGTACGTCGCTCCGCTGTGGAAACAGGCGGTGGGGTCGACGATCCACTGCGTGGCCGGCGATGCGACCGGGATCATCGCGGGCGCGCTGATCGGGGTCGCGTTGGTCATGCCGCCACGTGTCGACGCCATCGTCGAGTACGTCGCCGGGTTCGCGTTCGGATTGTTCATCTTCCAGGCCCTGTTCATGAAAGTCATCATGGGCGGGGGCTACGCGGCGGCGATCCGGCGCACGTTGTTTCCGGAATGGCTATCCATGAACGCACTCATGGGCGGGATGTTTCCCGTGATGTCGATTCTCATGCGTCATGATCCCGCGGCGATGCGGCCAAGTGGTCTCCGATTCTGGGGTGTCATGTCGGCTGCGATCATGGTCGGGGCGGTGGTCGCCTATCCATTCAACGCATGGCTCGTTGCGAATGCGCTGAAGCATGGGATGGGGACGGCGAACGTGCTCGGCAGGGGCGGGGACGGGGGCGGCATCGATCCGCATCAACCCCCGCCACATGTCGCAGCAAGGTCGGTCACGGGCGCAACGGTCGCGAGCTTGACCGTCCTGGCCATCGGGCTCTGGCTAGCCGTGCGATACGGAAATCTCTAACCGCGCTCGAAGTGATGGGCCGTGTCGCATCATCTTCGCGCGATCGAACATCGATGGCGTGGACGCCCTCGCCGAGCTCGCACTGGATCTGCGCTGGTCGTGGAACCATCGCACGGGCAGAATATGACGACGGCTCGATCCGGTGCTATGGGACCGCACAATGGACCCTTGGGCCTTCCTACGCACCGCGTCAGTTGAACGGGTCCGCAGCGGCTGACGATTTGTGGACCGAGGCGTGCGGCAAGGACCGTTGGTTGCGGACGACAGAAGCATTGCGGGACGAAATCTCCCGCCTCTCGTATCGATCTCGCCGTCCCCATGCAGTGATTCATGGGTGGTCTGCGAAGCGAGTATCGGCTGAGCAACCTCGTCGTGGCGAAATCAGGTACTTGTTCTGCCGTCGAATGCGCTCTCGCGCACTCGCGCCGCGGGCGATACCAAGCGTTCGGCCGAAGGCTGTCTACAATCCGCGAACGCTGCCTCGCGCGTCCGACGTGCTCTGTTGAACGTTGGCGCGAAGCCCCTGAGCGGATCGTAAATTGCACCGAAGGCTGCATTGTACGGGCGGGCCCGCGGAGTTCAGCCAGGACTCCGGTTGGGTTCGGACTGGCGGCATACTTCTCCGTCCGGAGCATCCGTGGTGGGCCCTCGCGAAAGTCGAGACGGTGCCCACCTCGGCGACGAGCCTTTCATGGAGAATTCGATGCAACAATTGACCATGGCCATCTCCGGCATGAGCTGCGGCGGCTGCGTGACGAATGTGCGGAAGGCGCTGGGCGCCCTGTCGGGTACGCACGTTGATTCGGTCACCGTTGGATCGGCGACCGTCACTTACGACGCGGCTCAAACCACTCCAGCGGCGATTGCGCAGGCAGTGAGCGATGCAGGCTATCAGCCTGTCGATTCGCCGGCGTTCGCTGGCGCGGCGGTCGGCGCTGGCAATGCAGGGACCCGAGGCGGATGTCGCTGCGGCTGATCACCCGCGCAACCGAGACGCGTCCGCTGGGATCCACGCGGTAGCGGGCAACCGGGCGAGAACGTGAGGATTCGCTGAAATCAATCTGAGTCGGACCCCGGCTCGTCTCCTCGTCGATCGTCGCGCTGAAAGCAGTATCGCTCCGCCGGGCGCATCTACCAGCTCGTCCAAGCCTCACTCATCCTCGAAGGAGCGGTACCGTGAAGACAGTCACTGTGTTGTCCTTGTTGTCGTCTGCCGCGCTCGCTGCCACACTCTCCGCGTGCAAGCCGGCCGGGGACACAGCGAGCGCGAACGGCTCAGTTGCGAACGCCAAAGCCGGGTCGCTCGAAGGACCTTCACAGGGTGACAGAGGCGCGATGATGGGGGGCGCTGGCGGAATGGCGAACATGGCTGGCATGACAAGCGCCGCCGCATCGGACTCCATGGAGACGCGCCTCCGCACGATGGACATGATGAGCGCGGCTCAGATCGAGGCGGCGCTTCCGGCGCACAGCCGGGCCGCGGGGGACATGCTGTCCCGGATGAGCGCTGATGTGCAAGGCATGCACATGTCGCCGACCACGAGCTGGAGTGCTACAACCGACTCGATTCGCCAGGACCTCAGTCACATGGCGGGGATGACTGGAGATCAGATGAAAGCGGCGATGCCGGCGTATCATGTGCGCATGACGCGGTTGAGGGACATGCACCGCCAGATGATGGCGAGGCCGAAGACATGAATGCACCGGTGAAGCGGATGTGCAAGTTTCGACGATAGGAGCCGCCATGATGAACGGATGGATGGGTGGGGGGATGTGGACCTGGACGGTGATCATCGTCGTGGCGGTGGTCCTCTTGGCGCTCGTGACTGGCAAGAAGTCAAAGAAGTAGAGTTTGTGATTGACCGGCGCGCTCGGATGCGAGTGTCACGGCCGTTAGT
>JBDUEJ010000103.1:0-10645 GCA_040002475.1 bacterium | reverse complement strand
CATCTTGAGGGGGTGGTGCCGCAAGGCGTCGCGGTTCGAGTCCGCGCCAGGGCATTCCATGAAGCACCTTGTTGCACCTGCACCTGCACGTGTTCCTTTTGTTCGTTGTTGCACCTTGGGTCGTTGGTCGTGTGACCACGGAAGCAAGCACCTTGCACCACCGCCACAGTAGCTCAGGGGTAGAGCACTCGATTCGTAATCGAGCGGTCGTCGGTTCAATTCCGACCTGTGGCTCTGATTTACCCGGCATGACCCCCTGATTTCGATTGATCGATCTCCGGCTCTCGATCGGTCAGCGCGTGGATCGCCGCGTGGATCGCCGCGTGGATCGCCGCGTGTTGAAGCCCGTCGTGAGACTGATGCTCGCGCCGCGCCGCCCCGGCGCAACGGCCAGGGTGAGCGGAACATTCAGATCGCCGAACGCGTGCGTCATTCCGCCGGCGAATGCGAGTTGCAGCCCCGCCCCGGTCAGCGTCGGTCCGAGCGCGCCCTCGAGCCCATCGTGCCCGCGCAGTCCCACGAGCCAACTCGCGCTCGGCAACACCCGACCCTGTTCCATGCCGCCCGCCAGAAGCACCAATTCCGTCACTGGCACAGGGAGATCCTTGCTTCCCGTTCGGATCTGATGCTCCACCTGCCATCCGAACAGCGACGTCAGCGGAGACAGTCGCTTTCCCTCACGCTCGGCCGTCACGCTTCCGCCGATCACGTACGCTGCGCCAAGGCGTGGCCCCGAGCGATCGTCGTTGTCATCGTCGACGGCTCGCGCTGGTGCCGTCGCGGGAACGGATCCACGCGGAATTGGCGCAGGAGGATTGAACCGCGGATATTGCGCCGGCAGCCTGCCTGCCGCGATGCAAAGAATGCTCAGCCCGATCAGTCGCGATGTGTGCATGGGAGCTCCGTGAGAGTCCGTCAAAATCGCCGGCGCGGACGTGCACAGGCGACGCACACACGATCGTTTTCCCGAGGCCGCGCAGCGATACGTCATCTGTCGTAGACGTCGCTCGGCGATGCGTACGCGGGACCGTTTTAGTCGTGCAAGCCCAGGGTCGGAACGAGTCGGGCCTCCAAGACCGGAGTGAGCGATTCGGCAAAGGTCGACGTGAGGTGGTTGTCGTCGCGGTAGACGATCATGCCGTCCTTGATCGACGGGCACACATTGCCCACGCAGAAGTGATCCGTGAGGTCGATGTAGTCGACACCGGTCAACCCCTGCATCGCCGATTCCTCCGCCCTGAGCTCACCGGGCGAAAGCCCGACCGACTTGTCGATCTCGCACGATGCTGACGGAAACCACGAATGACGAACCGCGCGCGCGAGACACGTCGGGACGTCGAACGGCGGCATGGGGTTGTCGCGAATCGCCGCGACGCGCGGCGCGCTCGCGCTCAGTGTGGTGAGCGTCCGTCGTGTTGCGGACTGCCAATCCTTCAACGAGACGGGGATCTTTCCGCCAGGGTGTAACTCGGAACCCAGGTACACGCTCGCGTTCCCAACGACGATCAGCGCTGGCCGCAGCGTGTGAATCTTCTGAAATACTTGAGCGCGCCACGGAGCGCAGCCGCGCCCGGCGGGAATGTCAGTCGCAGGGCACCCCGATTTGAGGAATGTCACGAGTCGCCAATGGCGATGCTCGGCGATGCGACGGATCGGGTCGAACCACTGAATCGCATGAGAGTCTCCAAATAGCACGACCGTCGTCGCGGAAGTCGTGTCGCCGAACGAGCACACCTTCACGCCGCTGTCTCGCGCAAGACTGACGCACTCATCTCGATGCAGCGTGGAGATGTCCTCGGT
This sequence comes from bacterium, assembly GCA_040002475.1. Lineage (GTDB taxonomy): Bacteria > Gemmatimonadota > Gemmatimonadetes > Gemmatimonadales > Gemmatimonadaceae > JAQBQB01. Next base: position 8,845 of record JBDUEJ010000103.1, on the reverse strand, counting down.
GGCGATGCTGATTGCCCGCATGTTCGGCAAATCGGCGAGATGATTCGCAAAGCGCACCGTCACGAGCGCCGCGCTCAACGACACGGCCATCAGCGCCGCGCCGAACGCCAACGAGAGCAGCGGGCTGCGCACCAGCCTGGGCTGAAAGCGCAGCGGATTCTCAAACACGTTGTGCGCGATCGTGGCAACGCCGAGCCCGGCGACGGCAGCCAGGATTCTGCCGCCTGGCGTGATCGCCGGGAACAGCGCGGCCGCGAACACCAGGAATGGCCAATGCCAGAGATACCACGAGTACGACATCGTGCCGAGGAATTGCAACGGCCTCGAGTCGAGCGCGCGATCGACGCCGCGGTGCGGAAGCTCGGCGCCGGCGAGCAGGACCACGGCGGTCCCCACGACTGGAATGACAACGATCCATCCTGGAACGCCGTCGTGCTCCGAGATGAAGTGAAACGACAGGAGAATCAAGACGAGGCCGAGCCAGCCGATCGCCGCCCATATGCGTGCGGAGACCTGGATCCGCCCCTTGGGAATCAGTGTGGCGAGGCCACCGATTCCGAATTCCCACGCGCGCGTGGGCAGTCCGTAGAAGGCGAAGGCGGGCGACGTCGTCGTCAGTTGGATCGATGCAGCCAGCGAAACAATCGTGATGATGGACAGCACGCCCACCAGCAGTTTGAGCGAGCGACGGTGTTGCAGCGCCATCGTGATCAGCACCGGCCAGAAGACGTAGAATTGTTCTTCGACCGCGAGCGACCACGTGTGTAGCATGGGGTTCAGCTTGACGTCGCGGGCAAAATAGTCCGCGGCGTTCACCGAGAAGAACATGTTGCTGAGATAGAGCGACGTCGCGCGGGCGGCGTATCCGGCGTTGGTCAACTCTCTCGGCGCCAGAATGATCGTGCCCACGATGAGCGTGACCACTCCGACAAGGGCGGCCGCGGGAAGCAGACGGCGGGCGCGCCGCGCATAGAACTGCACGAGGTTCAGCGTCGACGTCGCCTGGATTTCCTTCACCAACAGACCAGTGATGAGATATCCGGACAGCACGAAGAAGATGTCGACGCCGACGAATCCGCCGGACACCCCGACGATGCCGCAGTGAAAGATCACGACACTGAGCACCGCGATGCCACGCAGGCCTTCAATGTTCGATCGAAATTCGGAACTACGGGTCATCGAGTGCGCGTTGCTCGCGACGGGAGGTGGAGGGGCGTTCGCCAGGGGGCCGCAGAAGGTTAATCGGCCGCCGCACGGGCTATGCGCCGCGGCACGGCCCAAGAGAAAAGGAAGGCGTGAGCAGAGCTCAGGCGGACCCATCGCGTGGAAGTTGGGTGCGCTTCCAGTCGGATTGGCGCGCGTCGATGGACTTGAACCCCACGGAGACGGATTCTTCGGCGGCAATCCAGGCAGTCGATCGATACGAGTTGGTGTCGGATACGCTTGGGTTGCTTCGGCGCGGGGGTGGGTCGCGCGGTTTGTGCGTTGAAGGGTCCGCGCGGGCGGGTTATGTTCAAGCAATGCGGGCGTAATTCAGTTGGTAGAATGCCAGCTTCCCAAGCTGGACGTCGCCGGTTCGAGCCCGGTCGCCCGCTCCTTGGAAATCGTTGAATTTTAAGAAGTTAGAAGACGCTGGCGGGCCGGTGGCCCCCAGCGTTTTTTCTCTGGGGGCCACTTTGGGGGCCACTTTCGCTGACATGCGGGTCGGTTACGCGCGTTGGCGCAGGTCTGCCAAAGCCGTTGTTCGCGCGCGTTTTTCTAGTGTCGTTCGCGTTCCCGCGGTCGGTTGCCGGGTGGGGCGGTGGCTACGTCATCCTTCCGACAAGTAAGCATCGAATGCACCACCGCTGCGGTCGGTAGCGACGAGTCGGCACCGCATTGTGGGTTCCGGAAATTCTGGCGCGCGAATTCCGGAAATTCTGGCCACCTGAGGAGATGGGGTGGTGGCGGTGGGATCGTCAAGCCCGAGATGCTTTGTTCGGAGTGACGGGCCGTCGAGCGTGAGCAGTCGGCCGCGCTCGAGGACGCGATCGACGATGGCGTGCGCGAGATCGTCGTCGTGGAGCACGCGCCCCCACGCGGTGACCGGTTTGTTCGTCGTGAAGATCATGGCGCGCTGGTGGCGATGGCGGTCGTTGACGACGTGAAAGAGCATATTGGCAGCGTCGGTGCCGTAGGTGAGATAGCCGACCTCGTCGACCACGAGGACTCCCGGATGCGTGTAGGTGGTGAGCGTGTCGGCAAGGCGCCCCGCGCGAAACGCCGACGAGAGATCGTCAATCAGCTCGGCGGCGGTGACGAAGCGCGCGTCGAAGCCGTTCTGAATCGCGCGATAGGCGATCGCGACCGCGAGATGTGTTTTCCCGCGTCCGGGTTTGCCGATCAGGATGAGCGATCGGCCTTCCGTGACAAAGTCCGGAGAGAGCGCCGAGCCGAGGAGTGCCAAGCGGAGCGTCGACTGATACATGAAGTTGAAATCGTCAATCGTTTTGAGAAAGGGAAAGCCGGCCCGTCGGGAGAGGCGCCCGAGCCGGGTCTGCTGGCGTTGCGCGATCTCCTCGGTCACGAGCAGTGTGAGCAAATACTCATACGTCCATACTTCCTGCTCGGCGCGGACGAGGAGATCGCGCCAGATGCGGCGCGCATTGGCGAGGTGCAGGCGCTTGAGTAAGGCGTCGAGGTCGACGTCGGGCAGGGCTGGGTGGGCGGCGGGCGTGGCGGTGGCGCGCGTCATGTGAAGAGCTCCGGGTGAGTGAGCGGGAGGATCGGCTGCCTCGCGGCGAGATAATGCGCGATGTACTCCGCGCCGAAGACGCGCGCGTCGAGCCCGTGGGCGAAGGCGGCCCGCGTGGCGGCGACGCCGTGCACCTGCAAGAGCGCGTGCATCCGCTCGACATCCTGGACCCAGATGCGCGGCCGCCGATGCGTCAATTCGGTGAGATACTCATGGACCACGGGGCCGAGCTCCAGAAGGTGCTGGCGCTCGAGGTAGCGCTTGCCGCGTTTGCCGGAGACCGCGGCGACCTGCTGCGTGCGATGCGCCGGCAGCGTCGCGATCGCGTTCGGCTCCACGAGGCGCGCATGCGACGCATCAAAGCGCCCGGCGACGATGCGCACCGTGTCGCGATGCAGGTAGAGCGTGCCCGAGAGCCCGATCGCGTCGGGCGGCATCGAGTAGCGATGCGTGTCGTGCGTGACGTAGGCCGTCGCCCCGACGACGATCGGCACGCGGAGCGCGAGCGCCGCCGGCGTGACCTTGAGGGGACGCAGGCGCGGGAGTTCTTCCGCTCGGCGCACGGCGGGAATCACTCCTGTCGCGCGTGAGGGACGCACCGTGTTCACCTCGACCAGCCACTCGGCGAGCTGCTGCTGCAGATCCTCGTCATCGAGAAATCGCCGCTGCTTGAAGAAACTGCCTTTCACCCAGCCGACCACATTCTCGATCGCGCCTTTCTGTTGCGGGGCGTGGGGCCAGCACACTTCAATCCCGAGTCCGAGATCGAGGACCACGCCGGCGAAGATCGGGTTCCACTCCGTCACCTCGCCGTTCTTCTGCCACGAGAGCGCGACGGTCTTCGGGCGATCGAACACGGCGAGCAAGGAAATGCCGCCCAGCGCGGCGAAGTGATCGACGAGGGTGCGAGCGAGCGTCTCGACTTGCTGGTTGGGCACGAGCGTGACTTCGGCCCAGCGGGAATACTTGAGGCGCGACGCGAAGAAGTGCACGCGCCGTTTCGTGCCGTTCAGAAACGCGACGATCACTTCGCCGAAGTCGTGTTGCGTGAACTCGCCGGGCAGTCCCTCGAAGCGAATCACCGGGCGCGGCGTCACCACCCGGACGTCGCGCACCAACTCGTACAGGGCCGTCTTCGCGCCGCCATAGCCGGCGAGCTTCGCGCGGCGCAGGAGTTCGACGCTCAAGAGGTGCGGCTCTGCCATGAGCAATGTCGTAACGAGCCCGCGGTAGGCCTCAGCCTTCGACGGGCGGCCGATGGATCGGGGCGGCGACTCCCGCTCCCCAGTCCCTGCGGATTGATCGGTGATCATGGGCTCATCGACCACGCGCTGGACCGTGCGCTTTCCCACGGCCACCAGCGTGACGATCTCGTCCAGCGTGTGCCCCGCGTGGCGGAGCACCTGAATCGCGTGTCGCTTCAGCATGTCGATCACCTCGTGCCTCGTGGACGGGGTCCACGAGATCTGTCACCGGAGAGTGGGGTTGCTCTAGGTGGCCAGAATTTCCGGAATCGAGGTGGTCAGAATTTTCGGAACCCGCAAATGCAAAGATGTTTGTCGAGGAATGTTTGGCCGAAAAATCGCCTAAGACCTTGGCCGAACGGTTCGAATCGCTCAGCTACTTCCTGCGGAGTTGGGTGAGCACGTATACGCACTTGTGCGGCTCGGTCGAACGCGAGAGCGATCAGCTCTCGATCGTCGCCAAGAAATCGACGCGTGAGCTACTCATCGCCCGCAAGTTGCTCCGCCGCAAGAGCGACCTGACTGACGCCCAAGTCGACTTCTTGGGCTTGAACGCGATCTTTGCTAAGGCGACCGCAACGCGCAAGTGAGATGGTAGCCGCGATTGCCCGAAGTCGCTTGAGCATTGCGCCCAAGGAGCAAACCGGCAATCGAACGTCCGGGCCTACCGATCTACGATCGCCAACTCACCGAGATTCGATATTCGGACCTCGCCGTCTGGGAACGTCGCGACGATGTCGAGCCGGCCACCCATTGCTTCCACATATCTGCGGAGCGTGCTCACTAGCATATCAGCGCGACGCTCGAGCTTCGAGATCTCATCTTGACCGCACTCCATCGTCTCCGCGAGCGTGGCTTGCGTGAGCGCACGCGCATGCCGCAACTCCTGCAACGGTAGCTCAGCGAGCATCGCCTTCGTTGCTGCTGCATTTCGAGCACGACGTTCCGGAGACATCGTCGCGCGCAAGTCTTTGAAGTTCCGACGCGCGCCACCCGCTGACTTATCCGCTGCCTTTCCCATGTTCATCTTCTCGGCGTAAGCTTTCGAGATGTTCGTCGTAGAGATCGTCGGCCATACCAACCATCCGATCGTAGAACTGATTGTCGCCGGTCTTGTCTCCGCCAATCAGTAGCAGACAAACGCGACGCGGATCCCACGCAAAGAAAATCCGAATTGGCTTGCCGCCTTGCTGCACGCGCAGCTCGCGCATGCGTCCGTGCCGCGAACCCTTCACATCTGACGTGTGCGGGAATCCCAACGTCGGCCCGCGTTCCTCCAGAAGACCGACGCTCCGGTCAATCGCATCCTGTTCGTTCTCTGTGAGCTCATCCCACCATGCACCGAATTCATCGGTGAATTCGACTTCCCAGGCCATTTCATTCGTCCCCGCCTGCCCGCCGACCCAGCGGCGTCACTTTGACAATGCATCGTGCGACATATGCAATGTAGTGCATGTGTGCCTGTCGCGTCCAGTCGCGAAACGAGCGCAAAAGTCTGGGGACCGTTGGGGACCGTTCAGGCTTGAATAGGCGCTAATGACTTAGCGCATACTGCAGTAGGCTGGCAGATAGACGTTGAAAATCAACGACTTACGCAGCGAAAGCGTTAGCGTCGCTCCGCTTCCCAAGCTGGACGTCGCCGGTTCGAGCCCGGTCGCCCGCTCTTTAACGTAACAAATCACTGCTTAAGTGGATGGCCTGCCGGTCTCGGCGGCCATTTTTCGTGTCACAACGTCCCCACGAACGGTCCCCACTGTGGGGACCGTTGAAGCTGGCCGAATTCGCGACTCGTCGTAACGCACGCTGTGGTCGATAGTTAGAGAACGCTGAATCGCGTCGACGACCGGCAAACACCGGAGACGTCGAATTGCGTAGGCTGGACTACGCCGGCGGCAGGTGGTCGGACGACCACTCAAGATGATGTCGTGGCCAGGAAACGCGATCCTTGAGAATCGTCGTCTCATCGGGGAATGCGTCTTCGTCGAGCTCGACACCCACGAACCGACGAATGGTCTCACTGTCGTAGAGCGCGTCTTCGGCGGCCGGATCGGAGAGATTGAACCATTGCTGCAAGAAGTAAATCCGGAGCATGCGCGCGAGGGGCGTCGGCGGTCGCCCGCGCTTGCCGCCGGTCGGATTGTGCGGTGCGATGAGCGCCGTCAACGCATTCCAGGGAATCACGGCGTCCATCTGGGCGAGGAATTGCTCGCGGCGCGTGACCTTCTTCTTCCGACTCCACGCTTCGCCGGCCAACGTCCGCTGCTCGCTCATCGCGGTGCCCCGAAGGAAAGGGCGTCGTCCGCGGCAATAGCGCAACGACGCCCGATTCTCGCAAGAGCGTTTTCTATTAAATCAGACTTTCCCTAGGGCTTTTCCGCCTTGATGTTGATCCAGTTCTGTGTGCCGAGCGCCGTTCCCGGGTTTGGCGTGAACGTCAAAACGCCGAGTAAGGTGATGCCCGAGGGGATGCCTGTTGCGTCGCCGGTGACGGTGACGTTCTGACAAACGCGGTCGACGGTCCCCGACGTCGGCGACACCCGTACCAGTGAGCTCGTCGAGGAGGCCGTCCAAGAGTAAGGTTGCCCTCCCGTATTACAGAGTTCCGCCGCGAACGTAAACACGCCCGGTGGCGCGCTCGCATACTTGATCGCGTACTCGGTCGGGCTGAGCGTCAATTTCGCTGGCGCCGGCGGACCGTTCGTCACCGTGAGCGTCACGGTGATGTTTCTCGGACCGCCGACCAACCCTGCCGCCGTCGAGCCGACCGACACGACCGCCGACCATGTCCCGACAGGGACGCCGCTGGCGTTCACGGAGAGCGTGAGCGTGCTCGGAGCCGTCGTGCTTGAGAGCGATGCGGACAGCCAGCCCGTCGGATCTGTGCTGTTGAACTGGACGTAGTTGATGCCGTAGAGGAACAGGCCGTTCAGCATCCCCGTGCCGCCATTCGAGATGGAGACCGTGCTCGGGGGCGGGTTGGCAGCGCCGAACACCAAATTGAACCCGGCCGACGTCTGACTGGTCGTGATCGACGGCGCGCTTCCGGTCGGCGGCTGGGTGACCGTCACCGAGGCCGTCCCTGACCGGCCGCTTGCCGCGGCCGTGATCATCGCCGCGCCGGCACTCAACGCCGTGACGAGTCCTCCGCTGCTCACGCTCGCGACGCTCGGACTTCCACTGGTCCAAGTCACGGCACCCAGCGCAACCGGGTTCCCCTGCGCATCGACCCCGGACGCGGTCAGCTGCTGCGTCGCCCCGACTGTGATCGTCGCGCTGGTGGGCGAGACGCGCACCGCCGCGATGCTGGGCGCCGTGCTGGCCGCAACCGTCAGTGTCACCGGGACCGACTGCGGCGCGTTGGTGACGCCCGAAGCGGTCGACGTGACGATGACGGTTGCGTGGTACGTGCCGACCGCCAGACCGCCTTGCGCAGCGGCAAGCGTAGCGGTGGCGGGCGCCGTGGTCCCGTTCATTTGAGCGTTGAGCCATCCGGTCGGGGACCCTGCTGGGTACGTGACCGATGCGCCAAGCCCGCCGAGCGTGCCCGAGCCGGCGTTCGAGATCGTGATCGTTTGGGGCGAGGGCTGCGTGCTGCCAAGGACAGCGGCGAACGTGATCGCGCTTGGCGAGACGCCGATCGCCGGGGTGTCCGAGACCGTCAGCGTAACCGTCACGGTTTGCGGAGAATTAGTCACCGCGACGGCGCCGGAGCGGACGGCGACGGTCGCGGTATAGGTGCCGGCGGCGAGTCCGGCAGCAGACGCGCGAAGAGTGAGCGTCGCCGGGGCCGTGGTCTCGCTCAGTGTGGTGGAGAGCCAGCCGCTCGAGGCGCCCGATCCGTAGGTGACGGTCGCGGACAGATTGTCCAGGGTGCGTGTGCCACCATTGGTAATCTCGACCTGCTGACTCGCCGGCGTGCCACCAGTCGGCGTTGAGAACTTGACGGTCGGCGACGCCACGGTGAGAATTGGGGCACACGTCCGCTGGAGAATCGCGGCCTCGGCCTTCACGTCATTGCGAATGAACGACGCGACCGGGATGCCGCTGACGTAGCTCGACCAGCTGTGGATGTAGTAGCCAGCCACGAGGTGGTAGACGTCTGATAGCTCGCGTGGCGAGCCGCCCAACGCCCCGCGGTCCCAGTCGTCAGTGTAATTCGTTGAGACGGACGGGGCTTTCTGGAGGGTCCTGGCGACTGTCAGCATCAAATCCCCCGTGTATTTCCCCTCGGCGATGGTCCCGTTCGCCAAAAGCGGCCCCCATCCCGTTGGTTCATAGAGGGGCGAGGCCACGGAGACGAACCCGATGCAACGCTGCGCGTCAAAGGTGGGCACTGGCGTGGCGCGGATCAGCTGGAGCGCTTGCTGCGCCACGAGCGTGCCGCGAGAGTGTCCGACAAGGATGACCGCGCGCCCACGATCCATCTCCGCACGCACCAGGGCCGCGAGCCGCGTGGCGTCTGCCGAGACATCCCCTCCGATCAGGATCGAGCCGATGTCCTCGGCTGCCGCGGTTAGGTCACCGCACGCCGTAATGCGTTTCCCGACGGTAACCCAATCGGGGTGCGCCTGTGAGATGAACGACAGCGCGTCCCAAAAGCACTTGGCACGCGTTGTGGGCGAATCGCCAAACCCCTGTGTTGCGACGTAATATCCGAACAGCATCACGTCGGTCGTCGGATCGTGTGGAATGTCCGCTGTCGATCCGATGAGGGTATTCGCGAACAAGTCGTAGTTTGTCGCGAAGTCGCTGACACCCACGTGAATGCCATTGACGAAAATGATCGCGACCGGCACGCCGCTGGCAGTGGCCGTGCTGGCCGTGGTGCTGGCCGTGGTGCTGGCCGTGGTGCTGGCCGTGGTGCTGG
>JBDUEJ010000102.1:0-10694 GCA_040002475.1 bacterium | reverse complement strand
ACGGTGTTGGAGGCTGGGATCAGTACGACAGACGCTCACGGTGAGAGACCATGCATTTTCTGACTGACAAGCCGCTTCCGCGGCGCACGTTCGTGCGCGGCATGGGTGCAACCTTCGCTCTTCCCTTCCTCGACGCGATGATGCCGGCGGGCCGAGGATTGTGGAAGACATCCGCGGCGGGCACCGATCGAACTCGGCTCGTCGCGATCGAGATGGTGCACGGCGCCGCAGGCTGCAACGACATCGGCGCGAAGTTGAACCTCTGGGCTCCGGAGGGCTTGGGGAAGAACTTCGACCTGAGCCCCAGCGCGCTCAAGTCGCTCGAGCCATACAAGGACTACATGACGATCGTCAGCAACACCGACGTTCGCCAAGCGGAACCGGTGGCCGCCAAGGAGATCGGCGGCGATCACTTCCGCTCGAGCGCGGTGTATCTGACGCAGTCGCACCCAAAGCAAACGGAAGGCTCGGATATCTACGTCGGCACGTCACTCGACCAGATCTACGCGCAACGCTTTGGGCAGGAGACGCCGATCCCGTCGATGCAGCTGTGCATTGAGAACGTCGATCAGGCGGGCGGATGCGCGTACGGATACGCCTGCGTCTACACCGACTCGATCAGCTGGGCGTCGCCCACCGAGCCGCTCCCGGTGATTCGCGATCCGCGCGTCGCGTTCGAGAAACTGTTCGGCGTCGGCGGTTCGTTCGAAGAGCGCGCCGCGCGGCGGCGCAGCCGTCGCAGCATTCTCGACTTCGTCGCCACGGAAATGGCGTCGTTGCAGAAAACACTCGGCGCCGAGGATCGCGATCGCATGGAGCGCTACCTCGACGACATTCGCGAGGTCGAGCGCCGCATTCAACGCGTGGAAGCGCGCAATGAAACTGGCGAACAGCGCGAGCTCGCCGGCGCGCCGGCCGGCGTGCCCGATTCGTTCGAGGAGCACGTCAAGCTGATGTTCGACATCCAGGCGCTCGCGTTCGCCGCCGACATCACGCGCGTTTTCTCATTCAAGATGGGTCGCGACGGTTCGAGCCGCGTGTATCCGGAGAGCGGATCGGACAAGCCGTTCCATCCGGCGTCGCACCACGGCGGCAGCGAAAAGGGCGTGAAGGAGTTCCATCTCATCAACAAGTATCACGTCAGCATGCTGCCTTACTTCCTCGACAAGCTGAAGAGCATCACCGAGGGCGACAGCAACCTGCTCGACAAGACGCTGGTCATGTATGGCTCACCGATGGGCGACCCGAACCTGCACAACCATCGCCGCTGCCCGCTCATTCTGCTCGGCAAAGCCAACGGCAAGCTCGCCGGCGGTCTGCACCTCAAGGCGCCTGACGGAACACCGATGGCAAACGCGATGTTGAGCGTCATGCACACGCTCGGCATGAACGACATGCCGCATTTCGGCGACAGCACGGATGCCTTCTCACTCCAAGCCCATGCCTAGGACACGCGGACTGTTGGCGATCGCCGCGGCGGTTCTCGTCTCTGCGGCGGCAATTCCAGCCACAAGCGGCGACGCACCCATCGCCGACGCCGCCATGCGCGGCGACAGCGCGCAGGTTCGCGCCCTCGTGAAACAGGGCGCCGACGTCAACGCTGCCCAAGGCGACGGCATGACCGCGTTGCACTGGGCCGCGATGCGCGGCGAGGTGGACGAAGCGAAGATGTTGATCTTCGCCGGCGCACGTCTCGACGCCGCCACGAGAAACGGCAACTACACGCCGCTTCATCTCGCAGCGCGCGCCGGTAAGCCGGCCGTCATCAAAGCGCTGCTCCAGGCTGGCGCCGCGCCCAACGCAGTGACCACGTCCGGCGGCGCAACTCCGCTCCACCTCGCCGCGGCACAAGGGAGCGCCGAGTCGATCAACGCGCTGCTCGAGAAGGGTGCGCTGGTCAACGCGCGCGAGACGGCGTTCGGTCAAACACCGCTCATGTGGGCGGCGGCGTACGATCGCGTGAACGCCGTGCGCGCGCTGGCGTCGCATGGAGCCGATCTCAAAGCCACCTCCAAGGTGGAAAGCGTGCCCGTGCGCGACAGCATCGACCGCGCGGCATTGCAACTCCGAACGAGACGCGCCGCCTTACTTCGCTCGGCTGACCAACCTCCTGCGGCCGCCGGTCGTGGACGCGGGATGGCCGCTGACCCAACGGCTGCACCGATCTCACCGACCGGCCCTCGTGGCGGTGGCGGTGTGGGAGCCGGGGGTGGCGGAGCCGGCGGCTACGGCGCGGGCGGTCCGCCCGTCACCGCGGCTGATTCACAACGACTCATCAACAACCGCGGTCTGTCGTTCGGCGAGTTGGTCGGGAACAAGGGCGGACTCACGGCGCTGGCGTACGCAGCGCGCGAAGGGAACACGGACTGCGCGTTGGCACTGATTCAAGCGGGCGCCGACATCAACGAAGTAAGTGCGGGAGATCACTCCACGCCCTTGCTGCTCGCCGCGATCAACGGACAGTTCGACTTGGCGAAGACGCTGCTTGACCGTGGCGCGAATCCAAAGCTTGCCAGCGATGCCGGCGCCACGCCGCTGTACGCGACGCTCAATGTCCAGTGGGCCGCGAAGGCGTCCTACCCGCAGCCGACGGCGCGCTTCAATCAGAAGGCGACCTATCTCGAGCTGATGGAAGACTTGCTGAACAAGGGCGCCGATCCCAACGTGCGTCTCACGAAGCATCTCTGGTACATGTCGTACATCTTCGATCTGCTCGGCGTGAACACCGCTGGTGCGACGCCGTTCTGGCGCGCTGCGTACGGTCTCGACGTGCCCGCCATGAAATTGCTCATGGCGCACGGCGCAGATCCGAACATTCCCACGCTCAAGCCGGCCGGCCGGTTACAGAATCCCGACGCGCCCGCAGAGCTCGACTCCACCTTGAAGTCCGATCCGTCCGGACTGCCGCCGATTCCGGTGGGCGGCCCCGGCGTCTACGCGATTCATGCTGCGTCGGGCGTTGGATACGGTGAAGGGTTCGCCGCTAACGCGCATCAGCACGCACCCGATGCGTGGATTCCTGCCGTGAAGTATCTTGTCGAAGATTTGCATCTAGACATTAACATAAGAGATTTCAACGGCTACAATGCCGTGCATCATGCCGCAGCTCGCGGTGACAACCAGTTGATCGAGTATCTCGTTTCGAAAGGCGCGGACGTCAAAGCCATCAGTCGAAAGGGACAGACGACAGTGGACATGGCGAACGGCCCGGTCCAGCGGATTCCGCCATTCTTGGACACCGTTGCGCTGCTCGAAAAGCTCGGTGCAAAGAACAGTCACAAGTGCAAGTCCTGCTGACCCAAGCCCCAACGACATGAGTGCAACGATGATCATCCTGCGCCTCCTTCACATTCTGTCTGGTGTGTTTTGGGGAGGCGCCCTCTTTTTCATGGCCCGGTTCCTCATTCCCGGCGTCCAGGCGTCCGGTCCCGCCGGGCCGACGCTGATGCAGCAAATCATCGTCGTTCGCAAATTCCCGCAAGTTGTCGGCGCCGCGGCAACGTTGGCCATTCTGTCGGGCATCGGCATGTACTGGCGGGATAACTCCATCAGCGGCGGCTCGTTTGCGCGTTCCCGATCCGGCATGATGTACGGTGCCGGTGCGCTGTTCGCATTGATTACCTACGGCGTCGCGATCGCCATGGTCGCTCCCACCGGCGACAAGATTACGAAACTCGGCGCGGCCATTCAGGCGAGTGGCGGACCGCCGTCTCCGGCGCAGGCAACTGAGATGGGGCGCTTGCAGGGTAAGATCGCGTTCGGAACACGATTGGGCGCCACCTTAATGGCCCTCGCAGTAGCGGGCATGGCAATCGCGCGGTACGTCTGATGCACATGCGTCGAGTCGTACTGCTTTCGTGCGTCGCACTCCCCGCGTGTGCGTCGGCGAACGGATCGTCCACGGCCGCTGCCCCCACGCCCGTCGAGACAATCCGCGTTCCCACGAGCGCTGGCGGAACAACGGCGTTCACCACCGCGACCGCGTCAAACATCGCCTCCATCGCGCTGCCGCTCGACCTCGTTTGGAAAGTCATGCCGTTCGCGTTTGACTCGCTGACCATTCCCGTCACCGCCATCGATCAAAAGGCGCATTCGATCGGGAATGGAGACTTTCATGTTCGCCGGCGCTTGGGCGGTGAGTCGCTGCGGTCCTATCTGAACTGTGGCAGCACACAGGGAGCGCTGAACAGCGAGACATACGACGTGCGAATCTCACTAACCACGCAGCTCACGTCGGACACTCCCAGCCTGACTGTGCTCACGACGACGCTTCAAGCCATGGCGCGTCCAGTCTCGACGTCCGGCGAATATCTCCGGTGCTCGTCCACCGGCGCGCTGGAAACGCGTCTCAGCAACATCGTGGCCGCGCAACTCAAACGTTGAGCGCGCGGCCCCGATCAGCACAACCCGCCGGTCAGTGTGCGCCCGCGGTCGCGGGAGCGGCGGACGCCTGATGCTGCTGCGCGCGCGCCTGCCGTTGGCGCGTGAGGTGCGGCACGATGCCAAGCATGCGCTCCACCAGCATCAGCTGCCCGCGGTGATGCATCTCATGCTCCTTGGGGCTCAGCAGGCTCTCAAAGCGCGTTCGCGGATTCTGACCGGTGGGATCGGTGAACGTCTCGGCCAGAAACTCCGGCGACAACGACTCCACCCATTTTGCATATCGCTCGCCTTCGGCCTCGAGCAGCGCGATGATCTCGGCCTTGTTGCGCGGCTTCTTCTCTTCGGCTGCCGAGCGTCCGATCGCGGCGCCGAAGTCGTAGCCCTTCAACGTCGTCACGCGCTTTTCGGCGTGCATCTCGACATACAGCATTGGTCCAAAGGCGACGTGCCGCAGCACTTCGCTCACCGTCTGCACGCCCGGGGCCGCGACAAAATCATACTTGTCCTCGGGGATGTCCTCGGCAATCTGCAAGGTGTTCTTGCGAACCCCACGGAACGCGTTTGCCAACTCGGTTGCGCCATACCCGGTCATTCGATAATCCTCTAGAAGGTTTTTTCGACGAGCGCTGTGGTCTCGCTCCCCGTGTGTAATAATAAGTGAACGGTCGAGGCCATGCAGGGAGCCGTCATCTTCCCGTACCTGTGGAGGCGCCTCTACGTTCTCCTCTCCATCTTCTCGGCAGGTTTCCCGGGCATTCTCATGTATCTCCTCCTGTGGTGGATCATGCCGTCAGAGGTCGAAGCCTCGCGCTTCGACCTCGAGGACTATCGCGTCCGGTGACGCGCAGCGCTCGCGCAAAAGGGCTCTCGTTCAAGGACGTCTGTCGCCTCGCCGCCGCGCTTCCAGGCGTCGAGGAGAGCTCGTCGTACGGAACCGAAGCTCTTCTACCTCACGGACCACTACCGCGACTACGGATACATTCTTCTCCGATTGCCGCAGGTGACGGCGCCGCGGATGTCGGAGCTGCTCGAGGATGCATGGCGCATGGCGGCGCCGCGGAAACGCATCGCCGACTACGACGCTCCCAAGGTCCCCACAAAGCGGGCTACGACACGTAAATGACGTCGCCGTCGTCGGCTATGCCCAGCTCCTGCTGCATGCCGCAGACGCCGCACACAAGCACGGCATGCCACAGTTCTTTGAACTCGGCGCGGTGCGCGGCGCTCGCCGGCTTGACGTTCACCTTCTTGTAGCTGTACTCGCGACAATTCTCACACGCGTGAGAGCGAGCAATTTTTTCGGCGCGTTCTCGTGTGACCTTCGCCAATCAACGCTCCGGGGTCGTCGAGGAAGGCGATGATTTGTCCGCCGGCGACGCCAGCGTTTTGAAGGCCGGTCGAGGCGCCGGCGGCTGGTAGGCAGCCTGCTCGCTTCCACCGGCCGCAGCTCCGCCCGCAGTGGACCGAAGCAGCTCGCGCATCCCACCGAGCGCGCCCATCACACCCGTCGCTTCGGCCGGAAGGAAAATCGTTGAACCCTTGCCTTGCGTGATCGCCGGCAACGCTTCGAGATACTTGAGCCCGAGCAGATACATTGCGGCCTGGCCTTCGGGAAGCGCAGCCGTGATTCGTTGAATGGCTTCGGCCTCGGCCTGCGCCATTGCCACGCGCGCCGCGGCGAGTCCCTCGGCGCGAAGAATCGCGGCTTCCTTTTCGCCTTCCGCTTTGCGCACCTGTGCTTCCCGTTGACCTTCCGATTCAAGGATCGCGGCTCTCTTGCCTGCTTCTGCGTTGGTGACCGCCGCGCGGCGCTCGCGCTCGGCGCGCATCACGAGCTCCATCGAGTGCTGAATGTCGCGCGGCGGCTCGATCGCTTGCAGTTCCACGCGCGTGACGTCGACGCCCCAGCCCATGGACGCATCTTCGATGACTTCGCGCATTCGCCTGTTGATCATGTCGCGACTGCCCAGCGTTTGATCGAGCTCCATTTCACCAACGATGTTGCGGAGCGTCGTTCGTGTGAGCGTCTCGAGTGCGTACGGAAGATTCTGCACGGCGTACGTGGCTTTCTGCGGATCGGCAACGCGATAGTAGATGACGGCGTCGATGTCGATCGTCACGTTGTCTTTGGTGATGACCGGCTGCTTCGGAAAGCTGAGCACCTGTTCGCGGAGATCGATACGCGCCGTCGAGCTGGCTGTGATGCGCTTGACGCCGCTCACGTCGGACTCAGAGTAGCGGACATCCAGCAGCCGCGGACGCTCCATGAAGGGAATGAGCACATTCAGGCCGGAGCGCGCGACGCGATGAAAGCGGCCGAACCGCTCCACCACGATCACCTCGGCCTGGCCGATGATTTTGATCGACCTGAGAGCGACGGCGAGCGCGGCGATGAACACTCCGCCTAAGACGAGTCCGCCCATGATTTACCTCGTTGGGGCCGTTGGGTGAGCTAAACCACCCGAGGATTCTACGACACAACGTGCGCTGAAGACAGGCGCGGGACGGATGCCCTGGTCGTCAAAAGTCGAGGGCGGCCAGAAAGGCGTAGTTCTGTTTCGCACTCGCCATGGGGTCGACGGCCGCCTCCTGCTCCACGTACACCGGTTTTCGGCGGATCTCCGGAACGGCGCCGAGGAGTCGTTTGATATCGAGGCTCCCTTTGCCAAGCTCGATGTCGTGGGAGTGATCGGCCACCACGTCCTTGACGTGAAAGCTCCAATAGCGGTCGCGATAGCGCTCGAGGTAGCGCATTGGATCGCCGCCGCCCTGCGCCATGTTGCCGACGTCGAGCTGCAGTCGGACGACCGACGGATCCGTGCGCTCGAGGAAGAGATCGTACGGCACCGTGCCGTCGATCGGCTTCATATGGTCCGGCTCGTTGTGGAACGCGAGCCAGATGCCGGCGCGGCGCGCAGCAGCGCCGGCCGTGTTGAAGCGATCCGCCCACTTCCGCCAGTCGTCGAGCGCGTGCTTTGGATCGATCGTGAGACTGGGAACGATCAGATAGTCGTGCCCGAGTTGCTTGGCCGTCGCGAGACTCTTGTCCCAATCGCTCAGAATGACTTCGGGCGCCATGTGCGCCGATGGTGCGCGAAGACCTTCGTGATCGAGCGACGCGCGCACCTGCGCCGTGGTGCGACCGAAATTTCCGCGCGACCACAGCAGCTCGACGTCGGTGTAGCCCATCGCGCGCACGGCGGCGAGTGTTCGTTCCGGATCGAGCGCCATCGCGTCGCGCACCGAATAGAGCTCGAGCCCGATCCGATCGAGACGGGTACTCGCCCATCGACGGCGTGACAGGACGTGCGCGCCCGCAAGTGTTGACGCGAGCGACTGGACGAACACGCGACGATCCATGGTCGATCCTCACTGAAAGCACGGAAGTATTGCGTGCTCGAGTTTACGTCGGCAGCCCGCGCGGCAGAAGACCTTTTCGCCGCTGGCTTGTCTCCCGATCGAGGCGCATGTTCAAGCGGAACGTTCGCTTCCCCAACTCGCCCGGTCATGAAGCTCAAGCCCGTCACATCCAAACGCTCGATTCGGCTCGACGATGCGTCCGCTCATCTCCGCAAGCCGGACAAGGTTGGGACCGCGCTGTTGCGCGCGTCGGGCAAGGAGCAGCATCGCATTTCCGAGTTGCAGCGCGTGTTCTATGCGGACGGGCGCTACGCATTGCTCATCGTGCTCCAAGGCCGCGACGCGTCGGGCAAGGACGGAACCATTCGCAGGGTCTTTTCCGCCGTGAACCCGATGGGCTGCTCCGTCGCAAGCTTCAAGCAGCCGACCGATTTTGAGCGGCGGCATGATTTCCTGTGGCGGGTGCACCGCGAGGTCCCGGCGCGCGGAATGATCGGCATCTTCAACCGGTCACATTATGAAGATGTGCTCGTGCCGCGCGTGCATAGCCTCGTGCCAAAGAGAGTGTGGTCGGCGCGATACGATCAGATCAACGACTTCGAGGAGATGCTCGCCGACAACGGCGTGGTCATCCTGAAGTTCTTCCTCCACATCTCACGCGAGGAACAACGGCGGCGACTCACCGACCGGCTTACCGACGCAACGAAGAACTGGAAGTTTCAAGCCGGCGATCTCGACGACCGCGCGCGTTGGGAAGACTTCTCGAAGGCGTACCGCGGCGTACTGGCGAAGACGAGCACCAAGCGCGCGCCGTGGTACATCGTTCCTGCCGACGACAAGGATATTCGCGATTGGCTCGTCGCGCGCACCATCGCCGACACGCTTTCCAGGCTCAAACTGCGCTATCCACCACCAGATCCGTCGATCGTTGGAGTCGAAGTAACGTGATGTCGATACTCATCAGAGCCGGCGTCGTCCTTCACGATCCGTCGTGGGTTAGACAGAATCTCTCCACATAGCACAGGGGACACGGCCGATTGTTTTGGCCGCCGCCTCGATGTACTGTGATCGCCATGGCGAATAAGACGATTCTTGTTACGGGCGGCGCGGGACACGTAGGCTCACATCTCATCGAGCTGCTCGTCGCCAACTCCGACGACCGTGTGATCTCGCTCGATAATTACTTCAATGGCCGCCGGGAGAATCATGTCCCCGGCGCCGAGTATCGGGACGGCCACACCAAGAACATTCAGGACCTCGTCCCGGAAACGCCGGACATCATCTATCACTTGGGCGAGTACGCACGCATTGCCTCGAGCTTCGAGGATGTTGCCCAAGTGTACGACATGAACATCACGGGCACGTTCGCCGTCGCCGAATTCTGTCGCACGCGAAAAATCGGCAAGCTGGTGTACGCCGGCTCGAGCACCAAGTTCGCCATCGAGGGAAACGGACGGCATCAGAATCCGTATTCGTTCACGAAGGCGACGAACGTCGATTTGATCAACGACTACGGCGCTTGGTATCAACTCCCGTATGCAATCTGCTATTTCTATAACGCCTTTGGTCCGCGCGAAGTCGCCGAGGGCAAGCAGGCCACGCTCATCGCGAAATTCGAGAATCAGTATAAGCGCGGCGAACCGCTGACCATCGTCGGCGACGGCGAGCAGCGTCGTGCGTTCACGCACGTGAAGGACTTGGCGCGCGGCATCGCACTCGTGGGCGACCGCGGCTGGGGCGACGGATATGCGCTCGGCAATCCCAGGAGCTACTCAATTCTGGACGTCGCCGCGGCGTTCGGTGGGCCCGTCGTGTTCGTCGACGGATACGCCGGACGCCAGGAGTCGGAGAACGATTTGACCAAGGCCGCGGAGCTTGGCTGGCGCGCCACGGTAGACGTCATGAGTTACATCGCCGACTTCAAGGCAGGCTTGCGTTCCTGAGGCGTCCCCATTCTCGCGACCAGCTCCTTCACCAGCTTGGCGGCGAGCGGCGCGCTGATGTCGAGCGGATCGCGCAACGGATTCAGCTCGACGATGTCCGCTCCAATAATCGGCCCCTGAATTCGTTGGATCACGGCGATGACGTCGCGCGGCGACAGTCCACCCGGCTCACGATGCGACACTCCGGGGGCGAACGCCGGGTCGAACCCGTCCATGTCGATCGAGATATACACCGGCCCCGCAATTGACGGACGCTCACCCCGCGCCCACGCCGCCATGTCGATGACCTCGACGCCGTACTTATCCGCCTGCGCGCGTTGGACGTCGTTCATCGTCCGGACACCGACCTGCACTAGCCGCTCGGTCAGACCGTCTTCGAGAATTCGCGCCAACGGACACGCATGTGAATACGGATCGCCCTCGTATTCGGGATAGAGGTCCGGGTGCGCGTCGAAATGCAGGATCGCGAACTTTCCGTACGCGCGATGCGTTGCGGCGACCAGCGGGTAGGTGACCGAATGATCGCCACCGAGCGCCACGACCCTGCCGGCTGAACGAAGCGCGGCGTCCACTGCTGATTCGATCGCTTGACGCTCGTCGATACTGTCGACGAAGACTACGTCTCCGACATCGATGAAGCCGCGTCCTTCACCGACGTCGACGATGGATTCGCTCCAGGTGTTGGTCGATGGCGACGCGAGCGCCACGCGAATCGCCGCCGGGCCCTGCGCCGTACCGCGAAGAAACGAGGAGCGGGCGTCGAAGGGAACGCCAAGAAGGGCAATACTCGGGAGGTTGGGCATCGCGAAACGTACCGTTCGCAACGAGCACACTGAAGTACACGGTACTCTGTACTTTGGTACAAGGACTGGCATACCGGCCACCCCAATTCGGGGATCGGTACGAAGGGCTGTACCGCCAAGCTCGGCTTAACGGCGTGCGGGCTCAAGCAGCAAGCTGAGCGCCCTATCGAGCGATGCATCCACGAATTGTTGAGACCGTGAGCAA
>JBDUEJ010000101.1:0-10704 GCA_040002475.1 bacterium | reverse complement strand
GAGCTTCTGCGCCGCCTCCACCACCTTCGCCGACGTAATTCCAAGCTCCTCATAAATCTTCTCATACTTCGCGCTCGCCCCAAACCGCTCCAGCCCAATCACCACCCCGCTGTCCCCCACCCACTTGTACCACGACATCGGGTGCGCCGCCTCGATCGCCACCCGCGGCACCCCCGCCGGCAAGACCCCTGCCCGATACTCCTCGCTCTGCTGCGCAAATAGCTCCATGCTCGGCATGCTGACCACCCGCGCCGGAATCCCGAGCTCCGCCAGCTTCACCTGCGCCTGAACGATCAGCCCCACCTCCGACCCCGACGACATCAGCACCACCTTTGGTGCCGTCCCGCCGGCCGGATCCGCGAGCACATACCCTCCCTTCGCGACACCCTCCGCCGGCGCGTACGGTCCGCGCTCGATGAACGGCAGCTTCTGTCGCGTCAACACCAGCGCCACCGGTCCGCCGTCGTGCTCCACCGCCACCCTCCACGCCACGGCGGTCTCGTTCGCGTCGCCCGGCCGGATCACCGTCATCCCCGGAATCGCCCGCAACGTCGACAACTGTTCGATCGGCTGATGCGTCGGTCCGTCCTCACCCAACCCGATCGAATCGTGCGTGTAGATGTAGATGACGTGCTGCTTCATGAACGCAGCGAGGCGCACCGCCGGCCGCATATAGTCGGAGAAGATCAGGAACGTGCCGCCGTACGGCGTGACACCCTTGTGCAGCGCCATCCCGTTCATGATCGACGCCATTGCGTGTTCTCGAATTCCAAAATGCAGATAGCGCGCGCCGAAATCGCCCGGCGTGAAGCTCTTCCACGCCTTGACCGTCGTGTTGTTCGACGGCGTCAGGTCGGCCGATCCGCCCACGAGCTCGGGGAGAAGCCCCGCCGTGGCGTTCAGCACCGCGCCAAACGCTGCGCGGCTGGCGACATTCCCGTTCTCCTTCGTAAACGTCGGAATCGCCTTGGACCACCCCTCAGGCCGCTTGCCGGACAACCGCCGCTCGAGCTCCTTGGCTTCGGCGGGCAGCGCGGTCTGAAACCACGCGTACTTGGCGTTCCACGCGGCGTGCTGCTCCGCGCCTCGGGCCTGCGCCTTCCGCCAGTGCGCCAACGCCTCGTCCGGCACGAAGAACGGCTCCATGCTCGGCCAACCGAGGTTCTTCTTCGTGATCAGGATGTTCTCGGCGCCCAGGGGTTCGCCGTGCGCCTTCTCCGAGTCCTGCTTCGGGCTGCCGAAGCCGATGTGCGTCTTGGTGATGATCAACGTCGGGCGCTCGGGGTCCGAATGCGCTTCGGCGATCGCGCCTTCGATTTGCTCCAGATCGTTGACGTCCGCAATGTGGAGTACCTGCCAGCCGTACGCCTCGAACCGTTTTGCCGTGTCGTCGGTAAACGTCAGGTTGGTGGATCCGTCGATCGTGATGCCGTTGTCGTCGTAAAACCCGATCAGCTTGCCGAGCTTGAAGTGTCCCGCGAAGCTCGCCGCCTCGTGGGAGATGCCCTCCATCAAATCGCCGTCGCTGCAGATGAAGTAGGTGTAATGATCGACGACGTCATGCCCGGGCCTGTTGACCGAGGCCGCGAGATGGGCCTCCGCCACCGCCATGCCCACAGCGTTGCCGATACCTTGCCCGAGCGGGCCGGTAGTCGTCTCCACGCCCGGGGTGTAGTGCACCTCGGGATGCCCGGGAGTCTTGCTCTCCCATTGGCGGAACTGCTTCAAGTCCTCTAGCGTGAGGTCATAGCCGCTCAGGTAGAGGCACGAGTACAGGAGCATGGACGCGTGGCCGCACGAGAGCACGAATCGGTCGCGGTTCGGCCAGTGGGGATTCTGCGGGTCGTGTCGCATCGTCCGCGTGAACAGCACATACCCAAGTGGCGCGAGCGCCATGGGGGTGCCCGGATGCCCGGAGTCCGCCTTTTGGACGGCGTCCATGGACAGGGTGCGGACGGTGTTGATGCAGAGAAGATCGAGATCGCGATCCGACATTGCTCTGTTCCCGATGAGAAACGATGGATGATCGTTGGTAGATTTGCGCGCAGGAAAGTTAGCTGGGAAAGCTCTCGACGCAGCGGGCGCCGTCGCCTGAACTTCAATGACCACATCGATGCCGCCCGATCCGAAGCCGTCTCCACCGCGATTGTCGCCCACAGTGACCGCTACGCTCAGTCGGCTTGGCACCTCGTTCCTGCTCGGCGGCTTCGTTGGAGTCCTGTTCTGGCAGATCGGCGCACTTGATGCGCTCGGCATAGGCGACTACCCGTCCACCATTGCGCGGATGGCGGCGGTCGGCCTGGTGGCCGGCCTCGTTCGACCTGGACTCCGAGCGTTGCTCGCGATTGCCGGCGTTCTATTCTCGGCGTACCTGATCATCGTTTTTTCCCAGCCGCTGGCCAATGCACTGGCCCGCTGGGTTCGCGCCGACGCGCTTCCAGTCCAACCGGTCGATGCGGTCGTCGTGCTCTCGGGCTCCATCCACAAAGATTCCTCAATCGGCTCGGTGGCGGTCGATCGCCTGCTAACGGCTCTGGAGTTGGTCAAAGCCGGCGCCGCGCGACGCGTCATCACGACCCGCACCACGACCAAGGTGTTCAACCAGGCCATCACCAGCGATTTCGCCCAGCACCGCTTGGTCAGCCTCGCCGGCCTCGATTCCGTCTGGACTGTGGCGGCGGACACCGTCCGTTCCACTCGCGACGAAGCGGTGGCGGTCGCCCGCATTCTCCCTCCCGCCGCCGCCCACGCGATTGCGGTGGTCACGTCTCCCATCCACACGCGCCGCGCCTGCCAGGCGTTCGAGGCGGTGGGCTTTCAGGTGTATTGCGTCCCGGCGCGCGAGCACGAGTACAATACCCGGCGCCCCACGTCGCCCGCCGACCACCTCGCCACCTTTCGCGACTACATGTACGAACGGATCGCAATGGTGAAATACCGGTGGAAGGGATGGCTCCCGGCTCGCTCCGCAGTTACGCCATAGGCCGAGCCGCCGTAAGACGTTACAGCGCTCGTGCCCCCATCGTCTCAAAGGGATGATGATCATCCCCGCGACCGAGCTGGATACCGCCGTGATCGGCGGCGGTTTCTACGGCGCCCGCCTCGCGCTCATGCTGCGCTCGTACGGTCAGCGGGTGTCCATCATCGAACGCGGAGAGACGATCCTGGGCCGAGCGTCGCTGCGGAATCAGGCGCGCGTGCACAATGGATATCACTATCCGCGGAGCATCCTCACGTCGCTCCGCTCGCGGATGAACTACGCGCGCTTTCTCGACGAGTACGCGGACTGCGTGGACCGGTCGTTCCCGCACTACTACGCCATTGGGCGGGGTATGTCGAAGATCACGGCGGGGCAGTTCGTCGCCTTTTGCGAGAGAATTGGTGCACCGCTCGCTCCCGCGCCGCTTGCCGTCAAGAAAATGTTCGACGTGTCTCGCATCGACTCGGTGTTCGAGGTGCAGGAGTGCGCGTTCGACGCGGTCAAACTTCGCGCGCGACTCGAGCGCGAGTTGAGCGACGCCGGCGTGCAGGTTCTGCTCGAGACCGAGGCTGGTCGCGTCCGCGACTCGCGCACCCGCCGCGGCGCGCTGTCCGTGGTGCTGGAGCACCGCGGAAAGTTGATCGAGCTCAACGCGACGACTGTCCTGAATTGCACCTACTCTCGGATCAATCGACTGCTGGTCGATTCCGGCGCGACTCCCATACCCATGAAGCACGAGCTGACCGAGCTCGCGCTCGTTGAACCGCCCCCGGAATTGGCTCGCGCCGCGGTGACGGTGATGGATGGTCCGTTCTTCTCGCTCATGCCGTATCCCTCGCGCGATCTCTACACGCTCAGCCACGTGCGCTACACGCCACACTACAGCTGGCACGACCGCGCCGGCGACGAGCTGGTTGACGGCGATGTCTATCGCGAGACGCTCACGTCCCGCTTTCTCCATATGGTTCGCGATGCCGAGCGGTATCTTCCGGCCATGCGCAACACGCGATACGTCGACTCGCTGTTCGAGGTGAAAACGATCATGCCGCGCAGCGAGCAGGATGACAGCCGGCCAATTCTCCTGCGCCGAAGCGCCGAGTTTCCCGGCTGCGTCACGGTGCTCGGCGCGAAGATCGACAGCGTGTACGACGTCGAAGCGGCGTTGCGAAATCTCATGGGCGAGCCGGCGCGGCGCAGCGCATGAGAGAGACGCTCGTTTCCATCATCGCGCCGCTCGAGTTCGAGACCCCGGCGGTCGTCGAGGCGTTCGTCGAGGAGACGGTCGTCACGTTGCGCGGGATTGTCTCGCACTACGAATTGATTCTCGTCGACGACGGCGCTCCGGAGGAAACAGTCGCACGTGTGCTGACGCTCCTCGAGCGTTACGACTTCGTCCGCTTTCTCCGCCTGTCGCGCCACTTTGGCGAAGAGACGGCGATCTCCGCCGGCCTCGATCTGGCCATCGGCGACTACATGATCGTGATGTTGCCGAACATGGATCCGCCGGCGCTCATCCCGGAGTTTCTCGAGCGAACGGGCGACGGGATCGATGTGGTCTACGGAATTCGTCTCCATCGAAAGACCGAGCCAATCTGGTATCGTGCCGGCGCGCGCATCTTCTACTGGTACATCAATTCGGTCGTCAAAGCCGGCATTCCGGAAGACTCGACGCAGTTCCGCTGCATGAGCCGGCAAGTGGTGAACGCGATCACGCAAATTCGCGGGCCCGATCAGTATTTGCGTTTGCTCACGTCCTATATCGGCTTTCGCAAACAGGGACTGCCGTACTCGCCGATCAATCGTACGGGCGGCACCATCGTGCGTCCGAAGCGCGAAGCCGTGCATCTCGCGCGCGTATTGGTCATGGATCACACGACGCATCCGTTGCGCGTGGTGATCTGGTCGGGCATGATGCTTTCATTGCTCAACGCGGTCGTCGCTTTGGGGCAATCGTCGAGGGACGGCAACTGGTCGCGCATCCAACCCGCGGCGGTGCTCCTGGTGCTCGCCGCGGTGCTCACCGCAATTGGCGAGTACGTCGGCGGCCTCACGCTTCGTCTGCGCGATCGCCCCGCGTATTACGTTCGCGAAGAACAGACGAGCGCCGTGCTGCTCCGCGAAGAACGGAAGAACGTGGTGAGCACGACCGGATGACCGGTGTCTCGCACCCCGCCGTGCCGGGCGTTCCGGCGCACGAACGACACATCCTTGGCCCCAAGCGGCAGCGCTACTGCGTCGTCGTGTTTGTCATCAACGAGGGCGAGCGAGTGCGCACGCAGCTGCGCGAGATGTCCGCGCTCGCCGATCAGATTGACATCGTCGTCGCCGACGGCGGCAGTACCGACGGATCCTTGGCCCTCGATACCCTCGGCGACTTTCGACTGCGCGCGCTGCTCGTCAAACGTGGTCCGGGTCGGCTCAGCGCGCAGATGCGCATGGCGATCGCCTTCGCGCTCGACGAGGGTTACGATGGCATGGTCGTCATCGACGGCAACGGCAAGGACGATCACTCGGCCATTCCGCGCTTTGTCGAGTTGCTCGACGCCGGCTATGACCACATCCAGGGTTCGCGCTATGTGCCGGGCGGATTGGGCGTCAACACGCCTGTGAGCCGCACCCTCGGTGTGAAGCTGCTTCACGCCCCGCTCATCAGCATGGCCGCCGGCGCACGCTACACCGATACGACCAATGGCTTCAGGGCGTACAGTCGAAAGCTGCTCACCGATCCGCGGGTCCAGCCGCTGCGCGATATCTTCGTTGCGTACGAGCTGCACTACTATCTCGCGATTCGCGCCGCCCGGTTGGGTTTTCGAGTCATCGAAACGCCGGTGACGCGCCGATATCCGATCGCCGGCAAAACACCGACCAAGATCAGTCCGATCAAAGGGAATCTGCTCATTCTGCGCACTCTCGCCGCCGCGGCGCTCGGCCGCTTCGATCCATGACCAGCAGGGAGTCGTCGGCGCTCATTGGGCACACGGGATTCGTGGGAGGCAGTCTCACGCGCCAGCGCTCGTTCGATGCGCTCTTCAACTCGAAGAACATCGACGAGATCGCCGGTCGAAGCTTCGACCTCGTCGTGTGCTCTGGCGCGCGCGCTGAGAAATGGTTGGCGAACGCCGAGCCGCAACGCGATCTCGAGAACATCGAACGCCTCGCCGGCGCGCTGGATCAGGTGAGCGCGCGAAAGATCGTGCTCATCTCCACCGTGGATGTCTTCATGAGTCCCGTGGACGTGGATGAGGATTCACCCGTCCCGACGGACGGGCTGCACCCGTACGGACGAAACCGGCGTCTGCTCGAGGAAAGACTGTCGGCGCGCTTCGATACCACGGTCGTACGCTTGCCCGGCCTCTACGGCCACGGGCTCAAGAAGAACGCGATCTACGACTTGCTGCACGACAACGAGGTGCACAAGATCGATTCGCGCGGCGTGTTTCAGTTCTATAACGTCGAACATCTCTGGCGCGACGTCGGCATCGCGCTGGGCAGCACGCTGCGGTTGGTGCACCTGCCTCCTGAGCCGGTGAGTGTAGCAGACGTCGCTCGCGCGGTGCTCGGGCGGGAATTCAATAACGAGGTTGTGCCCGCGCCCGCCCGCTACGATGTGCGAACGCGCCACGCCGCGCTGTTCGGCTCGAGCGACAGCTATATAGAAAGCAGAACGCAGGCGCTTGCCGGCATTGCCGCGTTCGCGGACGCTGAACGGATGCGCCAGGCCTGATGATGCCGGCGCCGCAGCGACAACCTGAGAGTCGTCTCGCCATCTCGAACATCGCCTGGGAGCCCGGCGAGAACGACGCCGTTCGTGCGCTCCTTTCCCGCGAGGGCGTAGCGGGCGTCGAGATTGCGCCGACCAAATGGCGAGATGATCCGTTCGACGCGCGTCCGTCCGAGGTCGCGGCGTATCGCGCTTCGTGGGAGGATCGCGGCCTCCGCGTGGTGTCGCTGCAGGCGCTGCTGTTTGGACAACCGGACCTTCAATTGTTCGATACGGTAGCGCGCCGCGCTGACATGACAGACTTTCTTCGCCGCGTCATCGACTTCGGTGCGGCGCTCGGCGCGCATGCACTGGTGTTCGGCTCGCCGAAGAATCGTCTGCGTGGCTCGCTCGCTGTCGAGAGGGCGATCGACATCGCCACGGTTTTCTTTCGCGAAGTCGGTGAGCACGCCCACGATCAACGTCTCGCGGTGTGCATCGAGGCGAATCCGCCGGCGTATGGGTGCGATTTCATCACGACCACCGCCGAAGCAGTGAACCTGTGCCGCCTGATCGATCATCCCGGCATTCGGGTCAACGGCGACCTTGGCGGAATGACCCTCTCTGGAGAAGATCCGATTCGCTCGCTTGCCGCCGCGGCACCATTCCTCTCGCACTTTCATGCGAGCGAACCGAATCTCGCCGAGTTGGGCGCGTCGGCCGACCATGACACGGCGGAGCGAGGTCTCACCGCGATCGGCTACGACGGCTGGGTGTCGATCGAGATGCGCGCGGCCGGCGCGAGCGCGGGCGGCAACCTCCAGGCGATCGAACGAGCCGTACGCCTTGCACGACGTGCGTACAGCGAAGCGATCAAGACCCGCTGAGCGCTCGATCCGTGCCGGCCTTTTTCAGTGCCGTCGGGCGGCTGAAGCGATCAGCTTTGCGTCGCGCGTTCCAACGTAGAGCATTCTCGAGAACGTTGCTCGGGTGTCGAGCAGGACATTCACCGTCGCGTTCACCTTGAGCTCGTCGGCGACTTGATCGGGCGTCGCGTCGGCGTGCGTTTCGAGATAGAGCGCGACCGCGCCGCTCACGTAACCCGCCGACATCGACGTGCCGTTCCAGAGTTGAGAGATCGGCGCTGAGTTGTGATCCAGGCTCGGTAGCAGCACCGAATCGCCCGGCGCATACATGTCGATACAGGGGCCATATGCGGTGCCGGGTGCGCGACGATCGACGATCGACGTCGTCCCGTTGGACATTCGCTCGCTCGCGACACCGGACGCGCCCACGACAATCGTGCCCGGCGAATTGCTCGGCGACACTTTGCACGCGTCGATATCGAGATTGCCGGCCGAGACGATCACAGCGATGCCTGCCGCGCGAAGATCAGCCACGGCGCTGTCGAGCGCCGGGATTCGTGTCGATGTGTCGGCAATGAAGGACCAGTTTGCGACCGCGGGCCCGGCGTGTTGTTTGTGGTCTTTGATCACCCAGTGCGCGCCGTCGACAATTGCTTTGATCGTGCCGCGCAGTTTGTCGCACTGCAGCATCTTCACATCTACGATCTGCGCTTCCGGCGCAACGCCGAGCGTGGATCCGGCAATCGCGCCGGCCACGGCGGTACCATGCGGATTGCAGATGAGTGGATCCGTCGGAAATCCGGTGTAGCCTGTCCGTACTCGGCCGGCGAGCTCAGGATGCGCAGTGGACACGCCGCCGTCGAACACGTACACGGTGACGCCCTTGCCGGTTGCTGGATGACGGTAAATCTCATCGAGCGGGAGACCGCGCTGGTCGATGCGATCGAGCGCGAGGGAGATCGTATGCGTCTCGTAGACGGTCGACCGCACGCTGCTGGCCGCGAGGCGATACAGCGTGCCTCGATCCGCGAGCGCTTTGGTCGTGCCCGCTCGGCCGGCCGGCGTTGCGTGCGCACATCCAATGAGCACGATCACGGCGCCGCAACGGGCGATGCCGGACACTCGCCCCATCGGAGTTGACGTGCGAGAACGCATAGACGGTCGGTCGGTGACCTGAATTACCCTAGTATCAGCATCACAAGGAAATTGGCGTGCCACCGCGTCCGCGACGCGCAAGAAATTCGTGCGTACACTTGGTTCGACACGATGTCTACTGGCTGGGTTCGCCGCGCGCCCATAAATCTTGGGTGAACTATGGAGTGCCTCGGTGTATCAGGCTCAGACCAACAGTGACCGTCCACGCGGTCCGGTGTGTCATACACTTTGGAACCTTCACGATCCGAATTCACGTCAGCGGCGGAAACCGAAGTGGCACCCATTCGCGAACATGTCCGCACGCGCACCGCCGCGTTTCTCGTTGGAGCCGGTGTGTCGGTCTGTTCCCTCGCATCGTGTGCGAGCCCGGCATCGCAGATGACGCCGAACGCCGCTCCGATGTCGGCGGCGCGAGATCGGCAGCTCACACGCGACGAGCAAGTTCGACAGGTACTCAACCGGCTTACGTTCGGTCCGCGCCCAGGCGACGTCGCACGCGTGTCGTCGCTCGGCGTCGAGAAGTGGATCGACATGCAGCTGCAGCCTGCGTCGATTTCCGATACACTCGATCGCGTGCTCGGCACCATGGAGACGCAGCGCAAGACTGTCGTCGAGCTCCTCGCCGATCACCCAGATCCGCAGGAGATTCAGCAGCGCCTCAACCAACAGCGAACCGCGGCCGGCGCCGCGCTGGTCGCGTACTCGCCTTCCGACAGTCTGATGCTGCGCCGCGCGCAGCAGACCGCGGGACAGTTGGGCGCGCAGGTACAGTCCGTTCGCCTGCTTCGCGCCGTGTCGAGCGAGCGCCAGTTGCAGGAAGTGATGACGGACTTTTGGGAAAATCACTTCAGCGTGTTCAACGGCAAGAGCCCGAACCGTTACTCACTGGTCGAATACGATCGCGACGTCATTCGCCCTCGCGCGCTCGGCAAATTCCGCGATCTGCTCGGTGCCGTCGCCAAGAGTCCGGAGATGCTCTACTATCTCGACAATTATCAGAGCGGCGTCGACAGTCTGCATCCGAATGTCGACGAAGAACCCATTGAAGCGCGACGAAAGGCGAGCGCGGACAATGTGGCGCAACAGTTCGCGATGTTGCCGCATCGCGGACGACGCGGACTCAATGAGAACTATGCGCGCGAAGTGATGGAGCTTCACACGCTCGGCGTCGACGGCGGCTACACGCAGAGCGACGTCCAGGAGATGGCGCGCGCACTCACCGGTTGGACGATCCAGGCGCCGAACCTCGGCGGCGGTTTCGTATTTCGCCCCGAGCTGCACGACGCCGGCGAAAAGACAGTGCTGGGTCACCGCCTCGCCGCGGGGCGCGGCATTGCCGATGGTGAAGACGCGCTCGACATCGTCGCGCGTGCGCCGGCGACCGCGAAGTTCATCACTATGAAGCTCGCGCGCCGTTTCGTGAGCGACGATCCGCCCACTGCGCTCGTCGAACGCTGCGCATCCACATTCACCAAAACCGACGGAAACATTCGCGCAACGATGCGATGCATCATCACGTCGCCCGAGTTCTTCAGCCGCACCGCCTATCGTGCGAAGGTGAAGACCCCCTTCGAGCTCGTCGCGAGTGCGATGCGCGCGCTCGGCGCACAACCTGACACATCGGCGCGCGGCGCGCAGGCAGTGTCGCAGCTCGGCCAACCAATCTTCGGGCGTCTCACTCCTGACGGCTGGCCGGAAAAGGGCGACGCCTGGATGAACGGCGGCGCGATTCTCAATCGGATCAACTTCGGCCTGCGACTCGCCGGCGGACAATTCCCGGGTGTCCGCGTTGCGAGTTGGCCGAGCGCGGCGCGACTGCGCCTGCTTCCGGTCGATGCGCAGGTAAATGGCGTGATCGACGAGCTACTCGGCGGCGAGGTGTCTCCCGAGACGCGCAAGATTCTGTCGAGCGGCGAGAACCCGATGCTCGCCGGCGCGCCGCCAGCCAAGACGCCTGCGCCGCAGTTGACCGGCCTGCCGGCATTGATCGGGCTCGCGCTTGG
>JBDUEJ010000100.1:0-11031 GCA_040002475.1 bacterium | reverse complement strand
ATCCTCGTGATGCTCGAGGAAAACCCCGATCACTCGCCGGTGCTGGCGCACGTGAACTCCGTTCCGTCGCCGCTGCATTCGTCTGAGCGGCCGTCGCGAGACATCGTGACGCTGTATGGACAGCCAAGTCCGGAGTCGCTGGCGTTGGCGCTCGCAGCAGCGGTCGAATCACATCGATCGCATAACGGACGCACCGAAGCCATTCGTCATCTCGGTGTGTGGCCAGAGCGGGGAGCGGTTGGGGACGCTGCATGGAGGGATTCGTCAGGGCAGCTGGTAACGAGCGACCTCGAGATTCCACTCGAGACGCTGCACGTGACGGCGAAGGCGTTGTTGCTCGAGTGCGGTCAGTCCATTCGACGGTTGGTTGCAGGGCTGTCGATGCCTGATTGGCCGGAAGGTGCTCGACGTGCGATCAGTGTTTCGATCGGACCGATTGTGGGACTGACGTCACCGGTGTTCGCTCCGCTCGAGACGGTCATGGAGCGGTTGAGAGAGGCGGATGGTCTGGCGTTCGAAACCGAAGGAGACTGAACGGGAACCTCAATTTGTCAGAGCTGTTGAGAGCCGCGGGCGGCGTCATGCCGTCCGCGGTTCTGTTTTTTCCACGCTCCGTTGGGCGGAAGTTCCGTTGCGAATGAAATCACGCGCCGATCGAATGCGCTGCGAGTGCGCCAACCCGAGTGCCGCCACATAGGCTACCGCGCCCACGGCGATGTTGATCGATAGCGCGACCGGAGTTGCCAAGCGATCGTCGGCCAGCGCACGCGCTCCCAACACCGCGGCGGCCATGATCGATGTGGAACTTGCCGCCGGCCACAGGGCGCGCAGGTACTGGGTAAAGCGAATCTCCGCCACCCGGAGCGCATAGAACAACTGCTGCGACATCACGACGACCGGGTGCCCAACGAGCCAGACGGCTGCGACACCGGCCAGGCCCCAGTGAGCACCGACGAGGAACGCAACCGGCATGATCAGCGTCGAGACGAGCATCGTGCGTGCGTTTTGATTCGCGTGACCGGTTGTCACGAGAATCTGTGCGAGCAAAGGATCGAGTGAGCGAAGAGCCGCGGCGGCGGCCAGAAAGCGCAGCGGAGTGATGGCCGCCTCCCAGCGTGCGCCAAGCGCCACGCTCACGAACTGATCGGCGACGAGCGCGAGACCGATGCTCACCGGAAAGCTGATCATCGAAACGCCTTCGCTGATCCGAAGAAGGTAGCGTGCCACTGCCGCGGGATCATGTTGCACGCGCGAGATCACCGACTCGGCCACTCGCTGATATAGTTGACCAATCTTCTCGACTGGAACGGCCGCGAGCGTGACGCCGATGGCGTAGGCGCCCACTGCGGCCTCGCCGAGGAGGCGGCCGATGACGACGCGATCGGCGTTGGAGTAGGCATACCAGGCCAGCGACGACGCAGCGACCCACGCGCCGAACCGGACGGTGTTTCCGATTTGTGCGAGAGGCAACGGCAACGAAAAACGATACGGTCTGGCGTGCACGGCGAGCGCGGACCCGACGGTTCTTGCGATGACGGATCCGAGAACCAACGACCAATAGCGCGCGCCGGCCAGCGCGAGTCCGAGAGTGGTGAGAATGAGGACCAGGCCTTCAACTGTTTCTATGAGAGCAAGCCGTCGAAAGCCCATCTCGCGAACGATCAGCGCCGTCGGCACAACGCGGAATGCGCCGACCAAGAACGTGAGACCCATGACGGGAATGGCCGCCACCAGCGCCGGCTCGCGAAAGAATGCGGCGATCGGCAGAGCCATCGCGGCAGTGGCGGTCGAGCAGGCGAGGCCCAGGCAGAGGGAGAACCCGTTGAGCCGCGCGATCTGGTCGGTTGTGAGGTTCCGCCCTTGTACGATCGCTGCCCCGATGCCGAAATCACAAAGCGGCTGCAGAAGCGCCAGGAATGCGCCGGCCATGCCAACCACGCCATAGTCCGACGGTGACAACAGTCGAACGACGACGATGGTGCTGATCCAACTGAGCGTCTGAACCGTCCATTTCGCGGCGCCGGTCCACGCGAGGCTGGACAGCATCGAGCGATCCAGCGCACTCAAATGGGGCGCCGGCGTTTCGTGGGAATTCTCGGAGTTGTCGCTCGGGCGATTAAGAAGTTCTGACACGTCGCTGGGAAAGTAGTGCGCGGCGTGCTAGCGGAACACTCCCGCGAATGGTACGATCAACACTGCAAGGCGCAGCGGTGCCGTCGACGCGCTTTCTTTTCTCGGGGGGAAGGGGCGCGCACGACGGCAACGGAGTGCTTTGCCGTGTCGCAAAACCGCGGGAGTTTCGCGACCGACCGGCGACGGGTTTGCTGCTCACCCCGGCGCTCCCCCCACCCACTACGACGGTCATGTGCGGTTTCGTTTTGGTGATCGGCCGGAACGGCTGCGTTCCGCAGCCGTTCATGGTCGAACGAATGACGGCTGCCCTTGCGCACCGCGGACCGGACGATTCCGGGTTTTGGTACAGCGGCGCCGTCGCGATGGGCTTTCGAAGACTCGCTATTCTCGACACGAGCCACGCCGGGCATCAACCGATGGTATCGCCGGACGGCGAACACGCGCTCGTGTTCAACGGCGAGATCTACAACTACGTCGAGCTGCGCGACGAGTTGCGGACGCACGGTCATCGCTTTCAGTCCACGAGCGACACCGAAGTGCTCCTCGCCGCGTGGCGGCAATGGGGCGAGGGCGCGCTCGACCGACTCGTGGGCATGTTCGCGTTCGCGATCTGGGATCGAAAACGCGGCGAAGTGTTCGGTGCGCGAGATCGGTTCGGGATCAAGCCGTTGTTCGTTCATCACGGGAATGAGCTCGTCATCCTCGCGTCGGAAATCAAAGCCATTCAGGCTTCGGGCGTGTACCGGGGCGGAGAAAACTGGCGGGCGGTCGCGCGTTATCTCGTGAGCGGGGAGCTCGGCGAGGGCTCGGAGACTTGCTTCGACGGAATCGAACAGATCGCTCCGGCCCACGCGTTCCGCCTCGGCCTCAGCGGTGAGGTACGGCAGCGTCGGTATTTCGATCTGCCGTCACGAATTGTCGATCCTGCCGACGCGCCGCCCCGCGTCGTAGGCGAGATGCTCGAAGAATCGGTGCGCCTCCAAGCGCGGAGCGACGTTCCCGTGGGCGTGTGTCTGTCCGGCGGCCTCGATTCGACCGCCCTGTTGTGCGCGATCGCTCGCCAGCGTCGCGCCGCGGGCAACGACGCTCCACTGCTGGCGTTCAGTTACAACGCCCCCGACTACGACGAGTCGCGCTATATCGCCGAAACTGTTCGCGACACGGGCGCCACGCTCGTGAAGCTGGAGCCGGACGTCCGAAGTACGTGGGCGAGTCTGTCGCGCGTTCTGCATTTTCACGATGAGCCGCTCCACTCGATGAACGCGCTCGTGGGTTTCCAGCTCATGCGCCTCGCGCGCAATCACGGTGTTTTGGTGGTGCTCAATGGCCAGGGAGCGGACGAGACGCTGGCCGGCTATTCGAGCTACTATTTCAACCATTGGGTGACGCTCGTTCTCCAGGGCCGCGTGCCTCAGGCGATCCGCGAGATCAACGCGTATGCGCGCGCGTTTGGAGTAAATTCGGCGGCACTGGCGAAGCAGGTTTCGAGAACCGTCATGTTCCGAGCGATCCGGATTTTGCCCGGCTACGCTCGCGCCGCCCGCGCGAACCGCGATGCTACGCTGCGCGGGAACCCGTGGTTCACGTCCGAGGTAACGAACGACGCACCGGACAACGGGCTCGTGCCGAATTCCCGCCTCGATGCGGTACAGCGGCTTGCCGTGACGTCGTCGCCGCTTCCGCTTTACCTGCGAATCGAAGATCGCAACTCGATGTCGCATGGCGTGGAGGTGCGAGTTCCATTCCTGGATCATCGGCTCGTGTCGTATGCGATGTCGCTGCCGACCGACTGGAGAATGCGTGGTCCGTGGAACAAGTACGTGTTGCGCGAAGCGCTGCGCGATCGAATTCCGGAGAGCGTTCGGACCCGTCTGGACAAAATGGGGTTTCCAACGCCGACGGCCCGTTGGTTTGGTGGCGAGCTGTACGAGCCCGTGCGCGCACTTCTCGACAGTCGCGCGGCGCGCTCGCGCGGGTTGTTTCAGACCGACAACCTCTTGCGCGAGCTCGACGGCGGTCGCGGAACCGCCGTGGCGAACCATAAATATCTGTTCCGCGCAGCGAACGTGGAGACGTGGCTGACTATGCTGGCCGACCGGCGAGCTGAGCGCGATCTAACCTCCAGTCCCGTCGTGGTGCGCGACCCCGCCTCAGCGCGCGATTCGATCCCCGCCGACCGATCGCTCACAGGCCGCCCCCTTGACGCACACCCCTCCACACCGCAGCCTATGACTTAGCAGGTGAGGATTCGCATGGCCAAACTGTCCGGCAGCAATTCGACAGACCGCCAGCACGGCGGCGAACGCGTATTCGCCGATGACGAGGGAAGACTGTGGAGCGCCGGCCACTCCGGCGCCGCCGTCGTCTTCACCTGCATCAGCGACGGTCGCCACTCCGGTCGGGCGCTCGCGATGGATGCGGCGGCATTGGACGAATCGGTCAGCGATGACACCCTGCGTGCGTGGCTCAACTCGGCCCCGCAAATCGGTACACTTCCTTAAGTGCCTTAAGCGCGGGAGTCGACGATTATGAGGGAGTACAAAGGATCTGAGATCCGAAACATCGCAGTGGTGGGACACGGGGCGAGCGGCAAGACCAGTTTGGTCGATGCGCTCGCCTTTGTTTCAGGAAGCTCAAAGCGCCACGGCTCGGTGAAGGACGGAACCGCCCTCACCGATGGCGCCGTCGAAGAAATCGATCGCGGCTATTCCATCAACCTCGGCTGCGCGTTCGCCGAGTGGCAGGACACCAAGATCAACCTGCTCGACACGCCCGGCTATCTCGACTTCCAGGGCGACGCCGTCGCCGGACTCGCCGCCGCCGACGGCGCCCTGTGTGTCGTGCCCGCGACGTCCGGCGTCGAGGTCGGCACTGAGCGCATGTTCCGCGAAGCCATGCGACGCCGCGATCCCGTGCTGTTCGTGGTGTCGATGATGGACAAGGAACACGCCGACTTCGATCGCATCTACCAACAGATCAAGGTCCGGCTCTCGAACAAAGTCATTCCCATCGAGATCCCCGTGGGCGAGGGTCCGGACTTTCACGGAATCGTGAATCTCTTCACCAAACGCGCGCACGTCTACAAGCGCGGCGTGAAGACGGGCGAATACGCCGAAACCGACATTCCGCCCGAAGCACAGGCGCAGTTCGACAAATACTACGCCGAGTTGATCGAATCGATCTCGGCGACCGACGACACGCTGCTCGAGCACTATCTCGAAGGCGGCGAGATCACTCGCGAAGAAGCGATCACCGGAATGAAGGAAGCCATGAAGCGCATGGAGCTCTTCCCGCTCTTCTGCGTGTCTGGCGAATTGAACTACGGCACGCAGGCTGTGCTCTCGACGATCGTCGAGCTCATGCCCAACGCCTACGAGATGGAAGAGCTGCACGCGTTCAAGGGCGCCGAAGGCGACACGACCGTCGAAATTCACGCCGCGAGCGACGGACCGTGCGCGGCGCACGTGTTCAAGACGATGTCCGAACCGCACGTTGGCGACGTGACGTACTTCCGCCTCTTCTCGGGCACGATCAACAATGGCGACGAACTGTACAACGCCACGCGCAGCGGCGCGGAAAAGTTCAATCACCTATCCGTGTCCCAGGGCCGAGAGCGCATCGAGATTCCGCGGCTCCACGCGGGCGACATCGGCTGTGTCGCCAAGCTCCGCAACACGCACACGAACGACACGCTCTCGACCCGCGTGCATCCGGTGCGCATGCCGCTCATCGAGTTCCCCGAAGGACAGATCAGTCTCGCGGTCCACGCCACCAATCGCACCGATGAGGAAAAGGTGCAGCAGGGCCTCCACCGTTTGCACGACGAAGATCCAACGCTCGAGGTGCACTACAACTCCGAGACGCACGAGACGATTCTCTCCGGACTGGGCGAACGGCACCTCGAGGTGAATCTTGCCAAGCTCAAACGGAAATTCGGAGTGACCGCCGAGCTTTCGAAACCCAAGATCGCCTATCGCGAAACGATCAAGATGAAAGCCGAAGGGCAGGGGCGTCACAAGAAGCAGTCGGGCGGTCGCGGACAGTTCGGCGACTGTTGGGTGCGGTTCGCGCCGCAGCCGCGCGGCGCCGGCTATATCTTCGTGGACGAGATCGTCGGCGGCGCGATTCCGCGCCAATACATTCCGGCGGTCGACCGCGGAATTCAGGAAGCGGCCGTGCGCGGCATCATCGCCGGCTTTCCGCTGGTCGATTTCCGCGTCGAGATTTTCGATGGCTCGTATCACACCGTCGATTCGAACGAAATGTCGTTCAAGATGGCCGGCATTCAGGCATTCAAGGCCGTCGCGGCCAAATGCAAACCGGTCTTGCTGGAGCCATTGGACGAGCTCGAGATCGCCACGCCCGATGACTACATGGGCGACGTGCTCGGCGACCTCTCAGCGCGGCGCGGCCACATTCTCGGCACGGAGCCGGCCGACAGCGCGACCGTGATTCGGGCCATCGTTCCGCAGGCGGAGCTACACAGCTACGCGACGTCGGTGCAGTCGATGACGCACGGCCGAGCGACGTTCAAGCGGCGGTTCAAGGGATATGAAGAGGCGCCGCACGAGGTCGCGCAAAAGGTGATCGAGGAGCACGCCAAGGAACGGGACGAGGAGCTGGTCACGCACTAGCTCGTTCCCGCGGTCGCTCTGCTGTTCCCGAGCGACGTCCGGAGCAAAAAAAACCGGCCCATCAGACTCGAGTCTGATAGGCCGGTTTCTCTTGAGGCGGGTCTATGTCGTCACGTTCCCGTCTTCCTCTTCCGCGCCACGGTCTTGGCTTCGCGCTTTGCGCCTTGAACGCTCTTCCGCGGCTTCTTTCCGGTCTGGATGGAAACGATGTCCGACTTCGCGGCGATCTCCGTCCCGGCACCAGACGCCGCGATCGCCGGTAGCCGCGGCTGCTTGTACACGAACCGCTGGCCCTCGTAATTCCGGAAGATCACTTCGTCCTCGTTGATCTCTTCCACGTACTCGGGCAGGAGCGGCACTTTCCCGCCGCCTCCGGGTGCGTCGATCACAAAATGTGGAACCGCAAGCCCCGACGTCCAACCGCGCAGCGCTTTGATGATCTCGAGGCCCTTCTCGACCGTGGTGCGGAAGTGCTCGCCGCCGGCGACCTGGTCGGCCATGTATAGGTAGTAGGGCCGAACGCGCGCCTTGAGGAGTTTCTGCATCAACTCCTTCATGATGAGCGGATCGTCGTTCACGCCGCGAAGGAGCACGGTCTGACAGCCCAGCGGAATACCGGCGCTCGCCAGACGTCCGAGCGCGGCGATCGTTTCCGGCGTCAGCTCCGACGGATGGTTGAAGTGCGTGTTCATGTAGATCGGATGGTACTTCTGGACCATCTCGCAGAATTCCGGCGTGATCCGCGCCGGAAGGTGCGACGTGATCCGGCTTCCCAAGCGAATGATCTCGATGTGCGGAATCTCGCGCAGCTTCTGGAAGATGTACTCCAGCCGGCGGTCCGAGAGCATCATCGGGTCGCCGCCCGAAAGGATGACGTCGCGAATCTCCGTATGCTCGGCCAGATAGGCGAACGCCGAGTCATACTGGTTGAGCGGAATTTTTTCCGGATCGCCCACTTTGCGCCGGCGTGTGCAAAAGCGGCAGTACGTCGCGCAAATCGGGCTGACGAGAAAGAGCGCGCGATCCGGATAGCGATGCGTGATGTTCGGCACCGGTGAGTCGCCGTCCTCGTCGAGCGAGTCGATCACCCCGTCGACGATGTCGAGCTCCTGCACGGTGGGCACATACTGCTGCCACATCGGGCTGCCGACTTCGCCGATCGTCTCGAGCACGTTCGGCGTGATCCGCATCTGGAAGTTGTCGAACGCGGGCTGTAGGCCTTCGACGTCGATCACGTCCGATCCGAATCGATCGGCGAGTTTGTCGAGGGAATCCACGCTCTGTTGGAGGGCCTTCTGCCAGTCACTCATTTGCTGGACGACTCCGCGTTCGATCGTGTGTGAACGAGCTGTGATTCGACGAATCGCTTTGCGTAGATCACCCGGTCGTCGCCCGGGGCGTAGTAGTTGGCCAACCGAGCCGCCGATCCATACCCGCGCGTCTCGTAGAAGTGGCGAGTCGGTGCGTAATCGTCGCGCGACGACGTTTCAACGACCAACAGCCGCGCTTCCCGTTGACGAAGACGCCGTTCGACCTCGTCGAGTAACTGCGACCCGCCACCTTCACCCTGAAATTCCGGATGCATCGCGATCCAATAGAGATCGTAGACACGATCCGTGCCCGGCGTTGCGCCGTAGCACACATAACCAACGAGTTGACCTTCGCGCGAGAACGAGCCGACGAACTCATAGTTCGCCACGCCGTCGCCCGGATCGTACGGCGCTCGCGCCGGTCCCGCTGCGAAGGTCTCGTCGAACAACTCCAGCGCCACCGCGACTTCATCGTCGCGAAACACCGAGGTTGCGTCGAGGATTTCACGAATACGATTTCGATGCCCCTTGGTCAGGGCGCCGAGTTTCACCGACATCTCACGTCCCGGTAGCAAATAAGTCGTACTCCGCCTGCGTGCCCGGCACGCCGGAGAGCTTTTGCGCCCGCGCCCAGTCGTCTGGACTCGTGGTTTCGCGGCTGCGAACCAGCGCCAACTCGCAGATCGCACGAATCAACGCTGGATATTCCATGCCCGTGACTTTCGCCATCCGCGCCAGGCCGGCGTCCGGCGCGATATCCGGATTCGCATTGACCTCGAGAATCCACGGCTGACCGTTCGCATCAATGCGCATGTCCACGCGCCCATAGCTGAATCCGCCCGACAACTTCCAGGCGCGCAACGCAACGCGACGCACTTCATTGGCGACCTTCGCCGGCAACCGCGCCGGACAGCGAGGCTCGGCGCCGACGTCGTCCTCGCTTCCCGTCGCCCACTTGGACTGATAGGTCACGATGTTCCAACGGCCGCGCTGCATCTTGGAGAAATCAATCTCGGCGATCGGCAGCACGGTATCGCCCAGTATTCCGACGTTGATTTCGCGCCCGTCCACATATCGCTGAACGAGCACCTCGTCCCACACGTCGAGCATGGCTTCGACGCGCGCGGCGAGCTGACGGGTGTTGCGGACCACCGAGCGCTGTTCGACGCCGACCGATGCATCCTCCGCCGCCGGCTTCACGATCGCCGGATATCCGACGCTGACGAGCGGATCGCCGCGGCGAATCACCGCGAAGCGGGGCACCGGAAGCCCCGACTTCTCCAACAATCCGTTGATCACGTGCTTCCGGAGACAGACCGATGCCGTATAGCTCGACGTTCCGGTGAACGGGATCTTGAACAGCTCCAGCACCGAGATGACCGCCGATTCCAACGCGGCGACCCCATCGATGCCCTCGCACATGTTGAACACGAGGTCGAACTTGCCGCGTCGCATCTTCTCGATCCACTTCCCGTCATGGAACACGGGGACATAGCCGACCTCGTTTCCTTCCGCGACGAGTGATTTCTCAATCGCCTCGACGGTTCCGAGGATGAGCTGATCGGGTTTGGTGGCGTACGCCGATGCGCCGTCGAACAGGATGCCGACCTTCATGCGACCTCGGCGTGGAGGGAAGGAACTGCGCGGGATGTCTGGCGTGGGGGATGGAGCACGACTCCACAGCGATCGGCGGCGTTGACGAGCGCGCGCTGGATCAGCTGATCGTAGCTCAGGCCTGCGGCACGAGCGGCCTTTGGCAGGCAGGAATTGTCTTCGGGATTCGGAAGAATACCCGGAAGTGGATTCACTTCGATGATGTTGGGAACACCATTGGCGTCGAGACGCACGTCGATGCGCGACCAATCGCGGCAGCCGAGCACGCGATAGGCGCGGAGCACGACGTCTTCAATGGCCGTGCGTTGGCTGTCATCGATGCGTGCCGGACACTCGAAGATGTCCAGCGGATCGCTCGGCGTGTCCCAGATCCATTTGGCTTCATAGCCGTAGATCGGCAGCGCGCCCGTGGGCAACGACTGAAAATTCATGCCGACCAGAGGCAGCACCTGTGCATTCGCGCCGTTTCCGAGCACGCCGCAGGTGAACTCGGCGCCGGGAAGGAATGCTTCCGCGATCACCGGCTGGCTGTAGGTCTCGAGCAGCATGCGTCCCTGCGTCTCGAACTCGCCCAGCGACCGAACGAGATTTCGTTCGGTGATGCCCTTGGACGATCCCTCGTGGACCGGCTTGAGAAACAGCGGCGCGTGGGTCGAGAGGTGTGCGATGAGCGGTGATCCGCCGTTCATCAACCGCGCCAGGTCCGAGTGCGACTCGATCAACGCGTAGGGCGTGTTGGGTACGCCGTGCGCGGTGAGGAAGTCCTTGGTCCGTGCTTTGTGAAGGCAGAGCGCCAGTGTGAACGGGTCGCTACCGGAGTACGGGACGTCGAAGAACTCGCAGATGGCCGGAATGTGCGATTCGCGATTCGTACCGATGAGCCCCTCAGCGATGTTGAACACGATCTCGGGTCGCTCGGCCCGCAGTCGCTCGGGGAAGTCTTCGGTTGCCTCGAGTCGGATCACGTCGCCGTAAGCGGAGAGGGCGGTGGCCACGGCGGCGATCGTCTCCGCGGAGTCCCACTCCGCATAAACGTCGCTCGTACTGGGAGGCTCTTCATCGGCGCGCGCCTCAGCAGACACCGCGCTCACCAGCCCCGCTACCGATTCAGGTTTCTGGTTGTACGCGAAACCGATGCGCGTCATCCCGTCTCTGTCTGTCGTCTGCGGCGAGCGAACCGCCAGAATCTCGATCTGCGAGAAAGTACGTCGGCCGTTCCGTTCACCGACGCGAGGGCGCAAGAGAAATGCCATCTGCGTACGATGCGCAAAATACGATCACTGAAAATTTTAAGCAATGATTTTCTTGGTCATCGGAGCAATGCGGCGACCCAAGAATCC
>JBDUEJ010000099.1:0-11179 GCA_040002475.1 bacterium | reverse complement strand
GGCGGAATGATGCCCGGCGGCAGATTCTTGAGCGTCTTG
This sequence comes from bacterium, assembly GCA_040002475.1. Taxonomy (GTDB): domain Bacteria; phylum Gemmatimonadota; class Gemmatimonadetes; order Gemmatimonadales; family Gemmatimonadaceae; genus JAQBQB01. The sequence goes on along the minus strand of JBDUEJ010000099.1, from coordinate 11,140 downwards.
GCGATCATCGCCTGAACATCCTGCGCGGCGGCGTCGATGTTCCGTTCGAGCGAGAACTGAATCGTGATGCTGCACGCGCCCAGGCTCGACGTCGACGTCATGTTGTCGATGCCGGCGATGGTCGAGAACTGTTTTTCGAGCGGCGTCGCGACGGCGGACGCCATTGTCTCCGGGCTCGCGCCCGGCAGACTCGCGTTGACCGTGATCGTCGGATAGTCCACCGTGGGGAGATCGCTCACCGGCAGCCGCCTGTACGCGGTGATGCCGAAGAACAGAATGCCCACCATCACGAGCACGGTCGTGACGGGACGTCGAATGAACAGTTCCGAGAGGTTCATTTCGCGGCCTGTGTCGTTGCGGACACGCCCGTCGCCGGCTTGGCGTCGACTCGAGCGTTTGGTGTCAGTCGGGATTGGCCGTCCACTACCACTTGTTCGCCTGGCTGCAGTCCCTTGTCGATCGTCGTGAGATCGCCGACCGCGCGGCCGGGCGTCACTGGACGGACTTCAGCGGTTTTGTCGCCGCGCACCACAAAGACGTAGTTGCCCGTTTGTCCGGAGAGCACCGCCCGCGTGGGAACCGCGGTCACGTTGGACTGGACGTCGAGCTCGACGCTCACGCTCACGTATTCACCTGGCCACAGACCGCTTGTTTGATTCGCGAACCGCGCCTTCGCCGTCACGGTCCCCGTGAGCGAATCCACAGCGTTGTCGAGAAACGCGAGTACGCCTGCTTCATTCACGCGGCCGCTGTCCGCCGTCGTCACGCGCACCGGTACCGGTCCGCGCGCGTATCGCCGCTGCACCGCCGGGAAATCATGCTGCGCGATCGGAAAACGCACCAGGATGGGGTGGAGTTGGTTGATCACGACAAGGGGATCGGAGCCTGAACGCACCAGGTTTCCCTGGCGGACGAGCAGGCGGCCGGTGCGCCCGCCGATCGGCGCGCGGATTGTCGCGTAGGCGAGATTGAGCTTCGAGTTGTCCACGTTTGCATGGTCGGCGAGCACCGTGGCCTGCGCGGCGGCGGCCGACGACACCATTTGATCCGCCTGCGACTTGGTGACATAGTCCTTCTCGGCGAGCGCCTTGTATCGCTCGGCGTCGCGCCCCGCGCTCTGCGCCTGCGCCTCATCGCGCGCCAGCGTCGCCTCGGCTTGGCGGAGCGCGGCCTCGAATGGCCGCGCATCGAGATGGAACAGCACCTGGCCGGCTTGCACGTCGTCGCCTTCGCGGAATCCAACCGTGTCGAGCGTGCCACCCACTTGCGCCTGGATCGCTACGGTCTGCAGCGGTTCGACGGCGCCGTTCGAGGTGATCGTCAACGGTGCGGCGATTTGCGTGACCGACGCGACCTGAACCGGCACGGTCGGTGTCGGCGGAGCCGGCGGCTTGGAGCACGACGCGGTCGCCAGCGCCGCCGCGAGCGTCCAGAGAGTGTTTTTATAGATACGATTATTCATGATTGGACGATTGCTCATGTGTCCGGCCTCACATCCGGCGCGGGTGTGAACGGCGCAAATGTCGTGTCGCCGCGCGCGTTCAGCACGCCCACGTCATGCGCGAGCTGCGCGAGCGCGGCGCGCCACTGCCAGCGCGCATCCACTTCCTGCTCGCGCGCGTTGGCCAACGCACTCTGGGCCACCAGCAGGTCGACGATGCTTCCCACGCCTTCGCGATACCGCTCGCGCGCCACCAACTCCGACTGCGTCGCGCTCGCCAACAGGTCCCGCGACGTCCGAACCCGATCGGTTGACGTACGGAGGGTATAGTACGCGCTGAACACCTGTTGAATCACGAGCTGCTTCGTCGCATCGGCGCGCGCCAACGCGGACTGGTATTGCTCCGAGGCAGCAGCGACGTCGTACTGATTCGAGAAGCCGGTGAACACCGGAACCTGCACGCCGAAGTTGAACGAGTACGTGCGACCCGAGAACGTCGGGTTGTTCGAGCCGTTGTTCGCGCCCGTGGCGCCGAGCGCCAACGCCGGCAGGTACGCGGACCGCGCAACACGAATCTGCGATGCCGCCGCGGCCGCCTCGGCACGCGTCGTCGCAAGCTCCGGGCGATTGCGCACCGCCATCTCGATCAATGAATCGACCGACTGCGTGATGAAATGCACCGAGTCCGTCGCCGGTACGTCGGGAATATCAAAGGGCAAGTTGGCCGGAACGCCCATCGCCATCGCGAGGGATCCGCGCGCGACGAGCAGCGCGCCTTCCAACGTTTGGAGCTCCAGCTGCGCCTGCGACCGCGCCGTCTGGGCTTGAAGCACGTCGGCAATTGTCCCAAGACCCACGCGATGACGTTCATTGGCGACGTCGAGCGCCTGCGTCGCCAGCTGCAGCGTACTCGTCTGCGCGTTTCGCTGGGCGCGCGTCGAGAGATATCCAAACGCCGAGGCTTCGACGAGAAGAATTGTATTTTCGACCGTCGCGTTGTGCGTGAGGTCGGCGGCGATCGCCGTCTGGCGCGCAACGTCAATCGAGCCGGAGCGGCCGCCGAAATCCATCACCGTGTACGTGAGGTTCAACGACGGCCCGTACTGCGTTCGCTCAATGCCGGCGCGACCGGGCGTTGCCGCAGTCAGCGCATGGTTCGCCGTCACGCCCGCGGTGAGTGTGGGATACAACCGTCCCGAGGTCGATCCATACACATCGGCCGCGGCCCGCGCCTGTGTCCACGACGATCGCGTCGCCGGACTGGTCTTCAGGGCAAGATCAACGATCTCCGGGAGCGTCATCTGCCGCACCGCTCCCGTCGAAAGCGCCGCCCCGGACGCATCGCGGGCACCCGCCTCCGTCACACTTGCCGACGGGCGCCAGAGTGTGCTCTGACTCGCCGGAGTTGGAGCAACTCCCTCGATCTTCGGCGGGCCGTGCGCACAGGCACCCGCCGTAACCAACGCGACGACGAACGCCAAACGCTTCACGGTTTGATCGCCTTCCCGGTGGCCGGCGGCGTTTTCGCTCCACGCGCCGCGGGGGGTGCCGCTCCAGGAGTGCCGGCGGGAGCGATTTTCGCTTGCGCCTCGCGCGTCGTTGCCGCGCCGCGCTTCATGTTGTCGGCGATCTGCAGCTTCGGTGGAACCGCCGGCTTGGTCAGCATGATCGCGCCGAGCATGACGACCTTGTCGCCTTCCTTCACGCCCTCGTGCACTTCCGTCACGCGAAGATCCGTTGGCCCCGCCTTGATGAGGCGCATTTCATAGGCGTCGTTCGCCAGTTGAACGACGACGTATCGTCCAGGAATGCCGGTGGTTCCTTCGCTCGACACGAGGTCGCGGCGAAGCTGATTCTCGAGCGTATCCACTGGAACGCCAAACATCCGTGCCACCGGCGCGAGCTCGTTCGTCGCGCGGATCGCATCGATCGGAACCTGCAGCACCTTCGAGAGGTCCGCCGCTCGGATCGTCACCTCGCCGTTCATTCCCGGCATGAGCAGACCGTCCTTGTTGCTCACGCTGACCAACACCGGGAAGAACGTGACGCCCTGTGTCACCACCGCCTGCGGTTCGATCTTTTCGATCACTCCCTCGAACTTTCTATCCGCGAACGCATCCACCGCGACGGTCGCCGTTTCGCCAACGTGAACGTTGGCCATCTCGACTTCATCGATCGTCACACGCATGCGGACGCGCCCGAGATCGGCCACCGTCATCAGTGTCGTTCCGCCGCTTGCCGAGGTCACCGACGTGATGATCGTTCCATTCGAGATCGGGCGGCTCACGACCGTGCCCGGGATCGGCGCGCGAACCGTCGCGTCCTCCAGCTTCTGCCGCGCAAGATCGAGATTGGCTCGGCTCTCGATCATGTCCGACTGCGCGACCGAGATCGTGGTCCTCGTGCTGTCGTGCTCCGAGATAGTGATGACGTGCTTGGCGAACAGCGAATCCTTTCGCGCCCGATCCTGGAGCGCCTGCTTCAACGCCGTATAGGTGACGACGTCGTCCGCCATCGCCTGGTCGAAGCCATTCTTCACGTCGCGCGGATCAACCTGTGCCAGCAGATCTCCCGCCTTGACTACCGTGCCCACTTCGGCCGGCAGTTGAATGATCTGTCCGTTCGCCTTCGACTTGATGTCGACGGGATTGATCGGTTCGACGGTTCCCGTCGCCTGAACGCGCACGGCAATGTCACCGCGCATAACCGCGGTTGTAGGGAGCGGCGTTGGGCCGCTCGCCTTGTCCTGACATGCGGCGAGTCCTGCGGCGACGACAATAAATGAGAAGCGGCGGAAAGACATTGGGTGGGATCGTTTAGGGGGCTTGCCCGTTCGACACGAGTTGGTCGCGACCGCGCTTTTGGAGCGCGCGGAACGCCTCGCGTTGTGTGTCGGTGAGAACTTTTTCGATGTCAGCGCGAACGTCGGCAACAAGATGCTCGACCCGGGGCCGGATCTCCTCGCGCAACGCGCTGAACTCTCCCGCTCGCTCGGACGTGATCTTGTCGACCGCGCTGTCCTGACTTGGCGAGAGATCGAGCGCGCGCGATAGCTGCGCGCGGTACTGCTGTCGGTCGCTCGCGGTGGGTGAACGAACCAACGACGACAAGGGATGGAACGCCGTGTCGTGCAACGCGTCGAGTCGCGTGTTGCGCGCCACCGCGCGATCGATCGTCGCGCCGATCACGCCGCTCGCGAACACCAGCGCCAGCATCGCAAAGATCGCACGTGCGCGCGTGGACGAACGCGGCGTTGCCGTCTCGCTCATCGCGGCACGCGCGCGGCAGGGCTCGGGGCGTCGACCGACACCACCAGGTCAACGAGATTCTGGGACGACACGCGATTCGTGACCGCTCCGAGGATCGCCGTTCGTGTTCCCGGCGGCGGAGTCGTGACCCGCGCGACGACCGGCACCGGCTCAGGCACAAGCTCCGGATCGCGTTGCATTGACAGCGCAAAAAGACACATCGCAGCGGCGACCGCCGTCAACATTCCCAACGGGAGCAACGTGCCCGCCCAGCGCTCCGCGTAGTCCCACACCGTTCGATTGCGCGCCTCATGCTCACGAAGAATTGGCGCGGCAGCCGCACGAATGCGACCGCTCAACGCCGACAGCTGTGCCGGCGTGCTCGCGCTTCCGCGATCAGCCTTCTTCAACAGTTCGGCAACCTCGCGGTCGCGCGACGATTGTGGATTTCTCATGCGGTCGCTCCACGAACGTGCGCCAGGGCCGTTCGGAGCTCCCGCCGCGCCGTGTGCAAATGCCACCGCGCGGTCGCCGGCGCCATGTCGAGCGACTCGGCGATCTCGGCGATCGAGAACTCTTCCAGCTCGAACAGCTCAACGACTAGGCGTTGACGCGGCGGCAGCATGCCCACAGCCTCGCGCACCTGCGCGAAAAAGTCCGACCGTTCGGCCGCGGCGACCGGCGAATCACCGGCATCGGGGACGTCGTCGCCCAGCGATTCCGCCGAGCGAATGGAACGAGCAGCGGCGAGATCGAGCCCACGGTTCACGATGATGCGCGACAACCACGGCCAGAACGGCCGGGCCACGTCAAAGTCCCCGATGTGCCGCAGCGCCGACAGAAACGCGTCCTGTACAAGATCCTCGGCGTCCTCCCGGTGATGCAGAATCCGGCTCGCCAACGCGAGCGCTCGCGCGAGATACCGCTCCACGAGCTGACCGAACGCCGAGCTATCGCCCCGCGCCGCCGCTTCGAGGATACCCTGCTCCTCCAAACTCGAATCCGTGAGTAGGACCGGGCGTGGATGTTCGTGCAGCGGAGTAGACTCTGGAGTCGCCGAACGACGACTGCTACCGAGAGGGTGTCTCATCTGTATAGAAGGTACGGCGACCCCGGCGGCCGTGTTTGGTCTGCCGCGAACATCGGGATCGCGGAGGGAAGAAAGCGGCGCCCCCGAACGGGAGGCGCCGCGACGTTCCCTCACCTGAGCTTACGCGTCCCACCAACCGAGCGTTGTAACACCCTCGTTGTAACACCGTCTCGTTTCGAGGGTTGGGCCCGACCTTGGCAACCCGTGAAACCTTCGCCATTGTACACACGTAGTTTATAAACAATCTGTGTATAGTGAGCCCCAAAAATGCCCCCGAACGCTCGCCGCACCCCCGAAGGCTTCCTGCCCCTCAAGCCGGACGCCTTCTATATCCTCCTCGTCCTGCTCGACGCCGAGCGGCACGGGTACGCCATCATGCAGGAAGCCGCGGCGCGATCCGGCGGCATGGTCGCCATCCGCGCCGGCGTCCTCTATCGCATGCTCCGGCGCCTGCTCGACGACGGCCTGGTGGTCGAGTCCGACCGGCGACCCGCCTCCGACGCCGACGACGAACGCCGCCGCTACTACCGCGTGACCGGCCTCGGCCGCCGCGTCATGACCGCCGAAGCCGACCGAATGGCGGAGCTCGCCCGCGCCGCCCATACGGCGCTTGGTCGTATCGCGGCGACCGCCTGATGGCCGACTTCCGGATGCGACCGCTTTCGGCAGACGAGCGGCTCTACCGCGGACTGCTCCACCTGTATCCCGCCGAGTTTCGCGACCGATTCACCCTGGAGATGATCGAGGCCTTTCGCGACGAACGCCGCGCCGCGCTTCGCGACGGACAGTCCGTCGCGCGCTTCTGGCTCTCGCTGGTCCCCGATCTCGTGACACAGGCCGCCGCCGAACGATTGGCGTCGGTTTCGCCCTTTCGCCGCCAGCCCGACCCACCGAATGATGAGGATTCTCTGATGGCCTCCGTGCCGCACGCTCTCCGGTTCACCGAGATCCGCCACGCGGCCCGCCGCTTGCGGCGCGTCCCCACCTTCATGGCGACCACGCTGCTCGTCCTCGGCCTGGGCATCGGCGCGACCACCGCGGTGTTCAGCATCGTCAACGGCGTGCTGCTTCGCCCCCTGCCCTATCCCAACGCCGATCGCCTCGTCGACGTCTCGCATTCCATCGTGGTCCCGGGCATCACACACGTTGATCAGTCGGACGCGAGCTTCTTGCTGTATCAGCGGCACAATACCGTCTTCGAAGCCATCGGCGCCTCGCGCGACGCCAGCGTCAACCTCGGTGAGATCGTCGGCGCGGCGGCGAGCGCGGCGCGAGTGACCGCGACGGGAGTGAGCGCGAGCCTCTTCAAAGTTTTACGCGTCCCGCCGCTCCTCGGGCGAACGTTCGTCGACGGAGAAGATCGCAAAGAGGCGCCGCGACTCGTCATTCTCTCGGAAGGGCTGTGGCATCGCCGATTCGGGAGCGATCCATCGATCATCGGTAAGCGGGTCGTGGTGGACGGCGAAGCACACGAGATCGTCGGCGTCATGCCGAAACGCTTTCAATATCCAACGTCGGAGACCGAGCTCTGGTACCCGTACCTTTTCGACCCCGCGCACTCCAACGCAGCCAGCTTCAACCACAAGGGCGTTGCGCTCCTCAAGCCGGGCGTGACGCGCGAGGCAGCCGTCGCCGAGCTCGAACGCGTGCTTCCGCGTTTGCTCGACGAATTCCCCACCGACATCCCGCGCGAGATGTTCGCCCAGGTCCATCTCCATCCGTTGGTGGTGCCCCTTCGCGACGTCGTCGTTGGCGACGTGGGTCGCCTGCTCTGGATTCTGCTCGGCACCGTCGCGCTGGTACTTCTCATTGCCTGCGCGAATGTTGCGAACCTGTTTCTCGTTCGCGGTGAGAGTCGCCAACGCGAGCTCGCCATCCGCAGCGCGCTCGGCGCCGGACTTTCGACAGTGCTCGCTCAATATCTCAGCGAGGCGTTCCTGCTCGCCGTTGGCGGAGGAGTATTCGGCGTGGGACTGGCGGCGCTCGGCGTACGTCTCGTGCGCTCCATGCCCCGCGGACTCGATCTGCCGCGTCTCGCTGAAGTGAGCATTGACGGCTGGGTGTTGCTGTTTGCACTCGGGCTCACGCTGCTCACGGCATTCGCCGTGAGCCTCATCCCTCTGTTGCGCGCACGGAAAATTCCAATTTCGTCGGTGCTCAAGGAGTCAGGACGATCGGCGACCACTGGCGGCCAGCGTCAGCGCGCGCGCAGCGCGTTGGTCGTTGCTCAGGTTGCGTTGGCGCTCGTTCTCGTCGCTTCGTCGGGTCTCATGGCCCGCAGCTTCTCCCGTTTACGGAACGTGAAACCCGGATTCGACTCGGACGGACTTCTCACGGTGCGCGTGGCACTTCCGGCCAGCAAATACACGACGAACGCGAAGATCGTACAGTTTTACAACGAGCTGGTCGAGCAGGCGCGCGCGATTCCCGGTGTGAGCAACGCCGCCATCACCACGTGGTTGCCGCTCACCGACAATTCCAGCAACAGTGTCACTCAGATCGAGGATCATCCGTTGCCGCCCAACGGCATTCCACGCGTGCACGATATCTTGCAGGTGAGCGGCAGCTATTTCGCGACGATGCACATCCCTGTGGTGATGGGGCGCACGTTCGGACCGCAGGATCCCGCGCGGACAACCAACGAGGCGATTGTCAGCCGTGCGTTCGCCGAGCGCTATTGGAAGGACGGGACGGCAATTGGCAAACGACTTCGTGTGGGAATTTCCGGGCCGTGGAGCACAATCGTCGGCGTCGTTGATAACGTCCATCTCGTCGCGCTGGATCAGCCAGCCGAGGACGGCGTCTATGTGCCAACACTGAGTCCTCAGGCGGATTCCGTGTCCGTGCCGGACGGCAGCGTAGCGCTCGTCGTCCGCACCAACGGCGATGCGAGCGCGCTCATTGGACCGGTGCGTCGACTGGTACAGTCGCTGGATCCGACGCTTCCGGTCTTTGATGAACATATGATGACGTCGATCGTTCGTACGGCCTCGGCGCGCACGCAGTTCACGATGCTGCTGCTCGCCGTCGCGAGCGGCCTCGCGCTCGTCCTCGGCGCGGTCGGGATTTACGGCGTGATGGCCTATGGTGTGAGCCTGCGCCGTCGCGAGATCGGCGTGCGCATGGCACTCGGCGCCCGGCCCGCGGACGTGCGTCAGATGATCTCGCGCCAGGGCGTGATGCTGGCCGGCGTGGGCGTTGTGATTGGCCTCGCCGCCGCGCTCGGGTTGACGCGCTTCCTTCGTGGGTTGCTCTACGATGTGAGTCCAACGGATCCGCTCACGCTCGGCGGAACGTGCGTGGTGTTGCTCGTTGTCGCTCTCGTCGCGAGCTGGATTCCAGCGAAGCGTGCGGCGGGAATGGATGCGGCGGTGGCGCTGCGAAGCGACTGACGCCGTCAGGTTTGCAGGCGGATGCCGGGGCAACTGCCGAATGTCCGCGCGCTGAACGGCGCGAGAAGTTGAGCGGTCGGACGAAAACGTGACCGATTCCCCTTCTCGCGCCCCGCGCGGGTCGACGTTCGCGCTTCGAGCGTCAGTTAGATCATGCCGATCAGCTGGTTCACGTGGGCCTTCGCAATGGCGAACGCGCCGCCGGGGCCGACTTTCACGAGCTCGGTCGTCGTGAGCCGGGCGTCGCGAATTTTCTGAACGAGCGTGAAAGGCACCTTCACCCACCCACCCTGGATGTCGCCGTGCGTGCCCCACGCGCCGGGGTGTTGTCGTGTGGGGTCGTCGCGCACCTGCTCGAGCAGTGCCTTGAGTTGCTGGCGTGGGCCACCGGCAGCTGGGGCGGCGGGAGAGGTCACGGTCTGCGGTGGTCCCTGCGGACGAAACCGGCCGCCCGTCGGAGTACCGCCTCCGGGTCCGGACGGCGGGGTCGCTGGCGTAGTCGCTGGCGTAGTCGCTGGCGTAGTCGCCGGCCTCGCCGCAGGTGTGGTCGTTGACGGACTCGGAGTAGGCGACGAACCGCCAACCGGCGACGTTACCGCCGGCAGCAGCGACTGGTTCGCCACGGCCGTCGACTCCGGGGACGGCGTCATCTGCAGCGGCCGCTCGCGCGCATGTACGCTGTCTTCCGACGGCCGCGCCTCGAACAGGGAGTAGCCGTAGGTGCCGTCCAGCACCCAGTTCATCCGCGTGGTCCAGCCGGTGCCGATCAGCAAAACGATCGCCTGCTGCAAATTCGCGCGCGTGGTGCAGACCCACACGCCGATGTTTGGGTCGAACAAGAACTGCTCGGCGTCTGAACGGCAGTACGCGGCGATGGCATGACCGCTGATGCTACCGCCGGCCTCTCCGATGCCGACCCGCAGGCCGATCGACAGCAGCACCGCCGTTCCGGCATGGAAGTTCGTGTCGCGGCACAGATTGGCGGCGAACGCGCCGACTGCCTGTGTGCTTCGCGTGGTGCTGCTGACCGCGACGATGTTGCTGAACGGGCGAGAGCTCTGGCGCGCGCCGGTGTTGAGCTGCCGGTCATACTCGCGAGCCAGGTTCGCCCAATGTTTCGCATATTTGCCCGTAGCCTGCGTCTCTTCCCACAGTGACTGCAGGCTCGTTGGGTACGACCAGCTTCCGCCGCCTAAGTTCGTGAAACCCAGGCTGGTCATGTAGCGATCGTTCCACACCGGCTGCACGTCTGTCACCTGCACGTTCGCACCGACGGTGAGTTGGCGTTGGAGCTTGGCCAGCCTCACGGCGTCGGAGCGTTCGATGCTGTTCTTCTGCTTGTCGACCGTAAACGTCGTCTTGCCGCCCTGCAGCACGCGACGGATCCAGTGCAGCGACATGCCCTCACACAGGCCTTGGGCCACGTCGACGCGCCGCGGCAGTAGCTCCTGCTGGCGCTGCCCCTGGTTGAACGAAGCCGAGAGCGTGGCGACGCCGCGCATCAGGCTGACCACCTCTTTCTGGATTTCGGCGCGTCCGTCGGGATCGAACCAACCGATGTTGGACTGCGAGACGCCAACGGCGATGCGGTCGCGCGGAACGGGATTCTGCTGCCGCCGCCCGAGCGCTTGTGCGGCGGTTTCGGTGGCCACCCAGCACAACCGCGCGGCGCCGCAGCGCGAGCACGTCAGGTCGCTAAAAAGAGTGAAGCTGCCGTCTGGTTGGGACTCCGGCGGCGCCCGGAGGCCGTAGTTCGTCTCGTGGCACTGCGGGCATTGAAAGCAGTACGGCATCGTTCGACACTCTCAAGTCACAGAGGACGGCGGTCTCGTTCTCGGTATCTGTGGACTTCTTTCGCCTAAGAGATGCGGCATCCACGAACCGGAGTCAACAGGAGGGCCTCGTTTGTCACTCGAGTTTGTCATTCGTGCGCCGTCGGTCTGGGGCGCGAGCTCTTGGCGAAATCCGG
>JBDUEJ010000098.1:0-11202 GCA_040002475.1 bacterium | reverse complement strand
GAAGAGAACGATCGGGTAATCGGACGCCGGAGCCACGTTCGGTCAACAGAGAGGTGGGTGCCAAGTACGAGGAATGTCGCCGCCTGGAATGTCGCCGCCTGGAGTGTCGCCGCCTGACGCTCGAATTCGGCTGCGAGCGGATCAAATAAAAGCGCCGGCGTCGCCGGCGCAATCCGAAACCCGCTCCTGCAATGCTCGTTGGGCGGCTGCGTCGCGATGCCGACTTCGCCGTCGGATACTCGGCTGCATGGACATTCGCTCCGGCGCGCAGCAGGCGCTCGAGAATCGGCGGATACTCGACGCCGTTGACGCCGAGCTGACGCCAAGGTCGAGCAAGAACATGGCGACGTCCGTCCGCGCGAACTTGCAACTCATCGCGAGCGCCAGCCCCGATGTGGGCGACGGGGGCCGGCGGGACGGACGCCCACGGCGTCGAAACAAGGGGCACGTCGGGCTTTAGCGTTCTCGAATCGCGCATCATGTTCCGCACTTGGTCCAATCGCCCCAACGCCGCCGCCGTCACGATGGTATCGACCCTCGCGCCACGGCGCGCCAGTCGCGGCGGGCTGGATATAGCCGAAATGGAGGGCCGTCAACAGCGGCCATTCGTCGTCAGCGACGCCGTTCACCGCCGCCCCGCAATCGAGCAAGACTTCCGCGATGGTGGACTGGAGTCCGGCGCCTGCCGGATGCGCGTTCGATACGAGCAAGTTCAGGGGCGTTTCGAGCGTGTCCGCGCCGTACGTGCCGGCGATGGCGTCGATCTCCGCGCCGGCGTCGAGCAGCAGGCGCGCCACTCCACCGCGTTCTTCGGCGTCTTCTGCCGAGAATCCTCGACACCATTCGCCGCGACGTAGTGGAGCAACGTCACGCGGTGGACGCGCGACGACAGCGTTGCGGGATCGCCATCTCTTGACTTACGGACCGATCGGTTCCATATTCTCGATATGACAGCGTTGGGACGGCCCATCGAGTACGACCGGGAGAAAGCGATCAAGAGCGCGCTCGACGTCTTCTGGCGACAGGGCTACGAAGCGACGTCGATGGCCGAGTTGTGCCGCGTGACGGGTCTCTCGAAGAGCACGCTGTACGCCGTCTTCGGCGACAAGCGCCGGATGTTCCTGGACGCGATACAGGAGTACAGCAACGGGCTGCTTGACGAACTGCGGGAACGGTATCGGGCCGCCGCCTCGCCGGTGGCGTTCCTCCACGACATGCTTCACTCGATCGCGCGAGAGGCTGGCCCCGGCGGCGAGCGGCGTGGTTGCCTGGTGATGAACTCGGCCACCGAGTTTGCCCAGTCCGATCGCGACGTAGCGCGCATCGTCCGCCGGACGCTCGACCAGATGACGGCGCTGTTCGAGGACGCCTTGGTCAGGGGAACGCGGCAAGGCGTCGCCAGGACGAAGAGCTCACGAGTAACCGCAGTATTTCTGGTGAGCACGATTGCGGGCATGAAGACGATGGTCAAGGCGGGACGCAGCCAGCAGGAGCTCGAGGCGCTGGCCGACATGGCGATGCAGCACGTGTGAAGCGCCAACATCGGCAGCCCGTATTTTTTTGGATGTTTTTTGGACCGAACGTTTCATAATAATGGAGAGACGCGAGATGAAGAGTTACTTGCTGGTGCATGGCGCTTGGCACGGCGCGTGGGCATGGGAGGAGACGCGAACGGCCCTCGAAGCCGCTGGACACAGGGTTGAAACGCTCGATCTGCCGGGCCATGGACAGGACACCACCGACGTGAAAGACGTGACCTTCCGCGGTTACGTCGATGCCGTCAAGGCCACGCTGTCCCGATCGACAGGCCGGCAAATTCTAGTGGGCCACAGTCTCGGCGGCACGGTCGTTTCCCAGGTCGCCGAAGAGATGCCGCAGTCCGTGGAGACCCTGGTATTCGTCTCCGGATTCGTCCTTCGCGCCGACGAGAGCCTGTTCGACGTCATGTCGGCGGACACGGGAGGCACGCTCCTGCCGAAGCTGATCTTTACCGAAGACCAATCAGCCGCAACGGTCTCCTTCGAGACGCTTACCTCGACGGTGTACAATGGCGGCAGCGAGGCGCAGGTCTCGAAGGCGGCGCCTCGCCTGCGTCCGCAGGCCACGCAGCCGTTCTTCGCTCACACGACGCTCACCGACGCCAACTTCGGACCGATCCGAAAGCTCTACGTCGAGTGCGACGACGATCGCCTGCTCTCCCTCGAGATGCAGCGCACGATTGAACAGCGCTTCGGGATCACGCCGCTTGCCACGCTCCACTGCGGCCACGTGCCTCTCGTCACAGCGCCTGGCAGGTTGGCCGAGGCGTTGGCCCGAGCCTAGCCGACGACGCGTCTCACGGGCCGCGAGATGAGATTGAGGCGTTTCTCGCGCGTAGTGAGCGCACGAACTCGGCGGGTACTGGACGCGCAAGATCCATCGAGACCAAACCACGATCACATACAAGGAGTCATCATGACATATCTGGAAATCACCCTGAAGGTTTTGCCCGAGCGCCGCGCCAGCGCCGCCGATGTCTACGCCCACTACCGGATCCCGTTTCTGAACACGGTGCCAGGCGCGCGCGCCAAGGAACTGCTTGTGCGCGATGAAGATGTCCAGGTGCTCCACACCTTCGACACCGATGCGCAGGCCAACGCCTATCTCGAGAGCCGGCTCTTCGCGCACGACGTCGTTGGCGCGTTGACCCCGCTCCTCGAGGCCGCTCCGGAACTTCGGATCTACAACGCGCTCTGAAGAGCCGGCGAGCGGCGGGGCGCCATTCGGCGCTCCGCCGCCCCACTACTGGACCTTGGAGATCAGAGATCCGGCGAATCCGCGCTCCCACGAGCCCGCGTTCTACAGCGGTCTTGCTGAGGATGATGGTGCTGACGTGACCCCCGAATCCTCATCCAGCGATAGTGTTAGTCCTCCGCCTGAGGAGGACTGATGAAGAAAAGTCGTTTCACCGAAGTCCAGATCGTTGCCGTGCTGCAGGAATGGGATGCGGGAGCGAAGATCGCCGATCTCGTGCGCCGCCATGGCGTGACCGAGCAGACGTTGTATCGCTGGAAGAAGAAATACGGCGGGCTGCAGGTCAGCGAAGCCAAGCGACTCAAGGCGCTCGAGGAGGAGAATCGACAGCTCAAGCGACTGGTGGCCGATCAGGCGTTGAATCTGCAAGTCGTGAAGGACTTGCTGGGGAAAAAGTGGTGACGCCCGCAGCGAGGCGGACGGCCGTCACCGACGCCATGACCACCGCCGACCTGTCCGAGCGCCGTGCGTGTCGGTTCACGGCTTGCGCGCTCGAGTCAGCGCTACCGGACGACACGGCCCGTGCGCACCGAGCTGCGCGAGCGGCTTACGACCTTGGCGGTGCTTCGCCCGCGGTGGGGCTACCGACGATTGCATCGCCTCCTGCGCCGCGAGGGCCAGGTGGTGAATCGGAAGCTCGTGCAGCGCGTGTATCGCAAGGAAGGGTTGCACGTTCGTCGCCGCTCCCGAAAGCGCGTCGCGGTTCCGCGCGTTCCGCTGCCGCTCCCGACGCGGGCGAACGAGCGCTGGAGCATGGACTTCGTGTCGGACGCGCTGAGCGACGGGCGGCGATTTCGCGCGCTGACGATCGTCGACGGCTGTACGCGAGAATCGCCGGCGATCGAGGTCGACATTTCTCTGGCAGGCGAGCGCGTCGTCCGCGTGCTGGACCGGGTCGGCCAGGAGCGAGGATATCCTGGAGCGATCGTCTGCGACAACGGGCCTGAATTTCGGGGGGAGGCGCTCGATCAGTGGGCTGCCCTGCATAGCGTCACATTACTGTTCATCGCGCCGGGCAAGCCCATTCAGAACGCGTTCGCCGAGAGCTTCAACGGACGATTCCGTGATGAATGTTTGAACGAGAGCTGGTTCGTGAGCTTGAGCGATGCGCAGCGAACGATTGAAGCGTGGCGCCTCGACTACAATTCTGCTCGGCCGCAGTGCACGTCTCATAATCTCCCTCACGAGGTGCCCGGGCATCCGCCTAACCTTCTATTCACCTGCAGAGAATGCTAGCGCCCCGTCGCGCAAACCCCGCAAGAAATGTTGTGATATCTGCTATTCGGCAACCAGCCGGTCCGCCGGAGCGAGTGCCGCGATGTGCCCGCTACCATCGACGGTGGCGACACCTGTGTCCCGACGACTCGGTGACGCCTCTCAACTCGAGCGGAGCGCCAATCTGATCCCCGACTGCACGGACGGTGGTCGTTTGACCCACCTGAATGGCGGACGAGACCAGCGTGACATTGATCGCAGTCAGCACCCCTAACTGGGCGGTGTCCGCATTGCGCGCAAACCCACGTTGGTTCAACAGATGGCGGGCAATCGTCAGACGCCGCCGCTCGCCAAACGTGCGAGGCGCCAATGCGCCGGCCCGCGCACTGCATTCAGCGGCCGAGCGTTCCGTATCCTTAAGCAGGAGAGCAGCAATGAGACATCAGAACGTCTTGAATGGCATCGCGCTATTCACGTTGATGGGAACCGGCGCCGTGTCGCCTGAACATTCGGACAAGAAGTGCAAGAAGTTGGAAGCGCAAATCATCGCAGTGCCATTGACGACGGGATGCACCAGCGCATTTGGTCTTTGCACGGCGGGCACGATCGACGGGAACCAGGGCCTTCACGGAACGACGCGGTTCGTCGCGGATGGAATTACGCCGAGTCCCGCCACCGCGCCCGATGGGCCGGCGACGATTGCCTACAGTGGCGTGATACACATAGTGACACAGAACGGAACGCTCGACGTGCGGGACACGGGCGTGTTCGATACCGCAACCGGCACGCCGACCGGCGGGTTGTTCGTCAGCTTCGATCGCATTGATGGCGGCACCGGACGTTTTGCAGGGGCGACCGGCACGCTTCTCATTGGAGGCAGGACGGTAGAAGGCCGACTGGTGGCCGACGTCACCGGTGAACTCTGCGAGCGCTGAAAACCCGCGTCACTGTTTGCCGCTCGGAGGATCGGAGAAAGGCCTCGCCGTCGTTCGGCGAGGCTTTTCGTTGCGGCGGAGCACCGTGGAACGTTCCGGTGTGGTTACAGCGGGAGAAAGCGGCTGCGGCTACCTCACTGGGTTTCGCCGAATAGCAGCTTCCGGAGGGCTCGTTCGGTGTCGAGATTCTTCCCGCACTCCGTCGCGGGCTTCTTGGACACGCAGGCATTCCTCGGGCTGTTCGTCGCGAAGATATAGACGATGTCCTGGTCGAGGTAGCGCCGAAAGATGGCGTAGGAGTGGTCACTGCTGCCGTTGTGCTGCATGACTCGGCGCCCGTCCGCCGTGCGCTCGTGTTCCCAACCGTACCCGTATTTGGTGGTGGTGTCCTTCGGGTCTTCGAAGACGTATCCGCGCTCCAACTTCTCCATCGCCGACTCCGGGAGCACCGAGCGATTCCGCAAGGCAAGGTGCCAGCGATACATATCATCGACCGTCGAAAGGATGCCGCCGTTCCCTTTCAGGTTCCAGTAGGGGCCGTCGGCCGCCCAGAGCTTTTCCAAGGGGGCGCCGCGGTCGTCGTTGTTCGATCCATATCCGCGGGAAAACCGGGTGAGGTCCCAGTGGGGGATGTTGTACCCCGTGGTCGCCATGGCGGCCCGACCGAAGAGGCGGTCGTGAAGGAATGGCTCATACGGGACCCCAGAGACCTTCTCCAGAATTGTCGCCATGACGCTGTACCCCGCGTTGGAGTACAACCACCCTTTCCCTGGCTCGAACTTGAGGGGACTGGCCATGACGAGGCCCATCAGGGAGTCTCGCGTCATCACGACGTAGTCGGGACCGAAGTCGTCGTCGAAGCCGGCCGAATGGGTCATGACCTGATGGAGCGTGATGCTCGCTTTGTCGGCGGGAGCGTTGGGAAAGTACCGGCTGAGGGGGTCCTGGAGCGAGAGCTTGCCTTGGGCTTCGAGGGCCAGGATGCCGGCCGCGGTGAATTGCTTGGTGATCGACCCGATGTCGAAAATGGTATTCGGGCGGAACGGAGTCTTTTTCCCGCGATCGGCCCAGCCATAGCCATGCCGAAGCAGAATCGTGTCGCCCTTGGCGATCAGGATGACGGCCGAGAAGCCGACAGCGGCGGCCTTACTGAGAAGGCTGTCGGCTTTCCTGCCAAGTTCGCCGTGGACGATGTCACCGGATTGCTGGGCCGCGGCCGAGCCTAACGGTAGCCAGCACGCCAGGACGGCCGGCAGGTATCGAACGAAGTATTTCACGAAGACCGCAACGCCTTTTCCGGATAGGGTCAATTGGTATCACCGAACAACACGCGGCGGAGGACACCACCCGATCCCTGTGGCTGTGGGAACGCCCAGCAATCGAGCGGCGAGCGCACCTAAGTAAGATGCGGACGCGCAGCGGCGGTAGTCCATGATGCGATTGGGATCATGCTCCGCTTTTATTGGCACCTGCTGGGAGTTGCGTCGTCTCGGCTTCAAAGGCAACCGGTGAGCGAAAACCGAGGGCAGAATGGTGAGGACAGAGAATTTTGCGGAACTCCGTTCGTACGTCGGAGCGACCGTCGCGAACGGACGCGCTGGCCCGCACGAAAGAAAACACAAAACGTCTGCCAGGTCGACTCGTTCAGTCTGCCCCTCATATCATCACGGAGACGACGACGACTCCCTTTCGCCCATCAAGGGCGAATGAGTCCACCACAAAATCCAGTGGAAAGGAATTTTGTCCCCGTTTCAGACCCGCTTTTGGCGATCCTGAGAAATGCGCGCAAGTTGCCGGGAACAGTCGTATCTCGAACGACACCGTACAGCCCATTCTGGAGATACATCATTGGGCGAGAAACCCGAACCGTCACCGTGTCGCCGGTTCAGTTTCCGGGATAGCAGAACGCTCGAGGCAACGCGAACTCGAACGTGCCGGCCGGCACGGTGATCGTCGCGGCCGTATCCAGATTTGCCGGACGCTGTGGTTGAGCGCGTGTTGCGCAGACCGTCATGAGGACCCCGATTGCCGCCGGTACAGTGACGAGTCCTGCGCGCGGAACGAGCATCTTCATAAGGCCGACTCCCCTGGAACCGAAAAAAGGACGAGGCCATGGCCCACGAGGCCGTCGGCCCGCCAATCGGAGACGTGAACTTGCCGGTGCATGCGGCGCCGCGTAGTTTCGCTCGCCCGCCTCGCCGCTCTTCACACGGAGCAACCACGGAGCAACCTCGGAGCAACAATGACGCGTCGATCGCTTCGCTCCCTTCGATCGCTTCGCCAACTCGGCCCGGTCCTTCTCCTTGTTCGTCTCGTCCTGCCCTGGTCGGCGTCGGTCGCGCAGACCGGACGTTTCGATCTCGAGAAGACGAAAACGGTGGTCTCCCGCCTGGTCGAGAAGACGCTTGCCGACAATGGCATTCCGTCGATGTCGATCGCGCTGGTTCGTGGCGACTCCATCGTCTGGAAGGCGGCGTTCGGCTATACCAACATGCGGACCCGCTCGCCCGCCACGACCGAGACGCTCTACAGCACCGGGTCGTCGTTCAAGTCGGTCACCGCAAGTGCCGTGATGCAGCTCGTCGAGCAAGGCAAGCTCAAACTGGACGATCCGATCAACCAGTACCTCGGTGACAGCAAGGTGCACGATCAGAGCGACAAGCCGGTCACCTTCACGCACATCCTGTCGCATTGGTCCGGGCTCACGAACGGCGCGGAGACCCAGCCACTCTGGGGTCGGAAGCTGCCGAAGACTCTCGAGGCGATGACGTCCGGCCTCTCCTCGATTCGCGCTCCCGAGACAAAGTGGGAATACAACAACTTCGCCTACGGGACGGCGGGCCTCCTGGTGCAGAAGATCTCGGGCATCGAGTACGAGAAGTACATGGTCGACCACGTGCTCAAGCCGCTCGGCGTGACGACGGCGCATCCGGTCTATCCCTCGCCCGAGATGGTCGAGCGGATGGCGCTTCCGTACAAGGCTGGGGGTTCGCTGGGCAAGCCGGCGCCGGAGGTCCAGGTGCACTTCGACGTCTATCCGGCCGGCGACATTTATCTGACCGCCGAAGACATGGCTCGCTACCTCGCCGCGCAGCTCAATAGCGGCGTCTTCCACGGCACTCGGATCCTCTCGGAAGAGTCGGTGCGCGCCATGCACACGGAGCGCTTTGGCGGAGACTATGGGTTCGGGTTCTGGATGGTTCATGACAGCGCCACTGGCCACACGCTGATCCACCATGGCGGCGCGATCGGCGGCCAACGGGCGTTCCTGATCGGCGACCTCGACGCACACGTCGGCGTCTATTACATGACAAACTCCGACTATCTGCCCGATGCGACCCCGCCAGCCCAATCAGAGATCGTGTATGCAGCCCTCAAGCTGCTGCGCGGAGAGACCTATGTCCCGCGGCCGGAAGCGAAAGGCATTGCGGTCGATGAGAAGTTGCTCAATAGCTACGTCGGCACCTACGAGCTCGGTCAGGGAACGATGGTCGTGAGTCGCGTCGGTCGTGCGCTTGCTCTTCAGCAGAACGGTCAACCGGCGATCAACGAGCTGCTTGCGGAGACGCCGGTGCGTTTCCTCCTGCGGGGGAGCACTGCGACGGTCAGCTTCGAAGGTGACGGCGGGAAAATCGACCGAGTCGTCGTGGAGGCTGGCGGCCAGCGCCGAACGGCCACCCGCCGCAAGTAGGTCGGAGGGTGTAGCGCCGGCGGCGCGTCGGCATGCGTTCAGTGACTTCCTTCTCCAGGCTCATCGATCCGCCCGCTTCCACTGGCTCAGCGTGGCGCCCGCGCCGCCGGCCGACGAGAAGTCCGTTGGACGCTCCTGCCCCGCCGCCGCCATCAAGAAACACACCTCGTCATTGAGCCACTGCATGATGCCCTTGCTCACCTTTCCCGCGTCGCGGCCCTGCAAGTGCAGATAATCGACGGCGACGGGCGTCGTGCGTTCGTCGATTCGCATCTTCACATGAAGCATGACTTGGCCGCCGAACACCACCGTCGCTTCGTTGCGCGTGCAAGTGCGCGAACCAAGTGGAAGCCAGTCCGCCCGCATTTCCTGGCCGGCGGTGACAAGACGCACTGGTAGCCAGCGGCCTTCGAGGCGCGCCAAGAGGGGGCTCGCCTCCACCGAAAAATCGCCGGGGTCTGCACGATCCAACGGCGTTGCCCTAGTCGGTTCATCGATCACCGCCGCACCTCCCGTGACGCCTGCGGGGCGCGCGATGGATGAGCGGCGGAGCTGCTCGAGCGCGTGACCGCTTCCCGCCCGAGTTGAGAATGCGGTGGGGCGCGGCGCGCCGACCAAGCCCAGACAGAGGGTGAGTCGATCGCTATGGAGCCGGAATAGTCCGTACGACTGATTGCCCGCTTCCGGGCCTTCGACGAACGTGATGTCGATCTGCATCGGCAGCGCCGAGGCGTCGATGCGAAACCGCCCATCATAGTTTGCTTCTATCGATTCCATGCGAAAGCGATCGCCATCGATCAGCAGTCGTGACTGAGCGATCATCGCGCTCGGCACGTCGCTGCCGTCGACTTGAAGCGCGTCGAAGTGCCATTCGCCCTCGAGCGCGCGAAGCTGTTCAACGTGTCGGGACAGCATTTTCCAACTGCTGAATCCACTCCGGCGCGCAATGACGGATTGCGCATCGACGAGGCGGAACCCGACGGCTCGGGCCTGAGCCGCCGACATGTCACGGGCCCTCGGAAGGTGCGCGATGAACGCGCGCGCGGCCGCGGAGTCCCCGGCACGAAGCTCGGCGAGCAGCGTCTTTGCTTGGCCGCGAAAGTGAACGAGGTTGGGTCGAGTCGCCAGGGGAGAAGTCACGGAGCCTCCATGCCGAGCCTGGGATCCGCAATCAGGCTGCACGAAGGTCGTGGCTGAGACGATCGGCGCAAGCGAATACGAAGGGGAGTTGAACTCTTTCCGCGGACCCGGTGGCTTCCTTCGAGCCACGCCGATTTTATATCGTCGGCTCGCGTTTGGCAATCGGGCAGCGATTCGACCGGGACGCTGGATTCGCCCGTCGGCGGAGGCGACGAGTGGGTCGACCTCCTCCTCCCCGCGGCGCAATCGCTGATGAAGCACGAGGTGTCCGACCTCGTGCGACGAGGAGCATGAACAGTGTGTCGCGGCCGAGCGGTGCGTGGTCTTGCTGACCGTCGTGTCGGCGACTGGGAGCAGCGTGACCAGGACGGGGACACGCATCACCGCGAAGGATGGCGGGAGCGGTCAGTCGCGCCACCCATGCTGTACCGGTAATCCCAGCGCGCGAGTGATCGGCCGCGATGCGTCCAATCTCGTCAACCCGTCGGCGCCCTGTCAGCCTTTCGGCGCAATCAGCACCTGAAACGGCACAAAGTCGTGCAGCGATTGAAACTCGGCGTCCCGGTGCCACCTCCAATCGAACGCTGCACCCGAACTCATCGCGCGCTCCAGCAATCCGACAGCCTCGGCCTTGCGTCCCAATGCCGCGGCGATCCGTGCTTCGTGAACGAGGGGACGACCAAATGCGTACGGCACCTTGGCCAACGAGTCCAACACGTGCATTGTTCGCTCCGCTCGCACCGTGTCACCCCGCCACGCCGCGGTGATCGCGAACTGGACGCGCGCACCGGTATATAGCGTGTCGTGAATCGACAGACGGGCCCAGATTGTCTGCGCCGAGTCCAGTCGCCGGGCGAGCATCAGCAAATGCGCAAGCGAGTGCTGCGCGGCGTCCGTTGCTTCGTCGGGCGGCGGCTGCGCGGCGTGCCAGGCGAGTCCTTTGTTCACGTACGACATGCCGTCAGTGCCGCGGTGGTGCGCAAACAGTTCGGCGGCGACGTGTTCGTACATCTCGCCCGGATTCTGGGGAACGTCGAAACGCGCCAGTCTCTCGTTGTGCGGCCCGTCACTCCACGCAGCCACTGCGCTGTCGACCTTCTCTCGTAGGGATGTCACGTTCCCCAGTGCGGCAAGCGCTCGCGTCTGACCGTCCAGCATGAACGTCTGGCCGAACGGATGGCTCATGCGAGCGCGGCCCTTCGTCGCGGTCACCAGCTCTGCTTGGAAGTTGCCAAGCGAGTGTTCGGCGAGCGTCATCTTGTTCCAGTACGCCCAGTCTCCGACGCTCGGCGGCGAAGTCGCATCGAGTACGGTGAGCGCCTCACGCGGTCGGTTCGCGCAAAGTGCGATGATCGCGACACCACCGGCATTATTCGAATCGCGCTTGAATAGCTCGCGAGAGGCAGCCAGGTCACGACCGCAATCAGA
>JBDUEJ010000097.1:0-11816 GCA_040002475.1 bacterium | reverse complement strand
AGCGTCGCGACGAGCGTCTTGCCTTCGCCCGTCGCCATCTCGGCGATCTTGCCGAAATGAAGCTGGATGCCGCCCATCAGCTGCACGTCGTACGGGATCATGTCCCAGACCAGATCGCGGCCCGTGACAGAAACGTTCGTTCCGATCAGCCGTCGGGCGCCCTCGCGAACGGTGGCGAACGCTTCGGGCAGAATCTCGTCGAGCACCTCGGCGATCAGCGTTCGCAGGTCGCCCTCGGCACCGCCTCGTCCGTCCCCGCCGCTCAACTCGGTGTCGATGCGGTCGCGCTCGATCGGGTCACTCGCCGACCGCTTGCGCTCCTTGAGATCGGCGACGCGGGCTTCCAACTCGCCCGTGCGTTCCTGCAGGATGTCGCGAAACTTCTCCGTCTGACCGCGCAGCACGTCGTCGGACACGGACTTCAACCGCGCGTACTGCTCGTTGATCTCGTCGACAATGGGCTGGATTTTCTTGCGTTCGCGATCGTGTCGCGATCCGATGACGGCGCTGATGACTCGCTTGAGCATGCAATCCTCTAACGGTACAGCCGGTCCGCCGCGATGAATTCGGCGACAGCGTCCGGCACAAAACCTCGAATCGATTTTCCCTCTCGCACGCGCTGGCGAATCTCCGTTGAAGAGATGTCGATCCGTCGCGTGGCCAGCAGGCGAGGCGTTCCCGGCATTGCCGAGAGGTCGGGTGCCTCGCCAGTCCTTTGGAGTACTACGACGGTCGCGAGTTGAACGATTCGTTCCGGCTCTCGCCAGGTCGCAAATGTCCGCGGAACGTCCGCACCCACGAGCCAGAACAGCTCCGCGGCAGGCATTTCCGCGGACATAGCCGCCAATGTATCAACCGTGTAAGATAACCCGCCCCGGTCAATTTCGATCGAGCTGACTTCGAATCGCCGGTCGCCCTCGACGAGCAGTTTCACCATCGTGAGCCGCTGTGAAGTGGTCGCGGCAACCACGTGCGCCTTCAGCGGTTGAATCGCCGCCGGGACGAGAATGAGCCGGTCGAGCGCCAACGCCTCGAACGCGTCGTTCGCGGCGAGCAGATGGCCGTTGTGCGGAGGATCGAAGCTGCCCCCGAGGAGCCCGATCCGCATGGATCAGGCGGGCGGCTTGGCCTTGGGGGGCGGAACGGAATCCCGCTTCACCGGAACGGAATCCGGCTTCGCCGCCGCGGGACCCGGGACGCCGGCGCAGATCTCGTGCGTTTCACGGTCGCCGGGGTATCGCTGGGCGAGTTGGCCGCACAGTTCCACCGAGTCCTCGAGGTACTTGATCCTTTTGTACGACTCGACGAGGCGGAGCGCGGCGGTGCGAGCCGTGGGCGTGTTGGGAAACTTGTTCAAGGCACTCTTGAAAAAGATGATGCCTGAATCCCACGCTTTGCGCCTGAAATAATACATGCCCGCGTCGTAGTCCTTTTGCGCAAACCAATCCTCGAGCTGATCGATCTCCTTCTGCGCCTGCGGAAGGAGCGGAGACGCCGGGTACAGACCGATGAGCGTGTTGTACGACGCCAACGCCGTCTCGCCGTACATGGGATCGAGCTGCGGCTTTCGCCAGAGCTTGCGATAGGACCGGGCGGCTTCGAGACCGGCATCGTCGGCCAACGAGTCTTCGGGGAAGTTCTCGGTCAGGCGGCCGA
Source organism: bacterium (assembly GCA_040002475.1). Lineage (GTDB taxonomy): Bacteria > Gemmatimonadota > Gemmatimonadetes > Gemmatimonadales > Gemmatimonadaceae > JAQBQB01. The sequence continues at coordinate 10,160 of JBDUEJ010000097.1, read as the reverse complement.
AACTCTGAGCCGCCAGCAAGTGCTCGCCGACGCGCTCGTGCGTCGTCGCCAAGTACCAGTACGCCCGCGGCAGCAGCGTATCGCGCGCCGGCAGGTCGGTGGTCAACTTTTCGAAGCCGCTGATCGCGTTGTCCCAACGCTTGTGCTGATACTCGTTGAGCGAGGCAGCGTACAGCGCCTCGTTCGTCGTGTGATCCTTCAGCTTAAAATCCGGCCGGCACGCGGCAACGGCCAAGATCGGCAACGCCGCAGCGAGTCTCCAGGAGATACGGTGCATATCGGGGATTGTACCCGGAACAGAGCAATCGGTTCGAACGCGAGCCGATAAAGATAACCGATCGAGGGGAGTTGGGTCCGCTTGCTCTGATCGTCGCGCCCAGACCGCGTGGCCAAGAAGTCTCAAACGATCGCCGGCCGGCCGATTGAATGATACGTGAACCCCAAATCGGCCATGCGCTGCAATGAATAGAGATTCCGCCCATCGACGATGATCGGCCGCTTGAGTGTCTGCTTTATCCGCGCGAAATCGGGATGCCGGTACTCATTCCAGTCGGTGACGACCACGAGCGCGTCGGCGCCGGAGAGCGCTTCGTACCCGGACGCGGCGAACTCCACGGCCGACGGCAGACGGGTCCGCGCCTCGTCCATCGCCGCCGGATCGTGCACCACCACGGACGCTCCGGCCAACAGCAGTTCGTCGATCAACGTCAATGAGGGCGCCTCGCGCATGTCGTCGGTGTTCGGCTTGAATGCCAACCCCCAGACGGCGATCCGGGTTCCAGCAAGCTCCCCGACGGCGTCGCGCAGCTTTGCAAACAGGCGATGCTTCTGATCCTCGTTGATCGCTTCGACCGCCTCGAGAATCCGCAGGCAGCTCGACTGGTCGCGCGCCGTCTTGACGAGCGCTTTCACGTCCTTGGGAAAGCACGACCCGCCGTACCCCGGACCAGGAAACAGGAACGCCGGTCCGATCCGGCTGTCTGACCCGATTCCCTTACGCACGAGATCGATGTCGGCGCCGACGCGCTCGCACAGGTTCGCCACGTCGTTCATGAAGCTGATTCGTGTGGCGAGCATGGCGTTCGCGGCGTACTTCGTCATCTCCGCGGACGGGATGTCCATGAAAATGATCGGCTTTCCGGTGCGGACGAACGGCGCGTACAACTCCGCCATCACCGTGCGCGCGTGATCCGTGGCGACGCCGAGCACGACGCGATCGGGCTTCATGAAGTCGTCAACGGCGTCCCCCTCTTTCAGGAACTCGGGATTGCTGACGACGTGAAACGGAAAGCGCGCGAACCGGCCGACACAATCGGCGACCTTGGCGGCCGTGCCTACCGGCACCGTGGACTTCGTCACGATGACCATCTCGCGCACCATGCTTCGACCGATCGTCTCGGCGACCGCGAGGACGTGTGTGAGATCGGCCGACCCGTCTTCATCGGGCGGCGTTCCCACGGCGATGAAGACCACTTCGCTCGCCGCGATCGCGCCGGCGACGTCCGTGGTGAACAACAATCGTTTCGCGGTCTGATTCCGCTCGACCAACTCGTCGAGTCCGGGCTCGAAGATCGGAAGCACGCTCTGCTTCAGCTTCTCGATCTTCACCGTGTCCACGTCGGCGCCGACGACCTGATTGCCCGTCTCCGCCAAACACGCGCCGACGACCAGCCCGACGTATCCGGTTCCAACAACCGTGATGTGCATCCGAGCGGCTTAGACGGACGCCCCTGTCGCGCGCGGTGAGGTCAGCGACACGACCTTCGCCTTCCCTTTCTTCAAATCGCGCGTCACGTTGCGGCTGTCGACGACCAACGACGCGTTATCGACCACCATCTGGTAGTTCACGGATTTATGATCCGTCACGACGACGACGGCGTCGCTCGCGGCCAGCGTCGCCACGGTCAGCGCCGTACCGTGGCGCTCGTGTCCATCCTCGCGGATGATGGGAATGTAGGGATCGTGGAACGTCACGGTCCCGCCGTCTTCCTCGAGCAGCCGGATCACGTCGAGCGCCGGACTCTCGCGCACGTCGTCGATGTCCCGCTTGTAGGCGACGCCGAGCACCAGGATCTTGCTCCCGTTGACCGGCTTCTTCACCGCGTTGAGCGCTTCGGCAACCTTCGCCACGACATACGCCGGCATCTGGCTGTTGATCTCGCTCGCCAGATCGATGAACCGCGTCTTGTAGTTGAGCGTGCGCATCTTCCACGCGAGGTAATGCGGATCGAGCGGAATGCAGTGACCGCCGATGCCCGGGCCTGGCGTGAACTTCATGAAACCGAACGGCTTGGTCGCCGCGGCGTCGATGACTTCCCACACGTCCACGTTGAGCTTGTCGCAAACGATCGCCATCTCGTTGACCATCGCGATGTTCACGGAGCGAAAGGTGTTCTCGAGCAGTTTGACCAGCTCCGCCGCTTCGGGCGATGACACCGACACCGTGGTGTCGATGCAACTTCCGTAAAGCGCGGTAGCCAACTCGGTGCACGCCGGCGTAATTCCACCCACGACTTTGGGCGTGTTCTTGGTGTTATACACCGGGTTGCCCGGATCGACGCGCTCCGGGCTGAACGCCACGAACACGTCCTCGCCCACCGTAAATCCGCGCGCCGTCAGCGACGGGAGCAACACTTCGCGTGTGGTGCCCGGATACGTCGTACTCTCGAGCACGACGAGCATTCCGGGATGCGCCTGACGCGTCGCGGCTTCAGCGGCCGAGATCACGTACGTCATGTCGGGGTCGCGCGTCTTGGAGAGCGGCGTCGGCACAGCGATCGAGATTGCGTCCGTTTTGCTGAGCGCGGTCTCGTCCGTTGTCGCGATGAACAATCCTTTCTTCACGAGCTCGGCGACTTCCGCTGCCGGGACGTCCTGAATGTGGGATTTGCCGTCCATGAGGAGCTTGGTCACGCGATCGCTCACGTCGTAGCCGATCACGTGGAAGCCCGCTTTGCCGAACTCCACGGCAAGCGGCAATCCGACGTAGCCGAGGCCGATAACGCCGATGACGGCGGTCCGGTCCTGCAGTCGTTGAAGTACTTGGTCCTTCATGGAAGCCTTAGCGGCCATAGAATCCTCGTACGCCCTCGACGACCTCGTCCAACTGAGATGTCGTGAGCTCAGGGTAAATTGGCAGCGACAGAACCTCCGCCGCGGCGCGTTCGGATTGCGGACAGCTGCCCGGCGTGTAGCCGAGATAGGCAAAACACGGTTGCAGATGCAACGGAAGCGGATAGTAGATCGCGCTGCCGACCTCGCGCTTCTTGAGAAAACTCTGAAGCTCGTCGCGCCGGTCGGTGCGGACGGTGTACTGGTTGAAGATCGACTCGTTGGCCTGGTCGACCACCGGTGTCGTGAGGCCGGCGATGTCCGCGAAGGCGGCATCGTAGTACGCCGCATTCGCGCGGCGCTTGGCGCTCCACGCGTTGAGATGGGGCAACTTGGCGCTCAGGATGGCGGCCTGCAGCGCATCGAGCCGGCTGTTGTAGCCCACTTCGTCGTGGAAATACATCTTCGAGCCGCCGTGCATGCGCAGGCGCTTGAGGCGCGCGGCAAGCGAGGCGTCCTGCGTGACCATCATGCCCCCGTCGCCGTACCCGCCCAAATTCTTCGACGGGAAGAAGCTGAACGTGCCGATGGTCGCGACCTCGCCGGCCATCCGCCACTCGCCGTCGATCGAGCGACGCGCACCGATCGTCTGGGCGGCGTCCTCGATGAGCGGAAGTCCGGGAAGCGCGGTCATCACCTGCTCGATCGGCGCCATCTGCCCGAAAAGATCGACCGGCATGACGACTTTCGTCCGCGACGTGCGAGCGGCGGCCGCCGCCTCCGGAAGAATATTGAACGTCGCCGGGTCGATGTCGACGAACACCGGGGTGGCCCCGACGTTGTGGATCGTTCCGGCGGTCGCGAAAAAGGTGAACGGCGAAGTGATGACTTCATCGCCGCGACCGCAATCCAGAGCGCGCAGCGCGAGCAGCAAAGCGTCGGTGCCATTGGCGCAGCCAATGGCAAATTTGGTGTGCGACAGCGCGGCGACCTCCTCCTCCAGCCGTTCTACCGGCCGGCCGAGGATGAAGAGCTGCGAGTCGACGATCTCCATCATGGAGGCGACGACTTCATCGCGAATCGTTGCGTGCTGGGCGCGCAAGTCCAGCAAAGGAACAGACATACTCGAGTGTCGTGGAATGTGATCCCCTGATTGCGGGGGCCAATTGGCGACTCCTACCGACGTCACCAGCCTAGAAAGGTCACCGACTCGGTCAATTGCGTCAATTCAGGTCAGCCGTGCATCTGTAGTGGAATAGGTACTTCTCGGCCCGTCTTGGCCGATTCATACATCCCCAAGATCAGCTCGAGCGACTTCCGGCCGGCACGGCCGTCGGTCTCGGGCTTGGCCTTGCCCTGCAACACGGCGAGGACGTTGCGATAGTAGCCCTCGTGCCCGTACCCGTAGACGGTCGGGGGGTTCGTGCTCGCCGCATCGACAAGCTTGTCGTCGTCGTCGTAGTCGGCGAACGCCCAATGCTCCACTCGGTTGACGGCGGTACCGCCGATCTTCACGGACCCCTTCTCACCAAGAATCGTGAGTGAGCCCTCGAGGTTCTTGGGATAGGTGAGGACGTTGACTTCGATCACGCCCAACCCACCCGAGCGGAATTTCAGAATTCCGATCCCGGAATCTTCGGCCTCGATGCGGCGGGCTTGGGTCGCCGTCTTGGCCATGACACTTTCGACCGGTCCAACGAGCCACTGGATGAGGTCGACGTAGTGCGATGCCTGATTCATGATCGCACCGCCATCAAACTCCCACGTGCCACGCCAGGGTTCAGCTTCGTAGTAGTCCTGCGGACGCTGCCAGCGCACGGTGACGTTGGCCATGTAGATCCGGCCGAAGCGTCCCTTGTCGACGGCTCGCTTGAGCAGTTGAATCGGCGGATTGAGGCGGTTCTGCTTCACGACAAAGAGCTGGACTCCGGCACGATCGCACGCGTGGACCAGCGCGTCCGCCTGCGCCAGCGAGATCGCCATCGGCTTCTCGGTCACGACGTGCTTGCCCAGTCGTGCGGCGGCGATCCCGTTCCCGGAATGCACACCCGACGGCGTACAAATCGCAACGATGTCCGCAGTGTCCGACTGCAGCAGCTCGTCGATCGTCCGGAATGCCGGAACGCCCTGCTCTGCGCCGGCGCGCTCAGCGCGCTCGAAGTCGATGTCGGCCACGCCGGTGAGCGTGAGGCCGTCGACCTTTGCGATGGCGTCGAAGTGGTTTTTGCTGATGCGGCCGCAGCCGACCAGACCGATCCGAAATGATTGCTTGCTCATGGTCTGTGAACGTCGGGCCTCATGGGGCGATGGCGATACCGTCGCCCTGCCGCACGTAAACCGTGCCGCACACGGTGCACGTGCCGACGCCGGCAGCGGTCAGGCGCTCACCGCATCGGCACATCCAGCCGATGCGCCGAGCGGGTACACCCGCCATCACGGCAAATGGTAGAACATCTTTCGTGATGACGGCGCCGGCACCGACGAAGGCGTACTCACCGAGCGTGGCGCCGCAGACAATCGTGGCGTTGGCGCCAATGGACGCGCCACGCTTCACGAGCGTCGTCCGATACTCGTCCTTGCGCGACACGTGGCTGCGCGGGTTCATGACGTTCGTGAACACCATCGACGGACCGCAGAACACGTCGTCCTCGAGCTCGACGCCCTCGTAGATGGACACGTTGTTCTGGATCTTGCAGTTGGTGCCCATGCGGGTGCCATTCATGACGACCACGTTCTGCCCGAGACTGCAGCGCTCGCCGATCACGGCGCCCGGCATCACGTGGCAGAAATGCCAGATCTTTGTTCCCGACCCGATCGTCGCACCCGCATCGACGTACGCCGACTCATGCACGAATACTGAATCGCTCATGCGGGAACGCGCGACGGCGCGAGACGAAGATCGGCCGGCGTGCCGGGAATGTCGGCCTGCCATTCCTGGAGCGACCGGACGGTCGGCTTGCGCGAGCGAAGCGACAGGATCGCGTCGCAGGCGGCGCTCGCCGCGGACATCGTCGTCGTGTACGACACTCGATTCACGATCGCTGCCTGGCGCAGTAGGTAGTCGTCGACCTGCGCGTGCTTGCCCATCGGCGTGTTGATCAACAGCTGGACGTCGTGGTTGACGATCGTGTCCAAACAGTTCGGCCGGCCCTCGTACACCTTGAACACCTGCTGTGCCGGCACGCCGCGCGCGCGCAGATATTTCGCTGTCCCCGACGTCGCCAGGATCTTGAATCCCATCTCGTGGAAGCGACGCGCGATCGGCGTCACCGTGGGCTTGTCGGAATCGATCACGGTGATCAGCACGACACCCTCGAGCGGAAGCCCGTTCGATGCCGCCAGCTGCGACTTCGCGAACGCCGATCCGAACGAATCCGAAATGCCCATACACTCGCCCGTCGATCGCATCTCCGGACCCAGCACCGGATCGGTGCCCGGAAACTTGTTGAACGGGAACACGGCCTCTTTCACCGAGACGTACGGCGGGATAATCTCTTCGGTGAAGCCGATGTCGTCGAGCGTTTCACCCACCATGACGCGCGCCGCCAACGACGCCAGCGGAACGCCGATCGCCTTCGACACGAATGGAATGGTGCGGCTCGCCCGCGGGTTCACTTCGAGCACGTACACAATGCCGCCGCGAATCGCGAACTGCACGTTGATCAATCCAACCACGTTGAACGCCTTGGCCAACGCGACCGTCTGCTCGCGAATCGTCTGCATGTCCGCCGAGCCGATGAGATAGGGCGGAAGCACGCACGCGGAATCGCCGGAGTGAATGCCAGCGTCCTCGATGTGCTGCATGATCCCGCCGATCACGACGCGATGTCCATCGGAGATCGCGTCCACGTCGCACTCGAACGCATCCTCGAGAAAGCGATCGACGAGCACGGGACGCTCTTCCGAGACGCGAACCGCGGTGGCAAAATATTCCTCGAGCGACGGCGGATCGTAGACGATCTGCATCGCACGTCCACCCAACACATACGACGGACGAACGAGCACCGGATATCCAATGCGCTCCGCTGCCGCGAGCGCCTCCTCGACGTTCGTCGCCGTGCCATTCGGCGGCTGCTGCAACCCCAGCTCGCGAGCCACCTTCTCGAACCGGCGCCGATCCTCGGCCATGTCGATCGAGTCGGGCGACGTGCCCAGGATGCGCACACCCGCCGCCTCGAGCGGACGCGTGAGCTTGAGCGGCGTCTGCCCGCCCAGCTGCACAATGACGCCTTCCGGCTGCTCGCGATCAACGATCTCTAACACATCCTCGAGCGTCAGCGGCTCGAAGTACAACTTGTCCGAGGTATCGAAGTCGGTCGATACGGTCTCGGGATTCGAGTTGATCATGATCGCCTCGAATCCCTGCTGGCGGAGCGCCATGACGGCGCGCACGCAACAATAGTCGAACTCCACGCCCTGCCCAATGCGATTCGGACCGCTCCCGAGAATGATCACCGAGCGCTTGCCCGAGCGCGGCGCTTCGTTTTCTTCGTCGTAGCTCCCATACAGATATGGGGTGGTCGACGGAAACTCGCCGGCGCAGGTATCCACCATCTTGTACGCCGGCCGAACGTTCAGCGCCCAGCGCTGCGTCCGAACCGCCGTCTCGCTTTCGCCGCGAAGTGTGCCGAGTTGGCGGTCGGAAAAGCCCATCCGCTTCATGGCGCGCAGATCGTCCGCACCGATCTTGTCGAGCGCCGCGTACTCCCGCTCCGCCTCGATCAACTCGGCGAGCTGCGACAAGAACCACGGGTCGATCGCGGTGAGCTCGTAGATCTCGGCGACGGACAGGCCGCGCTCGAACGCGCGCTTCACCTGGAAGATGCGCTCCGGCGTTGGCTGACGCAGCGCGCCCTGGAGTGCCTCGAGGCTTTCGTCCGGCAGACGATCGTCGATCGGGCGGTCGGCGGTCGTCCAACCCGGACGGCCGATCTCCAGCGCGCGCAGTCCCTTCTGGAACGCTTCCTTGAACGTCCGTCCGATGGCCATCGCCTCGCCCACGGACTTCATCTGCGTGGTGAGATACGGGCTGGCCGACGGAAATTTCTCGAACGCGAAGCGCGGAACTTTCACGACGACATAGTCGAGCACCGGTTCGAACGACGCCGGCGTTGTCTTTGTGATGTCGTTCGGGATCTCGTCGAGCCGCAATCCCACCGCGAGCTTGGCGCCAATGCGTGCGATTGGAAAGCCGGTCGCCTTGGACGCGAGCGCCGACGACCGCGACACACGCGGATTCATCTCGATGATCAGCATCTCGCCGTCACGCGGGTTGACGGCAAACTGGATGTTGCAGCCGCCCGCATCGACGCCGACCTCGCGAATGATCGCCACGGCTGCGTCGCGCATCGTCTGATACTCGCGATCCGTCAACGTCATCGCCGGCGCCACCGTGATCGAGTCGCCGGTGTGCACGCCCATGGGATCGAGATTCTCGATCGAACAGACGATCACGACATTGTCATCATGATCGCGCATCACTTCGAGCTCGAACTCCTTCCAACCGATCAGGCTGCGCTCGATGAGCACCTGCGTTGTCGGCGACTGGTCGAGACCGTAGCGCACGACCTGCTCGAATTCATCGCGATTGTAGGCAATTCCACCGCCTGTGCCGCCGAGCGTGAACGACGGTCGGATGATCGCCGGAAATCCGATCGACTCGAGCAACTCCTCCGCTTCGTCGAAGCTCTCGGCGATGCCGCCCGCGGCTACTCCGAGCCCAATCCGATGCATCGCTTCCGAAAAAAGCCGTCGGTCCTCGGCGATCGCGATCGCTTCGGCCGTCGCGCCGATCAATTCCACGCCGTACTTCTCCAGCACGCCCGACTGCGCGAGCGACATGGCGACGTTGAGGGCCGTCTGTCCACCCATGGTCGGCAATATCGCGTCGATGTTCTCCCGCTCGAGAATCAGCTCGACGAACTCCGGCGTCACCGGCTCGATGTACGTCCGATCCGCGAATTCTGGATCGGTCATGATCGTGGCCGGGTTGGAGTTGATGAGGATGACTTCGTAGCCTTCTTCTTTCAACGCCTTGGTCGCCTGCGTTCCCGAATAGTCAAACTCGGCGGCCTGCCCAATGATGATGGGGCCGGATCCGATCACGAGAATGCGGTGCAGATCAGTCCTACGCGGCATGAAGCAAGTCGTCGATAATTTGGGCGTGAGACCTTCGGGGCATCCAGCCGGTGTCCCGCGTCAGTTTCGCGGGTGAACCGATGAGAATGGGAACGTCTGTCGGGCGAACGAGCGAAGGCTCGACCGAAATGTCGGCGCGGACGCCCGCATGAAGCAAGACGTCCGCGGCAAGCTGTCGGACGCTGAGCCCAATGCCGCTGGCCACGTTGTACACCTCCCCCGCCGCGCCGTGTTCGGCGAGCGCGAGGTAAGCCGCGGCGACGTCGGACACGTGGAGGTAGTCGCGCACCGCGTTGTTGCCGAGCTTGAGCGGTTCACCGGGAGCCAGCGCTTTGGCGCGCTGCACCAGCGACGGCAGGAGATATTCCGCGCCGTGGCCAGGCCCCGAATGGTTGAAGCTTCGTGTGCACACAACGCGCAGCCCGTGCTCGCGGTGTGCCTGCAGTGCGGCAACCTCCTGCGCGGCCTTGCTCGCCGCGTAAGCGGTGAGCGGGCGCTGCTCCGCGTCTTCGCTCAGCGGCATCTTCTCCGGCAGGTGAACGCCGTACTGGAGCGCGCTGCCAACGACGACCGTCACTGGATCGAGAACGCCTGCTCTGCGCCGCACGGCCAAGGTCGCCAACAGACGGACGCAGCCGAGCGTGTTGACATCGTAGGTGAGCGATGGCTCAGCGTCGCCCTGCGGTGGAAACGCCAAGCCCGCGAGGTGAATCACGACGTCGGGCTGTGCCGCGTCGACCGTTGCGGCAACCTGCTCCTGAACGCGGATATCCATCGAGATCCAACGGAGCGATCGGCGTTCATCCGGGCTCAAGACTGCAGCTCCCGTTTCCAATGTTCCGAGGCCGGCAAGCACAGGCTCGTCTCCGCGCCCGATGAGGGTGCGCGCCAACCATTGACCGACGAAGCCGCCGCCTCCGGTCAGCAGAACGCGAGTCATGGACGCGCGGGCGTGTGTCTCGCCAAGTCGG
>JBDUEJ010000096.1:0-12142 GCA_040002475.1 bacterium | reverse complement strand
GTATTCCATCGAGCCCCGTTCCCGCGGTGCTGCCCAACCATCGTACCCCTTTCCCCCGTGCGGCGTTACGTCAAGTCCGACAGGTGATGCACCGTCAGGTCGTTCAGATCGCGAATTCGCTGGCACTTCGCCTGATCGGCAAAGTCGATCATCACGATGTTGGGGAAGAAGCTGCGCCGTTGCTGCGCATCCGCCAGCGGGTTGGTCGAGGGGAGCGACACGCGCGCGTTCACAAAGTCGCCGAGCCCCTGTCCCCACAGGTTCTTCAGCTTCGCGATGTTCGGCGCGTCCCACATGCCGTCGTCCCGCTTCTTGATGCTTTCGATGAGGCCGGTGGTCGTCCAGTACATCATGCCGATGACTTCCGGATCCTGCATCGCCGCGGCGCCCTTCATGAGCTTCTTTTGCTTCTTGATGTTTTGTTTGAGTTTGTTGACCGGATTGAACGGGGATGTCCCGCCCTTTCCGAAATACTGCAGGCCGTTGTACCCCGCATCGTATGACGAGCCCGATTCGTTCAGGTTCTTGAAGCCAAGGATGCCGCGGGTGTTTGCGCCAAGCACACTCAGGCCGCTTGACGAGAAGAGCACGATCACCTTGCCGTGCAGCTCGTCGAGCGTCTTCTTGTTCAGGTTCCCGCCGGCAGTGTAGAGGGTAGTGCCGAGCGTAGCCCAACACGCATTGGCGATGTGCGCCCAGTTGGTGCACTTGTCGAACTTGAGCATCAGGAACTCGTTGCTTCCCATAGGGGACCGCACGAAGTCCCTCGCCTGCTCCAGCATGGCCGTCAAACCCAGGCCAAAGGCGCCTCCTGCAAGCTTGGATTGCTTGACCCGCACGCCGTTGTCGGAGCCTTTGAGGACGACGTTGCGGTCCAGCTTCATCACCACCTTGTCGTCCGCATGGAAGGCGCGGAGCTCGGCGACCGGTCGCCCCGACGCGTGTGTTTGGCTCGTCACAGCGGCGGCGATGCGAACATCGAAAAAACGGACGCCGACCAGGGCCTGCTGCAGGATATTCAGCGTCTGTGTCTGGACACCGTCACCCCCACTGGTGATACCGGCGTCGTGCGTTCCGGCGACGACAACCTCGTTGAGCTGTCTGTCCTTGCCGAGTGTGTAGTACGTGAGCATTTCCGAAATCACTCCTATGGAATGTCCCGCATCGGGGCACGCGGAGACCGATGTTGAACGGAGGCGCGCGCTAGGCAGTGGGCCTGGTCGGTTCACTACCGAGCGGGCGTACGGTCCCGCCCGGCGACGTCAATACTGTGCGTCGGTCGCGGCCGCGGCAAGTGAAGTGCGTGGGTCCTGAACTGCGAGCTCATCGCGCAGCAGGCGGTCTCGGCAGCTGGGACGCGGAATGGCTCAATCCCGACGGACGTACCAGTCCAGCACGCGCCGGGCGCGCAGTGTAACCCAACGATTTGGCTCTCCAACCGCGCCGGCCAATGCCTCATGAAGTGTGTCGCGGTGTCGCACGTCGAGCGACCAACGCCCGTCGCCCTGGCGCCGCCCGCGCACGATCGCGACGCCTTCGGCGACTCGGGGATCCGATCGCACGCCGGCCGCGCGAAGATAGTCGAGCGCGCGCAGCACGTCGTAGTGCCAGAGCGGCGGAAACGCGAGCTCGGCCCACCTCGGCTCAATGACGTCGCCCGTCGACAACCGTCGCAGCAGACGACGCTCGAGGAGATACTCTTCCGCGCGTCGGCGCGCGTCGCTCACCGCGGACGTGGCGCCGAACGCCTTCTCGAACGCAAGCAGGCCTTCGAGCACGCAGATCGTCGTGTGGAACGACGAACGCACCGAGCCACGCTCCGCCTCGCAGTTCCAGCCACCGTCCGCGAGCTGTTCGCTCAGCAGACGATCGACCAGTCGATCGCTGCGTTCGCCAAAGTATGCGCCGAGCGCGACGACGCGGCCGTTGATGCACGGCTCGACCTCACCCTCGAAGAAGGGCGAGTCGCCGAACTCCGGGCCCCACGTGACGTTGCCGCGAACGAGATCGATTGCCGTTCGAGCGCGCGCGCTCGTCGGGTCGAGCCCGAGGTCGCGCAGGAACAGCAGAGTGTACATGCTCGACCACCAGAGTGGCGTGGCGATGCCATCGCCCCAATTGCCGTCGGCGCGCTGTTGATCGAGTAGTTGCGGGCCCCATCCCTCCGACGCGACGCGCGACCGCTCAGCCGCGACGATCTCCGCCGGCGCGTTCGTGAGGTCGCGCATCACCTGCCACCGGATCGACGGATCACTGTCGAGAAGCCAGTCGACGACGGTGTCGTTTGCCGATGAAGGATGTACGCGTGTTCGAGTGGACGTCATGGTATTCGGCTCCTGTGTTCACGGCCTCCATCCACGGTTACGCCCTGTGCCCAACCAGCAGTCGTAACAACGCCGCTCCGATCATCCCCCGCACATTCGCGTCCCTCAAATCCATCGCGCCGCTCCCGACACCTCGAAAACACTCCGAGGGCGTGAGCGTTGTCTCGATCACCTCGTCCGGCAACGCTGCCAAATCCGCTACCATCTCTAGAAAGGTCGTCGCAAACAGCATCGTCACAAGTGTACGAAGCGCTCGAAACAGTTCTGCCTGCTCGGCGCCAATCGGGCCGCGCTCCTGCGCCGCGAGCAGGCCGAGCGCCGCCTCATCCGGCATCGACAGGAACATCGCCACGCCCGCGAGGTCGTAGTACGGATGATTCACGCCCGACGCGTCCCAGTCGATCAACCACACGCGCGTGCCGTCCCACAGGATGTTTCCCGGATTGGGATCGTTGTGACTCACCGCGCGTCGCGGATCACTCTCGAGCAGGCGTTCGATTCGTGGCAGCGATTCGCCGAGCGGCAAGGCCCACGAGGGAAATCCGGGTCGGCCGCTCTGCACGTTCCATAGCGAGCGCACGACATCCAACGGATCAGACACCGGCAGCCCATCCGTCGGCAACGAATGCAGGCGCGCAAATATCTCGACCAGACTGCCGATCACGCGCGGACGCGTCGCCGCGTCGCCGAGCGCCGCGGCGAACGGCAGGCCGTTGACTCTTGCAGAGACGATCGCGCGCCCATCGTCTTCGACCGTGACGATCGGCGGCGTGACGCCATGAGCCGACGCCAACTGTTGAATGGCCAGCCGTCCTCTCCATCGATCGGCGACCTTCGGCGACACCAGGCGGAGGACGAACTCGCCCGAGTCGGTGGTGACGCCGTACACGGCGGCGCCGGACATCCCCTGGCTGAACGGCGTGACGGCCGTGATTGCACCGAATTGATCGCGTGGGAAGTGTCGCGAGACGTCGTAGTCGGTCATCGGTTCGCGTTCGATGTGAGACACGAAAAACAAAAGCCATGTCCCAATCTCGCTAGTCCGCGCGAATCGAGACGCTGGGGAACGCGAACTCGTATTGCGTGGTGACTCTGAGCCAGCCGATAGCCGGCGAGGGCTGGCCGGCGCGACTGCGCGATGCGACCTACTTCACGATTCCGAAAACACGTATCGCGGATAGCTCTCCTTGGCCCTGGCCGCCTGCGCGACGTCGATGTCGCGCGTCGCGAATGGCTCGGACACCGACGTCATTGCCAGCAACTCTCCGGACGGGTCGATGATCCACCCGCCACCGCCGCACGCACCACTTGGCTCGACCCGGTTCGAGGAGACGCTGAACGCCCCCGACCGTACCGCGGCCACGACGCCGGCGGCAAGCCACTTCGTCGTCGTTGCCAGCGCCGTCGCGCGGGGCGATAGCACGAGCTCGACGCCGAGCGCGGCGTACGCCGCATACGTCTCCACTGCCCACAGCTCGGTGCAGATGTTGACGCCGAACGCCACGCTACCGGCGCCGAACGCGGGAAACTCCGCGTCGCCCTTTTGAAACCACTTCGCCTCCCAACTCCCCGGCTCGTTGGGCATGAAGTACTTGCTCCGCAGTGGCTGCACGCCGGCGGCCTCGGACCACAAGTATCCTTGATTCAAGCGGCGGTCACCCCAACGGGCCGGTCGGGTGCCCACCACGTACTCGGCGCGCAGTTCGGGGAGGCGGCGAAGCTGAAGCCCGCTCAGCGTCTCGACGACACTCCAGCGAGTCGCGTCGAAATGCTCGGACTCCCAGAGTGGTTCCACCATCGCGAACTCGGGGAGCAGTACGAGCTCCGACTCGTGCGCAATGGTGTGGTCGCACAACGCCGACCACGCGGCGTCGAGTGCCGCTGGCTCGTGCGGCAATTCGCAAACTGTAATACGCATCCTTGCGTCTCCGCTGCCGCTACCAGATGCGCACGCGGGCGCGCGGCTCGACGTACAGCCGCTGTCCGGGGACGACATCGAAAGCTTCGTACCACGCGTCGATGTTGCGCACGGCGGCGAACCGGTACATCTCCGGCGCATGGTCGTTGGTGAGCTGCAAACGCATGGCCGTCTCATTCATCTTCGTGCGGAAGGGCTGCGCGAACGCGATGAAGAACTCTCGGTCGCCGCGACGCACGTACGCCTTGTCCGCGGCCTTCGCGCCAAGTGATTTGCGATACGCCTCGAATGCGGCGGTGAGGCCCGCGAGGTCGGCGACATTCTCGGTTCTTGTAAGGCGCCCGTTCACGTTGAGGCCCGGGAGCGGCTGGTACTCCGAGAACTGCCGCACGAGTGGTTCGGCTGCCGTTTCGAACTTCGCCGAATCGTCGGCAGTCCACCAACGGCGCATCTGGCCGTCGGCCTGATAGTCGGCTCCGAGCACATCGACGAAGTGACTCATGTCGTGCCCGATGATCGCGCCGATGGCACCATAGGTCGCAGCGTCCGATGCGGTGGAGTCGTACTTTGGCGCCTGAAGCAGCGCCGCCGCGAACGTGTAGGCGTTCTGCTGGAAGATCAGCAACGCACCCACCGACTGGGGCGTTATCACCCACTCGTGTTGATCGTATGCCTTGGTGAGTCGCGCCAACGCGCCGCGAGAGCTGCGCTCGGCGATTTGCTGCGAATTGCCAAACGCGTCAGTGGAGTCGATGCGAAGCTCACTCCAGTTCTCGCGCGTTTCCGGATATCCGATACCGACGTAGAGCCCGTCGATCTTGGCCAGCGCAATCTTCCGGCTGGCGGGCGATAGCCACGCGGCGCGTGCCACGTGCTCGCGGAACGCCGCAGTGACATTCGTGATGACGCCCTGTACGCGGGCCTTCTGCGCCGACGAGAAATAGCGTGCGGCGTACAGCTCACCGATGGCGTCCGCCATTGCCGTCTGCGTGACAGCCAGCGCGCGCTGAGCGCGTGGGCGTTGATCACCGCGCATGTCGGCGGCCGCTTCGGCGAATGCACGCGGCAGGACGTCGGCGTGCTCATCGATCACGTGAAAGCGGAGATAGTCCTTCCATGCCTCGAGGGGCCGAGCGGCGACGAGCGCCGCGACGCCCTTTACGGCCGAGGGCTGCCAGGCGACAACCACCGGCGCTTTACCAAGCCCGGCGGCCTCGAAGAAGGCGTTCCAGTCCATGCCCGGCGCTTCGCGCGCGAAGTCCGCTCGCGACCATTGATTGTCCGCGTTGCGGTCGACGGCACTTGCCGCGCTCGTGGTATGCGACTCGGCGATGGCTGTTTCGAGTGCCAGCACTGAGTCGGCGCGCTGATTGGCGTTCTCGAAGCCCGCGAGGGTGAGCATTCGGGCGATGTACTTCTGGTAGCGACCGCGCTGCTCGACGGCGCGGGCTTCCTTGCTCAGGTACTGGTCACGGTCGCCAAGGGCGAGACCGCCTTGCACCAGGAATGCGCCGTAAGTCTTCTCCCCGTGAATGCTGTGTTCCACGGAAAAGCCGAGGACCGATGACGACGCAAAGATGCCGACGTTGAGCGGATCCACGTCGGCGTGCATGGTGCCGCCGAGGAGGCGCGTGAGCGCGAGCTTGTCGCCGGTATTGTTGATCCGGGAGAGCATGGGGGCGAGCGGCGCGACTCCCTTTTTCTCTATCGCCGGCTCGTTCAGGAACGCGGAACGGAAGTCGGCCACCTTGCGGGCGAGCGAGCCGGGTCGCGCCGCGCTTGCGCCGTCGAGGATCGCGGCGACCTGCTGCCGCGTGAGCTCATTGACCTCATCGCGGGCTGCCCAGCGGTCCTTGCCAGCCGGGATCACGGCCGCCTTCAACCACGCGCCGTTCGCATACGCGAAGAAGTCGTCGCCCGGCTTGATGCCCTGGTCGACCGTGCTTTCCAGAGGCGATGTCGCACGATCGTGCGGCGCCTTCGAGTAGGGTGCCTGCGCCCCAACTTCAGTGGCCAAAAACGGCGAGAAGGAAAGCGACAGCAACGCTATGCTCAAAGGCACGCGGCGCGGGAACACGTGGGTGCGCATGTACGACCTCGCTCTGAGATGATGGCGTCTCGAAGAGGAAACGCTAATGTCCTCGCGAAGCTACCGGCCGCGCGGTGTGCTGTCGCAGCGAGGACCGACAGGTATCGATCACTTTCGGACAAATGATCACACGCGCCCATCTGATTGACGTCTTGTTCGTGATCGTGCCGCACTCGCTGCTGCTCGACATCGCTGGGCCCGCCGAGGCGTTTCGGCTGGCCAATCAACATCGTGGTCTCCGTGGATTGCCTCCCCGTTTTCGGCTGCGCTTCACCGCGCCGAACGAGATACAGGACACATCGGTCGGTCTTGCGATTGCCGGGCTCGAGCCGTTGCCGCTGGAGCTCGGCGCGCCCACCTGGGTCGTGGTGGTGGGTCAGCCGAGCGAGCACCTCGGCAATGTCACGCCGGCGGTCACCATCACTGCGCGCTGGTTGAACCGGCTGCTCGGCGATTCACTGCGTGAGAATTCCGGAGAACATCGTCTGGTGACGATCTGCTCGGGCACGCTGCTCGCGGCGCGCGCGGGGCTGCTTGGTGCCCGGCGCTGCACGACGCACCACGAGCTGCTGGGCGCGCTGCGCGCATTGGCGCCGCAGGCGATGGTGATCGACAACCGCGTTTTCGTGGTGGATGGACCGCTTGCATCGAGTGCCGGAATCACGGCGGGGATTGATATCGCGCTGCACCTCATTGCCGAGGAGTGCGGAGAAGCGCTGGCAGCGAGTGTCGCCGAGGACATGGTGGTGTATCTCAGGCGCTCGGATCGGGATCCGGAGCAGTCACCCTTTCGCATGCATCGTGGACATCTTCATGCGACGGTGCATCGCGTGCAGGACGCAATCGTCAATGAGCCCGAGCGCGACTGGAACATGACGGCGCTCGCGCACGCCGGGCACACCACGGAACGGCACCTGCTGCGGCTCTTCATCGAGCATGTGCGCGTGTCGCCTCTTCAGTACCTCCAGGCGATCAGGCTCGAACGGGCGCGGCAGGCGCTCGAGCGTGGCACGAGCGTGACGCGAGCGGCGGAGGTTGCCGGATTTCGGTCGGACCTTCAGATGCGAAGAGCGTGGAGCCGGCAGTGGGGAGGATCGCCGAGAGATGTGCTGAATGCAGAGCGCAATCCACCGCTCGACGGCACGCGCGCGACTCCGGCGAACCCGCCGGCAGCGTCTCCGGTCATTTGAAGAGGCATTTCGTTAGATGGCGATGCGTGGTGCGACGTCGATGGCGTCGCGGCGGCGACGGACGCTCCGCTCGAGGATCAGCGTCATGAGCACACCAAGCGCGTAAGCGCCGAGATCGCGCAGGTCAAAGCCGGAACCGAGGACGAGTTGCCCGGGCGTCGTCCGCCGCCACGCATCGAGCGTAGGCGCGTGATACAACTGGCTGAATTCCACTGCCCAGCAGATTGCGAGCGCAAACCAGGCTCGCGCAACGAGCCGCGTGCTCGGGGCCAGGGCACCGATCCACCAGCCGATCATCATCGCCCACAGACCATCACCGACGAAGTCACGGAGCGTCGCCGGAAGCAGGCTCCCGCGCCAGTGTACCACCAAGCCGACGACGATGGTGCTCAATGCGAGAGCAACAAATCCGAGACGCGGTCGAAGCGACGAAGGCATGCGGTTGCCGAATCAAAGTCTCGGGACGTTCACCGTGGACCTGGTACGAACGTGAACGATCGCGCCTAGAGCACCGACGAGACGCAGTGAGAGTTTGTTGAAGTGACCGCTGCGCGCGGTGATTGCCAGCACACCGGAGAATCCCACGCCAAGCAGGAATGCGACAACTGAAGCCTTGCCGACGATTTGCATCAGCTCGCGACCTGTAATTCCGTGATCCAACCACACGAGCGAGCCGGCGATTGACGCGATCGCGCCGACCCCCGCGGCGAACGTCAAACCAGTGCCGATCATTCCACGGACGAGCCTGAGCCAGCGAGGCATATGATCTCCAAGAGTCGTTCCACTTTGTGTCGCAAAGTATGTCCGTCGGTGGAACCGTGTCAACCACAACGAGTGTGGGCGACGTGGTTCGTTCGCCGGGTGTGGTCTCCGGCAAGAGATTCGACAAGCTCCGCCGGAAGGGTTGCCAAAACCGCTCTAACTTTGCATTGTAAAGTGCTTGGTGTCGCCGCAGTCCGGTGACAGTGCTGAGCGCAGTTTCAGCGTCCGGGTTCGTTGATGCCGGCCAAGAGGGCGGAGCGCCGACAATTGCCCCAGGCAACGACGCCATGATTGCAGGATGCTCAAGATGAATCCGTTCGCGCCAATCCCCAAAACCCTATTCGGCGGCCGAGACTCAAGAACAACGTGGCAACCAGCGACGTGAGCCGCCGCGGTCGGAAACGTCTCGGACACCCGGTCGTATTCACTGCATGACCCATCCCTCCATTGAGTTCGTCGACCTGCAGACCGCGCTGGCCGGCGAGTACTCGCTCCAGCGCGAGCTCGGCCGTGGCGGCATGGGGGTGGTCTACCTCGCGCGCGATGTGCAACTGGATCGCGACGTCGCGATCAAGGTGCTGCCCGCGCACCTCGCCCACACCGCGGAGGCGCGCGAGCGGTTTGTGCGAGAGGCGCGCACAGCGGCCGGCCTCTCGCACCCGCACATCGTCCCGATCCATCGCGTCGGCGAGGCGGGCGGCGTCGTCTTCTTCGTCATGAGCTACGTGGAGGGCGAGACGCTCGGCGAGCGCCTCCGCTCACGCGGTCCGCTTCCGCCGGCCGACGCCACCCGCGTGATGCGCGAGGTGGCGTGGGCGCTCGCTTACGCGCATGGACGCGGCATCGTGCACCGCGACGTGAAGCCGGACAACATTCTGCTCGAGGCGGGGACGGGCCGCGCGCTGGTAACCGACTTCGGCATCGCCTATGGCGGCAAAGACTCCGGCCCCGCGACCGAGCCCGGGAAGATCACGGGGACCGCGCACTTCATGAGCCCGGAGCAGGCCGCGAACGAACCCGTGGACGGGCGCAGCGACATCTACTCGCTCGGCGTGGTCGGCTACCTGGCTGTGAGCGGCCGCCTGCCGTTCGAGTCGCCGAATCTGCCTGCGCTTCTTGTCCGACAGGCCACCGAGCCCGCGCCCGCCGTCGTCCGCTCGGCGCCGGGCCTTCCTCCCGAGTTGGCGCGTGTGATCGACCGCTGTTTGGAGCGCGACGTCTTGCTCCGTTTCAGCGACGGCGAGGCGCTGGCTGCGGCCCTCGCCCCAGCGCCCGACACGCGACCGGCTCTGCCGCCCACGCTGCGGGCTTGGATCTCTGCGAGGAATCCGCTCCTCGTCCCCTACATGGGATGGTCCGCGGGGATCGGCTTCCTCACGCTGGCAAACCTCGTCGCGTGGCTGTCCGGCAACCGGCCGGCTGGGCCGGCGGACATCGTGCGCCTGGCTGCAATCGCGTCTTTGCCTCTTCTTCCCGTAGTCGGTTTCCACGTCAACCAGGCGCGCCGGCAGTTCCGGGCCGGACATACCCTCGCGGATCTCCGGGCCGCTCTTCAGGTCGGACAGCGCGAGCGGGCCGAAACCGAGGCACTCACGCGCGAAGAAGGTGAAGCCCGCAGCCACCGGCTCCTCCGACTCGGCACCGTTGCTTCGGCGACCTGGCTCGCCGTCACGGCCGCATTTGTCCTCACCGGAGTGCTCCACGAAAACCGGGGTGGCGCTGTGTGGATCTTCGCGCCCCTGCTCAGCACGATGCTGCTGGGGGCGGTGTCCAACGCGCTCGAGGTCCAGTTCATTCCCAATGGGATCCGCAAATGGTGGCAGACGGGGATCCGTGAGCGCCTTTGGACCAGTCGCGCGGGGGAGTGGCTCGCTCGTCGGCTCGGTGCGCCGGACCGATCGCGCGCGGTGGGCGGCGGTGTGTTTCGCGCTACCGAGACCGCGCTCGGCGTCGCCGCGTCGGAGCTTTACGCGGCGTTGCCGAAGGCGTACCGCGAGCAGTTCACCGAGCTGCCGTCAATCGTCGCGGCGCTCGAGGCTCGGGCCGCCGGAGCGCGTGCTGAGATCGACGTGATCGCCGCTCTCGCTCCCTCTGGTTCGGTGGACGCCGAGGTTCTGGCTGCGCGGCGGCAAGCGGCGGCGGCGCATCTCGCTGAGAGCGTCGCTGCGCTGGAGGGCATTCGTCTCGACCTCCTCCGACTGCACGCGGGCGCCAGCGATCTCGCGCCGCTCACCACGCTGATGGACGCCGCGCGATTGCTTGGCGAGGACGTGAGCCGACTCGCGGAGGCACAGCAGGAGGTCGAAGGCGCCGTGGGTCGCAGCCTCGGAGCGGAGAGAATCCCGACGCCCGCGTAGTTCGTACGCTGAGACCACGGGGTCGGAACACGCGCGCCAATTCGCATCGCGAGTATTCGTAGATCCTTTGCCAGGCAGAGCGCCACGTGTGGCCGGAGCCCTCACGGATGTCGGCGATGAACACGGCGATGGAATATGGGTTTACTCATAGACGCATTGGAGGTTTCACGCCGTGTCCAACACTCTGGCGGGCGAGCACGATCGACTAGCTACCTCTCCGCACACGCCGAATACGCCTGCCGCCACACCGTCCCTACCTTCCACGACGGCCCACTTGTCCGAAACGTGTGGGAGTATGCCACCTGCGCCCGCGTCTTCTCATCCACGCCAACCGTGGCCACGATCGCCGGATCCGCGAACCGAATCTTCCACACGCCATCAGCGCCGCGGCTCACTACGCGCACCGTGTCAACCTCGACTGAGTCGTCGCCCTCCGAATAGAGCGGCAGCAAGGCTGCGTATCCGCTGTGCAACGGCAGCGACCGAATCACCGCGTCGAGTTGCTGAAAGCTGAAGACGCTCGACTGGTAGCGATGCTCCTTCACGACCGGCGCTGAATCCCGCGTCGTATTCGTGAACCGGACATGCGCGCCGTCGTACTCGAAGCGCATTGCGTCCGCGGCCCCGCGATACGTCTCCAAAATCGGCGCGAGACCGTCGCGGTAGACGAGCATGCTGTCCACCCACGGCGGCGATGCGGTTGCCGACGTCACCATGAGCACCGCAGGCCTTCCTCGATATGTCGTCGGCCGTTCAACGACACGCTGAACACTCGTCGCCCGTTCGGCGCGTTCGCCCGGCCCGCGCTCAAAGCGCTGGGCGTTGTAGCACCGCGCCGAAAAATGGTTCGTCACGAGACCCGCGGAGCCGGGCACCAGCAACGGTACACCGATCTGCGTCGACCCGGCGTCGGCCGGTCCAACCGAGATCAACGCCACGAACGCGGCTCCGGCGGACAATATGAGTTTACTCATAACCTACCTCAGGTGTCATGTGAGCGCTGTTCGTCGCGCAGCCGCGATTGCACTGGCGCCGGGACTGAGCGCGCTCGCGGTCCGATCACGATGGACTCGGCAGAAAATCGAGCTTCATGACGCCTCCTCCGAAACGGCCAATCGCGGCCTCTGGCGGCCCAGACGCTCAAAGTCCCTGCTGGCAAGTCAAATAGACGCGAATCAGCAGCGTTCGCAATCCTTGCGTGCCCGCCGATTCATCGGCGAGCCGAAACGCACACCGGCTCCCGACGGATCGGCCGGGCGGACGCCATCCCGATGGCACGGGCGAGTGTGATTAGAGTTATGATATCGTCGATCCTCGCGCCCGTCGCGTGCTGCGCTCGATGTCCGATCGCACCGATCGCCGCCGCAGAACCCTCAGGAAATCGGCCGTCGAAGGCAGAGTTTGACACGCGCGCCTGTCCGCTCGATACTTCCATTCAGCGCGCCTAACAGGGCGCCTCCCACCCGCGGCCAGGGAAGCATTCCCACCTGTTGTGGTCTGAA
>JBDUEJ010000095.1:0-12379 GCA_040002475.1 bacterium | reverse complement strand
CCCGCGACCCCCTGAACCCCATTCAGGTGCGCTACCGGACTGCGCTACGTCCCGCCCGCCGCTTTCGCGAACAGAGTCACAAGTGTAGCCACCACCCACCCGCTTGGCAACCGGACGAAGTGTGCAACGGACAACAGCTTAGCCTAACGATCACCGCCCTCAAGCGCTTCCGACCGCCGCGCTCCCCACCGCTACTCAACGCGACTCCCCAAGCGGCAACCGCACCGCCCCCGCCCACACACCGACAACACTCGTCTTCATCGTCACCGCCACATTGACCCCATACGTACCGGGAGAATACGAAGCGAGACTATCCGCCGAAATCGTGCGAGTCATCAACAGGCTCCCCCCCGGCGCCAAGTCGACCAGGGCTCCCACGGCCGAACACGCCATCGCCGGCGTCGTGGTGGACGCGCTTTCCCCCGTGGAATCCGGGAAGATCCGCACAAACAGCGGGCACTGCGGCCCCGACGCGATCTGAAGGGGCGTCCCGGTCCCGTTGCTGACCACCGCCGACACTTCCAGGCTCGATGCGCCGTTGCCCGATACCACGCGCGTTGTCGCAATGATCGACGGCATCGGCGGTGCGCGGTGATCGATGGAGTCGACGATATCGCCCGAGCACCCAATTGCGCAGGCCGAGAGAGCGACTTGCAACGTCTTTCGCATCGTGTCGCGTGGGCGGAGAGTTAAAAACAGTGCTATTGGCTTAACGAGGCAGCTCCGTCCCGGTCACTTGGGCGCCGCTACCTCGCCGTGACCGACGCCGTGAAGACGCCCGACACCGTCGTATCAACCGCCGACAGGATCCGCACCCGACCGGCACCCGCCGACAACCCCTGCACCCGAAACACGCCCGTCGACAGCACATCGACCTGCAACACGGCCGGCGTTTCGTCTCGAACAATCGGCGCCGGACACCCGCCGTCCACCGATATGGCTATGCGAACCGAATCTCCGACCGCCATGTTCGCCGACGTCGGGCTGAAATTCACAGTCGCGAGACACTGGGTCCCTCCCGCAATGGTTGGCGCATCATCGCATCCATTCAGGACGCCGGCGAACAACACCACGCCGACCGCGGCCGACAGCATGCTGTGGCGTGTCATACTATTTCCCCAATGCGTAAAATCATACGTCCGGTCCGGCACCAAACGTGGCGGGCCGGCTCGTCACGCTCCACGACGCATCCTCCGACGACACGCCCGACGGCAGCGTCAACACGAACCGCGATCCCTTCCCTACCTCGCTCTCCGCCGTCACGTCGCCACTCATCATTCGCGCCAGCCGCCGGCTGATGGACAGCCCTAATCCCGTTCCGCCGTGGGGCCGCGTGTACCCGCCCTCCGCCTGCACGAATGGCTCGAAGATCCGCACCAGCTCATCGGGCGCGACACCAATCCCGGTGTCCGCAACGACAAACTCCGTCACCCCATCGTGCTCCGTGCACGTCAAGCGCACGCGTCCGCCGGGCATCGTGAACTTGACGGCATTCGAGACGAGATTGAGCAGAATCTGCCGCACGCGCAATGCGTCACCCACATAGCTCGCGCCCATGTCGCACGACGATGTCAGCGACAGCCCGCGCGCCGCCGCCTGCTCACGCATGACGCTGAGCGTATCGTCCATGACACTCTTTGAATCGGCGAGGCGCGACTCGACGACGAGCTGTCCGGCCTCCACCTTCGCCCAATCGAGCACGTCGTTCACCAACTCGAGCAGATGCTCGGTGTTCCGGCGGATGCGCGCGAGGTATTCCGATTCGCTCACCGACTCTCCCGACGCGAGACCGAGTCGAAGGAGATCGGTGAAGCCCAAAATCGCATTGATCGGCGTGCGGAGCTCGTGGCTCATTGTCGCCAGGAACGCCGACTTGGCCTGGCTGGCGGCGTCCGCCGCCTGCCGCGCCACGTCGAGGGCGGCATGCGCGTGTGTCCGATCGAGTGCCTGACCAAGCTCCTTGGCGAACGTTCGACCGGCGATGGCGAAATCGTCGGTGAACTCTCGCGGCGCGCCATAGCTATAGCTGAGCACTCCGATCACGCTGCCGCCCACGCGTATCGGAAAGAGTGCGACCGCGTGCGCCTTCACCTCGCGAATGGTCTGGACGATCATCGGATAGCGGGCCTCCATCGACGGCTGGTCGCCGCACAGAATCGGCTCGCCGGTGCGCGCGCAGTCGGCCTGCATGATCGGCGCGTCGAGCGGAATAGACGCAAATCGATGCACGACCTCGTCGGCGTATCCGCGTTGACCCAACAACAAGATCGAGCTCGCGCGGTGGTCGATCTGCCAAACCGAGGCACGGTCGGCACCGAACGCCACACCTCCTTCATCGAGGGCGATGCGCACCACATCGTGCGGCAGCAGTGCGCGCGACAGCGCAACGGTCAACTGCTGCAGCCGCGTCAGCCACGCCAGGCGCTGCACCGCCGCTTCGCGGGCGACCACGACCTCTTGATGACTTTTGGCGCGCTCAATGGCGATGCCGGCGCGCAAACCCAACTCCGTCGCGAAGCCGAGGTCGAGCTCGTTGTAGTGTTTGCCGGATTCCGCGGCTACGAACGTGATCGCCCCAAACGTTCGGGCGCCGGCGCGGAGCGGAGCGATCATCGCCGACCACAGACCAATCTCGCGCAACTTCGTCAGCTCGTCGCCGTTTCGAGCCGCGTCGACGAGCATTCGATCAGAGATCGTTGAATAGAGCTCAGGCTGGCCCGTCCGCAACACGTGGCCGACGCCGCGCGGCGCTTCGAGGTTCAGCGGAAATTGCTTCTGAAAATTCCGCGCCCACTCCACTCGTCGCGGATCCGCGTGCGCGACGGAGAGTTCCTGAATCGCGCCTGTTGTTTGGTCGTACAGGGTAATCGAGCACCAGTCGGCCAGCTCGGGAACAACGAGCGATGCGACCAGGCCCAGCGTCGTTGTGTAGTCGAGCGACGTCCCCAGCAGCGCGGTCGCTTTCGAGAGGTACACTTGGCGGCGCCGGTCTTCCTCGACGGTTTGCAGCGCGTCCGACAGATGGTCGTTCGCCTCCTCGAGCGCTTCCGCAAGCGCGTGCGCCTGCGCCGTCTGCTCCTCGAGGTCCTCGGCCTGATCTTCGAGAAGGCGCTGCTGCAACACGCCGGCGCTCACGTCGCGAAACACATTGACGACGAAGGTTGCTTCCTCCGAGGGATGGGACACCACGAACGAGCGGACGTCGGACCACCGCTCGTGGCCGGTGGTTCGCGCGCGAACCCGTATCAGCGCATCGGCAGGCGCGCCCAGGAGCAGCGCACGCCGGCCGGGAAGGTCGTGAAGCCGAACCGGAGCGCCCGTCGGATCGAGGATCTCAAACTTCTTGAGAAAATCAGCCGGCGGCGCCGCGAGTAGCTCTTCGGCCGTTGCATAGCCGCTGAGGTTTGCCCCTGCTTCGTTCGCGTAAACGATTCGCCCGTTGGCGTCCTGCACAGTGACGCCGTCTCGGAGATTTGCCACCAACAATTCGAACTGCGCCCACGGGCTCCGGGAAATCGGAGAGACGCGCGTCCCGATGTCGATGTGCTCGCGAGGTTCATCGTGCGGCCGAGTCTTCACGTCAGCGTGCGACTCCGTTTGAGATGCCAGGGACTTCCCGTAGCAAACGGATGAGTCTAGAACCGTCGCACTCCAGGCTCAAGCGAACACGAGCATATGCGGTTGATCAGCCGCGAATCCGCACGCGGTCGCCGGCGATGGCGATGGGAATCAACGCCACCAGCGCGAGCGCGCCGAAGAAGAGCACGCCCCGGAAACGAAACTGGTAAGAGTTCCTATAAGCGGCGCGACCTACGCCGGATCGATCCCGTCGGCGGGACCCGTGCCCGGCGTGTCGCTCGTCGGGTCAGGAGTTGGCGTGGACGGACCGCAGCCCCCGGAGTCGCCGCCGCGCTTGCGCGACCAGGCGAGTGTCTTTGAGCAGATCATCCACATGATCCAGATCGGGAGCACCACGAGCAGCCCAATCTTCACCGCGGCCAGGCCGAGTGTGAGCACAAACCCCAGAATGCCCATCACCATGCTGCCGAAGATCATCACGAGAAAG
Source organism: bacterium (assembly GCA_040002475.1). GTDB lineage: Bacteria > Gemmatimonadota > Gemmatimonadetes > Gemmatimonadales > Gemmatimonadaceae > JAQBQB01. The sequence continues at coordinate 8,313 of JBDUEJ010000095.1, read as the reverse complement.
ATCGGCAACCCGAACAGCAGCAGCAGGAGGAGAACCGGAATGGCAAGCACGGCCAGGACGATCAGCAGCGGCAACCCGATCGACTTGAGAAAGAGCGCGATGGGCAGCAGGAATGCGAGACCGCCGAGCTTGAACAGCCACCGTAGCGCCGCGAACCGCAGCACCAACCAACGAATCGCCGACCACATGTCGTTCCGGGCCTGATGAGGTGATGTGAGGTCGTACGGAGGTCAGCCCGCGATGGTTTCGACCACCGATTCGAGCGTCTGGTTCAGCGCGAGCTTTCCCACGAAAAAATCACCGAATTCAGCATACTTGGCGCTCACTTCGTCGAACCGCATGTCCGTGACGAGCTTCTTGAAGTCCAGCGGATCCTTGGCGAACAGCGTCACGCCCCATTCCCACGCATCGAACCCGACGGCGCCGGAGATGACCTGAACGACTCGGCCCGCGTATCGCCGGCCGGTTCGTCCGTGCGCGCGCATCAAGTGGCTCCGCTCATCGAGCGTGAGCGAGTACCAGTTCTGTCCGGCGTCGCGGCGCTTGGACATGGGGTAGAAGGAGACGTACGGCATCCCGTCGGGAATCGGCGGATATAGGCGACGCTGCACGTGCGGCGAATCCCGCTCCGCGGCAGAGCGTTTGGCTAGTTCGGCAAGGTAGATCTCGTCGCCGACCGAACCACCGCGTTGCTCTGCTTCGGCGGCCAGCGTTGCGGTCAGGTGGTACAAGCCGGCTTCGGTCACGCTCAGAAACGAATAGACCGGGCGCAGCGCGGCTCGAATCGGCAGGCGATCAACGGCCCGCTGCGCCTCGCCGATGTCGTCGAGCGTTGGGCGGAAGTGCATGACCATGACGTCGGCTGCGGAGCCGATCAACGGCGCGAAGGCCGTCCACCCATCGGCACTCGCATCGGGTTTGGCACGTGTCGTTTCGACCCGTGGCCCCGAAGCCACACCTGTGGCGTCGCGTCGAGCTGTCAGCGCGTCACGGTCAACGGAGAAAATCTGGTGAAGTGCATACCAGCCCTCCAACGACTCGGGCGGGAGGGCGCGAGGGGCGGATCGGGTGGTCGTTTCCATGACACTAATTAAACCCGGGATGTCCGTAGCCGATACTCAGAAGCGGCACTCCGTTTGCCATTAGGGCAATTGAAGAGCCTCACGAAGGGGTACGGCCGACGACGGCAGAGGCGTACTATGGCGGAGCTCAACATGGATAGAAACATCGGCAATCGCGCCGGCGCGACCGACGGACGGCGGAGGCAGCTGCGCGATTTGCTCCTGGCAGCCGCGGTGGCGGCACGTCAAGGACGCCGGCTCGAACAGATCGGCAGCTGTGTGCGCCCCATCGGCCACGCCGTTCGCGATCGAGTTTCTACGTTGCTGAGCGCCGCGGGCTGACCGCGGCGTTTTTGTTTTTTGGGAGTCCCGTCGCGCTACGTCCTCGAGCGACGCGGCTGGAACTTTGGGTGCTTGGCGCTCCAGCGAAATCGCAGGATCGTCGCCGCCAGAATCACCACTCCACACGCCATGATCCCGACCTTCTCGGCATCGAGAAGATCCATCGGTGAGTTGTCGAGGTGCTGGTCGGTGAGTGTGCCGTGCACAATGAACAGCGCGGCGAGGAGGTAGGTCAGATAGTGCAGCGGCTTCCAGCGCTGCCGTCCGATCTCCGCCCGATAGATCGACGTGATCACCGTGAATGCCAACAAATAGAGCGCGGCCGCTCCCAGCGAGTTCACGACCGGCTGCTCCGGCGACGAGACCGGCAACAGGATGTCGCCGATCTTGAACCGCGGCTTCTCAACGAACAACAGCGGAATCGGGTGCAGCACCGCGAGGGCGAGCGCCACGTACGCCGTCCAGTTGTGCAGCTTGAGCAGGTTGATCCGCTTGTGCGGCCAGCGCGTCCACGGGTTGTACCGCGCGCCCATGAGAAGGCCGAGCAGCACGTTCACGCTCATGAGGTAGACAGCCGTGAGGCCGATGTAGCAGGTCAGGTCTTTGGGCTCCATGTACGCTGGGCGAGGGTGGATGAGGTTGGGTGAAAGTCGCGGTACGGCATGGTGACTGCAGGTTGCGACGTCGAACCGAGCCTGGGAGTTGGTGTGAATCGTTTTGGGAAGCTGCTCGTACTCACTCTCGCACTAATGCCGGCGTCTCTCGCGGCACAGTCCACCGACTCAACGACGCACAGGCCATTCTTCACATCGCACGACGGCGCGGTGGCTGGCGTCTTTCTTCTGGCAAGCGCCGGACTGAGCGTCTACGACGCGCAGATCGCGCGTTTTTTCCAGGACACCTCGTTTGTCCACGTGCGCCTCGGCCGGAAGGCCGACGATATCTTCACGCACATCAACGAGACGACGTTGACGGTGGGAAGCCTTGCCGTGTACGTCGTGGCCCGAGTCGCCAAGTCGCGCACGATCGCGGACGTGGCGTTCCACACCGCTGAATCGGTCGTGGCGACGAGCCTCAGCAGTCAGCTGATCCGCGGACCGCTGGGCCGAGCGCGGCCGCGCGAAGCCGACCGTCCGTTCGAGAACCAGTACGACTTTCATTTCATGCAGGGCTTCACGCACTTCCAGGATCGGGCCTTTCCGTCGATCCATTCGGCGTCCGGCTTCGCAGCCGCATCGGCGATCGTTGCCGAGGTGCGGCGCCGCAATCCGGGCGCCGCGTGGGCCGTAGGGATTCCTGCGTACGCGATGGCCGCGACACCAGGGTTGTCGCGCATGTACCTCGGCCAACACTGGGCCAGCGACATCTTCGCCGGCGCGTTTCTCGGCACCTTCTACGGCTGGCGCGTGGTGGACTACTCTCATAGCCATCGCACGACTCCGGTGGATCGAATCTTTCTCGGCACCGGGGATCACACCAAGATCGGACTCGGAACCAACAGTGTCTCGCTTCGCTGGTCCACCACGTTCTAGCGATCGTCCTATCAGCGCGCGCCTCAGCGCGCGCCGACTTCGTTGCCCACGAGCGCCCTGAGGGCGGTGTCGATGCGCGGAATGAGCGCCTCGAGTTGCGCGACCGACACCGCACCGATCGAAAGACGGAACCATCCGCGATCCGGAGGAGCACCAAACGCGCTGAACGGCACGACAGCCAATCCTGCCGCATTGAGCAGATAGCGTCGCACGTCGTCATCGGTGTCCAGCAATTCCCCGTCGGAGGTGCGCATTCCGTGCAGCGGGAATCGCGCGCTGATGTAGATGGCGCCCTGCGGCCGAATGCACTCGACGGGTAGACCGGCGCGTTGGAGCGCACTCAGTCCATGGTAGACCGTGTCGAGTCGCGCGGCAGCTTCGCGGCGCATGTTGACCATGTAGCGATCAACGCTCGGCTGATCGTCGAGGAGGCGCGCCGTGGCAACCTGTTCCGGACGCGGAGCCCACGCGCCAATGTGGCCAATGATGTCATTCATGCTCTTGATGATGTCGGCCGGACCGATCGCCCAACCCACGCGAAGCCCAGTGGAGGCAAACGCCTTGGAGATCGCGTCGACGAGAATCACGTACGGCGTGATGGCCGGGCGCAATGAAATGGGATCGACGTGCTTGGCGCCGCCGGCCGTGATCATCCAGTACACCTGGTCGTACATGACGAACAACGGCCGCTCGCCTGGACCGCGGCGTGCGTTTTCCTCCAATACGAGATCGCAAATATCCGCGAGTTGATCGGCGCTGAACACCGTGCCGGTCGGATTCATCGGCGAGTTGAGCGCGAGCAGCCGCGCGCCTCGAATGACCGGCCGCAACGCGTCGGCGGTCGGCAGAAATCCGGTCGTCACGTCGCAGTCCACCATCACGGGCACGGCGCCGACGAGCTGGCAGTAGTAGTCGTTGTTCCACGAGGGGACGCCGAACACGACTCGGTCGCCGGGATCGACGAGCGCGCGGTAGAGCGCGTAGATGACGGGTCGTGCGCCGGCCGCGATCAGGATCGACTCGAGTGGAAAGTCGATCCCCATGCCGCGCTTGCAGAATCCGCGCACCGCCTGTCGGAGCGACTCCAGTCCGATCGGCGGCGGGTACGTGGACTCGCCGGCGCGCAGCGCATCGACGATTCCATCTTCGAGCTCGCGCGGAATGCGGAACTCTTTCGAGCTGAAGTCGCCGACTGTCAGGTCAGCGAGCTGTTTGCCGTCCTTGACGAGTGCGCGCACTTCGCCGGCGATGCGCAAAATGGCGGAGCCGTGCAGCTCCGCGGACAGCTTGGAAAGGCGGTTGGGCATGGACACAAATTGTCGACTGGACGCCCATTGCCGCAACGGTTCAGGCGGCCTCCACTTTGCCGAGATAGCTCTCGACCGCCGACAGGACGACGCGCGGCTCGGCAGGCTTGGAGATGTAGCCGTTGCAGCCGACTTCGACGGACATTTGCTGGTCGGACGGGAGCGCGTGCGCCGTGAGCGCGATGATGGGAATTCCGCTGGTGTCCGGATCGGCCTTGAGCCGCCGGGTCGCCTCCCACCCGTCCACGATGGGGATGGAAACGTCCATCAGGATCAGACCGGGGTGGTGCTCCCTGGCCGCATCAATGCCTTGCTGTCCGTCCGTCGCTTCGATGACCGTGTAACCCGCGTGCCGCAGAATGGTCGAGTAAATGACCAAGTTGTCCTCGTTGTCCTCGACAAGGAGAACGGTGCGGTTGGATGCGGACATGTGGCCATGGTGGGGGTGAACACGGTTCTTTTCGGCGTACTGAAGAGAAAGAACTGTGCCACCTATGGACCCGCGAAAACCCTGCGCCGCGCGCTCGATCTATGGCGCTACTTCGTGGAACGCGATGCCCTTTTCACGTTCGAGAGCCCAGCGAAGTCCCCACGAATCCTCGAACAGAATGAGGGGATTTCCCTTGGCGTCATACAGAAGCATTCGCCCGCGATCGCGCGAGATGCGTTCGATCTCGGCAATCGGGCCGGTGACCCAACGCGGATACCGTGCAGTGATTCGTTCCAGCTTGCAGCTGGCGCCGTATTCATGCTCGAGCCGATGCAGCATCACGTCAAACTGTAGCATGCCCACCGCACCAACGATCGGCGTGGGACCGGATGTTTCAGTTCCTGAAGTAAAGAAAACTTGTGCCGCGCCTTCCTCGGTCAGCTGGCGCAACCCCGCATCCAGCTGCTTCCGCTTCATCGGATCGGTAAGAATGATGCGCGCAAAGTGTTCCGGTGCGAAGCGTGGGATACCCTTGAACTCGATGTCGCCCTCGCCCGTGGCGAGCGTGTCTCCAATGCGCAGGGAGCCACGATCCATGACACCGATCACGTCTCCCGGCCACGCCTCCTCCACCGCCGTGCGCTCGCGAGCCAGGAACTGTTGCGGCGAGGCGAGTCGCATGAGTTTGCCCGTTCTCGAATGTCGGACCTGCATACCGGCTTCGAATCGACCCGAGCAGATGCGGACGAACGCCACGCGGTCGCGATGCTTCGCGTCCATGTTCGCCTGAATCTTGAATACGAATCCTGTAAACCGTTCGTCGAGTGGATGAACGAGGCCGGCCGACGACTCGCGCGCCGCCGGCTCGGGCGCCAACTCGAGAAATTCGCGCAAGAAGGGCTCGACGCCGAAGTTCGTGAGTGCGCTGCCGAAGAACACGGGCGACAGCTCTCCCGTGAGCACGGCCTCTTCGTCGAACGGATGTCCCGCCGCGTCGAGCAGCGAGATGTCCTGAATGAGTCGATCGTGCGACGTCTCTCCGAGTAGTTCGCGCAGCTCGGCGTCGTGCAACGAGGAGACGTGGACTTCGGCACGGTGCGCGCCGTGATCTTCCGACCGCTCGAACATGTGCACGCGCCTTTGCCGGCGATCATAGACGCCGACGAACGCGCCGTCCTTGTGAATCGGCCAGGTGATGGGATGACAGGCAATCTCGAGATCGGCCTCGACGTCGCTCACGAGCTTGAGCGGATCTTCGCCGGCGCGGTCGCACTTGTTCACGAAGGTGAAGATCGGGATGCGCCGCAGCTTACACACCGCGAAGAGCTGGCGCGTCCGGTCTTCGACCCCCTTGCGGTTGTCGAGCAGCATCACGGCGCTGTCGGCGGCGACGAGCGTCCGATACGTGTCTTCGGAAAAGTCTTCGTGGCCCGGCGTGTCGAGCAGATTGATGTTGTAGCCGTCATACTGGAACTGCATGACGCTGGACGTGACCGAGATGCCGCGCTCCTGCTCGAGCTTCATCCAGTCCGACGTGGCATGTCGCGCGGCACGCCGCGACTTCACCGACCCCGCCAGATGAATGGCCCCGCCATACAGCAGGAGCTTCTCCGTGAGGGTGGTTTTCCCCGCGTCGGGGTGGCTGATGATGGCAAAAGTGCGCCGCGTATGCACCGCGGCTTGCAATTGGCTGGCGACGTCGACCGACAACGGAACTGCCTAGATTGAGGGAGTACAACGCAGGTATAACACGTATAGCACGCATAACGCAGGAAGGGCCCGACCGCGCAGGATCAGGCCCCTCGGACTCACATGTTAATTTAATGACCTTCCCCGCCTCGAAGGAGTGTTGCCTGTGACCCCGTGGGTCATGCGGCTTCTGGTCGCGAACGTCATCGTCTATTTCATCGAGCAAACGGCCCCCGGGCTCATTGGGCCGCTCGTGTTCGTGCCGCGCGAAGTCTTTGTCCATCCGTGGACGCTCGTGACGTACATGTTCGTCCACGATCCGCGCGGGTTCACGCACATCCTGTTCAACATGCTCGGCCTGTACTTCTTCGGCGCGCGCGTGGAAGAACGGCTCGGCGCCCGCCGGTTTCTGACGCTCTATTTCCTGAGCGGCATCTCCGGAGCGATTCTCTCCTTTTTTCTCGCGCCGGCAGCGTCGGTCATCGGTGCGTCGGCCGCCGTGTTCGGCGTCATGCTCGCCTTCGCGCGTTTTTGGCCGGACGTCCAGATCCTGTTCATGTTCTTTCTTCCGCTGCAGGCGCGGTTCGCCGTCATGATCATGGCCGCGATGGCCATCTGGAGCGGCATGCACGGATCAGCGAGCGGCGTTGCCGACTTCGCCCACCTAGGTGGGTTTGCCGGCGGCTTTCTCTACCTGAAGTGGATCGAGCAACGCGAAGGGATCAAGCGCTTTCGAACAAAGACCGTTGCGCCGATCGGCAAGGACGTGCTGACGAACTGGAAGCGCGTGGACCCGAACAAGATTCACGCGGTCAATCGCGACGAAGTGAACAGGATCCTCGACAAGATCAGCGCCACGGGACTCGGCAGTCTGTCGGCCGAGGAGCGCCTCTTTTTGTCGAACTTCGTTCCACTGGACGATCGCGTCCCACCGCCAACGTGATCGCGTCGTCGCGCCCCTCGAGGGGCTTGTTTTAGTCCGACCGTAACGCGACGGCCGGATCGGCGCGGCTGGCCTTGAGCGCGGGAATCCACGCCGCGGCGATGCTCGTTCCGGCCAAAACCAGCGCCACAACGACCAGCGTGACCGGATCGTTTGGCGCGACGTTGAACAGCAGCGTGATCATCGCGCGCGTCGCAAAGAGCGCGACGACGCCGCCGAGGACGAGACCCGCAATCGTCAGGCGCAACCCTTGGCGCACCACCAGCCATCGAACACCCGATGCCTGCGCGCCCAGCGCGATGCGAATGCCCATTTCCCGCGTCCGATTGCGCGTGACGTGCGCGAGCACGCCGTACACGCCGACCACCGACAGCAGCACGCCGATCACGGCGAACGCGAGGAGCAACGTGGTGAGAAAGCGAATTCGCGCGAGCGACGCGTCGCGAAGTGCGTCCATCGTCGTCACGCGAAGCGGTGCGATCAACGGATCGAGATCGTGAATCATTGAACGGACCGACGGCGTGAGCGCCCCGGGGTCCCCGGTGGTGCGCACGACCAATCGCATGCGGCTGGACGCCTCCTGCACCGACGAATGGTAGAACTCGATGATCGGCGCGACGTCGAGCGACGTCACGCGCTCGCTCGCGACGACGCCGATGATTGTATACCACTCCGACTTCGCCGTTGGAACCTTGTCGAATACGATACGCTGCCCGACCGGGTCTTGCCCCTTGAAGTACGTGCGCGCGAGCGCGTCATTGATGACCAATACCGGCGGTCCTCCGCGCACATCCTCGAGACCGAACGTGCGCCCCCGCAACAGACGGACTTTCATCGTCGAGAAATAGCCCGGCGATACGATGCGATTGCCGACCTCCGTTCCATAACCATCTGCCGGTCGGCCGAACGCGACGAAATCCGTCGTCCATGTCGTGCCGGTGAACGGAACGTTCATCGCAAGTCCGGCATTCGTGGCGCCGGGCAGCGCGCGGGCGCGCGTTTCGAGTTC
>JBDUEJ010000094.1:0-12641 GCA_040002475.1 bacterium | reverse complement strand
CCCATTCTGTGAATGGGCCGTCGAAGTCGACCAAGCGTGTACCGTCGAACCACCAGACGCGCGTCGCGACCTCGCGCAGGAAGGCCCGGTCGTGGCTCACCAACAGCACGGTCCCCTCGTAGTCATCGAGCGCGTCTTCGAGCACCTCGATGTTCTCGACGTCGAGATGGTTGGTCGGCTCGTCGAGAACCAGAAGGTTGGCGCGCGAGAGCGCGATGAGTGCCAGCGCCACGCGAGCGCGCTCCCCACCACTGAGTGTGCCGATCTCGCGGAGCACTTCGTCGCCACTGAAGCCGAAGGCGCCGAGGTGGCCCTGCAGTTGCCCACGGTTCCAGAGCGGACGCTGGTCCTGGATCGCATCCGACAACGATTTGCGAAGTGGGAGGTCGGCCAGGTCCTGCCGGAACCACGCGGCCGTGATCGAGCCGCCGATTCGCGCGACGCCACTCGCGGGTACGCGATCGCCGAGCAGTGTGGAGATGAATGACGTTTTGCCCGCGCCGTTGGGGCCGACGAGCGCGACGAAGTCGTTCCGTCGCAGCACCGCCGTGAAATCGTCCACGAGCACGCGGCCGGGCACTTCCACCCGGAGACGGTCGACCGCCACCACCTGGTCGCCACCGCGTTCAGCAATCTCTAATTGGAGCGTCATCGCGGCCGGATCGCCCGGTGGCGGCGCGAGGCGCGGCAGTCGCTCGAGCCGCTTGCGCTTGCCCTTCGCCTGGAACGAGTTCACGCCGGCGATGTTCCGCTTGATGTACTCCTCTTGCTGCTTGACGTACGCACGCTGCTTCTCCAGCTCGCGCTCGCGCGTGAGCCGGCGCTCGGCACGCTGTGGAACGAACTGGCTGTAGTTGCCCTTGTACGACTCACTCGTGCGAGCTTCCACGTGCAAAATGTTCGTGCAGATGGCATCGAGGAACGCTCGATCGTGCGACACGACGATCACCGTCTCGTCGGCCTCCTTGAGCCACTCCTCGAGCCAGCTCGTGGTGTCGAGATCGAGGTGATTGGTGGGCTCGTCGAGCAACAGCAGCTCGGCAGGCGCGATGAGTTGCGCCGCCAGGCCGACGCGTCCGCGCTCCCCGCCGGAGAGCGATGATACGAGTCGCGTCTTCGATTCCTCCGCGTCGAACCCGAGGCCCTGGAGCACCGCGTCCACGCGGGCGTGATAGATGTAGCCGCCAAGGTCGCCGAACCGCTCCTGATCGTGCCCGAACTTCTCCAGGAAATCGCCGGTAACGCGTTCACCCAATTCGCCGAGCTCGATCGCCTGTTCGGCAATGCGTTGCTCGAGGGCCATGACGTCGCGCCATGCGGCGGCGCCGGCCTGCCATACCGTGGTGGCACCCTCAAAGGCACGATGCTGATCGAGCAAGGCATGCCGAAGTCCCGGCTTGCGCGCGACGCTGCCCACGGTGGGTTGAAGATCCCCGGTGATGACGTTGAAGATCGACGTCTTGCCGGCGCCATTGCGCCCGATGATCCCCCACCGTTCGCCCTCGGCAACAGTGAAGGTGATGTTCTTGAAAAGCTCATCCGCACCGAACGAGATGCCGACGTTGGAGACGGAAAGTAGGGTCACGGAGCGAGAGCAGAAGACCAGGTGAGCGGCAGCGGCTGGAAGGCACGACGCCGTTGCGGAACGCATTCGGTCGGAGAAAGCTAAACGCCGGCTCGGTCAACTACTCGACCCGTGCCAAGGTCAGCGTTCGTCAGGCCGGTGACGCATCGGGGTCTGAATGCGAACCGACCATGGCGTCGAGAAATACCTCGGTTCCTGCTCCGGATGGAAGTTTCTGGAGGACGTGCAGCAGACTTGCGGCGTCCAATTCTACCGCAGCGACGAGCTCCTCGGCCTGCGCGTCATATTTGTCTGGAGCATCTTCCTGGGTCATCTGCGTGATCTCCGTTTGGACCAAATACGCAGCCTAGAAATATGGCTGGCCGGCCTCCGGCTTTGCGTGGGCTAGTTCCTCGCGCGTCGAGACGGAGTCACCGGAGCTACGTCTGCTGCACCCGCGCAAATGGGAAGCCGTGAACGAGTGAGCGCCAGCGAATGCGGCTCAATCCGCGCGACCACTAGTGACAGGTAAACGCTGCCGCATCATCGGTGCGGCCCGTGCCGTTGTACCGCGCCGTCATTGGGTAGGCGCACAGCGGATGCGTCCGCACCACCTGCGTGCCGCGCTCCTTGCGCGCGACGATCGTCGACGGCGCCTCACCCGTTTCCACCCAGCGGCGAATGGTCCCCGCCCAATCCACCTCATCGCAACCGCTCCCGCCCCCGCAGTGCAACACGCCCGGCATCATGAACAGCCGCGTGAATGACGAAGCCTGCGGTGTGCGGGCCTGCACGGCCTTGAAGTATTCGATCGTCGAGCGCGCGTTGAGCGCGGGGTCGGACCACCCGTGTGCCAGCAGCAGCTTGCCACCGCGCGCGCGAAATGCCGAGAGGTCCGGGTTCGTCGCGGACACGATCGCGTCCACCTTGGCGCCATCGCGAGCGGCGCGCGCGAGGTCGTAGCCGGGGTAGCGCCACGCCGAATCGCCGTACACCAAGTACTTGAAGAACTCGGTGCCGAAAATGCCCTGCACCATTGGCGGAGTGCCCCCAGCTGCGTCTCCCACTCCTGGCACGGGGCCGGTGATCCAAGTATTCCAGCTGTTCGGGTCTGCTTCGTCACCAAAGGGCTGCCCGGGGTAGCGCACGGCACCGGCAGCGAGTGGCGACGTAAATGTCGAGAGGGCGGCGCGCTGCGCACGCGTCACGCAGCTGTTCGCCGCCGCGTCGTTCGGACAGGCCGGGAGCGACGCCAGGGTGAATTTGCACGCCTCGGGGTTCTCGAGGGTGCCATCCCGCACACCGTCGATCGCGTCGCACACCTCGGCCACCTTGGCCGCCAGCAGCTTGAGCACCGCCGGCGTGACGACTGGGGCGTTGAAGTCGCCGGTCGGGTACTGCGTCTGCGAATTGCGCACGAACGACGTGGCGATGGCCAGGAAGTTGTACGCTGGCGCGATCGCCACAATACCGTCGAAGTCCGCCGGGTAGCGCTGCGCTTCCATTAGCGCCTCGCGTCCACCGTTCGAGCAGCCGATGAAGTACGAGTGCTCCGGCGGGCGGCCGTAGTACGCGGCGATGAGGAGCTTGGTCACCTCCGCTGTGCGATGCACCGCCCTGTATCCGTAGTCCGTGATGCGCGTGTCGTTGTGCAGCGCCCAAGCCGCGCTCCCGCTCGAGGCACTGTGCCCGGCGTCTGTGCCCACGGTGGCATATCCCTGGTGCACCGTGGACCCGGACTGATTCTCCACCGCACCCACGAATCCACCCGCGCCGCCCATCAGGAACCGCCCATTCCAGTCGTCGGGCAGCAGCGCGACGATGTGCGTCTCTGCGTCGATGGTGGCCGCGATGCTGCAGTGTGGCCGTTCGCCACGTGCGCGCAGCGAGTCATTGGGGTGCACGGCGCTCACCGCGGTGATGCGCGCGCCGGGGAGCGCGATCTTCATCGCTGCCGCACAGTCCACGGCGGTCCGCGCCTCACCACGGCTTTGCCCGGCGGGCGCCGCGTTGGCCGTCCGTGTCACTGATAGCAGGAGCATCAGGAGCATCGGGAGCCAGGTCACTGTCGCGCGAGGGAACGGCACTCCACAGAATGAACGGGCGCGCATCGGGAGCTCCACATGAGGGGGGATTTATGATCATGATTGGTCCGTCGCCCACGAAGGCCAACGCGTGGACGAACTATGCGGTCTTCAAAGGCCCGGCGACCTTGTACGTACTGAAGATGATGCCGGACGGAAATGCTTTCGTGCTGACGAGCTTCAATGAGTACGCCGGAGTTCCCTCCGCAAAGAAGCGCTTCCCCGCGCCCAAGAGGACCGGATAGACGGCCAGCAAGACTTCATCCGCAAGCCCGTGATCGAGCAGCGTCGATGTCAGCGTGGAGCTACCTGAGAGGATGAGGTCCGCGCCGTCCTGCGACTTGATGCGGCGAACGCCCTCGACGATGTCCGGTCCGAGGCCCTCGAACGGGCCCTATTTTGAGTTTTCTCATTTGAGTCTCTGTGCTCATTCACTCTTGCTCATTTCCGTCGGCATCGGGAAGCGTTCCTGAATCCACGCTTGCCACAGCGGTGTCTCGCGGGCGACGGTCTCGGCCGCCTGATCGCCGTACTGGTAGCAGCTCAGCGCTACCATGCTCTGGTCGCCCATGTTGAAGGCGCCGAGGGCCGCTATGCCCGGGCCTGGCGTGTCGAGTCGCAGCAAGGCGTCGCACGGACTGTCGCTGAGATACTCCGCCACGCCGCTGAGCGCCGGAACACCTGCGGGCGACGTCCAACGCTGCCCCTCGCTCAAGCCTTTCACTCCCATTGCCGCGGTCAGCGTTTCCCAAGCCTCCGCTTCGGTTCCCGCGACGGGAGCCACGAACTGCATGATCGCGGAGCGTTGGCCGCGGAAGTGCGTGAGATAGATCCGCAGGGTGCGGAAGAAGCCGGGCCAGCCGAGGCCGGCGGATTCAAGCTGGTTGTCCCAGTCGTCGGTGCTGGCGAAGAGGCTATGCACCACACGGACGAGGCACACACCACCCGCGCGCGCTTCGACCACCCACTCCGTTGCCATGGGCGGCATGTCACCCCAGCCCTCGCCCTGCGCGGCGAACATCCGTGGCGGATCCCAGGCCGTCACCGCAGCACGCGGCGCCATGCCCGGGCCGAAATTCGATGTCACTGCGACGGGCTTGCCGTCCTTTTCCTCGAACTCTGTGGGCACGAACCAAGACGAGATTCCAGGCCCCGTAGCAATGGCGTGCCAGACTTCCTCTGGCGTGCCGGGGACCTCGACTTCGACTTGGACGGAACGGCGTCCGGAGGCTTCTTTTTTCACGCTCATGATGGCTCCTAAGGATTGGACGTTTGCGGAAGCGGGTGCGCCACGATCACCAGGCGATGCGCGCGGCCGCGGGGGGCGGATTCATCGTGGTACTTTGAAACGAGTTTGGTGATGGCCTCGGTGAGTTCGGCGCTGAACGCCGCCCGGTCCGTCGGCGACCGGAAGCGAACCTCGGTATCCACCGCCAGGGTGGCCAGGCGTTTGCGCGCCTCGTGCGCACGTCGAACGAGATCGCCCACCTCGCGGACCACTCGCGCACCCAAGGCGATGAGATAGCTCGCGGCTAGCCGATCGACTTCCCGATTCGGATCGACGGCGACGGGCCCCAAGGCGCTTGGCGAAACGATATAGGAGGCAGCCGTCGCGACGAGCAAGCGTTCCGTCAGCCCGCCCCATTTGCGTTCCTGGGCCAGCCGCACCAGCCCGTGTGCCTCCAGTGCGTGCAGATGGTAGTTGACCATTTGCCGAGCCAATCCGACCCGCGTGGCCAACGTCGCTGCCGAGGCGGGGGCGGCCAGTTCGGAGAGGAGTCGGCTTCGAATCGGCTCCAAGGCCACCGTCGCCGCCGCCGGATCATCGATGACTTGGATATCGAGCATGAGGAGATGGTACCATTGACAACTTTTATTGTCAAGCGCTATCCAAGGCGTGAGATCGAGCCATGGCAGGACACTGGGAAGGCGATCTGCTGTTCGACCGACGTGGGCAATCGGCGATTGCCATACTCGTCGAGCGCCAAACGCGATCGGTTCTCCTTAGTACGGTTGCCGGAGGGCCGCACCGCAGACGCCGTCAAGGACGCGCTGGTGCTCGCCGTGAACTCACTCCCGATGAGCGTGCGGGCGAGCTAGACGAGAGTGATGGCGCAGCAATCACAGATCAATAAAATCGGTTGCGGTCACCGTCCGCCGGAGGCATGTAGCAGACGTGCACGGCTCGAAGGGCGAGCTACGCCCCGAACTGCCGCAGGTGATGATCCACGTGCTTGTACATCAACACGGCCCACTCCTCGGGCGTGAGGCGCCCAAAAAAACTGTGGGGATGCGTCGTGCAACCTCCAGGGCCCGCCGCGGCGAATCGGTCGAGCAGCCGACGCAACCGCGTTCGTTCGGTGGCGAGATCGTGTTCATCGGCGATGATGAGTCCCGGCGCAGTCGGCGAATTTCGCCGGATCGGATCGTCGTTCCCGAGCGCCATTCGCTTGACGAAGCTACCAATGATTCGACCGACCAACATCCGCGGCGGAACCGTGTCTCCCAGAGCCCACTCCACCGCGACCGCGCAGTGCGCCAGCGCCTGCGGCGCATTCATTTTTCCCCAGAGTCGCGGACTATCGGACCGCAGACGCTCAAGTCGCTCCGTCAACTCGGCTACCCGCGCCGGCTCAAACAGATTCTTCATGAAGTAGCCTCACCAAATACGGAAGTCTTGTACGCAACCTCCCAACTCGCTTGCAAGCGAGTCAAATAGAAGCGCTGGCGGAGCGAGCGCCATCCCTAGTTCGATTGCCAAGGGCAGCGTTCGTTCGGTGGCGGGCCCGTTGACGCCGCCGCCGGGTCACGCAGCGCTGCTCGCGACTGCTCCCAACCGTTTCGCGAAGGCATCACAGTTCAATAACCCTCAGTCGGCCGCGCACTCTGCTGTCCGGTTTGCACGGTCGGCCGCGCATCCAGTAGTTAGCGGCAGTATCGTCACTAGCCGTCTGCCGAAGCGTGATGCGGGTACTTCGTGAGCATGCCAGGACTCTTACGCTGTTGCCTCCGCAACGCGCCCGGGACCAGTCAAACCCCACTCTATTTTCCATGACATCAGGACACAGACTCGATCGCAGCGCACGCAAACACACGGTTCGGATGCGCATCGCGCCGATGGCCGCAATCTGCCTTGCACTGATCGGCGTCGTGCTCGCGCGGCAGCCAAAGTCACTCGCGGCGCGGAGTGCGGCGCGGAGTGCGGAGCCGACGTTCGCGGAGGACGTTGCCCCGATTCTCTACAAGAATTGCACGACCTGTCATCATCCTGGCGGCATGGGTCCGTTCTCGCTGCTCGACTTCGACAGCGCGAAAGCGAAGGTGAGCGAGATGCGTGACGCCGTAGCGGAGGGGCAGATGCCGCCGTGGCACGCCGAGGGGCCGCGTGGTGTGTTCCGCAACGACCGGCGCCTGTCGGACGCGGACAAGCAGACGATCCTTCGCTGGATCGACGCGGACGCGAAACCGGGTGATCTGAACAGACTACCGCCAAAGCCGGAATACCCGGACAGCTGGGCGATCGGCAGCCCGGACGCAATCGTGGCCATGCAAGAGGATTTCGTGGTTCCCGCGTCCGGCACCGTCGAGTACCAGTACATCGCGGTGCCGACGAACTTCACCGAAGACAAGTGGGTCGAGGCGATGGAGATCATGCCGGGTGCGCGCGAAGCCGTGCATCATGTGCTCGTCTACGCCAAGGTGCCGCCTGCGCCGGGCGCCGCCACGCTGACGCCGGCACCGCGCCCGGTCGGTGCCCCCGCGCCACTGCCGCTCTTCATTCGCAACCCAGCGCACGTCCCGCGAAACGATTCCTCGTGTTTCACCTGCACCAAAACCGGCCTCGGCACGCTCATCGGCACGGCGGTTCCCGGCAACAACGTCGTCGAATTTCCGAAGGGCACGGCTCTGCTGCTTCGCGCCGGCACTGTGCTGGGGTTTCAGATGCACTACACGTCGCACGGCCATGAAATGAAGGATCGTACCAAAATTGGATTCCGCTTCGCGAAGCAGGCGCCTGAGGAGCAAATCTTCGCGTCGAATTTTACCAACGCCTCGTTCACGATTCCGGCTGGCGCGAAGGACGCTGCGGTGCCCGCGGAGGTTGGTGTGCGTGAACCGGTGCGGATCTGGGGGCTCATGCCGCACACGCATCTGCGCGGCACGCGCTGGCAGTACAAGCTCGAGAAGCCGGATGGCACTTCAGAAGTCGTTCTCGACGTGCCGCACTACGACTTCAACTGGCAGACGTACTATATGTTCGACAAGCCGCTCGACGTTCCTGCAGGCGGCAAGCTCACCTCCATGGCCTGGTACGACAATTCGGTGTCGAACACGCACAATCCCGATGCCACCAAGGACGTAAGGTGGGGCGATCAGACTTGGGAGGAGATGCAGTACACGGGATTCTTGTACAGTCTACCGAGCCGACGACTCAAGCCGGCCGGCGGGTCGCGCTGAGCATTTGTGAGAGACGCGCGAGGCTCGCCGTTGCAGGCGGTGTGCCCGGCGCGGCCGTTCTCATCACCGACGCCGCCAATTCGGCGTCGGTGCCGCGCACACAGACGACAGAAGACAACTCGCGCCCACGTTCAAAATCTTGGCGACTCGGCGACGATCGTACGCGTTCTCATATGACGCGGTGACGACGCGGTGCGTGTCGTGTACGCTGGCGCGCATGTCACAGTTCAGTGTGAGGAATGGACGGGCGCGCGAGGCTCCTGCCCGCACCGGCGGTGGAGCACCAGCGAAAGAGCGCGGTAGCTCGACGCCTTGGCGCGGAGCGGCCTGACGAACGTCGCGTTTTGCCACGAGATGAACGTGCGGCTGGCGACGTTCGGACTGTGGAAGCGCGCGGCGTGCGGCGACCCCTTGCATGCCGCGAACGCTTGCGTTAAATACTGAACCATATGGTTCAGTATATGACGACCCGACTTGATACTTCGTTCGCCGCGCTCTCGGACGCCACGCGGCGTGGCGTTGTGGAGCAGCTCGGACGAGCCGACGCTTCGATCACGGACCTTGCCGAGAAGTTCCACATGACGCTCACGGGCATGAAGAAGCACGTCGGCGTTCTGGAGCAGGCGGGGCTCGTCACCACGAAGAAGATCGGGCGCGTGCGGACGTGCCAGCTGGGCCCGCGCCGATTGGAGGAAGAGACGGCGTGGCTCGAGAGGTACCGCCAGCGCTGGGACGAACGCTTCGACGAGTTGGACAAGGTTGTCGAGGAACTGACACGAAAGGAGAAGAGCGATGAACGCAAGAATCGAAAGTAAGCCCGGCCCCGTGAAGAACCGCACCACGGTGGAACGGAAGTCGGACCGCGAGGTGGTTGTCACGCGGACCATCAACGGCCCGGCGCGCATCGTGTTCGAGGCATTTACCAAGGCCGAGCTGCTCAAGCGTTGGTGGGTGCCCAAGTCGATGGGAATGACCCTGCTGTCCTGCGAGGTGGATGCTCGTGTCGGAGGCAAGTACCGATTGGTATTCGACCACAGCCCCGAGCCTGCCGCGTTTTTCGGCACGTATGTCGAAGTGAAGCCGTATTCGCGCCTCGCGTGGACCAATGAGGAAGGTGGCGAGGGCGGGTCTGTCACCACGGTGACCTTCGAGGAAAAGGGCGGCAAGACGCTGGTGGTCCTGCACGAGAGCTATCCTTCGAAGGAAGCGCTCGACGCTGCCGGCACCGGAGCAGCCGATGCAATGGTCGAGACGTTCGATCAGCTGGACGAGCTTCTCGTCGCGCTGGGTGAGAGCTCGGGACAGTAACAGAGACGTGGATCTCGCGGTCGGTCGTCCGATCGTCCCGGCGCACACGGGCCGGGCTATCGGACGGAGTCGCGAACATTCGATCGACGGCCCCACGCTCACGGCGCAGCGTTCCGCGCCGGTCGGGTCTTGAGGTGCGCCCAGGCTCAGCCGAGCAGGGTGATGGCCGGGAAGGGATAGGCGCCAAATGGCAGCGGGGCGAGCGTCAGCGGCCAGGGCGCACCGTCGGGCCGCACCGGATCGCGGCTCACCATGACGGCGATGCGATGCGCGGGTAACGTGTCGCAGTGTCACGTGCCGTTCACCCGCTGCGGACCACAGGCGGCGCGCAGGAACGCGAGAGGGGCGAACGCTCAGAGTAGGCGCATGCAGTGGGCGAGCCTTTCACTCCTGCGTGAGATGTCTGCTATCTGAACGCTGAGCTTCTGCTGCGGGCGAGTCAAATCAAAGCGTGCGCGCAGCGCACGCAGTCTCCCCAGATCGCCCGACTGCAGCAAGCAACGTTAGAAGCAACGTTAGACGCAACTCAGGGACGCCGCGCAGCCAGCACGGCCGCCATGATTGCGTCCCACTTATCGCTGCCGATGCGTGGACCGGGGACGTCGGTATTCATGAGATTCACGACAACCGTCTCGATCGACGGAATGACTGTCAATCGCTGTCCGCCGTTGCCACTCGCAGTGAACGACCCGTCGGGAATGCCGAGCTCCGGATGACCGAGCGCATTCGCCTGAATCCACCACATGAATCCGTAGCCGCTCTTGGTAGCGAGCGACCCCATATCACCTGTGGTGGAATAACTCCGGAGGCTCGCATCGACCCATGACGACGGAACGAGTTGTCGGCCGCTCCACTGCCCGTGGTGCAAATAGAGTATCCCGAATCGCGCGAGATCGCGGGCCGAGATTCGGAAGATGTAGCCTGGATGCTCGGACGGCTCCTCCACATAGTACTGACCATCGTCGGGCCGATAGTCCTGCATACCGATCGGCTGCGCAATTCGGGCCTCGATGGCCCGGAAAATGTCCTCGCCCGTGACGCGCCGGTAAATCGTGCCGAGGACGTTGAAGTCCCAGTTGTTGTAGTACCAGAAGGTACCGGGGGCGTGGCTGCCACGCGGTGGACGTGCGTCGCGCATGGCATCGACTTCGCCCGCCGCGGCGAGGTAGACCCCAGACCGCGCGCGAAGAAGGTCGACCACGCGCGCCTGGAGCTCAGTTGCGCTCAAGGGCGTCGATTTCTCACCAATGCCGAGCGCGGCGAGCGTTCGTGATGTATCGAGCTTGCCCTCGGCGACCGCCATGCCGACCAGCGCGCTCATGAAGCTCTTCCGGATGGAGTGCGTCAGGTACGTCGTGCCCGTGTCTCCCCAAGCCGCGACAACTTTGCCGCGCGTAACGATCATAAACGCCGACGAACCGACCGAATCGATGACGGCCTTGAGCGCGGTGATACGAGGCGTCGACCACCCGAGCTCCTCGATTGACGCCGCCTGCCATGTCGCTGCGGGGAACGCGCTCGTTGGCGCTCCGACTCTCGCGGGTGACGAGCAACCGAGCGCGCCCAACAGAGCAGCACTCGCCCAGATCGGAGGGGCAATTCGTAGGGAGTCCAAGTCACCTCGCTACGTAGCGGTATTCGAGCAGCTCTATCTGCTCGAGCGTAACGCGGAGCACGACGTCGGTCTAGAAAATATGACTGGGCTGGCCTCCGGCTTTTGCGTGGGTTAGTTCCTCACGCGTTGAGACGGAGTCACCAGAGCCACTTGCGACGGTCCGACTGTCGCACTGTGCGGAGACCAACCCATGTCATCACCGTCTGCTCCTGCTCGCCCAATCATCTATCTCGGGATGGATGTGCACAAGGAGTCCATCACCATCGCCGTCCTGCCGGCCGACGCGAAAGCCCCGACGCGACTCGACCGCTTGCCGAATGATCTCCCCGAAGCTCAAACGGTGGCTCGACCGCGTGGCCCGCGACGGCGAGGTGCGCGCGTGCTACGAGGCGAGCGGCGCAGGGTACGTGCTCCACCGCGCGATGCGGGAGTGGGGCTATGCGTGCGAGGTGATCGCGCCGTCGCTCATCCCGAAACGGCCCGGCGTGCAACGGAAACACGACAAGCGCGACGCGACCGACCTCGCCCGGTTCTACCGCGCGGGCGAGCTCACCGTGGTGCGCATCCCGAGCGAAGCCGAGGAGCGGGTGCGCGACGTTGTGCGCTGTCGAGAGACGTTCCAGCGGGAGATTCTCAAGTCGCGCCACTACATCCTGAAGTTCCTCGCCCGCCGCGGCTTTGTGTTTCGGGAGGGCACGAACTGGTGTGGGCCGCATCTGCAGTGGCTCCAGCATCTCACCACCGACGGCGCGCTGCTCGCGGGGCACGATCGGCTCGTGTTTCGGGAGTATCACGCGTTGCTCATGTACAAACTGCAACGTCGCGACGAGCTCGATCGCCAGATCGAGGCGTTGGCGTTGCTGCCCGCGTTGGCCCCGATGGTGAGCCGGCTCCAGTGCTTCCGCGGCATCTCGTTGCACTCAGCGATGGTCTTGGCGACGGAGATCGTCGACTGGCGTCGCTTCGAACGTCCGGCGCAACTCGCGTGCTATTTGGGACTCATCTCGCGGGAGGACTCGAGCGGCGATCGCACGCGGCTTGGCTCGATCACGAAGGCGGGGAACAGGCATTGTCGGCACGTGCTCGTGCAGGCGGCGTGGAGCTATCGGCATCGCCCGCAGACGAGCGTCGATCCCAAGCGTCGGCAACAAGGCCAGCTGCCGGCGGTGATCACGCACGCGTGGAAAGCCCAGCAGCGTCTGCATCAACGCTTTCACTCCCTCGCGGAGCGGAAACGGCCCCAGATCGCGGTCGTGGCCGTGGCGCGCGAGCTCGTCGGCTTTCTCTGGGCGGTGATGCAGGACGTTGCCCACGCAGAGCAAGCCGTCGCATGAGAAAGTCCGTGGTCGTGGGAACGGCGTGTGGCGTCGAGGCTCGATGTGCGAGCACTCTCGACGGCGTTATGCGGCCTGCGATGTCCCCAGCGGTAGCAGGATCCCCGAGCCTAGAATGAGCCAGCTCCCGACGAATCCAATTCTTGCCGCGCTGCCGATGCGAGTCGGTAATCGGCGTATATCAGCAGGATTCACCGTCGATGCTGCCTCGCGCCCACGTCGCCCCATGACCACCGTTTACTAAACCCTCTTGACACCAGCCCAGTCATATCAACGCC
>JBDUEJ010000093.1:0-12906 GCA_040002475.1 bacterium | reverse complement strand
TTCGCCGGAGTTTCGGCGGAGTTTCGCGGGTGATTCGAGTGCGCGCGCACCGGCGCCACACTTCCCACTCCCCACTTCACATGCGAGGTTTCGGTCGCGGATTCAGCGCGTCGCTCCGATCGCGCAGCCGCCGCCTCACTCAATTTCATGGAGCGATACGCGCGTGAAAGCGCTGGTCAAAGAAAAAGCGGGCCCGGGCTTCGTCATGAAGAACCTTCCCGAACCGACGATCCGAGACGACGAAGTTTTGATCCGCGTTCGACGCGCCGGCGTCTGCGGCACCGACGTGCACATCTACGATTGGGATGCCTGGGCGCAGGGGCGAATCAAACCGCCGATCGTCGTCGGCCATGAGTTCGCCGGCGAAGTCGTGCGCGTTGGCCCGCTCGTCACCGATGTGCGCGAAGGCGATCGAGTCACGGCGGAAGGACACATCGTGGACGGTCGTTGCCTCCTGTGCCGCACCGGCAACTCGCACGTGTGCCCGTTCACCAAGATCATCGGCGTCGATCGCGACGGGTGCTTCGCCGAGTACATCGCCATGCCGGCGACGAACGTGTGGCATCTCGACGACGACGTGTCGTTCGACGTTGGCGGGATCATGGACCCGATGGGAAATGCGTTTCACACGGCACTGACAGCCGACATTCCCGGCGCCACGGTGCTCGTGACCGGCTGCGGTCCAATCGGCATCTTCGCGGTCGGGATCTGCAAAGCGGCCGGCGCGTCGCGCATCATCGCGTCGGATGTGAACGACACACGATTGGGTCTGGCGAAGCAGATGGGCGCCGACGACATCGTCCATCCGAGCGAAGCCGAAGCGGTGGTGAAGCGTCACACCGACGGGCTCGGCGTTGACGTCGTGCTCGAGATGTCCGGCGTGCCCGCGGCAATCCATCAGGCGTTCGCGCTCGCGCGCGTGGGCGGCCGCGTGCAAATGCTCGGCATTCCCGCCAAGCCAATGGACATCGACTTCGCCACGGAGATCATCTTCAAAGGACTAACCGTCTACGGCGTTGTCGGCCGGCGCATGTACGACACCTGGTTGATGATGACGCGCTTTCTCCGCTCCGGGCAGTTCGATCCCACACCGGTCATCACGCATCGCTTTCCGCTCGAAGGGTTCGACGAAGCGATACGAGCAATCAAATCCGGCGAGGCCGGAAAAGTGATCTTCGAGATCGCGTGATCGCGACGCCTGCGTTGACAAAACAGCAACGAAGACAATTGCGACTCAATTCGAACACGAGCTCCGTTCCTGTCCACTAGGAAATTCACCGTGACCATCAACGCATCATTTGCGAAATCGCTCGAGAACACCATCGAGCAGCTCAAACGCGATAAAGTCTACAAGCGCCTCAACTATCTCGATTCGCCGCAATCGGCGCGGGTCAAGATGGAAGGCCGCGGCGAAGTGCTCATTCTATCGTCGAACAACTATCTCGGACTGTGCGACGAACCATCGGTCGTCAAAGCCGGCATCGAAGGACTCGAGCGGTTAGGCGCGGGAACCGCGAGCGTTCGCTTCATCTGCGGAACGTTCGCGATCCATCGCGAGCTCGAGGAGGCGCTCGCGCGGTTCGTCGGGACCGAAGCGTCGCTCAGCTTCGTGTCGGCGTGGAACGCCAACGAAGGTCTGACGTCGACGGTGGTCGAAGAGGGCGACTTCGTCGTCTCCGACGCCCTCAATCACGCGTCGATCATCGACTCCATGCGTCTCGCGAAGGCGATCACAAAATGCACGACGGCCGTGTACAAGCACAGTGACATGGACGATCTGCGTGACAAGCTCGTCCAGGGGAAAACCGCGAAGCGCCGAATCGTTTGGACCGACGGTATCTTCTCCATGGAAGGCGCCGTCGCCAAGCTGCCGGACATCCTTCAGCTCGCGCGCGACCACGACGCCATTGTCGTCGTCGACGACTCGCACGCCAGCGGCGTGTTGGGAAAGACGGGTCGCGGCATCGCCGAGCATTTCGGCGTGCTCGGTGAAGTCGACGTCATCACGTCCACGCTCGGCAAAGCACTCGGCGGCGCGGCCGGAGGTTTTGTGGCCGGTTCGGCGGTGCTCGCCGACTATCTCACGCAACGTTCGCGGCCACAGCTCTTCTCGAACGCGTTGCCGCCCACCGTCGCCGCGAGCTCACTGGCCGCCGTACGCTTTATCGAAGCGCATCCGGAGCGAGTGGAAACGCTCAGGCAGAACACTCGCTACTTCCGTGAGCAAATCATCGAAGCAGGTTTCAAACCCCTCGACGGTGAGACGCCGATCATCCCGATCATCGTCGGCGAAACAGCGGCCGCGATTCAAATGAGCGACGCGCTACTCGCCGAAGGTGTGTTCGTGACGGGTTTTGGCTTTCCCGTTGTGCCGCATGGGCAGGCGCGGGTTCGTTGCCAGATCTCGGCGGCGCACACGCGCGACGATCTGGATCGCGCCGTCCAGGCGTTCAAAACGGTTGGGGCGAGGTTGGGAATCATCCGCTAGACCACGGCGGCATCGAGGAGCGCTCCCCCGCAACGCGCCCAAAACGGGCCTGCGGGCCCGACTCGCGTAGCGAGCGTGACTGTTTGACGGGGTGCCTCGTCCGATTGTAGGAAGCCGGACGCACGGCTGCTCAACAATCATTGCCGAGGAATCGTATGCGAACATTCCGTGCCCTGACGCTCGCCGCGGCGGTCGTCGCGGCCCTTCCAAGTGTGAGTGCCGCCCAGGGCGGCCGCCCGTTCAGTGATGCCTGGTTTTGGGGCGTCAAAGTCGGGGGGTTCACACTTGCCGATAGTGGAAGCAAATATGTACAGGCGCCAACCGTGGGCCTGGAATGGCTGATCACCCGCTCGAAAGGCGGTTTGTACATCTCCGGATCGGAAACGTTCTTTTCGCAGCACGCGTTTACTCTCCGCGACCCAACCGCGCCGGTGGACAGCGGCTTTCGCACCATCAAGCTGAAGAACATGCGCAAGCTCGACGTCGCCCTGATGGGATTCCCGGGAGATCACATCCGCTTCCATCCGTACTTCGGACTCGGATTCTCCATGTCCCAGGTATCGAGCGCCGAAGCCGAGGGTCCGTTCTCGAGTGTCGATCAGGTGAACTTTGCTGATCAGGTCATTCAGCGACAGAAGGTGGCGTTCTCCCCGCTGTTCATCGGCGGTGGACAATACCGTATGCGTCGCTTCTCCGTCTTTGGACAACTGACGCTGAGCCCCACCGAAAAGAATTTCCTTCTGTACAACGGACGGCCTTGGAACTTCGGGTACGAAGCCGGCATCCGTTACAACTTTGGATCTTCGATCGACCGCAATTAGCAGGTTGTCATTCCGCTTCTGCGAAGGCAGCCGAACAACGAATCGAGTGTGAGGGCCGGCCATGCGCCGGCCTTTTCATTTATCTGCCAGGCGGATTCGCGGAAAGCTCGGCGGCGTCTTGGACACGTACGGGTTGTCGGCGATCAACCATCGGAGCGGCCAGTCCGCCGATTCGCGAATGCCGATGCGCGGCGTGACGATCACGTCGCGATCGGGCACAGCGTCGCCCTGTCTGATGACGACCGGCGATCGCTCGAGCGAGAGCCGATTGTGCCGGCCGTCAATGCCGAGCGCGAGGCAGAGCTTTCCCGGGCCATTGGTGAGATCGATGTCGCGTCGCGCCTTTGCGCGTCGAGATCTCATCAGATCGACTCCCGCCACTGGCTCCACCGCGCGCACGAGCACCGCGCTCGGCTCATTCTCGGCGCGTGTCACGGCGTTGAAGCACCAATACATGCCGTAGATGAAGTACACGTAGGCGATGCCGGGCGGACCGTACAGCGGCGCCGTGCGCGCGGTGCGTCCGGCCGCCGCGTGGCAGGCGAGATCGTGCTCGCCTATGTACGCCTCGGTTTCCACGATGCGGCCGGCGGCAACCCCGTCCGCCGTGCGACATTCGAGGATGGCGCCGAGCAGGTCGCGCGCGACCCGCTCGGTATCGCGTTCATAGAACTCTGGTAACAGCGCCGGCGCGAGCCGAGAACGCCGCGCTTTTGGCGCGGCGTTCTCCATCATGCGTCCTTCGCGCCCGCGCTCTTTTTTGCTCGAGGGCGAGTGCCGGCTTTCTTCGCCGGTGCTCGTCCGCGTTTCGCCGCGGCAACCGGCGTGCTAGGCGTAGCGCTGGTCACCGCGACAGCGGCTGACGGCGTTGCCTTGGATGCCTTGGGACTCTTGCCGCGTCCGCGTGCACCGCGAGGCCGCTTCGCCGTTTCCGGTGGGCCGCCGTTGTCGGCAACGATCGCCGGCTCGGCATGCGCTGCGGGAGCGACGATGACGTCTTCGACGACACCGATGGAAAGCAATCCTGGCGGCGGTGCGCCAGGGCGTCCGCGAGGGCCGGCGCGACCCGGACCGGCTCCGCGCGGTCCCATTCCGAGACGTGGCGCGGGAGCAGACGTCGAAGCGGCCGGCGTGGACGCGGCGACCGCAGCTTGTTCCGTTCGTGCGAGTTGTTCGGCGACCGGCGCGGCTTCGGCGGCACGCGCGACTTCAAAGTCATCTCCGCGACGCCGAAGATCGATGATGCCTTCGTCGTGCGCGTCCTTGAGGATGCGCACGAACATACGATCGCTGAGACTTTCTGAATCGCGGCCGAGGATCTGTCGTGCGCGGCGGCGAATGTCGCTGGCGCGAACTGTTTGGTCGCCCGAGACGGTTTCGTTCACCGTGCGGCGCACCAGATCGAACGCTTCGGCGCGAGTGAGGCGCTCGCCGCTCGAGCCGGCGCCAGCGTCGCGTGCGGCGGCAGGTGCGTCGCTCGCCAGCTCGAGCTGTGCCGGCCGATCGATCTCTCGCGCGACCACGGGAGGTGCAGGAGGCGCAGGAGGTGCAGGAGGCGCCGACGACGCAGGAGCGACCGACGATGCAGCACCGGAGGGAGATGCAATCGAAGGCGAGGGTCTGCCTTCGCGGGGCTCGCGATCGTCGCGATCCCGGCCGCGACCACCGCGACCACGGCGGCTTCGGCGCGGACGATCGTCGCCGATCGCTGTCGATTCGGGCGCGTCGGATGCGGCGGCGCTCTCAGCTCTCGACGCCTGCGCCTCCGTGACGCCACCGCCGACTGGGAGATCGACTTCGAGTTGTCCGTTGTCGAGCTTGGTGACCGACAACAGACCGCGTTGCGCGGCTTCCTGGCAGAAACGAGAGAACTTGGAAATGCCGAGGTTCTTCTCGTCGAACGTGCTGTCGATTTCCTGCATGACCTGCTTGAGGCGATCGGAGCGCATGACGTCGTTGTTGCGCTTCATCCGCTCCACGGCCTCGGTCACGAGCTCCCACGGATCGTACTTTCGCGCGGGCTCGTCGTCGTTGGCTTTGACCAGGCCGGCGAGTGCGTTGTAGCTGTAATACTCATCGCAGTTCTGAACGAGCAGGTCGCTCGACGACTCGCGAATGCCGATGCCGATGACGTATTTGTTGTACTCCTTGAGCTTGAGGACCAGGCTCGAGAAGTCGGAGTCGCCAGAGAGGAGAATGAACGTGCCGATCTCGGGGCGCGTGAACACGAGCTCGAGCGCGTCGATGGCGAGGCGAATGTCGGTCGCGTTCTTCTTGGAAGACCCGTACGCCGGCGCGAAGATCAGGTCGATCGACGCTTCCGAGAGCGGGACGATGTACTGCGGATAGCGTCGCCAATCGGCATAGGCGCGCTGCACGTTGACTTTGCCCTTGATGATCTCGGAGGAGAGGAGACTTCGCAGCTCCTTTCCGAGGTCGGAGCGAATCCCCATCGTGACGTTGTCGAAGTCGATGAGGAGGGCGGCGTTCGGCGCGTGAGGTGACGAGGCGGCGTGCGAAGCGGCCGTCACAGCCTGCGGTCCGCGGTGGATGAGGGCGCTTTGCAAACGCGTTGGCGTACGAGTGTGTCGTGAGTTCATGCAGTGCTCGGCGGATCAGAGATCCGTGATAGGCGGTGCGGACACGTTCGCGTCCCGACCGCTCGGCCATGGGGCCGGAATAGCGTTGTCACCGGTGTTCGATTGTCGTTCTTTCATCATGGCATCGCGCGCGCCCACCGGCTGTTCCACGCGTTGGAGAAACAAGCCACGCGTGGATAGCACCGATCTCGCAGGTGATGCCAGACGAGCAATTTAGAGCAAGAGGCGACGTAAAGCCATTGCCGGCGTCTCGTTGCCTTAGTCGCCCATGGCCTTGAGGATGACCCGTTTGGGCCGTTGCCCGTCCCATTCACCATAAAAAATACGCTGCCACGGCCCGAGATCGAGCTGTCCGGCCGTGACGGGAACGATCACTTGGTGCCCGACGGTGAGCGAGCGCAAATGCGCCGCGGCGTTGTCCTCCCCCGTGCCGCTGTTGTGGCGGTACCGGTCGGGGTCCCATGGCGCGACGGTCTGCTCGAGCCAGTCGAGGATGTCCTTCCACAGACCTGGTTCGTGATCATTCACGAATACCGACGCCGAGATGTGCATCGCCGATACGAGCACCATGCCCTCTCGAATGCCCGCGCCGGCTCGGCACTGCTCGACGGCGTCGGTGATGTCGATGATCTCCTGCCGCTTCTTGGTGCTGAAGGTGAGGTAGTCAGTGTGGCTCTTCATGGTCGTTGTCGTGTATCGGTAGGGTGGTTGGGGCTCCGGACAATCTGTATGTTTGGACCAGAAACCGCTTTCGCGCGCCTCTCGTACGGAGCATCTGTGAAGCGTGTCGGGTTCCGCGGCCGCCTTTTTTTCATTCTGCTGGCCTTTGCGCTCATTCCGTCGATCCTCATCTCGTTCGCGTGGGGGGTCACGGGGTCGTTTGTCCTTCCGCTCGTTCCGGCGCCGACGGCATGGGATAGCGTCGCCGCGACGGGCAAGCGTGCAATCAGCGCGGCGCGCGCCGCTCCTCTGACCAATGCGCAGCGCCGCGCGTTCGACGTTCATGAGGCCACGTTGCGCGAGAGCGTCGTGTCGTCGCTGCAGTCCGGATTCGTGTTCCGCCAGGCCGCCAAGCAGTTGGTATTGGCGACCCTGCTCGCCGTACTCATCTTCGCCGTCATCGCGTCGCGAGTCGCCGGCCACTTGAGCCGCAATCTCAGTCGTCCGCTGCAAGAGCTCGTCGGCTGGACTGCGCAGATCGGCCGCGGCGAACGTCTTCCCACCACACCGCCTCGCCGCGGTGCACCGGAGTTCGAGATCCTAAGGAGTCGCATGCGCGACATGGCGGACGAGCTCGAGCTGGGCCGCTCACGGGCAGTGGAGGCGGAACGCGCGGCCACGCTGCGCGAGAGCGCCCGGCAGGTGGCGCACGAGCTCAAGAATCCGCTCACGCCCATCCGGTTTGCCGTTGCGCGTCTTCAGCGTGATGCGCCGCCCGAGTTGGAAGAGACCGTGGAGGTGCTCGCGGTCGAATCGGCGCGACTGGAGGCGATGGCGCGGAGCTTCGCGCAATTCGGCCGATTGCCCGAGGGCCCACGCGCCGAGATCGACGTTGGCGAACTGGCGCGATACACCGCGCGCGCCACGGTTCCGCCCGAGCTCGCGAGCACAGTGGACGTCGCCGACGACGTGCCGATGATTCATGGACACTATGATGCTCTCGCCCGCGCATTGACGAACGTCATGCTCAATGCGGTCGACGCATGCAAGAGCGAGAACGGTCGCGCGGGCCGCGTCGATGTTCGCGTGAGGTCGCTGATCGAGCGCGGACATACGAAGGTGGAAATCGCGATCACCGACACCGGGTGCGGGATTCCACGCGAACGACTCGCGCGCATCTGGGATCCGTATGTCACATCCAAGCCGGGCGGAACAGGACTCGGCCTGGCGATCGCGCGACAGACGGTGCTCGCGCATGACGGCAACGTGTCCGCAGACAGTACTGTCGGTACCGGAACAGAGATTCGATTCGTCTTGCCGGCCAACGGCCGCCCGGGAGAAACGTATGCCGGTTAATGGGGTGATGGTTCCGATCGCGTTGTTCGTTTGCGTCGCCGTATCGGTGATCGGCGTTCCAATCGCCAGAGCATTTGCTCGGCGCCTGGATCGTCAACCGCAGCAACCGTCCCTGGCGCCGGACGTCGCGGCGCGGCTCGAGCGCATGGAGCAGGCGCTCGATACGATTGCCGTCGAGGTCGAGCGAATATCCGAGGGACAGCGCTTCACGACAAAGCTGTTGTCGGACCGCGCCGGCGCGAGCGGCGTGCCTGAGCGCCTGCCATGAGCGCCGCTTTCGTTGCCCTCGCGCTGGTGCAGGGACCCGATTCGATTCCGCCCGAGGCAATCGAAATCGCGAAAGCGTTTTTCGCGACGATCGCGGTGATTGCGCTCGGCATTCCGATCATCCGCGCCATCTCGAAGCGTTGGGAACGTCCGGCACAACTCCCGCCGACGTCGCCCGACGTGACCGCGCGTCTCGAGCGCATCGAGCAGGCGGTAGAAGCCGTGGCAATCGAGGTCGAACGCATCGCCGAATCGCAGCGGTTCGCGGCCAAGCTGATGGCGGAGCAACAGCGCAGCCTTCCGCGCTCCGACGCCGAACGATAGTCTCGGACCATGCCGAGTGTCCTGATCATCGACGACGAGCCGAACATTCGGCGCATGGTCGGCGCCCTGTTGGCGGCCGAGGGCTATGAGGTGCGCGACGCACAGGACGGCGCCTCCGGGCTGGCACGAGCAACGGAGGCCGAGCCCGACGCGCTGTTGTTGGATCTGATGATGCCGGGCGAATTGGACGGCATGGCGACCCTCGCTCGCATGCGCGAGTCGCTTCCCGACGTGCCCGTGATCATGATGAGCGGCCGCGCCGGACTCAGCGACGCCGTGCGAGCCACAAAGCTCGGCGCATTCAACTTCTTGGAAAAGCCGCTGAGCCCGGAGAGTGTGCTGCTCGCGCTGTCGTCGGCGCTCGAGCTGCGCCAGGCGCGGCGCGAAGCAAAAGCCTTGCGCGCCGATTTCGGGCTGAGCGGCGAGATGATCGGTGACAGTCCCGGACTGATGAAGGTTCGCGGGATGATCGAGCTCGTTGCACCGACCGACGCGCGCGTGTTGATCACGGGAGAATCGGGGACGGGAAAGGAGTTGGTCGCCGCGGCCATTCACGCCGGGAGCAGCCGCCGCGATCGACCGTTCGTGCGCGTCAACTGCGCCGCGATTCCGCGCGATCTCGTCGAGAGCGAGATGTTCGGCCACGAACGCGGTGCGTTCACCGGAGCCACCGACCGGCGCATCGGCCGGTTCGAGCTGGCGCATCGGGGGACGTTGTTTCTCGACGAAGTCGGCGACTTGGGGGCGGAAGCACAGGCCAAGCTGTTGCGCGCGATCGAGGCGAAAGAGATCGAGCGCGTTGGCGGAGGAAAGCCGATTCGGATCGACGTCAGGATCGTGTCGGCGACGAACAAGGATCTGTCGCACGCCGTGACCGAAGGAAAATTCCGCGACGATCTCTTATTTCGTCTCAATGTGATACCAATTCCGCTGCCCCCGTTGCGCGAACGACCGGGCGACGTCCCCGCGCTCGTCCGACACTTCTCGACCCTGCACCGCATGCGCACGGGGCAGCCGATGCCGGTGTGGAACGACGACGCGATCGCGGCGTTCACCCGATACGAATGGCCGGGCAACGTGCGGGAATTGGGAAACATTGTGGAGCGGTTGGCCATCCTTCATCCCGGCCGCGCGGTGGTCGAGTCCGACGTCGCGGCGGTGCTGCCGGTGGGGCGAACGAACCGTCCGATGGCCACCCCCCTTCCCGACCCCGCGGCGCTCGATCATTCCTTGAGTGACACGCTCGACGACTATGAGCGCGTGCTCATTTCCCGCGCACTGTCGATGGCCGGCGGCA
This sequence comes from bacterium, assembly GCA_040002475.1. Classification (GTDB taxonomy): domain Bacteria; phylum Gemmatimonadota; class Gemmatimonadetes; order Gemmatimonadales; family Gemmatimonadaceae; genus JAQBQB01. The sequence continues at coordinate 3,093 of JBDUEJ010000093.1, read as the reverse complement.
ACGTGGCCGAGGCGGCCCGGCGACTGAAGACCGATCGTCCGAACCTGTACCGACGGATGCGACGCTTGGGGATTCCAGTCGGGGCCGAGTGAGCCTGGGCCGGGGCCGGGATGACGTCCGAGCGACACAGTCGAATCGCCACCGGAAGAGGACACGCTGTTGTGACGCGAATTGCGGGGTACTGGTAACTCTCAGTGCCCGCACAACTTACAATTCTAATACGAGCCTGCGCCGTGGGTACGGCGGCTGCCAATGCACCTGTTCGACAATCTCAGTGGAGCGCACATGCGTAGGAACCTTCTGACCGTGCTGCTGGCGATGTCGCCGGCGGTGGTTGCGGCGCAACGTGATTCCGTTCCCGCGCAGCTGTTGCCGCGCGACGTGCGGCGCGAGATCGTGGACCGGTGGAACGGCGCGAACGCCGTACGCTCGTCCGAGCGGCTCGAGATCAATCCAGGGCAGGAAGTCGTGGGCGACGTCGCGGTCCTGCGCGGACCGCTCATCATCGGCGGCCACATCACGGGCAATGTTCTCGCGGTGAACTCCGACGTCATCCTGCGGTCCACGGCGCGGATCGACGGACAGTTGCTCGTGGTCGGCGGCGAGGTCGAGGGCCGCAACGCGTCGCGCGTCGACGGCGCCATTCGGATCTATCGGCAATCGCTCGCGTACCGCGAGGATGGACAGCACATCGTGGCCGCGAATGAAGAGGCGGGAGAAGATGAAAGTTGGTGGCGCCGGCTCGAGCATCACCATGAGGGCAATTGGAGCGAGGCACTCCGTGTGGTGCAAGCGGGACCATACAACCGAGTAGAAGGGCTGCCCGTCGAGTTGGGGCCGGTGATCAATCGGCGGACCTCGTGGGGAAGCGTTCGCTTCGACGCTGCGGCGGTGGTGCGCACGGGAAGCAGCTTCCGATCCGAGCAGGGCGACTACGGGCACAATGTGCGCGGCGAAGTGCGCATGGGGCAGGACCGTGGTATTGGCATCGGTGCGCGCCTCTTCAGCGTGGTCGATCCGGTCGAGCGTTGGCAGCTCACGGATCTCGAGGTGGCGTTGGGATCGTTTCTCGCCCGGCGCGACTACCGAGACTACTACCAGCGCCATGGCGGCGCGGCGTTCGTCACGCTGTACGGCGCGCGCGATGTGAATTTGACGGCATCATTCGGCCAGGAACGCTGGTCGTCGCGCGCGGTGAGCGATCCATTCACGGTCTTCAACGATGGGCGCACCTGGCGGCCGAACCCGGTCGTTGACGAAGGGCTGTTTCACATCGGCAACGTCACGCTCAACATTGACACGCGGACGGATCCCGACGATCCGTCGTCGGGCTGGTTCGTGAACGCCGACGTCGAACACGGGCGAGGCGCGATCATCTCGACGGCGCCGACGTCGGATGCGCGCACGTTCGATCCGGGGAAGCCGAACGACTACACGCGCGGTCTGTTCGACTTTCGGCGTTACAACCGATTGGGGCCCGACGCGCAACTGAACATGCGCATCGTCCTGGGCGGTTGGCTGGGCGGCGATGCGCTGCCACTGGAGCGCCGATTCTCCGTCACCGGCCCGGGTTCGCTGCCGGGCTTCGGTTTCAAGGATTCTCATGCCGGATTCGACGTCGGTACGTGCAACGTCGGCTTTGCGGTGCCGGGGCAACCGGCCGAGTGCGAACGCGTGGCGCTCGCGCAGATCGAGTATCGCGGTGATTTGCGGCTGGACTTCACGGGGGATTGGGAGGATTGGCCGCGACATTATCACAGCTCGCACGGCGACGTGGTGTGGGTGATGTTCGCGGATGTGGGGCGTGGTTGGAACGCGGGACCGTCAACGGGGTCCATTGTTCGCGATCAAGTGGACATTCCGCCGCTGTCGACGTTCCGGTCCGACATTGGACTCGGCCTCGATTTCGGCGGGATTGGAGTCTACGCGGCGAAAGCCGTCTCGGCGGCGTCGGAACCGGTGAACTTCTTCGTGCGACTCAGGCATCGATTCTAGACGTGCGATTCCCACTCGCACTGGCCGCGCTGGCCGCGCTGTTCGCGTTGTCTCCGCTTGCGCCGCTCCTGGCCCAGCGGGACAATGTGCAGCTTCACGTCGAGGTCGTTGCCGCTTCGGCGCGCGACGACGGCCCGTTGATCACGACGGCCAATCTTCTCGCGGATCCAAAGACGCGCGAGTTGCTGCGCAGCGGATTTCCGACGCGCATTCATTTCGAGCTCGAGCTGTGGCGCAAGCGGGGTTTGTTCGATGACCCGAGCGGCCGCGTCGACTGGTACGTCGTCGTGCGGTGGGATCCGACGTCGCAACTGTACAACGTGGTTCGGCGGCAGGATCCGGATCTGCTCGAGAATTTCGGCGGATTCCAGACGGCGACGTCGGCGGACGCGCAGTTTGGGCGGCCGTTTCGGGCGTCGCTCCACCCGAATCGGTCGGGGCGATTCTACTACAATTTGATCGTTGAGGTGCAGACGTTGAGCGAGAGCGATCTTGACGCACTGCAGCAGTTTTTTCGCGGGCCGTCGGCGCCGGGGAAGAGCAATCCGTTGACGGCGATACGGAGCGGAGTGGGGACGCTGGTGTCGCGGGTGCTGGGGGATAAGAGGACGTACAAGGAGAAGTCGGGGACATTCGAAGTTCCTTAAACGGCGACGGCTAACAGCGAAACGGCAAACACGAGCGGCAAGGCTGCGAGCGGGTGGCAGCGAAGCTGATGGCGACGCGCGATACGGCGACGGCAGAACGGCGAAACTGCAAATAAGAACAGCAATGCTACGAGCGGCTAGCAGCTAAGCTGATGGCCGCGTGCGATACGGCGACGGCAGAACGGCGAAACTGCAAATAAGAACAGCAATGCTACGAGCGGCTAGCAGCTAAGCTGATGGCCGCGTGCGATACGGCGACGGGACAGGGATCGCACATGTCCGGGTGAGCCTCAACGCAGCAACGCAAAACCGCGAAACTGCAACCATGAACGACAATGCTGCGAGCGGGCAGCGGCTAAGCTGCCGGCCGCGAGCGGAACGGCGACGGGACAGGGGTCGCACATGTCCGGGTGAGCCTCAACGCAGCAACGCAAAACCGCGAAACTGCAAC
>JBDUEJ010000092.1:0-13125 GCA_040002475.1 bacterium | reverse complement strand
CGGTCCTCACCGCTTGACACTTGTACCAATTTATTAGTACAATGGTACGCGTGTTCCCCGTCGACCCCACTGACCCCACTCCCCTCTACGCCCAACTCGACCGCGGCATCCGCGCCGCGATCGCGTCTGGACGGTTGAACGCCGGAGACAAACTGCCGACCGTCCGCCAGCTGGCGGTCGACCTGCGCATCAACGCGAACACCGTCGCGAAAGTGTACGCGGAGCTGGAACGCGCCGGCGTGCTCGCCACGCAACGCGGGATTGGAACGTTCGTTCGCGACACCCCCACCCCGGCCGCCTCGACGACACGGCGCGATCGCGAACGCGATCTGCGGCCGCTGGTCGACCGGCTCCTCGCCGATGCGTCGGCGATCGGTGTCTCGTTCCCAGAGGTTGTGCAGTACATCAAAACCCTCGAGGCGCGATCTACCAAGGAGAGGACCTAACATGGCAACATCGCCCACCCGCCGCCGCGCCAAACGGAAGTCTCGCAAGCAGGTCAGCCCACGATTCAACATCGTGGCAATCTTCATCCTCCTCCTGTTCACCGTCGTCGGCATCGCCGTCACCGCCCGACAACAGAATCCTGCCGGCGTTCTCATCGGCATTGTCCTGGGCATCGTGCTCGCGCAATCGCCGAAAGTGGCCAAGCAATGGGAACGAGGCGTCGTGCTGCGCCTGGGAAAATACACGGGCCTTCGCGGGCCTGGATTATTCTGGGTGGTTCCATTCATCGACGACGTCAGCTCGTGGATCGATCAGCGCGTCATCACCACGAACTTCAACGCCGAGGAAACGCTCACGTCGGACACCGTGCCGGTGAACGTGGACGCAGTGCTCTTCTGGATGGTCTACGACCCGGAAAAGGCGGCGCTCGAAGTGCAGGACTACTCGCGCGCCGTGAGTTGGGCGGCACAGACGGCATTGCGCGACATCATCGGACGCACCTTTCTCACCGAACTGCTCCGCGGACGCGAGCAGATCGAAGCAGACCTGCAAAAGTTGATCGACGAGCGGTGCACGCCGTGGGGAGTCACCGTGCAATCCGTGGAGATGCGGGATATCATCATCCCGGCGTCCCTGCAGGACGCGATGTCGCGCGAAGCGCAGGCGTCGCGCGAGAAACAAGCTCGAATCATCCTCGGTCAGGCCGAGGTCGAGATCGCTGGACTGTTCCACGAGGCCGCTAAGTCGTATCATGACAATCCGACGGCGCTGCACCTGCGCGCCATGAACATCCTGTACGAAGGCCTGAAAGAAAAAGGCGCTCTCATGCTCGTACCCAGCACCGCCGTTGAATCAATGGGACTCGGCGGAATGCTCGGGGCAGCGGCGATGCGTCAGGACAAGCTGAGCTCCGGCAACGAAGTCTGAGGCAACGCGAGCCACCCACTCCCCTTCCCGATCATGACTGAATCCACTGCTCCAGCTGCCGCCACGACCGCGAAGACGTCGTTCTGGGAAGATGTCATCGACATCTTCATCTCACCGGCCGCCGTGTTCCGCCGACGCGAGTTCTCGAGCTTCTGGGCGCCGCTCGCGTTCATCGCCGTCGCGATCGCGATCATCACGTTCGCGACGTTCAACACGCTCGAGCCTGCGTTCGACGCGGAGTTCGCACGCGGCGCGGGCAAGGCGATGGCCAAGAACCCGCAGGTGACGCCCGAGATGATGGAAAAGATGCGCGGCTACACGAACGCGGGCGCGAAGTACGCTATCGGCGTCATCATGATGATCCTGATCTTCATTGTCGGCGTGTTGACGTGGCTAGTCGGAAAGCTCGTCGGCGCGAAGCAGTCGTTCCAGACCGCGCTCGTCGTCGGCGCATGGGCGGAGATGCCGCGCGTGCTTGGCGCAGTCATCGGCGGCGTTCAGGGATTGCTCATGGACCCGGCCAAGCTCACGGGCCAGTTGAGCATTTCGTTGAGCCCGGCGCGGTTCATGGATCCCGACACCGCCAATCCATTGGTGATGCAAATCGCGGGACGCTTCGATCTCATCACGCTGTGGGTCACCGTGCTGCTCGGCATCGGTCTCTATGTTACCGGCCGAGTGTCCAAGGGACGCGCGGTCGGGTTCGCGATTCTGATGTGGGTGATCGGCACGCTGCCGGTAATACAGAATGCGCTGAGAATGATGTAGGACTGATGTCGCACGGCGATCGAGCGCGGCTCGTTTTTCGGAGCGTCAGCCGCGCTCGATCGTATCGCCGAGCATGAACGCCGCGGTCCACGGCGGCGTGGCATTGGACCGGATTCCCGGCGCCCACATGATCACGCGATCGCGCCCGAGTCGCTTGGCCACGTACAACGCCTCATCGGCGCGCGCTCTGAGCGAACCGGCGACGTGGTCATCGGTCACCTGTTCCGCGGCGATGCCCACGCTGATCGTGACTTGTACGCGGCCACGCGCCGTACGGAAGCTGTGGTCGCGAACGGCCGTCGTCAGCCGCTCGGCAGCAACGCCCGCGGTTTCGATGTCCGCGCCGGGAAGCAGCACAACGAACTCCTCGCCGCCAACCCGCGCCACGACATCGCCGCCGCGCGATTCCCGCGAGAGGAGGTCGGCGAGATCGCGCAGCACGGCATCGCCGGCGAGATGGCCCGACGTGTCGTTGATCGACTTGAAGTGATCGATGTCGATCGCCATCAGCGCAATCTCACCACCACGGCGCCCCGCGAAGCTCACAGCCTGTTGCAAAATTTGATCAAAGCCGCGGCGGTTGAGGCAGCCGGTGAGCGGATCCGTCAGCACCATCGTCGCCAGTTCGGAGCGCAGATGATTGTACGCGCGCCCGAGCAACGTGATTCCATCCGGCTCGTTGTTGCCCTCTTCAATGAATGGGCGCGACAGATTTCCTCGCTGCGCGCCGGCAAACAGATCGACGAGTCCGGCCAGCCGCTGGTTGGCGCTCGCCTGCAGCGCGATACCGTTGAGCGCAACCACGACGTAGATGCCGAGCAGCCATGCCTGCTCCTGCCATCCGAAGTCGTGTCCGTGCGTCCAAGCGACGGAGACCAGCACGAGATATCCGATCACCGACGCAATGACCATGGTGACGGCCGGCGTGCGCCCGAAGAACATCTGCGTGAACTGCATCGCGAGTAGACAGAACAACAGCGAGCGCGGATAGAACGCCGGGTTCGTCACGAGGCCCACGATGGTGAAGATCGCGGAGACGTCGGTGAGCGACAGCACGATGAGCGCCGGCCGTGTGACGTGGCGACGCTGCTCGATCTGCACGGTGAGGATGCTGATGATGCCGATATAGATCGGAATGATCGTCAGAATCGGCCACACCGGACCCGTGACGAAACCCACAAGCCGAAGCACGACGGCAGCGATGCCGAAACCCGAGGCCATGAGCAGACGGCGCGACGACTGCCAGACCACGATTTCGGCGTTGTTCAGCTGGCCGACACTCGAGGCTTGTGGGGAGCGGCCAAAAAATCGGCCGAGGGATCCAAACGTCAGATCGAGTCGCGGCGTACGAGGCTCAGGCGGAGTTGGTCGTGCCGCGTGGTCGGTCAAGTGAGTTCCCCTAGAGAATCACTTGAGTGTACACGCGGCGAACGGAGGGGATGTGATCGGCGACACAGCGTCATGGCGCGACTACAATTCTCGCCTATTTGTTACTCCGTCCGCAATGCCGTCAACGGGTCCACGTGCGTGGCACGGCGGGCGGGAAGCAAACTGGCCACCGCTCCGACCGCCGCCAATGACAGGGCAACCCCTGCAAAGATGGCGGGATCGTGCGGCGCGACCCCGTACAGGAGTGTTGCCAGCAGCCGCGTCACGAACAGGGTCACAATGATGCCCACCGCAACGCCGCTAACGGCGATTCTGAGCCCTTGCCCCACGACGAGCCCGAGGACCGCCGACCGGCGCGAGCGTGAGCGCAAGCAGACCGAAAAATGCCGAGGACCACGCCCCATGCGATTGCCCAAGCCATGCGTGGCACACGTCTGGTTGATGGGCGAGAACGCATCCATGTCGCGCAGCGGATCCGCGCCGTGAGACTCGGCGGCGTCACGCCGATGATGGTGATCGGGTGGGGAACGGCCGGACGCCGAGCATCGTGAAGAAGTTCGCGGTTGCTTCTTCGATCCAGGTGCGTTCGGCGCCGCGTCGGTCTGCGCAAGAATTACGAGCTCTTTGCCGTGTTCCACAGGCATTGGGCGAAACAAATATGCGTCCACCATGCTGTCGACGGCGCTATTGAGTCCAATGCCGAGGGAGAGTGTGAGTGTGAGTGCGACGACGGCGACGAAGCCGGGAGCACGACGGAGCGAGCGGAGGGCGACGCGAACGTCCTGCCAGAAGTCGGTGAGCAGGCCGGTACGCCGGGCCGCGGCGACATGGTGTTCGTGGCGTTGGCGCCGCGTGCTGCGCGCGCGATTGTCCGGTGTTCACCAATTCGTCGGTACGCGCCTCGAGGTGAAAGGCGATTTCGGCGTCGACGTCTGCAGCGACGTTGCGAGCGTCTGGCGTATTTGCCGCGCCATCGTCCAAGTGACGACTTGGAGAAGCGCGTTACAACTATCCTTCAGACCTATCAGCCTCGAGCCTTCAGTGGCCGGTTCTCGCCACCGTCTTGCCCGTGAAATTCTCCGTCGTCACCGCGTGTCCCTTGGACAGCGTGCCGACGTAGGCGACCAGGCGCCAGATCTGATCGTCGGCGATGCGACCGCCCCACGACGGCATGCCCTCCGGTCTGCCCTCGGCGATCGACTGGAAGATGTCGCCCGCGGTGCCGCCGAAATGCCAGCGGTTGTCCTGCAGGCTCGGACCCATCGCGCCGGAACCGTCGGCGCCGTGACAGTCCATGCAATTGTAGGCAATGAACAGTTTGGCCCCCTCGGCGATGCGCTGCGCGTTGCCTTCGTATGGATTGGTGAGCGCCGCAAAGCGCATGGTGCGCGGCAGGCCGGGCTGGATGTGATCGGGGTGTTCGACGAAATACGTGGGCTGGTTGCCGGCGCCCGCTCTGGTTTGCCCGCGGCCTTGCCGCGCTTGTGTCGCGCTCGCCAGCTGGTGGGCCGTCGCGCCCAGCACAATGAAGACCGGCAAGACGGCGAAGGATTTGAGTATTCTCATGAGCATTCTCCTGCCGGCGACCGTTGCATTACAATGAAAAGACGAACAGCATGCCGCCCCACGACGTGTACCTCGCCAAATCGGGCAGCGTGGTTCCCCGCTCGCGGACGTCGTACGGCAGGTTGGCAGCGACATCTCCTGCAATGAGCAATCCCATGTCACCGCCAATGCCGGCATACACGGCGACATATTGCTTGCCGTCGGGACCGGTGTACGTCATTGGCGCGCCCACGATGCCCGAGCCGACCTTGAACTGGTAGAGCACGGCCCCATTGCGCGCGTCCACCGCCTTGAGCCAGCCGTCGAGCGTACCGTAGAACACGACGTTGCCGGCCGTGGCGAGCGCGCCGCTCCAGACCGGAAACGGCTCCTGAATTCCCCAAATCTTGCGGCCTTTCACCGCGTCCCACGCGATGAACTCTCCCTTGTAACCGCCGGGCCCGCCCTTCTCGGGTGCGTTGCCGCCGATGTACGGTGTGCCGGCGATGTACGTCACCTCGCGCCCCTCGAAGTCCATGCAGAGGTTGTTCGTGGGCACGTAGAACAATCCCGTCTTCGGCGAAAACGCCGCCGGCTGTTGATTCTTGCCGCCTTCGAGGCTCGGGCAGATGTCCTTGACGTTCTTTCCTTGCGCGGTCGCCTTGTCAACGTTGACGGTGGGCCGACCGGTGGCGAGGTCGACGCCCGACGACCAGTTCATGGGCACGAACGGCTTCGCGAGCAACACCTCGCCTGTGGCGCGATCCATGGTATAGGCGAAGCCGTTGCGATCGAAGTGCACGAGCACCTTTCGCATCGCTCCGCCCATCGGGAGGTTGACGAGAATATTCTCATTCACGGCGTCGTAATCCCAGATGTCGTGCGGCGTCGGCTGAAACGCCCAGATCATCTCGCCGGTGTCGGCGTCGCGCGCGATGATCGCCGCGCTCCATTTGTTGTCGCCGGGACGCTGGTTGCCGTTCCACGGGCCGGGGTTCGAGGTCCCGTGATAGATGAGATTCAGCTCGGGATCATAGGAAAGCCACCCCCATACGACGGCGCCGCCCACCTTCCACGAATCGCCCGGCCATGAAGAGATGCCGAGGTTGGCGCCGCGATCCTGTGGATAAAACGGTTTGAAGCGCGGACCGACTTTCATGTCGGAGTCGGGGCCGACATTGTACGAACGCCACAGCTGCTTGCCCGTGGTGAGATCGAGCGCCGCAATCCAACCGCGCACGCCCATCTCTCCCCCGCTCGAGCCGACGATCACTTTTCCCTTCACGACGATCGGCGCCATGGTGATGGTCTCGCCGCGATTCACGTCGCCCATCTTCGTCTTCCACATCTCCGTGCCCGTCGCGGCGTCCACGGCGACCGTGTGTCCGTCCAACAGGTTGTAGACCAGTTTTCCGTCGGCGAATGACGCGCCGCGATTCACGACGTCGCAACAGGCAATGCCCACCGCCGCCTGTGCGTTCTCCGGCCGGTATTTCCATTTCAACGGAAAGCCCGGTTTCGTCAGATCGAGCGCGTACGCCACATTCGGATATGGCGTGATGATGTACATCGTCTTGTCGACGACGAGCGGCTGCCCTTCGTGCCCGCGTAAAACGCCCGTGGAAAACGTCCACGAGACCTTGAGATTCTTGGCGTTGTCCGGCGTGATTTGCGCGAGCGTGCTATAGCGACTGTTGGCGTAGTCGCGCCCGGGATAGAGCCACTCCCCGGCGTTGTTGTTCGGCGGCGCGGTGCCGATGAGCGCGCCCTTGACGAAGGCGGTGTCGCTCGCCGACGCGCTACCGCCCTGGCATGCGACGAGTACGGCCAACAGTGCAACGACGGCGACCCTCGCGGTTCCCAAGCGCATGCTCGCTCCCAATTCGGTCTGGGCGAATCATGGAGCAAACACCGTACTTATGCGAACTCTGCTAGCGCGAAGGCCGGCGAGGCGGCAAGGCGGCAATCAGGGCGGACTGCCGCTCGCGGGCAACGCTTGAACCTGGAACGTTCCCACCACTCCGCCCGGTCCGTCGAAGAAGAAGACTTGCGTGCCCGGTATGGGTCCGGCGATCCCGCTGAACGTTGCACGACCGAACGCATCCGTGTTCACGGTCGCCGGCGCGAGAAGCGTGAGGTTCGATCCCGGAGCCGGAGGACGCGCGACCAGTGTGATACCCGGAATCGGGTTCCGAAAAAGATCGAACGCGCGAACCGTTCCCGAGAACGGAGTGCCCACACGAGTCGTGATGCTGAAGTTCAACGGCTCGAACGTGGCGAACGGCCCCGGCAAGACATTGAAGTTGAAGTCGCGAACTGCGCCCTCCGCAAAGGTCGCGCGAAAGTGCGCAATTCCTGCGATGCTGGTCGTGCTCAGTGTCGTGCGCACGACACCCGCGTCGTCGCCGACGCTGACGCCCAACCCAAACGTGATGCCCGGCGATGTCGGGCTCCATTGCACCCGGACCCTGGGAATGACATTCCCGCCGGCGTCGGTCACGCGCGCCACCAAGTCCTGTGTGGTTTGGATCGCGCCAGAGATCGGGAAGTTGATCGGCTCGAGACGACTGGGCGGACCCACGGAGACAGTCACATCGAACAACACCGGCGCTACACCGGTCACAGTCGCACTCAACTGATAGGTCGCCGGCAGCGACGGCAGCTTCCACGCGGAGAATGTCGCGTAGCCGGTACTGTCGGTCGTGGCGGTTCCGAGCGACGGCGATCCGGGGAATCCAAACGAAACGACGACTCCACCAATGCCATTGTTGAGTGCGTCCGTCGCGCGAACGGTGACCGGTGATCCATCCTCGGCGGCATTGCCCGAGACTGAGTTGCCGGAGACCAGCGCCAGGTACGCGAGCGGGCCTGGCCGAGTCGCGACGGTGAACTCCTGGTCTGGGAAGCCGCGCCGACTCGCAATCAACGAAAAGACGCTGATGTATTTCGGCACCGTCCATTGCGCGAGCGTTGCCACTCCGCTGGCGTCGGTCACGGCCCGGATGGTCAAGCCGGCGATCAGCCATGAGAACGTGACGGTGTCGCCCCGAAGTCCGTTGCCGAACGAATCGACGACGCGGATGCGCACTGGCGGACCGGCGTCGCCGGCCGGCACAGCGAGGGACAGTCCTCCCAGCGGCTCGAGCCGCACGGGCGGACCCGGCGTAATCACTAACGGCGCGGATACGCTGGTGAGCTTGGACGCGGCAAATGACAACAGCGCGGTTCCCGAATCCCCCGCGACCGATAGACCCTTGAACGTGGCGACGCCCGCGGTTGCGACGAGCGACGTCGTCCCGCTCAGCGTACGATGCGCGACGCTCGGCGCAAGCGACACGGTGATGGTGACGTCGTCGCTCTGGGCGGGATTGCCGAACCGGTCAACGACAGCGACCACCGGCTGTTGAGGCAGCGCGGTTCCCACCTCAACGCTCGGCGAAAACGCGCCGGTGATCCGAAGACCCTTGGCTCCGTCCGCGCGCGCCGTCGCATGAATTGTCGCGGTGAGGCCGCTTGCGTCAGGCAGCGTGGCGAAGATGGCTTGGTCGTCGCCGGCGGATGTGCCGAGCGTCCATTGAACGCGGACGAGGCCCGAATCGTCGGTCACTCGAGACGGGGCCTCGAGTTGCCCGTTCCCTGCGATGACGGCGAGCGTCACAGTGGCGCCGGAGACCCCCCGCTGGACGGCGTCGCGGACACGAAGCACGATCGCCTGCCCGACGGTCGCACCGACCGTGGCGGTCTGATTGTCGCCGGAGACGATTTCGAGATAGACCGGGGCGCGGCCGCGGCTCGGCCCGGATGTGTCGTTGCACGCGACGACCACGCACGCAATGAGAGCGGCGGGCATCCGGCGTCGGATGAACTGGCCGGAAGTCATCCGGGCTGATGCGTCAAGTGATTCATTTCAGAATGCAGCGACAGGCAATGAAAGTTGGGGGGCGAGCGCCGAGCAATCTGTTGTCCGGATGCTCTCGTCGCAATCAGCATGCGGAATTGATACCATCGTCCGCGCGCCCTACAGAGCGGTTTGGAACTCTATACCGCTGTGGCGTGCGTCACGTGACTACGACGAAGCGTCGCCCGCGGCGATCCGGTCGTAGTACTGTCGCTTGAACTCGTCGAACACGTCGTCGGCGAAGAGCTCGTCCGCGATCGCGGCGATCTCTTCCGCGTCGCGCCACGCTGCGTGCAGCGTTTCCAATTCGCCCAGGAGCGCGCGTCGCTCGATGTCCTCGTTGGCCGCCATCTCGAGGGCCAGCCGATCGACCGCCGGGAGGCGGAAGAGCGGCGTTTTCTCGTCGCTTCCTGTTCCGCCGCGGCCCCAGAACGATCGATTCGCCAATTGCAGCGCTAATCGCTCGGAGAAGGATCCGCGCGGCTGTTCTTCTCCTTCCTTTGGCGCGTCGGGGAACCGGCCCCAGGATGTGCGCATGGCCAATGAGGCGACGCGCGTGAAATATCCCTCCGGGTTTCCGGCTTCGTCGAGCTTGGAGATGGCGTGCTGGACTTCAGATTGACTGGCGACGCCGACGTTCAGCGTCGCGAGCATCTTGCCCGCCACGCGAAGCGCAGGCGACTCGGCGAGTGTGGCAACGCCGGCGTCGTGCTCGAGGCGAAGCTGCCAATGCGAGTCCTTCTCCGGACGCACCAGTTCCGCGGCGCCGAGGTGTGAGTACCGAACGACGATGGGATGATTGAACTGATCGTTCGTGCGCAGCAGCACGCCGCGCCCGCGACGGAAGGTCCGCATACGCAAGACGGCGTCGTCGCTGAAGCCGATCGCATGCGCGTATCCGACCAGTGCTCCCGCGGTCGCGCGCGCGATGAGTTGTGCGCCGCGAATGGCCAGACGGGGGGCGTGATCCGGCTCCGGATCGTAGCGGGCGAGGCGCGCACCATAGCGCCACGACGCGATCTCGGGGAGAAGCGCCGGCCCGACCCGAATGAGCTCGAATCCGCCGCGGAACTGCGCGAGTCCGATGTTGTCGGTGGACATGCGGAGCCGCGTTCCGCGAAAGAGGCGCTCCCCTTCATCGATCGCTTCCCAGCGCTCTTCGAGCGGCGTGAGATTCCACCGGCCGCAGCGCGTGCAGATCACCCACAGACGCCCCTTCTTGCCGTCGTACGCCAGCCGCCGTCCGACAGGAAACGACGGAAGGTGGTGGTTCGCACCGAGATCGGTGTGGCAGAAGAGACAGGAGGTATACAACGGTGTTTTCGCGCCCCGCTGAAGACCTGAGACCACGAAACTGCTACTCGAATCGTATGGTCGGCAGAGCGCGACGAACAGCCCCCTACGTGTTTGAGGGGTGTAAGCGCCGTCGTCCTACGCTTTCGGCAGCAGGCTCGGATTCGGGGTGATGATGGCTTTGAGCGCGGTTCGATTTTCCACGGCGGCGAGAGCCTCGTCGGCGTCCTGAAGCTCGTATCGCCCGCTTACCATTTCGCCCCACGGCTTGAGACTGCCGTACTTCGCGACGAGACCAACGGACCGGTGAAAGTGGTCGTAGCGCGAGCCCCAACAGCCTTTGATCTCGACGTGCTTGCGATTGAGTTGGAAGTGCGGATGAATCTCGACTGCGCCGTTGTCGGTGTAATGCCCGCAGATGATGACGCGTCCGCCGTCGCGGACGAGATCGAGCGCCTGCTTCACCGCTTCGGGGGCGCCGCTCGCCTCGATGACGACATCGGCGCCGCGGCCGCCGGTGAGACCGCGAACTGTTTCCACCCGGGCCAGCGGCGGAAGGTCGAGGCCGAGCGTCGCCGTCGCGCCCATGCGTCGCGCGAATTCGAGGCGTTGCTTGGGCGCGCCGACGGCGAAGATGTCGCTGGCGCCGGAGAGCGACGCGAAGGCGATGCACGACTGCCCCACCGGGCCGACGCCGAGCACGGCGACCGACTCACCGAGCCGGAGCTCGGCCATGTCCACCGCGTGGAGCGCGGTGACCAAACCGCAGCCGCCGCCAATGAACGTCTCGGGCGTGACCTCTTTGGGCAGCTTGATCATCTTGACGCCCGGCTTCATCCAGATGGCTTCCGACCAGCCGCCGAGGAGTCCTTCCTTTGAGCTGTAGCTGATGCCGTAGACTTTGCGGTGCGGACACTTGGTGGGCTGGCGCGCGACGAGGCAGTACCAGCAGTTGTTGCAGGTCTCGTGGACGTCGAGGAAGGTGACGGTGTCGCCTTCTTTTATGGTCTGGCCGTTGATGTCCTTGAGGCGTCCGCCGGAAGCGGAGACGATGCCCACGGAGACGTGTCCCGGAATGATTGGAAAGGGGACGTCGAGCTTTCCGTGATGCAGGTGGACGTCGGTGCCGCAGACCTCGGAGTAGAGCGTTTTGAGAAGCGCGGCCCCTGGTTCGAGCGCGGGGGTGGGGAACTCCTCGAGACGAAGGGGCTGATTGGCCCCGGGCATGACGACGGCGACGTGAGAGAGCATCGGTGGAAAATAGCTCGGGAGCGTACTCGAGGGCGGGCGGTGAGTGGCGTCAATAGTTATTGGGGAGGATTGAGTACTCTAGGTCACAGGTCTCTGGTCACAGGATGCTGAAAACCACGGCGACTTGAGAGGTGAGACCTGAGACCTCGAGTGCCCAGCTCACAGAGTCGAGCGATTAGCGGCCTGGGCGCCTCGAGCAACGACGGAGCCGGCGCTTTCAGTTCGCCAACAGTCGGGTCCGGGTTATCGTATTCCAGGTGGTGTCGTATCGCCCTTCCGTCCCCAACACAGCAGGATTCGTTATGCAGCGAACCCGTTTCGTCACCGCTCTGGCCGCGGCAGCAGTGCTCGCCGCGCCGGTGTCGGCTCAAACGCTGGATTCCTCTGTCATCGCAGCGTTCCGCTGGCGGAACGTGGGTCCGTCGAACTTCATGGGTCGGCTTTCCGACGTGCAGGGCATTCCGAGTCCGTCCAAGACCATCTACGTCGCCGCGGCCGGCGGCGGCATTTGGAAGTCGCCGAACAACGGCGTGAGTTGGAAGCCGATCTTCGACGACAAAGACGTCATCGCGATGGGAATGCTTGCCATCGCGCCGAGCGACACGAACGTGGTGTGGGCGGGAACGGGCGAGCCGAACTCGCGCAACACGATCGAGCCGGGCGCCGGCGTCTACAAGTCGACGAACGGCGGCGGCACCTGGACGTTCATGGGGCTGCGCGAGACGCAGCACATTGGACGCATCCAGATCGATCCGCGGAACGCTAACGTCGTCTACGTCGCGGCACTCGGACCGGCGTGGAAGGCGGGTGGCGACCGCGGTCTCTACAAGACGACCGACGGCGGCACGAGCTGGAAGTTGATCAAGGCGGGCGCGAATCCGAAAACCGGCGCGATCGACGTGCAACTCGATCCGTCAAACCCCGACATCATCTATCTCTCGATGTGGGAGCGCTATCGCACGCCGTTCTCGCTCAATAGCGGCGGCGTCGGCTCTGGCCTCTTCAAGTCGACGGACGCCGGCGCGACGTGGACGGAGATCAAGGGCAGCGGCTATCCCGAAGGACCCAAGGGACGCATCGGCCTCGCGGTTTCGCTCAGCAATCCGCAGGTCGTCTACGCGCTCACGGAAGCGGCGTCGAAGGAGGCCGGCCCGGTCACCTTCCAGCGCAATCCGCCCGCCAACGGCTTGTACCGCTCGACGGACGGCGGCAAGACGTGGACGCAAATGAACACCTACAACACGCGTCCTTTCTACTATTCTCAAGTGCGCGTCGATCCCAAGAATCCTGATCGCGTGTACTTCTCCAGCACGCAGCTGATGGTGTCGAACGACGGCGGCAAGACGTTGATCAGCGCCGCGCAGAACGTGCACGTGGACGACCACGGCATCTGGATCGATCCGAATGATCCCGAGCGCTGGTTCCTGGCCAACGACGGCGGCATCGCGATCACGTTCGACAAGGGCGGGAATTTCTGGTATCCCATGAACTTCCCGATCGGGCAGTTCTACGACGTCAGCTACGACTTCGACGTGCCCTACAACATCTGCTCCGGCGCGCAGGACAACGGCGCGTGGTGCGGACCGAGCAAGCGTCGCAACACGCCG
>JBDUEJ010000091.1:0-14500 GCA_040002475.1 bacterium | reverse complement strand
CATGCAGAATCGCCGTGACGTTCGGCGGGGGCATGACGATCGTGTACGGCTCGCGCTCTCCGCCCGTCCGGGTGGAGTGGTTAGCGTCGGCGTTAAAGCACCCGGCATCGATCCAGGCACGATAGATCTCGGGCTCAACGGTCGCGAAGTCGAAACGGTCGGGAAGAGAAGACATTCCTGAAAAATACCTCGATCATGGTCGGCAATCAGCTATCGGCTATCGGTCCGGCTATCGCCCGAACGAACGACGGGCCGCGAAAACGCGGCCCGTCGGTTGCTCTGGCAGACATCCTCAGCGATCAAAACCGGTCTTGTCGCTCCGTCTGCGCGCTCCCGGCGTCCATCGTCGTGTCGACTCGTGCGAGCGTGTCGCCCTCGATCGGATGTACGACATGATCGCCCTTGGGGACCCCCGCCGGCGATACCGACGACCCACCATCCAAGCGCTCCCCGCGAACGGACTTCTTCGCGCGGCTGCGGCGTTCGGCGATGCCCGCCGTGTCGTCCGCGGCGTTGCGAATCGCGTCGTCGGTCCCCTGCCAGCGCTCTCCGAGCTTGACCTTGGGATCGGCGTGCCGGTCGGTCTCGGTCGACGTACCCTGGCGGCGACGACCTGTTCCGACCGAATGCCCTTCCCAGTGCGCCTCGGTCAACGACGGATCGCCGTCGCGAACTTTACGCGCATTTTCCTCGAACCGACGCTCTTCGTCGCCGATCGCGATGCGATTGACGACGGTGTCCACGTCCGGAACGCCGCGCGCGATCGTGACCGCGTGGTGCGATTCGTCTTCGTTTTCGACCCAACCGGCGAGCTCGATCACGCCTTCGCCGATCGAGCCGATGTCCACGGCACGCTCGGCGAGAATCGGATCGTTTCGGAATGCTTCGAGGACGCGTTCCTCCAACGTCTCGTCGTAGTCTTCCGATTCGAGCTCGTCTTCTTCGATGTCCTCGAATTCATCGGCGTCGTCGGCATCATCGGTATCGTCGTCGGCCGCGAACCGGCCCGTGGCCGCTTCCGCCGCGGACGCTCCCGATCGCCGGCGAAGCTTGGACGCGAGGCCACTAAAGCCTCCAACGCGTTGCGCGACGAGCATGCCCACGGCGAAGCCGGCCACCGCACCGACCAGGACCCCGAGCACGGTGTTCGTTGACGACGACTCTTCGTCACGAAAGCGAAGCGGTGACATAGCGTGTGAACCCTGTGGCGGAGGTTGTTGCAGAATGATAAGTTACGCGAAGGAATCGCGCGAGTACCGGGCTCGTTCGCGTGCAAAAAGAAGGCCACCTACCAACGCCGCGGGATGATCGATCGTCCATCCGAAGCCACGCTCACGCTCACGCTCCCCGACGGATCCGAGCGCACCGTGTCCTCAGGCACGCTCCCGTCTGAGGTCGTCAAATCCATCGGCGAACGTCTCTTTCTGGCCGCGGTTGCGGTCGAACTGAACGGCGCCATTCAGGATCTCGTCACCCCGCTTCGCGCGAGCGGCACGTTTCGGGTCCTCACGGATCGCGACGCGCCCTCGCTCGCCGTGCTGCGGCATTCTGCCGCGCACATTCTCGCGACCGCCGTGCGACGTCTGCGCCCCGACGCGAAGATCGGCTTCGG
Organism: bacterium; assembly: GCA_040002475.1. Lineage (GTDB taxonomy): Bacteria > Gemmatimonadota > Gemmatimonadetes > Gemmatimonadales > Gemmatimonadaceae > JAQBQB01. The sequence goes on along the minus strand of JBDUEJ010000091.1, from coordinate 12,888 downwards.
CCCATCGATCGACGACGGCTTCTATTACGACTTCGAAGTCGCACAACCCTTCACGCCAGAAGATCTCGCGACGTTCGAGAACGAGATGCGAAAGGTCGTGGCGGAGAAATACCCGTTCGTGCGCGAAGAAGTGGATCGCACGCAAGCCCAGAAGCGCTTCGTCGACGACCCGCTCAAGCTCGAGCGCCTCTCGGAGTTGAGCGACGACGAAGTCATCTCCACCTACACCGACGGGCCGTTCATCGACCTCTGTCGCGGGCCGCACGTGCCCGACACATCCCGTCTCAAGCATTTCAAGCTCACGCACACCGCGGGGGCGTATTGGCGCGGCGACAGCAAGCGTCAGATGCTGCAGCGCATCTACGGCACAGCGTTCTTCAAGAAGGAGGAGCTCGACGCCTACCTGCTGCGCATCGAAGAAGCGCGCAAGCGCGATCATCGCGTGGTCGGGAAACAGCTCGACCTCTTCATGATGCATCCGTTCGCGCCCGGCGCCGTGTTCTGGACGGAGCGCGGCACCGTGCTGTTCAACGCGCTCAACGATTTTATCCGCGAGCGCCAGCGCGACGACTTTCACGAGATCAAAACTCCGCTCCTCTACAACAAAGCGCTGTGGGAGATCTCGGGACACTGGGGCAAGTACCGCGAGAACATGTTCCTCGTGCTCGACAACGAGACGGGCGAGCACGACTTCTCGCTCAAGCCCATGAACTGTCCGTCGCACTATCTGCTCTATCAATCGAAAAAGCATTCCTACCGCGAGCTTCCGCTTCGCTACGTGACGTTCGACGTGCTGCATCGGAACGAAGTGACTGGCGCGCTCTCTGGCCTCACGCGCGTCCGTCAGTTCCAGCAAGACGACTGTCACGTCTTCCTGCGCGAAGATCAGATCACGCAGGAAGTCGACTTCCTGCTTCGCTTCATCCTCAGCTACTACGAGACGTTCGGCCTCACGGCAAAGCTCAAGTTCGCCACGCGTCCGGACGTGCGTATCGGCAGCGACGACATGTGGGATCGCGCCGAGTCGTCGCTGCGGGCCGCGCTCGACGCGACGGGGAAGGAATACGAGGTCAAGGAAGGCGACGGCGCCTTTTATGGCCCGAAAATCGATTTCGACGTGCTCGATTCGATCGGCCGGCCCTGGCAGCTCGGAACAATTCAGCTCGACTACAGCAACCCCGAGCGCTTCGATCTCTCATACGTCGGCGAAGACAACTCGGCGCATCGCCCGGTGATCATCCACCGCGCGGTGAGCGGTTCGCTCGAGCGCTTCATCGCCATTCTCATCGAGCATTTCGCCGGCGCATTCCCCGTGTGGCTGTCGCCGGAACAGGTTCGCGTGCTGCCGATCACCGACGAGTATGCCGAGTACGCGCGTGGCGTCACCAAGCGATTGCACGACGCCGGTGTTCGCGTCCACCTCGACGCCCGCTCGGAAACGCTCAAGTATCGCGTTGCCGAAGGCGCTCGCATGAAAGTGCCCTACATGGTCGTCGTCGGGCGACGCGAAGCGGAGACGGGAACGGTGGCGGTGAATGTTCGCGGAGCAGGGAAGGAGCAGAAGCCAAACTCCGTGCCGCTCGACGCATTCGTCTCACGACTGATGAGCGAGAATGCGTCTCGTGCGCTGACGCTGTCCGCCCACGCCGAGCCGGCGCCCTCGCCCTAGTCACGGGCGACGGCGTCTGCCCCGAGGCTCAATCGGCGCGAATCGCCGTCATTGGATCCACCGACAACGCTCGCCGCGTGGGCACCACGCACGCCAACACCGCCGTTCCAATCAACACGATCGCGCCGACGGCGAATGACGCCGGATCGAGACGCGTGACGCCGTACAACTCTTTTTCGATCAGCTTCGTTCCCCAGTATGCCCCGGCAAGACCGATAGCCGCGCCGGCAACCGCCATCTGCGTTCCATGAGCGATCACGCTTCGCGCGATTCGTTGGCCCGGCGCGCCAAGCGCGACACGAATGCCGAACTCGCGCGTCCGTTGCGCCACGGTGTAAGCCATCACGCCATACAGTCCCACACCGGCGAGAATGAGCGCGAGCACGGTGAACGTCGCAAGCAACAGCATGACAAAACGCGGACCAGCGATCAAACCCGACATCAGCACCTCCATGCTTCCAATTGGCGTGGGCTTGGAAACGCCGAGTTGCTTGAGCATCGCGATGGCCGGCGCGAGCGTTGACGCGTTCCCGGTCGCGCGAATGAGGACTTCCGGACGTCCGCTGACGCGCGTCATCGGCGTGTAAAGGACCGGCGCCGTAGACTCCGACGCCGCGCCGCTCGTCGAGACGTCGTTCACAACGCCAACGATCGTCAACCACGGCTCCGAATCGGTCTGGGCAATGCGCATCCGGCGTCCGATCGGCGAAGCGCCGGACCAATGGTGGCGCGCAAAGCCTTCGTTGATGATGACCTGCAGGGATTGCGCTGTCGTATCCGTGAAGGTCGACCCAGTCTTCACCCTCATGCCCATCGTCGCGAAGTAGCCTGGCTGAACGGAATTGACGTCGACGAACGACGACGTGCTCTTCGCGACAGGCGGCTCGTCCTGTACCTCGATCCGTCCGATGTTGAACCACCGACCACCGGGCGCGACGTTCGCCATTGCCGCCGAGCGAATGCCCGGAATCGCCGCCAGCCGGCTCATGACGCTCTTCATGACGTCCGCTCGCGACGCCCGCGAATCGAATCCCGACTCCGACAACGGAACCGTGAGCGCGTACAGACCCTTCAACTCAAAGCCGAGATCGGCGTGCTGAAGGCTGACGACGCTTCGCACGAGCAGCGTTGCCCCCACGAGCAGCATTGCCGACAACGCCATCTCGCTGACGACGAGCAGGCCGCGCAGGCGTCCGTGGCCGCGCGGCCCCGACGCCGCGAGCGAGCCGTTTTTCAACGCGTCGTGCGTCGACGCTCGTGCCGACTGCATTGCGCCCATCGCAGCGAAGGCCATGCCGCTTGCCACCGCAACTGCGATCGCGATGCCGAGCGTCGTGAGGTCGAGCTGCGCCGCCTCGAGCGCACCGAGTGCAGCCGGCCGCAGGGCAATCAAGGCGTGCAAACCCAACCAGCCGAGGAACACACCGCACACCGTGCCGGTGAAGCTCAAGACGAGGCTCTCGGCGAGCAACTGTCGCAATAGCCGACCGCGTCCCGCGCCGAGGGCGGCGCGGATGGCGAGCTCGCGCTGCCGCGTCGCTGATCGCGCGAGGAGCAGATGCGCGACGTTCGCACAAGCGACGAGCATCACGAGTGCGACGGCTACGGCGAGCATGACGAGCGAGTCGTGGAATCTCAATTTCTGTGCGGGCGTCGTGATCATCGTTCGGAACGGGATCTTCCCGAATTCAAATCCCTGCGAGCGCGCGAAGATCGAGTCGAGCTCCTTCATCGCGCCGCCGACCGTCATGCCGGGACGCAGGCGTGCCATTACCGCCATGCCGAGCTTGTCATTCCGGATATCTAACGGAAGCCAGACGTCGATGGGCCGCGCCGACGCTGCGCCGAACCCGAGCGTCGCCGGCATCACGCCGATGATGGTATACAGCGTGTCTGAGATCGTGAGCGTCTGATTGAGCACGCGCTGGCTCGAACCGAGCCTGTTGCGCCAGAAGGACTCGCCGAGGACGACGACATGCGCGCCATTCTCGATGTCGAACTTTGTGAACATGCGTCCGAGAAGCGGGCGGCGCACGCCGGCGAATTCGGGGAAGGTTGGAAACACCAGACTCGTCGCGATGGTGCTCTGCTCGCCGTTCGCCGTCTTCATTGTCTGATGGCTGTCCTGCGAGCCTTCGAGGGTTTCGAAGCTTCGCGTGGCCTTCATCCAGGCTCGGACGACGGGAGCGGCCGCCGAGATCGTCACCGAGATGCCGGTGTTGTTCCCTTCACTCGGTTGCTGATTGATGTGAACGATCCGATCGGCATTGGGGTAGGGAAGCGGATGCAGTATCAAGCTGCTCACGACGCTGAACACGGCGGTCGTTGCGCCAATGCCGAGCGCCAATGTGAGAATCGTGACGGCAGTCCAGCCCTTCTGCCGCCCAAGCGTTCGGACGGCGAATGACACGTCCTGGCGCAGGTCGCTCAACAACTCGGTTCGTTGCATGTGTTGCTCGCGATGGCGCGCGGCGTCGATCAGCCGCGCTCGGGATTCGGAGAGTGGACCGAAACGGCGAAGCGCCTCGGCGTAGGCCTCGTCCGCGTTTCGCCCCTGAGCAGCGAGTTGCTCGGCGCGAAGCGCGAGGTGCAGCTTGATTTCGTCTTCGACGTCGCGCTCCCAGCCGTCGCGACGGCGGAGTGCGAGGCGAAATGCACGACGGACGCCGCTCCGAATCACGTCGCGGCTCGCGATGGCGTGGCGTCTTGCGCGGCGGTGAGGATGGCGGTCACCGTGTCGGCGTAGCTCATCCAGTTGCGCGTTTCGGCGCGCAGATGCGTGCGGCCGGCCGTTGTGATCTTGTAGTAGCGCGCACGCCGGTTGTTTTCGGTGACGCCCCACTCCGCCTGGAGCAGGCCGCGCTCCTCGAGGCGGTAGACGGCTTGGTAGAGCGCCGAGTCCTCGATCTCCAGCGAGCCGGTGGCGGCGCGCTCGAGCCAACTGACGATCTCGAATCCGTGCATTGGCGTCCAATTGAGCGCCCGGAGCACCAGCAGGTCGAGCGTGCCCTTGAGCACAGGCAGACGGGTCATATCCTTCCTCCGAGATGTTCTATGGAGAGTCTGGAAGGAACAGTATGATTGGAACCTCGCACCGTCAAGCGGAGATTGAGGAATTGCGCATTCGTGTAGCGAAGTGCATAGGTGTGGTCCCCCAACCGTCCCTGTGAGACCGTTCGTGCGGATTCGAGTCGTCGTTTTTGTGGCCGCGCTCATGACGCTGTTGGGACGGGGCGGAGCGCTCCGCGCCCAGGAACCCGTGACGCCGCCCGTCCCGCGTGCGGCGTTCGTCGGTCGCGTCATCAGCGGGACGGACAGCTCCGGCGTTCGGTCGGCTGACATTCGTCTGTTCCGTATCGACAGCACGCACACCACGCGCACACGCCGCGGCACTGACTCGCTCGAGATCTTCGTGGACACGGCGCGGTCGCGCGTCGGCATCACCGACTCTACCGGCGCGTTCGCGCTGCGGCGGCTCGAGGAAGGCCACTACTTGCTCCACATCCGACGTCTCGGATTTTCGCCGCTCGAGGGCGTGCTCATGGTCGACTCAGGCGTCGTGAACTCGACCATGGCCATGCCGCAGACGTCGCAGCTTCTTGCTAAGGTCGTGATCACGGAAATGAGCGAGGATCGTCTGAAGCAAAAGCTCGATCGCGTCGGCTTCTTCGATCGCTCTCATTCCGGACAGTCGGGCACCTTCATCGATCGCGCGGAAATTCTCCGCCGACAATCCATGACCGTAGCCGACATTCTGTCAGCCTACGGGATTCACGAGGGCAACGTCACGCTCGATCGCATGCCGTCGGACTTCGACATGCTTCGCTCGTATCCAGCCGATCTCGTCGTGGGCATTGAGATTTACCGTCACGGCGCGCCGACGGAGTTCAACATGACGCGCCAGGGGCCGGGCGTGCTCAGCCCGGGCGGAATGTCCAACTTGATGATGCCGACGATCATCATCTGGACGTACATCCCGTAGGACTCAGGATGGCAGGTCTGAGGATCGAGAAACGGCACCGCTGTGGCCTCGGACCACCCATCCTGAGAGCTGCTGTACCCTCAGACCTACGATCCTGAGATCTCCAGAGACCTGCTCCGGCTCCCAGCCCGGCCTCCGCGACCTTAGCTTTCAGTGCTCGGCGGCTGCGCCGCCGGTACCACTGACTCGGAGCCTCGGCGACAATGACGGATACATCCCGGCAGGCCGTAATCGTATCGGCCGCCCGAACACCTATCGGCCGCTTTCTTGGCGGACTCTCCTCACTGACAGCGCCTGAGCTCGGCGCCATCGCGATCCGCGCTGCCATCGAACGGGCCGGCGTTGACCTCAACGACATCGAAGAAGTGATCATGGGCAACGTGATCCAAGGTGGCGTCGGGCAAGCACCGGCCCGCCAAGCGGCGCTCAAAGGCGGCGTTCCGGCCACCGTCTCCGCGATGACGATCAACAAGGTCTGCGGGTCGGGACTCAAAGCAGTGATGCTCGCCGCGCAGTCCATCAAGGCGGGCGACCATCACGTCATTGTCGCCGGTGGTCAGGAGTCCATGTCCAACGCGCCCTTCTACAACTATGGTATGCGCGGTGGCGTCAAAGCCGGTGACCAAATGCTGGTGGATGGAATGATCAAGGACGGGCTCTGGTGTTCGTTCTGCGACGTCCACATGGGACGGCACGCCGAATACACCGCGAAGAAGGCCGGCGTCACCCGCCAGGCGCAGGATGAGTATTCGGTGAAGTCGCATCAGAAGGCCGCGGCGGCGATCGACGGCGGAAAGTTCAAGAGCGAAATCGTTCCGGTCGCGATCCCTGGGAAGAAAGGTCCGACCACGGTCGACACCGACGAGAGCGTGCGCCGCGACACGTCAATGGATGCACTCGCCAAGCTGCGCCCCGCGTTTCCGGACAAGGAAGGAAAGGACACGGATCTTTCGGTGACCGCGGGCAACGCGCCGGGCTTGAATGACGGCGGCGCCGCATTGGTCGTGACGTCGGAGGAGTATGCACGCGCGCACGGTCTTACCATTCGCGCTCGCATCGACGCCTATGCGACGGGTGCCACCGAACCGCGCGACCTGTTCTTTGCACCAATTCTCGCTGTTCAGAATTTGATGAAGAAGAGCGGCTCCGCGATCAGTGATTTCGATCTCATCGAGGCGAACGAAGCGTTCGCGTCGCAGGCCCTCGCCGACGGTGCTGGACTCAACTGGGATTGGGACCGCGTCAACGTCAACGGCGGCGCGATTGCGCTTGGTCATCCGATCGGCGCGAGCGGCGCCCGCGTGCTCACCACCCTTCTCTACGCGCTCGAAGATCGCAAACTCCAACGCGGCCTCGCGACCCTCTGCCTCGGCGGCGGCGACGCCGTTGCCATGAGCGTGAGCCGAGTGAGCTGACATGATGACGACGCGCGCACTTTCGCGGCCGGCAAGCGTAACACTGTTCGGCATGGTGGGATTTGCAGCCGCGGTTGCCGCCGCGTCGCAAATCGCCATTCCGCTGCCGTGGACGCCCGTACCGATCACGCTGCAGCCGATGTTGGTGATTCTCGCCGGCATCTCGCTCGGTCCCGTCGCGGGCGCGGCGAGCATGACGCTGTACCTGCTTGCGGGCGCGGCGGGTCTTCCCGTGTTCACTCCGCTCGGCGCGCCCGGCATCGCTCGTTTCCTCGGCCCGACCGGCGGCTACCTGATTGCGTATCCGGCGGCGGCATACGTTGCCGGCGGGTTGGCGGTTCGCGCCGGTACGCTGCGCGGTCGCTGGCTCGCGGGTCTCGCGGGAATCGCGGTGATCTATCTCGGCGGAATCGCGCAGCTCTTTCTTTTGAACGGCAGCGTGTTGCGTGCACTACAACTCGGCGTCACGCCCTTCGCCGCTTTCGACATCGTGAAGGCGTTCGTCGCGGCTGCGATCAGCGGTTCCTGGGTGGCGCGCCGATCCGCTTGAACGCGCAACTTTTTTTCCGCACCGAGAGCGGGTCGCTTCGAGCGGTTTGGCGCGTCATCCTGTTTTTCATTGCGTCGCTCGGAGCGTACATCGTCGCCGACGCCATTCTCGGTCCGATCATCACGCTGGTGTTGAACGCCGTCGGCATTGGCGGCGTGGCCAACCAGTCGTGGATCAGCGCGGCAGGGCTCGTCGGCGGAACCGTGGCGTGCCAGCATTGGATCGACCACCGCCCGTGGCGCGAGGTTTGGCTCGACCGCACCGCGGCGCGGCCGCGGCTCTTGTCGTTTGGATTTGCGGTCGGCGCCGTGGCGGTTGGCATTCCAATCGTCGCGTTGATCGCCGCGCATTGGCTTCGCCTCGACACGGGCGCGCCCGGTTCTCTCGTCGCCTCGGCGGCTCGCATCAGCATCTTTCTGCTTCCGGCGGCTCTCTTTGAGGAACTGCTCACGCGCGGGTACATCCTGTCGGTGCTTCGCGAGTCGTGGGGATGGCCGGCGTCGATTGTCGCGACGAGCGTTGGATTCGGCATGCTGCATTTAGCGAATCCGGGAGCCACGACTCAGTCCGTTGTGCTGGTGACGTTGGCGGGATTCTTTCTCGCTGGCGTACTGTACGCTACCAAGAGTTTGTATGCCGCATGGATGGCGCATTTCGCGTGGAACTGGACGATGGCGGTTCTCTTTCACACGGCCGTGAGCGGCATTCCGCTGGAATCGCCCCGCTACCGTTATGTTGATGCGGGGCCGGACTGGGCCACCGGGGGAGAGTGGGGCCCGGAGGGTGGGGTGCCCGCCGGTCTGGGGATGGGGGCGGGAATCGTATACCTATTCGCGTGGCGCGGGCGTTCATCGCGCCGCCGGGAGACATAGCATAATGGCCGAACGCGTCGCGGTGATCGGCGCTGGGCAGATGGGCAACGGGATTGCGCACGTTTTCGCGCAGACCGGGTTCGACGTCACGATGATCGATATCTCGGCCGACGCGCTGCAACGCGGCAAGAATACGATCGCCGGCAATCTCGATCGGCAGATCAAGAAGGGCACGCTGCAACCCGCGGACAAGGACGCGATTCTCGGTCGGGTCGCCACCGATCAGTCGATGGCCGCTGCTGCCGACGCGTCGCTCGTCGTCGAGGCGGCCACGGAAAATCGCGATCTCAAGTTCACGATGTTCGCCGAGCTCGATCGTGTCGCGCGGCCTGACGCGATTCTCGCCACCAATACCAGCTCCATCTCGATCACCGAGATTGCAGCGCGCACCAAGCGGCCGGAGAAGGTCATCGGGATGCATTTCATGAATCCCGTGCCGGTGATGCAGTTGGTCGAAGTGATCCGCGGCCTCGCCACGTCGAACGAAACAACGCAGCGCGTTCTCGAGTTGAGCATCGCGCTTGGGAAGACACCGGTTGAAGTGCAGGACTATCCGGGTTTCGTGGCCAATCGTGTTCTCATGCCAATGATCAACGAGGCCGTGTACTGCCTCATGGAAGGCGTTGGCACCGCGGAAGCGATCGACACGGTGATGAAGCTGGGCATGAATCACCCAATGGGCCCGCTCGCCCTCGCCGATCTCATCGGACTGGATACGTGCCTTGCCATTCTCGAGGTGCTGCACGACGGGCTCGGTGATCCGAAGTATCGGCCGTGTCCGTTGCTCCGAAAGCACGTCGCGGCGGGCTGGCTGGGCCGGAAGACGAAAAAGGGGTTTCATGCGTATTGAGGCGGTGTAAGAATGGCTTGGGCCCTCACGCCTCTCACCGAAGACCAACGTTCCGTTCAGGCCGTTGCGCGCGAGTTTGCGGCGGGCGAGATCGCGCCGTTCAGCGCGACGTGGGACCGCGACGCGTACTTCGAGCCCGCGTTGGTTCAGAAGCTGGGTGAGTTGGGGTTTCTCGGGATGATGATTCCCGAGGAGTACGACGGCCTGGGTTTGAGCACGCTGACGTACCTGGTCGCGCTCGAGGAGATCGCGCTGGTCGATGCATCGGTCGCCGTGATGCTCAGCGTCCACAATTCGCTGCCGACGCAGATGATCCTCAAATGGGGATCAGAGAAGCAGAAAGAGGAATTCCTCAAGCCGATGGCGCGCGGCGAGCGCCTGGGCGCCTTCGCACTGTCGGAGCCCGAGGCCGGTTCGGATGCGGCCTCACTCCGCACGCAGGCCGTGCGCGACGGCGACGACTGGATTCTCAACGGCACCAAGGCCTGGGTGTCGAGCGGGACCAAGGGCGACGTGATCATCGCCATGGCCCGCACCGACTCGGCCGACGATCGTCGCGGTGCTCGCGGCATCAGCGCGTTCATCATCACGCCGGACCTTCCGGGATTCAGCGTCGGCAAGAAAGAAGACAAAATGGGTCTGCGCGCGTCGCCGACCGTGCAGCTTCATTTCTCCGACATGCGCGTTCCCGGGAATCGCTTGCTCGGCCAAGCCGGCAGCGGCTTCATCTACGCCATGCAGTCGCTCGACAACGGCCGGCTGGGCATCGCCGCGCAGGCGATTGGGATTGCCGAGTCGGCCCTGCGCTACTCGGCGGCCTATGCTGCCGAGCGACGACAGTTTGGTCACCCGATCAAGGAATTCCAGGCAATTCAGTTCAAGCTTGCCGACATGGCGACACGGGTCTCCGCGGCGCGCGCGCTCCTCCACATGTCGGCCACGGCGAAGGACCGCGGGGAGCACATGACGCAGTTCAGCGCGATGGCCAAATTGCTGGCGAGTGAGACGGCCATGTGGGTCACGACGCAGGCGATTCAGATTTTCGGCGGGTACGGATACGTGAGCGACTATCCCGTCGAGCGCTTGTTCCGGGACGCGAAGGTGACGGAGATCTACGAAGGCACCTCGGAGATCCAACGTATCGTCATCGCCCGAGAGCTGTATTCGCACGAAAAGGTGCAGCGCCATTCGTAGCAGCCTCCGGTTCACCCTTACTCCAACACTTTCTCGACAATGAAGCTTTTTGATACGATCGCCGACATGGGCCACGAGCAGCTCGTGCTCTGCCAGGACTCGGCGTCCGGTTACCGCGGCATCATCGCGGTTCACAGCACCGTGCTTGGCCCGGCGTTGGGCGGCACCCGTTTTTGGAACTACGCCAGCGACGAGGATGCGATCGTCGACGCGCTGCGGCTCGCGCGCGGCATGACATACAAGAACGCGGTCGCCGGTTTGAACCTCGGCGGCGGAAAATCGGTGATCATTGGCAACAACAAGACGATCGATCGCGAGATGATCTTTCGCGCGCACGGTCGTTTCGTCGAGAGCCTTGGCGGTCGATACATCACGGCCGAGGATGTTGGCACGAGCACGGCCGACATGGATTACGTGCATATGGAAACGGACTACGTCAGCGGTCTCGCCGGCCGCTCGGGCGACCCGTCGCCTGTTACGGCGCACGGCGTGTTTCGCGCCATTCAAGCGTCGGCCAAGGAGCGCTGGGACTCGGATGATCTCACCAACAAGATCATCGCCGTCCAGGGCTGCGGCCACGTGGGCTACTATCTCGCGAAGGAGCTGCACGAGGCGGGCGCCAAGCTGGTCGTCACCGACATCGACGCCGAGCGCGTCAAGCGCGTAGTGGGAGAGTTCGGCGCGCGCGCCGTGGGATCCGAGGAGATCTATGGAGTCGCGGCGGATATCTTTGCCCCGTGCGCGCTCGGAGCGATCATCAACGACAAGACGATTCCGCTGCTGAAAGTGGAGATCGTTGCCGGCGCGGCCAACAACCAGCTGCTCGAAGAGCGTCATGGCGACGAGCTTGTGAGGCGGAACATCATGTACGCTCCGGACTATGTGGCGAACGCCGGCGGCGTGATCAACGTCTATGGCGAACTTGCCGGTTGGACGTCGGCGCGTTCGTTCCGCAAGGCGGACGAGATCTACGACACGATTCGCAAGGTGTTCGAAATCGCGAAGACCGAGAACATTCCCACGTACCTCGCCGCGGGCCGTCTCGCCGAGCAGCGCATTCGCGCGGTGGGCAACATGGTGCGCACGTGGCCGCAGTGGCCGAACAAATAACACGTAACGCCAGGGTGACGTATGCGTGAGACAATTCTCATCGCGTCGGACCACGCCGGGTTCGAGCTTAAGGAAAAGCTGGAGCGCGCGCTCGGGACGCTGGGGTATGATGTGGAGGACCTCGGAACGAACAGCGAGGCCTCCACGGATTACGCCGATTACGCACACCCGCTCGCCGAGCGCGTCTCGTCGGGCAACGTGACGCGAGGCGTATTGCTTTGTGGTACGGGACTCGGTATGAGCTACGCGGCAAACCGCCACCCGCACGTGCGGGCGGCGGTCGCCTGGACGCCGGAGATTGCGAAATTGGCGCGCGAGCACAACGACGCGAACGTGCTGGTCCTTCCCGCGCGATTTGTGACGGAGGAATCCGGAATCGAGATTCTCAGAGCGTGGCTCGATACGCCGTTCGCGGGCGGCCGGCATGCGCGCCGGGTGGAGAAGATCGAGATGGCGGGGCCGGAACACGCGGAGCAGTCGGGACGTGCGGCAGATGGTTCACCCCAGAAACCAAAGGCGGCGGGCGATGAGTGAGTGGACCAACCACAGACTGTGCGCTCCCGGGGCCGCGCTGCGCGCGAGCGATCCGGAGATCGCCTCCCTCGTCGACCGCGAGATCCGTCGGCAGAACGAAGGGCTCGAGCTCATTGCGAGCGAGAACTTCGTATCGCCCGCCGTGCTGGAAGCCGCTGGCTCGGCGCTCACGAACAAATACGCCGAAGGCCTTCCCGGAAAACGCTACTATGGCGGATGCGAGATCGTTGATCAGGTCGAGCAGATTGCCATCGATCGCGCCAAGGAACTGTTTGGCGCCGAGCATGTGAATGTGCAGCCGCATTCGGGGGCGCAGGCGAACTACGCTGCAATGGCGGCGTTTCTCCACCCGGGCGACACGTTTCTCGGAATGGATCTGTCCAACGGCGGGCATCTCACGCACGGCTCGCCGGTCAACTTCTCGGGCCTGCTGTACCGCACCCTGTCGTACGGCGTGACCGACGACGGCTTGCTCGACTACGACGACATGCGCCGCAAGGCGCGCGGCTATCGTCCCAAATTGATCCTGGCCGGCTACAGCGCATACTCGCGCGTGTTGGATTTCGCCGCCTTCGCCGAGGTCGCGCAGGAGATTGGCGCGATTTTCATGGTGGACATGGCGCACTTCGCCGGGCTCGTCGCCGCGGGCGTGCACCCGTCACCCGTTCCGCACGCCGACGTCGTTACCACGACAACGCACAAGACGCTGCGC
>JBDUEJ010000090.1:0-14834 GCA_040002475.1 bacterium | reverse complement strand
AGACTCCAAGTGAGGACCACCATGCCGACCACCACTGCCACGACCGCAACGACCTCCTCCACCGATCGTATCGAAAAGCAGGTGACCATCGAGACGCCGCGCCCCCGCGTCTGGCGCGCGATCACCGACGTCGCGCAGTTCAACGCCTGGTTCGGCGTGTCGCTCACGTCGACGTTCACCCCGGGCGCCGAGGTGAGCGGGCAGATCACGATTCGCAACTACGAGCATGTGGCGATGAAGATCTGGATCGAGACGATGGAGCCTGAGCGGTTCTTCTCCTTCCGTTGGCACCCGCACGCCACCGAGCAGGGCGTCGACTACTCGGCCGAACCGACGACGCTGGTATCGTTCACGCTCGAGGAGGTGGCGGGCGGCACGCGGCTCACCATCGTCGAATCTGGTTTCGATGCAATCCCGGAGTCGCGCCGCGCAAAGGCGTTCAGCGGAAACGCCTCGGGATGGGCCGCACAGCTCGAGAACATCCGGAAGTTCCTCACTGCGTGAGCGGTTAACATGGGTCGCGAAATTCCCGAAGGCCTTCAATATTTCAATCGCAGCCCGGCGTTGATCGCGCGCCCGTCGAGCGGCGCCCACACGTCGCTGGTCCACTGGCCCGCCGGGCCTGAGGCGGTTCGCAGCACTGGCCCGAACTGCTTTTGCCGCACGCTGCTCAGATTCTTGCCTCGCACAAACAGAATTGCTGGGCCAATGTGCTTCTCGAGCCGCGCGTCGATCGTGACATACGGGCGACTGACACCGAAGGCCGTATCCGACAGCGCCTGGCGGCTCGCAAACCGGAGCTCCACTCCAACGAGCCTGTCGTTCTCGCGCTCATACGCCGCGTCGAAGTCGACGGAATGACGCGGGTTGAGCGGCACCACGCGGCGCATCACGGTATCGACCTCGAAATCTTCACCGAAGAGCGCACCGATCTCCGGCCGTGTCGCGTCGATGTACGAGTAGGTGGCGGTGAAACGCAGCGGATGCATGCGGTACCTCGCGTACAGATCGACGCCCTGAGTGCGCGAGGGCTCGTCGGCGTTCACGAGCGCCACCTGATCCTCCGAGCCTGGGACCGTGCGCAGGATCACCGGGTGATTGACGACCGTGCGATACCCGGATCCGCGTACCTCGAGCGAGCCCATGAAGCGAGTGACGTCGAGCGACCACCCCGTCGCATGCTCCGCCTCGGTCGCAATGGAGCGGAGATGCGACAGCCCGAACCCCTCAGTCTCATCGGTCAGCGGTGTGGGCGCGTAGACGCCGGTGGCGGCGGAGACGCGCGCATTCCACTTCTCTGATGGATGTACGAAGACCGACATGCGCGGGCTCACGAAGTCGCCGAACTCACTGTGGAGGTCGAGACGCGCGCTCGCGTTGACGGCGATCCAACTCGCGGGCGTCCACGTGTCCTCGCCGAAGACTGACGGGGTCGTGAAGCGGTAGCTGCGGTTCCGCGTGTCGAGCGCGGCATACTGGTCGCGCTCGATCGCGCCGCCCATGACGAGGACGTTCTCGCTCAGCGATTTCGTGAGGGCCACCTCACTGAAGATCGCGTTGCGACGGTTGCGCTCGCGGTCCTCGCCGAACCAGCGCGTCCGCCACTCTCGCGTCATCGAAGCGCGAATGGTGAGAAACTCGTTCGTGTCGAGCTGAATCCGTCCGACCGTCCCAGCGTCGGCGCGGCGAGTGTCGGCGTCGTCACTGAATCTGTTGAAGTCCGGCAGGCGCGCGGTGCCGAACGTCCCACTGCGGCGATTCTCGGACGTCCAGCCGCCGGTCATGAACCAGGAGCTCTGCTCGGACCTCGCCCAGTAGACGCGTGGCCGAACGGCGACCCGCTTGTACCCGTTGACCTCGGCCCAGCCATCGCCGTCCGAATCATCAGCGTTCTGATAATGCCGCCCGGCGACGAGCGTCGCCGCCAACTGCGGATTGAACGTGTATGTCTGAAAGATCGCGACGTCCGACGCCTTCTGGGTCGTGCCATTCACGATGACTTCCGACGGAGACGTCGGTGGTGCGGACACCAGATTGACGACGCCGCTGAGCGCCGTCGGTCCGTACAGTGCGGACGTGACCCCTTTCGTGATCTCGACGTGATCGAGATCGAGCGCGGGCGTCTGAAGCGGCTCCAGCCCCTCCGGCGTCGCGCCGAACAGCGGCAAGCCGTCCGAGAGAATCTTCGTGTAGCGGGCGGGCATGCCATGAATTCGAATGCCTGCTCCGGCAGAACCGGCGGACAGCGGTTGGACGCGCACGCCGCCGGCGCGTTCGAGCAGCTCGGCAATGCTGCCTGGCGACCGCTCGATCTGTTCGTTGACCGCATCGTGATCAATGATCTCGACGCTTGCCGCATCGCGTGACATCCGTCGCACGTCCGGCGCGGCGACGACGTGGCCGTCCGATGGTGCGCTCGGCGCCGCAGTGGGCGCCATGGTCGGTGGGCTGGTCGGCGGCGTGCTGATCGCCACGGTCGGCGGCGCGGCCGGAGGCATGGAAGCCGGCGCGGTCTTTGGCATCCCCGTCTTGCGACGCAACGCAATGGCGACGTTGGTCATCCCGACGCCAACGAACACCGCGAGGCTTTCCGGAAGAAAGCCGGCTTGCGTCACGCGGAACGTGCGCCGTCCGGTTGGCAGCGTGAACTTTGCGACGCCGGATCGATCGGTCACAGTGTTCGCGGTTCCGGTGGCGATCGGCGCGCCGGAGATTGGAAGACTATCGGCCGTGACGTGCACGACGACCGTGCCGGTGTATATCTGTGTTTGTGCTTCGACCGTTCGCGGTGTTACGAGCAGGCTACTCGACGCGGCGAGAATGGTGAGCGCAAACACGGGCGCCGAGCGGAGTCGAACAGCGATCCGTAAAGGATCCGTCATTGGAGGCCGGTTCATGTGTGGGGAGTACAGACATGACGATTGGCGATGCACGCGGTTGCGCGCTGCAGTCTAAATCACAGCCGAGTGCTTCGCGCGCCCCGTGCGGCGGGCCGGATGCGTTTAGCAGTGTGCGCCACATCACAAGCAGTGAACGACGGTCTAGCCGTTGCCGCTGTAGAAGTTGGAACGACGACGGACAAGAAGCGCCAGGTGAACAATGAGTTCCACGGCGATAAACGCGACGCCCGCTACCCACCACGACGGAGGCTCAGCTCCACGCGTCAGCCTGAACAGGCGCATGGTAAACGCGATTCCGAACCCCAGACCGACTCCGCCGACAAACCACACCGCGAGGCGCGCCGCGACGTGTGATATGCGGGACGCGGAGAGGCGCGGACGCAGCCAGTTCACGAACCAGAGCTCAACCCAATGGCCGCCGAATGAGAACCAGAGGAAGAGCCCTGCTGCAACCGGCCACGCTTGGACTTTGCCGTATCGCCAGGCAATTACGCCGCCGACGGCCAGCGCGATTCCGATTGTGCGCGACAATGTCGCGCTCAAGGGCTCTCGGTGCGCCTGCCATGTTGATGTCATTGGTATCGCTCGTGAGTGACCAGCGCCGATATTATCAAATCGTACACTGGCGACTGACTGATACAAAACGGTTCAAATTACCGTCTTCCTTCGTTTTGGCTGGGGCCCGTGTATTCGCCAATTGTTGACCACACTTGGACTGCAAGATCGAACATCTCGCCGATGACTTCCTCCGACCGAATGTCGAGTCCGATTTTATACGCCGTGTGAAGCTCCGCCGCCACCATGCCCCGAACGATCCCGGCATTCGAGCTGACCATTCGCCAGTTGTTGACGTATTCCCCAGCCCAACCACCTGCCTTTGGTTTGAATTGCGCTCCCATCGAGCGTATGAGGTTGTTAGCAAACTCATAGTCGTCGTGCGCGTTGAAATCACGCCCGTGTGCGGCGACGAGCGCGCGTGTTTTCTTCTCGCACAGCCCTTTGAGGTACGTGGCGTTGCCCCTCATCAGTTCGACCTCGATGGCTGGTTCCACCGCGCCTTGAAACAGATAGCTCATGGTCAGGTCTCCCTGTGTCGGTGACAGAGCCAGGATCGTGTGCTTGACGATACTCTAAATACTGCCATTCGCAATACGCGACGCATTCAGGAACGCCGAGGATGGGCCGCTATCAACCTGGCGCGTTGATGCGGCCCGTCGACGCACGGTGAGGGACACGATGTGCGCCTTGTCGCTGAATTCGAGAAGGATGCGAGAGTCCGCCGCGAGATCGAGTGAGCGCACCATGTCGTCAAGGTTCGCCCGCTGGTTTGCCAGTTCGTGTCGCGATGCCGCCTGCGGCTCGCTGGATCACAACATCGGCGATCCGCATAGCACCGGCAAACTCCGATACGGACATCCGTGAAACCATTCAACTCAAGCGCAGCTTGTCCACGAAGTGGAATCGAACCTGCCGCCAGGCCATCTTCGGGCCGAGCTCCTTTCGCAGCGCATGGTACAGATCTCGGCCAAACCACCCCCCGAGTGCTTGGGCTTCCCCGGCCTGGGTGATGCACGCGCAATCTCTAAATCCTCCGTCGCTGGCTCGGACTCACGGTTTGGGCGCGAGTCCCAGAACGCGTGGATGCTCCGGCCAATGCGGCCCTGGCATTTCGAACGACAATGACGCGAGGCGCCCATTGACGATCGCAAGGCAGGCGGTCACCGTACCGTAGGCATCCACGTCCAAATCAGCAGCCATCTCGATGTGAGACGGAACGACGGTCGGCGCGACCGGACCCACGTCGAAGTACGCAACGTGCGCCTCAGCATCTCGCGCGCGGCGAACCACAGTGGCGTGCTCCAGCTGGCGCCAGATGTCCGGCGCGAACCCGCCGCTGCCTATCATGATCTCGATGGCGTCTCGCTCAAATGGGTGCATGCTGAATGATGAGGGCGGGCGCTACAAATGATAGGTGCGTGCGCGCCCGGACGCGCCGCCAGTGCGGCGTACAACGCGTCGTTCAATTCGGAGCGCGCGCGCCGGAGATGAGTCTTCCCGCGCGGCTTCGACCGTTGGTCAGAAGCTGACGCGAGCGACGATCGATGCCATACGAATAGCGCCGTTCAGCGCACCATCGAGTTGGTCCACGCGCAGAGCCACAGCAAGGTGCGCCACACGAATACCTCCCTCGCCCGCCAGCGCGAACCCGGTCTCACGAGACGATTGATCGCCCATCGCGCCGGCGTCGTGTCCGGCCCACGCTCCCGCGCTTGCGCGGACATACGGTGTCACCATTGCGACGGCGAAGGAGGCCGCTCCGGTGACCGACAACGCACCGAATTTGGCAAGCTCACGCACGTCACAGGGCGGTGACGCGACGAGACCAAGACAGGCGCGGTGGCCAGTTGGAAGGTGTCCGACCATCAGCTCGGCGCCGATCGCGATGTTCGCAAGCAAATTGACGTCTCGTCCAAGCGCGCCAACCACGGCCGCACGTCGCGAAAGCGGCTCGCCGTCGCGGTGCCGACTCCGCCGACGACGTGCCATGAACCGGCCTGTCCCTCGAGCGATCCGGCGTGGATGAAAACCAGAAGCAGGGTGGCGGCCGCCGCACGATGCAGGCTGCGCACGTAGGCGATGCACATGACAACGGGACGCCTCGGATGGCACGATGGGCTATGCTGACGCATACCGAGCTACCTGAGCCAACGCACGGTCTGACGATCAGGGCGAGCACTCTCGTGCCATAGATCCGCGAGGTATTGGAGGAGCTCATCGTCGGTGATCACAAAGCCCGGGATCAAAACACCGGGAGATGCGCGGAACTTTCCGTCGTCGCCCGGGACGTAGGTCTGCCAACCACTGGCAACGCGCTCAACCAAAAGCCGCCTGCCGAACACTTCGACTTCTCGCACGCTCGTCTCCAGTGATGCAATGTCGGCCGCCTGCTCGCTCAATCATTTATCGCCGCATGGACGCGCACAAGGTGCCCCCTCACCGTTGCGGTGTTGCCGGCGGCACCTGCCGAAGCGTCGCGTCGAACTCGAGAAGGAAAGTGCCCGATGCCCCAAAGCCAGCGCGGCGGCCCGACTCACACCAGCCGTCGCGTCACCAGCTCCACCGTCTTCGTTTCCCCGCCGCGGCGAATCACCAACTTCACATGTTCGCCACTCCGTCGGAAACGATCGCGCATCAACGCGCGGGCGCGCGTCGCCGCTTCCACGCCGTCGACGGAGACGATGTCGTCGCCGCGCACCAAACCGGCGTCCGCGGCGGGCGAACCAGGCAGCACGAAATCCACGCGCAGTGTCGTGAGCGAATCGTTCAGCACCGTTTGCAGGCCGCTCATGTCCGTCTCGAATGCCTCGGCGATTGCTTCGTTCGGTTCGAGAATCAGCCGCTTGCCCGTGTAGTCGAAGTAGACGGTGAAGCGTCGCAGGATGTCGCCGCCGATGTTGCCCACCCACGATCCGCGTTGCGCGAACACCCCGCCCGAGTCGACGACAAGTTGCGTCACAACGTTGTTGAGCGTGACGCCGCCGAGGGTGAGGCCGGCGACGCGTCCGAACTCGGAGATGATCGCTCCCCCGACACCGCCGCCGCCGGACCGGCGCACGAGCGGGACGATCTTGGTCTCGAGCTTGTTGTCTTCGACGAACGGCTTGGTGAGGCTCAGACTATTTCCCGAGCCGACGTCGATGACAAACCGCCCCTTGAGCGTTTCACCGTTCGCCAATCGGATCTCACCGTCGACGTTCGGATGCGATTCGGAGAAGGTGATGGGAAGAGTCGTACCAGAACCCGAATAGGTAAACGACGTGCGGTCGTAGAGGCGCAGCTCGCGCTTCGCGTAGTCGATCGCCATCACGTTGCGCGTGATAAAGTCGGCGCCGAGGATGCCGTCCATTCGGTGGCCTTCGCGCGCGGGCAGAGCGGAGAGATCGAGCGCCTCGGCGATCGGTTGGGTAATCGACGTTCCGGCAATCGTCAACGATTGGCCATCGATGCGCGCTCCTCCGATTTGCCCGGCACCCGCGCCGCCGACGCTGAAAGTTTGGCCGAGTTTGACGCCGGCGGCGCGGGCGTTGTTCATGTCGATGTACGTCGCACCCGCGCCGGTATCGAGAATGAAGTCGAGCGTCCGGCCGTTCGCGCAGACTT
This sequence comes from bacterium, assembly GCA_040002475.1. GTDB lineage: Bacteria > Gemmatimonadota > Gemmatimonadetes > Gemmatimonadales > Gemmatimonadaceae > JAQBQB01. The sequence goes on along the minus strand of JBDUEJ010000090.1, from coordinate 7,773 downwards.
TGACGTAGATGTGATTCGACCAGAACTCGATCGGGATGGTCGCCGGGAGCGAGGTGTTTTGGGTCGGTGCGTCGCAGGCGGCGGGCGTCTGCGCGACGGCCGGGAGAGCGGCGAGGGTCGCGGCGAGGGCAAGGCGAATTGATCGCATGGCTGGTTAGAACCCCTCGTGAGCCTAAATGGTTTCCGCGAAGGAGCGCCCGATTGGGGCCCAGCGTTGGCGAAAAGGTTCCGAGCGCAACTACGGCCGCTCGAAGACTAGGGCAATGCTGTCCAGTCAAGGTGATTCGCGCACCTTCGACCATCTCGTCAGGCGGCGTCACGCTCCAACCCGTTGAGCAGGAATCGGGCGACGAATGCGAACGAATCGAATCATCAGAGAACCGGCGCCTCGCGCCACTCGAGCGTATCGCCGACGCACATACGTTCGCCGGTTCAATTCGTCTCATTGGTTCGTTCAAGCGCAGCCGGGCGGCGCGGTGTGCGGCTTTGTGATGACAGATCAGTGTTTGCGATCGCAAGTCCGAGTTTGCGACTTTCATCGGCGGCGTTCGCGGTCAACCTTTCACCGGCGCCGCCGCCGTCAGTTCATATCGCCGCCGGGACACGCGACTTGACGCTCGGCGGCGCGCGGTCCAGACTAACGGTATGCCATCCTTCCGCTCGCAAATCATCGGCGCGCTGCTCGTCGTCGCGCCGTCGCTCGCCGTCGCGCAGACTCCGCCGGCGTGGTCCGCCTTCACCAAGACCTTTCAGACCTACGTCGACAGTGACAAGGTCGTCGGCGCGGGCGCCGTATTCATGAAGAACGGCGTCGTGGTCGACCGAGTCAACGCCGGCTTCGCCGACAAGGGTGCGAACGTCCGCGCCGACGACCAGACGATCTACCACTGGGGATCGATCACCAAGGCACTCACGGCGATCTCGATCATGCAGCTCCGCGATCGCGGCAAGCTCTCGCTCGATGACAAACTTGTGAAGTGGGTGCCCGAGTTGCACGCGATGCACGATCCGTACGGGATGATGGACAGCATCACGCTCCGGATGGTGATGTCGCACACGGCCGGTTTTCAGAATCCGACGTGGCCGTATGGCAAGGGCAAGCCGTGGGAACCGTTCGAGCCGACGACGTGGAATCAGCTCGTCGCGATGATGCCGTATCAGGAGCTCGGCTTTCGCCCGGGCTCGCGGTACAGCTACTCGAACCCCGGCTTCGTCTATCTGTCGCGCGTGATCGAGCAGATCACCGGCGATCCCTGGGACGCGTACGTGCAGAAGAACATCTTCGCGCCGCTCGGGCTCGATCGAAGCTACTTCCGTTCGACACCGTACTTCCTGGCCGAGCATCGGTCGCACAATTACGATATCGTGAAAGATTCCGCGGGGCGCGAGCGGTTCACCGACAACGGCGCCGACTTCGATCCCGGAATCACGTCGCCCAACGGCGCGTGGAACGCGCCGCTCGGCGACCTCGTGAAGTACATCGCGTTTCTGACCAACGCGAAAATTTCTGGCATGACGCAGGAGCGGTACGACGTCGTGCTCAAGCGGTCGAGTCTCGAGGAGATGTGGCAGCCGGGGAAGCCGATGTCGCAGGGGTATGAGGCGGCGCCGAATGAGTGGATGGGGCTATCGTACTTCGTGCTCGACTCGAAGGGCGTGCGGTTGCTCGGGCACACCGGGAGCCAGGCAGGGTTCCGATCATTCTTTTATTTCAATCCGGCGAATGGGGCGGCGGTTGTGGCGGTGTTCAATACGACGAATTCGGCGAAGCCGGCGGCAAGTGCGCAGCGGCGGATGAATGAGGCGGCGTTGGATTTGTTACGGTGATCGTTGCGCCGGACGCGGACGAACCAGGCTCCATCGGATACGCTGCCGCCCGGGAAAGGCACTGCGGAGACCCTCGTGGTCAAGGATACTGCGGAGTTCCGTCCTTCCACGCGACGCTATACCGCACGCACGGCCCTGTCGCAGCCGCATTCACCGGGCCCGGATAGCAACTCGGCGACGCGTAGATGCCGTACGGATCGATGAAATACCACGTGTTGTTCGTGGGATCGCGGCGACAGAAGAAGATGTGCAAGTGGGTGTTCGGTCTCGTGGGCGCCGAGTAGCCGCATCCGCCCGGGCCGGTGCAGCCCGCCCAGGCGAGATGCTGGCCGCGGGTTACCGTCGCTCCGACACTCACGCCGATGGTCTGCGCGTTCGTTCCCCAGTAGTCGGCGTTGAGGTGTCGCTGCTTCGCGTCCTGCGCTGCCCCGGTGAGCCCGAGATAGTTCTTGTATTTGTCGAGATCGGGATTCTGAAGGCTTGGCACGGCCTTGGTCCACGCGGCGTTGGCGTCGTGGTCCGCGCCGTTTCGCAAATGCATATAGACGGTACGGAAGGCGTCGGCCACACCATTCGAGTCATGGCTCACGACGATGGTGTTGCCGGACCAGTTGTCCCACCCAACGAAGACGACCTTGCCTGGCGCCGCGGCGCGCGCTTCGAACGTATGCCAGTCCGTCTCGCGCAGGTAGTCGATCGCGTGATGGTAGCTATGCGGACTGTATTCCCAGGTGCCCCAGTGCACGACGCTGGGATCGTTGAACGGCAGCGTGAAGAGTTTGTCGTTGAACGAGAGCGCGGACAGGTGCACGAACTGGTTGTCGTCGACCGGCCAGCTGTAGCCGACGGAATCGCCCGTGAGATAATACACATACGGCATCACGTTGCCGCTCGCGTCGCGGGCCACGACCTGATTGGCACAGTCGTCGGCGCATCCGCCCGCGTAGGCGGTCAAGTCCACCAAGCGCAGGTGCTGCTTTTCGAGCTCGTGATTCTTGCTGAGGATATTCTCATTGTCGACGCCGACCCACAGATAGTGCGCGTCGGTGCCGGCGCGCCAGACTCCGGCGAACAGCTCCTTGCCGCCGTCGACGTATCGGCGGAGGCGTGTCAGTCGTAGACCCTGCGCAGTCAGCTCAGTCCACTTCGCGTGGAACGACGCCCAGTCGACGCCGGCCCAGAGATAGTGCCCGTCCGTCCCCGCTCGCCACACGCCGGCAAAGTGCCGAACCGTTCCATCGACATACGTCTCAAAATCGACGAGACGCAGGCCCTTGTTGGAAAGCTCCGCCCACTTCGCATTGAATGACGCCCAGTCGACGCCGACCCACAGGTAGTGCGCATCGGTCCCCGCGCGCCACACGCCGGCGTACTTGCGCGTCGCGCCGTCCACCCACGTCTGCAGATTCGTCAGCCGCAGACCTTGGTTGGACAGCTCGGTCCACTTTGCATTGAACGACGTCCAGTCGACGCCGGCCCACAGGTAGTGGCCGTCGGTCCCCGGCCGATACACGCCCGCGTACACGCGCTGGTTGTTCTTCACATACGTGGTGAAGTCTGATAGACGCATGTTTTGCGCGGAGAGGTGCTGCCACTTGGACTCGAAGGTGGTCCAGTCGAGATCGACGACGACGGTTTGAGAATCTGTTCCCGCGCGCCAAACGCCCGCGTAGAGAGTACCCATGTCATGCTCCCAAGCTCGTGGGTGGTCCTCGTTGCTGCGGCCGTATCACGGTGCCGCAGTGGATCGGCGGCGGCGCCGGTCTGTGTTGATCGCGGCTGATGCACACCGCAATAGGCAAATGAGAATTCGTACATCGTCGCGACCCGACCGTCGCGGTCCGTTTCACGCTACTGTGGCGCGGACGAAGGATGTATCACTCGCCGGGCCTCAGGGCAAGTCAGACCCAGGATCCGGTGCATCGAAGGCAACCGGCGCGTGACCCGTTAGGCGGACGTTGTCGGCAGCGAAATGGCCGGTAGAATCCGAGCGGCAGTCGGAAAAAGAGTCGCCGTCGCCGTCGACAACGCCGGAGGCGTTGTGACGGGAAGCGAGATCCGCGAACGATTCCGCGCGCTCGCGACGCACGTGAGCGATGGCGTCGAGCGAGCACGATGCGTCGGCGCGCGATCACGCGATGTCAGCGAGCGAGACCGACGTCTCGACGCCTGACAATCGTATTTCGTCGCGCGTCACTCTCGCGTAGCGACATGGTTCATCGATTGGCGTGCATGCTCCGTCGATCGGCGTGACGTCACTCTGCTACCGATTCCGCGTTGCCTGTTGTCGTGCGCCACGCCACGGTGTCGGCGCGCCGCGCGACAACGGCGGCGGAACTGTCCCGAGTGTGAGTGCATCTCGACGTGACCGGACGGCGGAAGCGGATCAATATCGCAGCCGTGGCGCGAGTCCGCTCGGCTCACGATTCGAACTCGGCGAACGGCGCGTGAAATGTGACGGCGGGGGACGGCGTTGCTGCGTGATCTCACGCGATTGCGTTGCCGCGAAGAGAGAATGTCGCGTCGCGTCGGCCCGTTACACGGTGTCAGTTGGTGGATACACCGAGTCGTGTTTGAGAGGAATGCGATCAGGCCGACAAGGACCCGTGACGGGTGTCGATTACCCCGGACAACTCGGCGCAACGACCGTTTCGTTTGAGCGTTCCACTGTTTCGGTCGAGAGTTACGCCGGAGCACGCGATAGTTCGATGTTGCGGCGAGATGGTGGCTTCTCGTCTCCTGTCGCAACGAGTGTGACAAAGCTTTGGGAGGAATCACGCAGGCGCGTCGGGCCGCGGGAGGGCATTCAGGGCTCGCAGCGCGGCGTCGGGGGTATCGCCATTGATTTTCTGGTGCCGTGCGTTGCCCGGTGCGTGATCCACACCCGTCGTCTTCGATCGGCAGCGGCCTGAGTCATCGCCTGCATGTAGGCGAGTCCTGTCTCGTCGTTCTGCTGGGCCTCGAAATCGTAGTTCGCGCCGAAGAAGTTGATGTATTTCGTTTCGTCCTTCTTGTCCTTGTACGAGCGGAACGGGGAGGCGGCGAACGCTCCGGTCTTGCCCTTCAAGAGACGAACATCGCGAAACTCGATACCGATTTCCATGCCCACGATGTTGAACGAGGCCAGGAAGTTGCCGTCGTTGATGATACGCATCGGATACTTCGAGAGAAATTTAAAAGCGCTTCGGGTCCATAGTTACTATCTCCATCTAGAGTGCTGTTCGGCCCACATGAGTGTGGTTGGGTTGGGGCCTCACTGTATTACTTCTGATATGAACTCTTTAGGACATTCGTAACTTAGAATGCCAAAAGCGCCACGGCTACGTCGCGCGGCGCCTCTTTGAGGGTCGTAAACATACCTGCCCAATTACTATTGGAGGCAGCTACCGGTCGTCGCCCGAGCATGAAAGCTGATACCATCCGTGGTCATCATCGGTTCTGCGGCATAGGGCTGTCGAGTCATTGGTGACATCATGGCGTAGCACCCACCCGCCAACGGCAAGTGGAATGAACTGGTATCGAGGTCCCAGGTGGAACGGCTGGCGCCAGGTTGGAGTCACATCCTCTGCAACGACGAGCCCCGCGAACACGACGGTAGCCGCAAGAGCTACAAGGAACGCACGGCGGGGCTTTGGTCGGATAATCCGCACCAGGCTCATTGGGGCGTGTCAGGAGAAACCTTGCTCTTTCTTCGCCCGCCACTGGTCGATGATGGGAAGCATCGGATGGTCCGGGATCTCGCGGCGCCAGCGCTCCTCATGGGGAAGGGAGAGCTTCACGCCCATCTCGACGAACTTATCGATGCCGACCTCTCTGGCCAGTTGTCTGAGGATGCTAGCACCCCCAATCTCGGCCCGCTCGTCGCACTCCATTTCATATGCCATAGTTACATCCTCACTGGGTGACTGACCGACAGGATGACCCACCGGTTAATGTCTCTCGCGTGCATTCGGCGATTGATCTGAGTGTCCTTAAAGCGTTGCGCGATCTCCTCGTGCCAAGAGGCTAACGGCTCAGGAACCGGACGATTATGCATCCGCTCGGCGGTGATAGGTACGGGACGCATGCCGTTGAGTCCACACCAATGATCCTTGGGCTGCTCGACTACCGCGTAGCAGTTTACACACTCCCACAGTCCGTTGCTCACTCTGCGGCCTCCTTCTTCTTGCGTGGTTTCGGCGGTGCCTTCTCTTTCTTCGGCTTGGGTTCCTTCACCGGCTTTTCCTTCTTGGGCTTTGGGGCTCGGTCCGCCAGGGCCATGATGCCCAGACGATCGAGTTCTTCTTTCCAGTCTGACATGATGTCCGCATCCGCTTTGGCAAAGAAGTCGCGAACGCGGGTCATGTCCGTGGAGTCGAGCGGGGCAATGCGCGCCATCAATTCACGTCCAGCCATTCTGGTGCTGCCTACCGATGCCGATTAAGCCTGACGCGCTGATCGTGAACCCGGGCGACTCGAGTTGGACGCGGCGCCCCTGATCGGTCTGGTCGCCATTCAGTCGGGCGACCCGGCGTCCATTTGCCGCCAACATAGTGCCCTTCCTGGGCCGACACGATGCCGGAACCAGAGGAGGACGACGTGGAGTTGGTGCGCTCTGGACTGTTTGATGAGGCTGTCGAACCTTCAGACAGTCTCTATGCAGATGCCGGCAATTCCTGCAGCAGCGACCTCGAAAGCTGCGACAGGGTACGAGCCGTCTTGTTCGCGTCAGCAGCGACATCGCCTCGAATTGGGCGTCGACCATGAGCGACTGCGCTACGGAGTCTGAAGGCTTCATTGAGAAGGCGGAACCCGTCTTCGTCAATATACCCCTCAGACACGAGGCTTCGAATTAGCGTAGAGGCGTCGTCTCGATCAATCCCCAGATGGTGCTTGGCAACAAGTAGGCGCATGACGGCCTCGGTCGCGGCCCACGCGAGCATGAGCGCGGCTTCGACGTGACCCGTATTGAGAAGAGCGCTCGCCTCATCGAGGCGGCCTTTGATACCCGCTTCGTCGAGGGCAATCGACTCGGGTGGGTCGACCGTACGCTGTGGACCAGTCGCCATGAGGACAAACTGCCACCCAGGCTCGTTCGCAATTCGCTGAGCGATCGTGTCGACCTGGGCCCTGTCAACTTCACTTGGAGAATTCTTTACCTCAATGACCAAGCGTTCGTTGGCGCGACGAGCGATCATATCGGGTATGGCACCAGCAAGGAACAGCGGAAGGTCGGTGCCATTCGGTTCCACAATGACCTCGTAACCGCGCCGCCGATACTCGTCGGCAATCCGCTCGAGGATCGCGTGCGACGGGGACTCTCTAGGGGTAATCATACGATCGCAGCTCGGCGTTAGTCGGAGGGGTGGCCACTGCAATATGCACAAATTCCCTCCCAGCGCCGAGGGCTGATGCGAGCGCGGGAGTTGAAGCGGTGATTACGTATGGGCCTGTTAGCGGGCGGCGTTGTAAGACGATGTCTGACATTTGATTGTCATCGGCCAGGATGGTGCCCTTGAGGCCATCGAGAATGAGCTTGGCGATGTTGTCGAGATCCGCGGGCGCACCCTCAAAGAAGTGCGTGAGAGTGACGGCGACTGGACTGGCAATGACGGGCTGGTCCTGGGTCCAGGCGTTGGCCGCCGCAGCGGAGACTTTCTCCCGATATGCCTCTCTTCGACTCCCCCGATGTGCCTGAAACGATACGGGCGGTCCAGGCACGGTGAACTCGACGAGGAGCATCCTTTAATATCTGGTGACTGGTTCTCCAGTGTGTAATCGTTCGAGCGCACTTACAAGCGGATCAGAGACTGAAAAGTCGAGCCGGAAATTTTATTACACGCCTGCAGCGTTCGTCAGCTGGGCCGCGCGGTCTACTCGAACGTGAAATAGTCAGAATCGACGCGTTTCACATCATGACGTGACCCCCATTCCTGTACCAGAAACGGTGTTAGTCCGGTGTGAAGT
>JBDUEJ010000089.1:0-15383 GCA_040002475.1 bacterium | reverse complement strand
TCGCAAGTCCGGCATTCGTGGCGCCGGGCAGCGCGCGGGCGCGCGTTTCGAGTTCTCTCATGAATGCAGCGACTTTATCGTCCGTGTCGTATCGACTGTTCAAGCCAACCGAGACGACGAGCACGCCGTGCGAGTCGAACCCGGGCGACACCTGGCGCATTTGCAGAAAGCTCCTCACGAGCAGACCGGCGCCAACCGTCATGAGCAGCGCGAGCGCGACCTCGCCCACGACGAGCGCGTCGCCCCAGCGCTTGCCCTTCGCTCCTTGCGCCGCGCCGCGGCCTCCGTCTTTCAATGCTTCGGCGGGATCGCGATGGCGCGACCACAGCGCCGGCGCCACACCGAAAATCAATCCGCTGAGCAGCGTAATACCTGTGACGTAGACCAACACTGTGCCGTCCACGCCAAAGTCGTGAACGCGCAGCATTCCCGCGGGTTGCAGTCGGACGAGCGCATGCGTCCCTGCCCAACCGATCACGAGGCCAAGCAGTCCACCAACCGTCGACAACACCAAGCTCTCCGTGAGCGCTTGGCGCACAAGACGCGTGCGTCCGGCGCCGAGTGCGAGGCGGAGTGCCGTCTCGCGCGCGCGACCGGCGGCTTGGACGAGGAGCAGGTTGCCGACGTTCGCGCAGGCGATGAGCAACAGGAACGCGACGGACGTCAGCAAAACGATCAGCGGCAACCGTGTGTCGCCAACGAGAAATTCGTGCAGCGGCGTCATCGCCGCGCCCATGTACTTGTTGGTCTCCGGATATTCGCGCTGGAGACGCTTCACAACCGCTTGCAACTGCGCGTCGGCGTGCGCGGGACTCACGCCTGGTTTGAGTCGCGCCACAGCACGCACACCGTGCGCTCGACGGAAGTTGACTGACGCGCGATCTGCGGGCGACCAATCCATGGGGCGCCAGAGATCCGCACTGGCGCTGGGATAGGCGAAGCCAGGAGGCATCACGCCGACGACAATGTACGCCGATCCATCGAGCACGATCGACTCTCCGAGGATCGACGCGTCGCCGCCGAAGTGATCACGCCACGCGCGGTCGCTCAAGACAACGACATGCGAACGGCCGCTCCACGTTTCGTCGAAGCTGAAGGTCCGTCCGAGCGCGGCGCGAACGGCGAACGTCGAAAAAAAGTTGCCCATCACATACGCCGTGGCCAACACCTGCGGCTCGCCACCACCGGTCAACGTCGCACTTGGAAGATTCTCGAAGTAGCCGGCCACATCTTGAAAGTCGGATACGCCGGTTCGCCAATCGAGCATATTGGCTGCGGCCGCCACCTCGAGATGCCAGTGTTTCTCCGGATTCTCCTCCGTGATGACCATCAATCGGTCCGATGCCGGAAAGGGCAGCGGCTGCAGGACGACCGCATTGACCGCGGAGAAGATCGCGACATTTGCGCCGATGCCGAGGGCAAGCGTGATGATTGCAGCACCGGCGAGCCCAGGCGTGCGTCGAAGCGAGCGGAGCGCGAATCGAACGTCCGTGGCGAAATCCTCGATCCACTGCAGTCGGCGTACGTCGCGATGTTCTTCGCGCACGCGCTGCACGCCGCCGAAGTGCGCAATCGCGAGCCGTCGTGCCTCGTCAGCGCTCATGCCGAACTGAACATTCTTCTCTGTCTCACGCTCGATGTGAAACCGAATCTCGTCGCGCAACTCGCGATCGGCGTTCGAGCTCGTCAGCGCGCGAAGTCGCGCGCGCAGGCCGCGGATCAGGCTCATGATGTTCTTCTACGCAATATCAAGGATGAGCTCGACGGCGCCCACATAGCGGCGCCAATTTGTTGTCTCGGCGCCGACAGCGCGGCGGCCCGACGCAGTGAGTCGATAGTATTTTGCGCGGCGGTTATTCTCCGTGGTCTGCCATTCGCTCTCGATCCAGCCTTTCTGCTCGAGCCGTTGCAGCGCTGGATACAGCGAACCTTGATTGACCTCGAGGATGCCGCGCGATACCTGTTGAATGCGCGCGCCGATCCCCCAGCCATGCATGGGCTCGAGTGTGAGCGTCTTGAGAATCAGGAGATCGAGCGTGCCGCGGAGAACGTCAGATTGTTCGGTGGCCATTCGTGGGCTTCTGTCGGGTTTCGACAGAAGGTATGGTTGCTCCTGTAGAAACGCAACAGAAGGAGATGTACAGGGATTGAACGAACTGAGCGCGCCGCGCGCGACAAATGCAGAGAGAATCGTTGTCGACGACCCGAGGCGGACGCAACGTGACGTCTGTCACCGCGCAAAACCGGTCGAGAGTGCTTTCTCGTGCGGACTCAAACAGGCCCAACTCACAGCCCATTGATGCAGCAAAATCCTATAGAGATACCGACCTCGGTCGCGCTCGCTGACCTTCTCGCCCGCTGCAAGGAGATCGGCCGATTCACCACCGAGATCGCGATGGCCGAAGTGATGCGCATCTCAGCGCTCGCCTCGGCGCTCGTCGTCATGCGCCAGGTTCTTGGCCTGGAGCCCATTCCCGCTGAAAAACTTCCGCTCAGGCAACGCCGCATCGCGCATTGGGGACTCACCGATCCACCGCACCTCGGCGACGCGCTCACGCCCGCGATCATGGCCGTTCGTGGCTCGATCGCCCTCGACGAGCATGAGCAGGTGAAGATTCTCTCGGATCGAACGTGGCGCGGCGCGTGGGGCACGGTGACGCTGTGGCGCGACGGTGTGCATGGCATCTCATCGGCGACGATGATGGACTACCTCGCCCGGCTCGTTGCGCTCGCGCAAGAACGCGCTCCCGACGTCGCTCGATCGCTGCTCACACGAGGCGAGGCCGTGGAGGCAGCCGGGACGCTCCTCCCCGCCGGACCACGATCGCGCTCCGACTAAAATCCGCGACTGGCGCGATTGACGTTGAGCGTCTTCGTCACCGGCGCAGCGTGCAGAGTGTGCACGCTCTGCATGGTGCGCTTGGCATTTCCCGGCATCTTGAACTCCGGCAAGATCGTCTGCGTATCGACAATCTGATCTCGAATCTTCACGCGTGTGTCGAGATATCGCTTGTAGGCTTGTCCGAGCGCGCTCGAGGCTGAGGTGAACGGCGCCTGGCACCGTTGCACTGACGAGAGGTCGAACTGACAGGCGTTCGCCGACGCCGCGAGCCGATCGAGCGCCGCACGCGCAGCATGCAATGACGACACCATTTCCGCGTGCAACTGCCGCAGGTCGTCGGGTGCGTGAACTCCCTCGAAGCGACTGCCGATCTCGTCGACTACCATCGCCGCTCCCAAGCTCCGCCGACCAATTTCCACAAACAGCACGCTCGCCGAGTCGCGAGGCGTCATGAACAGCATCTGAACGCGGAGTTGGGAGCGCGCTGGAAAGAAGTCGAGGCGATGGATGGCGCTGTCGGCCACGTGCGTGATCGAGCTCGCGTAGGCGGCTTCCTCTCGAGCCGCATCGACCGGCGTGGTTGGCGATGCCTGCGCGTAAATCGGAGCAAACGCACCGCCAATCGCTACGGCGACGACCAGCCAGACAGCGTAGCGAGCAAGTGGACCCCCAACAGGCGACATGTGCGGGCCGGGATTCGGGTCGGAGACTGCATCTCATCCATTCTCAGTGAAATGCCGCGGCTCCACAAGAGCCGCGTCTCGCGCGCGATGGGCCGAATCCGAGCGCGGCGGAGCACGTACGTGTCAACGTCGGACCGATGGACGTTTGGCGCGCCGTTTGAGGGAGCGGCGCGGCAATCTCGACGTGATGCTGCCGGTTGTCGAGGCGATCGCGCGCGGGAGTCACTCACCCGACGCGGTTCGCTAACAATTCATTGTCTCGGATTGGAATCGACCGCGCGATCCATGGCGGCCGCGAACCCGGCGCGCCTCCCAACCCATCCGTTGGTGTTCGTTCCGCTCGTGCAGGTCCGCGACGGTTGAAGCGTTACGACCGACTAGCCACGGGAATGAATGGCGCAGTCGAGTGGATCCGAGCGGTGAACATGTGAAGCGCGCGAAAAACACTCGTGCACGAGGCGAGAATATCTCGCCCCGTGCACCAACAAACCGCGTGTGCTACTGGCCGTCAGGGGCCAGGGCAACGCCCGACTGTCCCTTGGACTCGATGACGAACACGACGCGGCGATTCTGCTCTGCGCCTGGATCATCACGCTTTGCCTTGGGAACGACTGGACGCGTCTTGCCGTAGCCGACCGTCTCGAGCTGCGTGGTCGTGAGACCCTGCGTTACGAGATAATCACGGACGGCGACCGCGCGCTTCGTCGAGAGGGCATTGTTGTAGCGTGCAGAACCGGCGGGATCAGCGAAGCCTTCGATCGTGATCTTGGACCCCGTATAGTACTTCTGAACGACTTTGCTGAAGCGTTCCAGCGCCGGCTGATCTTCAGTGCGAACCGTGGACGCGTTATACGCGAAGTTCACCGGGAATGCGAAATGGAGTCCATCCTCCATCATGCTGACTTTGGCGCCGAACTCGGTACGAAGCGACTGAAGCTCCGTGCGAAGCGCCGCGACATCGCCCTTGACCATGCCGAGATCGGCGCGGAGGGAACTGTCGCTCGCGGAACGTTCCGAACGCTCGGTGGTGACCTGACCGGTCAGCTCGGTGCGTTGTGCCGCGAGCGCACTCTGCTGTTGTTCGGTCGCGCGGCGAAGCGCGCCTGACGTGGCGCAGCCGCCGAGTAATGTCGCGGCAGCGGCAACCGCGATCGATCCGCCGTGAAAGCGCATGACTGATTCTCCTGAAGTGGTTAGCGAGGTACGTGGTACGTGGGTCGAACTGGAACAAGCATAGTGCAAAAACCGCGCAAGAGATCACGTTTGTGACAACAATCACAGCAAGGCCGTAGCCTCTGTCACGTCAGATGTTCGCTTATTGAAGTTTTCATATTATGCTTTACTCGATTCGCCGTTTCGGCCACGGTTGAGCCCGCTGGCCGCGCCGCGGTTTAGTTGATTGCCGGCGATTTTGAGAAACCGGATTGAGTGAGGACCGCGTTGACGGCGCGTTGCGTCACACACCGATCGTCCACGCCGATACGCGATCGCGTCGGAGTAACCGTTGTTCCAGCACATCCCGTCCTTACGTTCGTTTGATGCTCATCGTCAAATGCGTGGACGGCCCGTATGCGGGCCGCACGGTCATGTATAAAGGGAGCTCTGATCCGGTGGACGTTCACGGTCTCGGCACCGAGACGCGCGTCGAGCGGTACACCCTCTCACGAGACGCCGCCGGCACGCTGGTGCTCCGGCACATCGCTAACGCCGGGAGGGAACCGGATGGCACGGCCGTGGAATACGGCACGGGGATGGACTGAAGACGGCGTGCGCTCAAAAGCCGATCGACCACTGCACGATCGGGAAGGTCGAATGGGATGCGTTCGTACCGGCCGACATGAGCGCCCCCCGCCGATAAAGTTGGCGATCGGCAATTCCCTTCCCGATGGCAAAGCCCATCATCGCACCGGCCATCGTATCCGAAAACCAATGGCGTCCGTCGAGCATTCGTCCGAGACCGATGGCGCCGACGTATCCATAGATCAGCGGCTCAGCCACGCCGAGGGAAAATCGGTGCGCGGCAAACGACGCGCAGGCCATTGAGTTGGACGCGTGACCGCTGAGGAACGAGTGATTGTCCCAATCCTTTGATCCGGGCACTGAAATGTCATCGGGGTGCGGCGTAATGCGCGGACGCGCGCGCGAGACGAGGAGATAGATCACCTCGCGAAGCACGGCGCTCGAGAGATGGCCCGCCGCGCAACCCAACCCGGCATCGCGAAGCGAGACGCTGCGGCTCAGTCGTCCCGCGGTATATAGAAGTCCCGACAGCGGGAGCAGGTACTGACCGCTCCCCAGCTCGTAGAGGGGAAACCGGCGCCCCTCGCGAATTGGCGACAGGATGCCAACCGCTCGCGAACCTGGATGCGTCGTCATCCACGCGTAGATCGCCGAGTCGGCGAGCGCGCCGGCCACGACAATCGCCGCGCCGGCGCCGAGGACCGGCACCGCCGCACGACGGTCTGGATGGATGGGCGATGTTGCAATCGACCAAATGTCACCGCCAAAGTGCGCGATATCGCCGCGTTCAGAGCCAAGCGGCACTTGCGCGCGAATATCACGCGGTCGCGCCACACAAATCGCGGCAACACACACTGCGGCGATCAACAGACGGTCGCATCGAGTCACGCCTGCCAAGCGCGCAAGAGGCGGGCCCGTCGGCAACGGGTTCAACTTGAAAAACGCAAGGCAATACTCGCGTCGAAAGACCCACGTGGCGCACGCCTTGCCTTGTAGGCTGGCGACGCCACACTCGGAGACCTCAATGCGTTCGACAATTACATATCTCGGAACACGCAGCCTTGCGATCGCAGCGATTGCCGCTGGTACCCTCCTCGGGGGTTGCAAGGGTCAAGACCACGCGCAGTCTGACACGACGGCGGCGGGCGAAGTTGCTCGTCCGGCGACCGACACCACCGCGATGACACCAGCGGTCACCCCGGCGCCAGGAACAACGTTGAACGCCGGCTGGACCGACGGACAGATTGTCGCCTTCGCCGAAGCGGCGAGCCGCGGCGAGATCGCTGAAGGCAAGCTGGCTGAAAAGAAGGCGAGCAACCCGGCGGTGAAGAAATTCGCCCACCAGGTCGTCGCCGATCACGAGATGATGCTCAAGAACACCGCGGCATTCGCAACGAAAGAGAACATCATGGCGGATACCACGAAGAGCGACATCACCGATCTCGCCAAGGGCGCGCAGGATGGTCTGAGCGAGCTCACGACCAAGCCGTCGAACAACGATTGGGACAAGAATTACATGGATAAGCAGATCGACGGACACAAATCCGTTCTCAGCAAACTACAGGACGCTGAGAAGGCGACGACCAACGCCAAGCTCAAGGAACTGTTGAACAAGGCGGTTGGAAAGGTGCAGTCGCACCTGACCAAGGCCGAGGACGTGAAGGATCATCAGCTGAAGTAGTCGACGACCGCAACGTCGGCGCCCACGCCAGGCACCCGTTGCGGACGCCGGAGCACGAAGGCTGAATTCGGATCCCGTCGAAGCGCACTACACGCGCCTCGGCGGGATCCTTATCTTTTGCGGCATCTTTACAGCATCGTTGCGGCGTGATGAGTCGCGTCGCCAGTCTCGACGGCGAGGTCAATGTGGCGAAAGGCGCAGGGCCGGCGACCGAGGGCGAGCACGTATCGCAGCAGCCTCGCCGTTCAATGGCCCGCCAACTTCGCGTGTGGTTCGGACGACGTTTGATCGATCGGCTCCGGTGGACGGACGGACCAGTTCACGTGGCCTACCATCCCGACTCGGCGTATGAGCTACAGCGGCATCCGGAGTTCCGGCTTCTCTATGATTCGTGGATCGCCGGCAACCGACGCGGCAACGGTGGCGATCTCTCCCGGCTCTACGCGTTCATTCTCAACATCAAGCAGTGTCTCGCCGACGGCGTGCAAGGCGATTTCGCCGAGCTCGGCGTATGGCGCGGCAACTCGGCGGCGGTGCTCGCACACTTCGCCGCGCAAAACAGTCGTCGCGTCTATCTGTTCGACACGTTCGCCGGATTCGACGCGCGCGATCTGCGCGACATCGACGCGCACCGATCGCCGCAGTTCAGTGAAACGTCGCTGGATGCCGTCAGACGAACCGTCGGCAACGATGCGCACACGACATACGTGCAGGGATTTTTTCCCGATTCCCTGACGCCGGCGGCCGAACGGGCGGCGTACGCCGTCGTGAATCTGGATTGCGACCTATATGCCCCAACGAAAGCGGCGCTCGAGTTCTTCTATCCGCGCATGACACCGGGCGGCATTCTCTTTCTACACGACTATTCGTCCGGCGTCTGGCCCGGCGTGACGCAGGCGATCGACGAATTCCGGGTGGCAACCGGAGAGCACCTCGTCCTCCTTCCCGACAAGTCCGGCAGCGCCATCATTCGCAAGTCGTCAATCCGCGCCGAGTAGCGCCGGCGCTGCCCTTCATCACATCGTCCTCAATGAACAAGCCACTTTCTCTGCCGTCCGAATCCGTTGTCGATCGCTTCCTGCGCTACGTCCGCATCGACACGCAGTCAAAGGAAGATGAATCCACCGTGCCGAGCACGGGGTCGCAATGGACGCTGGCCAACCTGCTCGCGCGCGAGCTCGAGCAGCTTGGCGCCTCGAACGTCCGCGTGAGCGAGTTCTGCATGGTGTACGCGTCGATCCCTGGGAATGTGACGGCCGCCGTACCGGTAGTCGGGTTGCTCGCGCATGTCGACACGTCGCCGGCAGTGACCGGAGCGAACGTCAACCCGGTCATTCACCGCAACTATCAAGGCGGCGACATCGTTCTCCCCGGCGATCCGACGCAAGTGATCACCGTGGAGCACCACCCAGTGTTGAACGATTTGATCGGCGACGACATCATCACGACCGACGGAACGACGCTCCTCGGCTCCGATGACAAGTCAGGCGTTGCAACCATCATGACGTTGGTCGACATCCTCGCGCACAATCCGCACGTCCCGCACGGGCCGATTGCGGTGGGCTTCACGGCGGATGAAGAGGTGGGCATTGGCATCGAGAAATTCGACGTCAAGGAATTCGGGGCCGAGTGTGCCTACACGGTAGATGGCGGCACGCTCGGAGAAATGGGCGACGAGACGTGGAGCGCGCGTCTCGCGACCGTGGTGTTTCACGGAAAGAGCACGCATCCAGGAACGGCCAAGGGCGTCATGGTCAACGCGATCTACGCGATGGCTGACTACATCTCGCAGATGCCGAGCGACATGCTGCCCGAGACGACGGAAGACCGCGTTGGATTCGTACATCCGTATTCCGGTGTCGCGGACGTCGAGGAGTCGACCCTCAAGATTTTGCTGCGTGACTTCGAGCTGAGAGGGCTCGATGCGAAGGAGCAGCTCCTCCGGGATCTCGCCGCCACGACCGCGAGAAAATTTGCCGGTGTGACGATTCACTTGGATGTCAAAGAGAACTACAAGAACATGAAGGAGGTGCTCAAGCACCATCCGCAGCTGATGGACAATGCGTTCGAGGCAGCCCGTCGCGCCGGCCTCGTGCCGTCGACGCGTCCGATCCGCGGCGGGACGGACGGGTCGAAGCTCACCTTTCGTGGGCTTCCCTGCCCGAATTTGTTCACCGGCGGGCATGAATTCCACAGCAAGCTCGAGTTCAACTCACGCCGCGGTCTCGAGAAGACGACGGAGACGCTGTTGCACTTGGTGCAAATTTTTGCCGAGCGCGCCAACGAGCCTCGCGCATAGGGACTGCTCGAGGCTCGCTGGAGATGCTGAAAGTGTTAACGGAACACGACTCGTTTCGTCGTTGACAGCGTCATCGGTGTCCCGGCGGCGATCGCCGCCTCCGAGTCGCCGGTGCCGAGAGAGATCACGGTGCCCGCAGCGGCGCCAAGCAGTCCGCCAGCGAGAATTTTGCTCAGCTCCCCGCCGCTCACAATCGCGCCGAGCACTGCACCAACGACCCCGCCGGTCACCGCACTCCGCGTGGCGCCAGAGCGGTCCGCGTCAGTCTTTGCCTTCACATTGGAGACACTCGCGTCGAACGGATAGGTGCTTCCGGTGATGCTCAGACTGTCGAAATCGAGACGGATCGCGGACTGCTCACCTGGCACCTTCGAGGTGTGCAGTCCGGTGACGTGTCCAAAGACCTTGGCGCCGACTGGAACAACCGTTCGACTGTTCCCGGCGACCACCGGGTTGGTGATCGTGGCAGAAAACCCATCGCCGACATGACTCGTCTTCGTTCCAATTGGTTGATCCAGCGTCGATTCAATCACCGTCCCGGCCGGAATCGACCGGCTGTTCGCAGGCACCACAGACGCGATCTCTCCGCCCGAGGATGAGACCGTTCCGGGCGACGCGCAGGCGGCGATCGCCGCGCAACCCAGCACACCAAGGGCATAGGTGGGGTTTTTCATTGTGCACTCCTGAATGAGTCCGGGGTCAGGAAGGGCAAATGACGCGCCCCGGGGTCCGCCGGGCGGTCGAGTCGGCAATGCGGGAGACACTAATGTTTTCCAATTAGCGAAATAGTATTACTGGTACAATATTGGCGTCATTGGGCCCGGGCACGAGGACGCGGCTCCGATACGACCGGTTCGGGTTGATCCCCCCGCCGCCTCGCCCCACAGATCGGACAGGCGATCCATGTCTTCCCATGCGCCTATTGTCACGGCCGACTTCATCGTCGACAATATTGCCGACGCGCTCATCGCCGTCACGGTCGACGGAGCGATCATCTTTTGGAACCGGGCGGCGGAACACATGTTCGGGTTCAGCGGCAAAGAGGCCATGGGCCGCTCGATCGTCGACCTGATCGTGCCGAATGAGCTCCGGGATGGAGAGCGGCATCGTATCGCCGACACCGCAACCGTGGGAGCTGCCACGTTCGAGTCCGTTCGCGCCCGCCGCGACGGCACGACGATCTACGTGGACATCTCGATGCAGGGTCAGACGAGTGACGATCGGCAGCGCTATATAACAATCTGCATGAAGGACGTGACGCGGCTGAAATACCTGCGCGAAGCGGCCGTGATCGAAGCACAGTTTCGGGGTCTGCTCGAGGCGACGCGATGGTAATGGTGAATCGTGATGGCCGGATCGTTTTGATCAACAGCCAGACGGAGAAGTTGTTCGGCTATGAACGACGCGAGCTGCTCGGCCAGGCGATGGAGATTCTCGTTCCCGATCGCTACCGGCACCGGCACCCGGCGCACCGCACGCAGTTCTTTCAGGACCCGCGAGTACGATCGATGGGCTCGGGCCTCGAGCTGCACGGGCTGCGAAAGGACGGAACGGAGTTCCCCGTCGAGATCAGTCTCAGCCCTCTGCGGACGGAGGATGGGATACTCGTGACGAGCGCCATTCGCGATACGACAGATCGCAAGGCGACCGAAACCGCACTCAAGCTCGCGAACCGGGAGCTCGAGGCATTCAGCTATTCAGTGGCGCATGACCTGCGCGCTCCCCTGCGCGGCATGAGCGGGTTTGCCCAGATCCTCCTCGAGGACTACGGCGACAAGCTCGACTCCGAGGGGGTCGCTCACCTTCGCGAGATTCACGAGAGCGCGCTGCGCATGGGCGCGTTGATCGACGCCTTGCTCTCACTCTCGCGGGTCACGCGAAGCGAGCCCAGTCCGGAGTGGCTGGACCTCGGTCAACTCGTTCGCGAAACCGTCGGGCGTCTGCGCGAAGCAGAACCGGCGCGGACGATGGCCTTGACGGTTCCCGACGGCCTGTTGGCGTACATCGACCCGAGCCTGGCCCGCACGCTCCTGGCCAACCTGTTAGAGAATGCTTGGAAGTTTAGCGCGACGCGATCGTCGCCGTGCATCGAGTGTGGCATCGAAGTCAATGATGGCGTCTCGGCCTACTTCGTCCGCGACAATGGCGTGGGCTTCGACATGGCCCACGCGAACAAATTGTTTCTTCCGTTTCAACGCCTTCACACCGTCGGCGAGTTTCCGGGAACCGGCATTGGGTTGGCCACGGCGCAACGCATCGTGAATCGTCACGGCGGCCGCATCTGGGCCACGGGCGTGGTGGACGGCGGCGCGACCGTCTACTTCACGCTGCCCGGAGGCCTGCCGGGAGCGCCGCGATGAAGCCGGTTATCCTTTTGGTCGAAGACAACGCGACTGACGAGAAGTTGACGCTTCGGGCGTTTGGCAAAGCGACCGTCGCGAGCGAGATCGTTGTTGCGCGTGACGGCGCCGCGGCGCTCGACTATCTCCTGGGTCGCGCCCAGTATGCCGACGCGAACCGGCCCGAGCTGCCCACGCTCGTGCTGCTCGACTTGAAGCTGCCAAAGGTTGACGGCCTCGAGGTACTCCGCTGCATCAGAGCGGATGAGCGCGCGAGGCTCGTGCCGATCGTCGTGCTCACGGCATCGCGCGAGGAGGAAGACATCCGTGAAAGTCGCGTGAACGGCGCCAACGCCTACGTTCGCAAGTCCGTCGATTTTTCGCAGTTCGTCGAATCCGCCAATTTCATCGCAACCTTCTGGCTTCGGTTGAACGAGCCCAATCCGCGGCACCCGGGATCGCCATGACCCCACCGCTGCGGGTGTTGTTGGTCGAGGATTCACCCACCGATGCCAAGCTCATTCTGCACGAGTTGAAGCGCTCGTACGATGTCATCGAATCGCAACGCGTCGAGACGGCGTCGGACATGCGCACCGCGCTTGCCGCCGCGTCATGGGACCTCGTACTCTGCGATTGGTCGATGCCGCAATTCAATGCACTCGGTGCGCTGCAGGTTCTGCGCAGCTCGGGGCTGGACATTCCGTTCATCATCGTCTCGGGCACCGTCGGCGAGGACACGGCGGTTGAAGGAATGCGGAACGGCGCGCAAGACTATGTGTTGAAGAACGGACTGGCGCGTCTCACGCCCGCGATCGCGCGCGAGCTCCGCGAACGTCGGTCGCGCGACAGCCGTCGGCAGACGGAAGAGTCGTTGCGTGTGAGCGAGGTTCGCTTCTCGCGCTTGGCCGAGTCGGGCATCATTGCCATCTGCGTGACGGAGACCAGCGGCATTGTCCGCGAGGCGAACAGCGCCTATCTGTCGATCATTGGATATACGCCGGAGGACTTGGCCGCGGGCCGAATCGACTGGTCGAACATGACGCCGCCGGAGTGGATACACACCGACGAGACGGCGCTGGCCGCTCTGCGCGAGACGGGCGTGGCGCGGCCATGGGAAAAGGAACTGTTCAAGAAGGACGGCCACCGCGTCCCGGTGCTCCTCGGCGCTGCCATGCTCGACGATCGAATGATCATCGCGTTCATGGCCGACCTGACGGAGCGACGGCGCACGGAGGAAGCACTTCGGCGCGTTGAGGAGCAGTTTCGCCAAGCGCAAAAGATGGAAGCGATTGGCAGTCTCGCCGGTGGTGTGGCGCACGACTTCAACAATCTCTTGTCCGTCATTCTCAGCTACGCGTCGATGTTGTCGGACGACCTTCCCGCGGGCGATCCGATGCTCGAGGGACTTCACGAGATCAAGCTCGCCGGCGACCGTGCGGCCATGTTGACGAAGCAATTGCTGGCATTCAGCCGGCGCCAACTGCTGCAGCCCAAGATCGTCAATCTCAACGAGATCGTGGTGCGCACGGAGAACATGCTCCGGCGTCTGATCGGCGAAAACATCGAGCTGGTGAGAGAGACGTCGGCGACCCTTCCCCCGATTCTCGTGGACCCAGGACAGATCGAGCAGGTGATCATGAATCTCGCGGTCAACGCGCGCGACGCGATGCCGGGCGGCGGCAAGCTCATGATCGAGACCGGCGTGGTCACCCTCGACGATGCATACGTCGCCGAGCATGTAGGCACGCGCGCTGGTCCGCACGTGATGCTCGCCGTGTCGGACACGGGAACTGGAATGGACAAGGCGACGCAGGCTCGCGTCTTTGAGCCGTTCTTCACGACGAAGGATGTTGATCAGGGCACCGGGCTCGGTCTATCGACGGTCTTCGGCATCGTGAGGCAGAGCGGCGGCACCGTCTGGCTCTACAGTGAAGTGGGAAGCGGCACGACCTTCCGGATCTATTTTCCGGTGGCGGACAACGCCGCGATTGAGGAAGTGCGCGCGCCGGCTTCCGCCGCGTCGCTCGACGGCTCCGAGACCATTTTGCTCGTCGAGGACGAAGAGCGCGTGCGCCTTCTCGCATGCACCATCCTTCGCCGGCGTGGCTACAATGTGTTGGAAGCCGCCGGCGGGGGCGATGCGCTGTTGATCTGCGAGCAGCATCCGGCCACGATCAATCTGCTTCTGACCGATGTCATCATGCCCCGCATGAGCGGGCGCCAGTTGGCCGAACGCCTCGGCGCCCTCCGCCCGACCATGCGCGTTCTCTACATGTCGGGATACACGGCCAACGCCATCGTCCGACACGGAGTGGTGGACTCCGACATCGCCTTCGTTCAGAAGCCGATCACGCCAGACTCGCTCGCGCAAGCCGTGAGGGGCGTGCTCGACTCGCCGGGCGTTCGGCGGGGCTGATCGAGGAGCTGTCGCACGACCCGAGCAAGCTTTGAGAGCTCGAAGGGCTTCTGCAGCAGCTCGGCATCGGCAACGACAACCCCGTGCGTCTCCACGCCGCGCGCGCTATAGCCCGACATGAACAGCACGCGGAGATTCGGATACCAATCGCGCAGGTGCGTAACGAGCT
The DNA here is from genome assembly GCA_040002475.1 of bacterium. Lineage (GTDB taxonomy): Bacteria > Gemmatimonadota > Gemmatimonadetes > Gemmatimonadales > Gemmatimonadaceae > JAQBQB01. The sequence continues at coordinate 1,214 of JBDUEJ010000089.1, read as the reverse complement.
CCGCACCGCTCATCTCCGGCATCACGACGTCCGTGACAACGAGATGAATGGGCGCACCGTGTTGTTCCATCGCCGCGATCGCCTCGGCGCCGTTTCGCGCCTCGACGACTTGGTAGCCCAGCTGGTTGAAGTAGCGCACGATCTGATCACGCACGCCGCGTTCATCTTCCACCACGAGAATCGTTTCATCGCCGCCGAGGCTCGCGCTCATTGGCGGTGGAGCGGCATTTGGAACAGCGGTCTCGATCGCCGGCAGTGCAATCGTGAACGTCGTTCCCAGCTCAGGCTCGCTGTTCGCTGAGATGGTGCCTCCGGATTGGGCGATGATGCCGTACGCCGTCGAAAGACCCAAGCCGGTTCCCTGTCCAACAACTTTGGTCGTGAAGAACGGCTCGAACAGGTGCGCCTTCACCTCGGGAGTCATGCCGGCCCCGGTGTCGCTCACCGTGATCAGCACGGCGTTCGATGCAGGATCATCGCCCACGTCGATCGACACCGCCCCTCCGTTCGCCATGGCGTCGCGGGCGTTGGCGATCAGGTTGAACATCACCTGGCCGAGCTGCCCCGCATCGACAAACACACTTCGTGTCGCGCGCGCTGTGAGCGACAGCGTGACGTCCGCGCCGAGCATCCGTTCCAGGAGCGGGCCGAGGTCGCCTATGGTCGCATTCACGTCGCACGGGCGTGGATTGATCACCTGTCGCCTCGCCACGGCGAGCAGCTGGCGCACGAGGCCCGCCGCGCGAAAGCAATCGGTCCGGACCTCGGCGAGGTCACGCCGCGTTTCGGCGTCGACGCTCGGAGACTGGCCGGCGAATTCGACGCCCGCAAGCAGCGCCGTAAGGATATTGTTGAGATCGTGAGCAACGCCGCCGGCAAGGTTGCCGACTGCCTCCATCTTTTGTGCGTGAGCGACCTCGGTCTCGAGGCGTATCTGCTGTGTCATGTCGCGAATGATCGCTGAAATGCCGACCGACCCACCCGGATCGTCGCGAATCAACGACAGCGTCACGGAGACTTTGATCCGTTCACCCCTGGCCGTGACTCGATCGGTCATCCGTCCGACAACGCGTTCGCCGCGCGCGACCAGATCGATCCCAATACGGCACTCCTCGACGCCGTCGGGTGGCACCAGACGCAGAATCGACTGACCCATCATCTCCGCGGCGCGATAGCCAAAGATTCGCTCGGCGGCGGCATTCCAATGCGTGACC
>JBDUEJ010000088.1:0-15916 GCA_040002475.1 bacterium | reverse complement strand
AAAATGTCCGAGCAGGCTCTCCACGAACAGCGGATTGCCGTTGGCCGTCCCTCCCAACCAGCGCAACATCTCCGCGTCGACCGACAGCCCGGAGTCCAACGAGAACGCCTCCGTCATCCGCTGCACGGCGTCCGCATCGAGCTCGGCAAGAGGCAGGACACGAACCGCCAAGGCGTGCCTGGAGATTTCGTTCACCGGAGCGGAGGTGCGCGTCGTCAGCAGCACGAACAGACGACGCGACCGCTGCGTCGCTAGCAAGTACCCCAACACCCGCAACGACATCTCGTCGAGCCAATGGATGTCTTCGATCGAGATGACGAGCAATTGCTCACTCGCAATCGCGTCGACAATGTCGAGAATCGCGCGGGTGGTGGCGTCGCACAGCGCTTCGCTGTCGCGAATCGCGTCGGCGAACGGTGTGGCATCCGCCGATGGAGTCGTCGTGAGCTTGTCGAGCGCGCGCATCGATTCCGGAGAACACCCCAACGCTCCGCGTGACTCCAAGAGCTGCGGCACCAGGTCGGCAAACCCGCCAAAGGGTCGATGCACGTCGTGCGGCTGCGGAGACGCCGAGACGACCGCCGCTCCATCGAGCATCGCCGCGGTACAAAACTCCGCCGCGAGCCGGCTCTTGCCGATGCCGGGGTCGCCCAGAAGCACGACGCACTCGCTGGCGCCGCCGCGCGCGCGCCCCGAGTGCTCGTGAAGGGCCAGCATCTCGCGATCGCGGCCGACGAACGGCGACATCGACCGCGCGGCGTAGGACTGCGGCACGCGCTCGCTGATCCGCCGCTTCAGGACGAGCGCCGGCAACTTGAGGTCGCGCGATCCGGCGCCAACCTCGAGAAGATACTGATCGAGCAGCGTCATCGCCTGCGCCTTCGCCCCGTTGATCGCCAGCATCTCCGCCAGCGCCAGCGTCGCCTCTTCATTGAACGGATTCACCGTCAGACACGCACGCGCCGCGCGCTCCGTCGTGATCCAGTCCGCGACGCTCCGCGCGCGCGTGACCTCACGAACGATCGCCTTGCCGAGATCGAACGTTGTCTTCGCTCGAAAGCGGTCGAGCCATTCCGTGAACGCTTCGGAATGCTCCGGCGCATACCCCGGCAGAAATCCGCTCTCGACCGCTGCGAGTTGCGCGCCGGTCACGCGCTCGGCGGCGAGAATGTCAGCGTAGTCGGCGCGCACACATTCGCCGTTCAGCTCAATGGTGTCGCCGTCCGACTCGATCGGTACGCCGACCAACCGAAGCTGGTAGACGAGCTCTCGGAGTGAATGCTTCGCGTTCCTCGCCGTTTGATCGGGGAAGACGAGTTCGTGCATGATGGCTCGCGATACGCGCCGTCCGCGCTCGACCGAGAGGTACAGAAGCATCGGAAGCTTGCGCACCGAATTCGCCGCGAAGCGGGTCTCCCCTGTCTCAATCTGCGTCTTTCCAAACGTGTGAACGTATAGCACAAGAGCCGGCCCCCCTCCGGTTCGCTCCAAACGATCACACCAACCTCGGCGGACCGCGTCATGCCGGCGTCATGCCGGCGTCATGCCGTCCTCAGCCGACAGTGTGCCATCACGTAAGCAGTTGCGCCAGCGACAGATTGGATCAGACGCCGCGCCCGTCATCCAACACGTGAAAGATTAAAATCCTCTCATACTGCCCGCGTCACTGGGTCCCGGCGCCGAATTCCTGGCTCGCCGCCCTCCAGATCGGCGAATCGAGTCTATCGCGCCAAACAGGAAATCAACGTCGAAAACGCACACCAACGAATTGAACGCATCAAGCAGCGCGAAACGGAGCGCCCCGCATAGGGAAAACATTGCGCGGAGAGGGATGGATTCCGCTCGAATACGTGCCATATATTGGCGCAACCACAGACTATCGCGAGGCAGGCCAATGGCGACAGAGAGCACCAACAGCCCACGCTCGACGCTCGTGACGCGGAGCATCGCACGATATGGATGGCGCCCCGACACGCCCGATCAGCGCGACCGGCCGAGCCTGCTCAAGGTCTCGCGCGTTACCCGGCTCCCGGCGACCGTCGATCTGTCGAAGAAGCCGGCGATGCCGGCCGTGTACGATCAGGGCCAACTCGGAAGCTGTACCGCCAACGCGATCGGCGCGGCGTACGAGTACGAGACGCGCAAGCAAGCGCTCGCCGACTTCATGCCCTCTCGCCTCGCGATCTACTACGGCGAGCGGTACATCGAGCACACCGTCGCGAGCGACGCCGGCGCCGAGATTCGCGACGGAATGAAAGTGGTCGCCAAGACGGGCGTCGCCCCGGAGAAGCTGTGGCCGTACATCGAATCGAAGTTCGCGAAGACGCCGCCGCAAGCATATTTCACCGCCGCGAAGTCGCACATCTGCACGTCGTATGAATCGGTCGAACAAACGGAGTCGGCGATCAAATCGCAGCTCGCTGCCGGGTTCCCGATCGTCTTCGGGATCAGCGTCTACGAGTCGTTCGAATCGGATGCCGTCGCGAAGACCGGCACCGTGCCGATGCCAAAGGCCGCGGAAAAAATGCTCGGCGGCCACGCGATCCTCATCACCGGCTATACGTCGACCGTGTTTCGCTTCCGCAATTCGTGGGGCAAGAATTGGGGGAAGGGAGGCTATGCGACGTTGCCGAAAGCCTACGTCCTCGATCCAAAACTGGCGTCGGATTTCTGGACCATTCGGGTCGTCGAGTAGACGCGGAGCCGTTCGCGCCTAGTCGATACAATCGAGCGACAACAGGACACGCGCTCCAAACGCCTGTCCTGTTTCGTCGCTATTGGTCAGTGACCTGTCGGGCTCTTCCCATCATTGCGTACTACGCAATTTGCTGATTGCCTGCGCGAGCTGATCCGCGGTGAACGGCTTTTGCAGGAACAGATGCTCGTCGGTGAGCAACCCGCGGCGTACGACCGTGTCGTCCGTGTAGCCGGACGCGAACACGACGCGGAGACTCGGATGCGTTTTTGCGAGCGCCGCGGCGAAATCGCCGCCGTTCATTCGCGGCATCATGAGATCGGTGATGACGACATCGATCGTTCCCGCGTAGCCGGTGGCGACCGACAGGCCGGTTTCGCCATCCGACGCTTCGAGCACGCTGTAGCCCAGCCGCTCGAGCATTCTGCGAACGGCACGACGCACGGCGTCATCGTCCTCGACCAGCAGTGCCGTTCCGGCTCGCAACACCTCGCGTGCGCGCGGAGCGCGCGCCACCTCGTCAGCGACGGTCGACGCGTGTCGCGGAAGATAGATCTTGAACGTCGCTCCGTGCCCCGGCTCGCTGTAGACCCACACGTGGCCCTCGAGCTGCTTCGTGATCGCGTACACGGTCGCGAGGCCGAGACCCGTTCCACGACCGACGTCCTTGGTCGTGAAAAACGGTTCGAACGCTTTGCTCACGGTCGCGGCGTCCATGCCGATTCCCGTATCGGCGACGGCGAGCATGACATAGGGACCAGGCCGCACGCCGGCGTGCGTCTGGACATACGCGCGATCGAGCTCGACGTTCTGCGTCTCGATCGCCAGCGAGCCGCCGTGAGGCATCGCATCGGACGCGTTGACGACGAGATTCATTAGAACCTGTTCGATCTGGCTCGGATCGGCGACCACCACGCACGCGTTGGCGCTCAGCGTCGTCGAGAGATCAATGTTTGTCGTCAGCAGGCGGCGAAACATGGGATGCATTCCGCGAACGACCTCGTTGATGTCGACCGACCGGAGTTGAACGATCGCCTTGCGGCTGAACGTGAGGAGTTGACGCGTCAACGCCGTCGCGCGGCGCGCCGCGGTCGAGATCTCCTCGAGATCGCTGCGATACTCCGGCGCGAGAGTCCCGGACAGGAGCATTTCTGAATACGACAGAATGACGGTGAGCAGGTTGTTGAAATCATGTGCGACGCCACCGGCGAGCGTCCCGACCGCCTCCATCTTCTGCGACTGGCGAAGCTGGGCCTCGAGCAGATTGCGCTCAGTCAAGTCCGTAAAGATCGTGATGAGGCCCACGACGCATCCGTGAGCATCCAGGAGCGAAGCGGCCGCCACGAGCAAATGGACCAGTGTGCCGTCCTTCCGCACCCGCGTCACTTCGGTCGGAGACAGAGAATCACCGGCAATCGCACGGATGAGTCGCGCGTCGGCTTCACCACGCTTATCGGGCGGGATGAACGGCACCGGCTTGCCCAGTACTTCCTCGGCAGACCATCCGAACAACGCCTCCGCGGCGCGGTTCCAGCGGCGCACATACATGGCGGCGTCGATCACGATCATTGCTTGCGGCGCCGCGTCGATGAGCGATTGCAGCATCTCGCTCGTCGCTCTGGCCCGCGCTTCGGCCTCGCGCGCCGTGCGCTCGGTCGCCAGCCGCGCGGTGTAGTCCGTCACGACTACGAGGCGGAGCAAGCGACCGGGGATCGGTAGCGGACGCCCGCGGGCCTCGACCTCGATTGCCGTGCCGTCCTTTTTCAGGTGCCGCGCGAAGTGGATTGACTCCGATTCGCCCGCCAATCCCTGAAGCATGCCCTCCTGGCGAACCACGTCGTCCGGCGCGCGCAGATCGCGCAACGACATCGTCGTGAATTCTTCGCGCGTGTATCCGTACTGCGCAGTCGCGGCGTCGTTCACCTCCACGATTGCGGTGGTCTCGACATCGTAAACCCACATGGGGCAGGGGTTGCCGTCGAACAAAAGGCGGTAGCGGGCCTCGTTCACCTTCAACCGCGCGAGGGCGTCGCGCGACTGGCGCCTCAACTTGAAGAATCGGACGACGAACCAAGTCGTGACCGCGAGCGTGCCGAAAATGATCACGAGCGCCGGTGCGCCGCTCGCTTCGAAGCGAGGGAGCTTGGAGCTAGGCGTTTGAATCACGACTCCCTGGACGATTTCGGAGACCGAAGCGGTGCTCGTCGTCGCGAGGTCGTGCAAGGTCACGAAACGTTGGCCGGAACCCGAATCAGTCCAACGTCGATGAGCTTGAGAAACAGCTGAATCAGTTCCGCGTCGAACAAACCGTTGCGCTGGTCCGTGATCAACTCGTCACAGGCCGCTTCGAGCGATCGCGCCGGTCGATACGGTCGATCCGATGTCACGGCGTCGAACGTGTCCACGATTCCTACGATCTGAGCCGCCAGGGGAATGGAACTGCCGCGCAACCCATCGGGGTATCCGCTTCCGTCCAAACGCTCGTGATGATGCCGAACGATCGGGCGGACCGGCGCGAGACTCCGCAAGTTGCCGCACAGACGTTCACCGATCAGCGTGTGCTGGCGCATGATCGCGGTCTCGTCAGCACTCAGCTTGCCGGGCTTGAGCAACACGGCGTCAGGAATACCGATCTTCCCAACGTCGTGGAGATATCCGCCGCGTTCGAGGGCAGCCAACGCCTCCGGACCCTCTCCCGCGGCTTCGCCGAGCGTGGTGGCGTATTGTGCCAGCCGGTGGCAATGACCATCCGTGGATGTATCGCGCGCTTCGACCGTGAGCGCCAAGCTGGTGATGACTGACTCGGCGGAGTCGAGCTCGTCGGTGTAGCGCTTGAGCCGCGTGAGGGAACGAACGCGTGCGCGCAATTCGTCGGAGTCAAACGGCTTGGTGAGAAAGTCGTCGGCGCCCGCGTTGATGCCCTCCAGGCGGTTCTCTCGCGCGTCGAGGCCAGTCACGAGGACGATCGGAATCAAGCGCGTCGACGGATCTCTTTTGAGCTGCCGACACAAGTCGATGCCCGAGATGCCCGGCAGCATCCAATCGAGCAAGACGATATCGGGCGAGCTGGCAGCCACCATCTGGATGACGCGCGCGCCGTCCGCGACAACGTCGACATTGAATCCATCGCGGATCAACAGACGCGAAAGAAGTCGCGCAGTCTGTTCGTCATCCTCGACGACAAGCACGCTTCCGCGATTGATCGCGGCCGACGAAACGCTCATACGACATCCTCTAAGTGGCCCCGGGGCTCGACAATCGAGGCGCCGTCACTAGTAATGACGCGCCGAACCCAAGTGCGCAATACGAGTGGCCGGCGAGCCGGCCGAAGATTAGAACCTCCTAATCTTCCATCAGCGCGGCGCGCTCCCCGTTCGCGGCGTATCGGCAAACGTCACCGGCCGCCCGAATTGCCACTGACTGTGCTCCCGATCCTTCAGTGGCGTGGCGGCCATCGATTTGAACATTGGCATGAGCTCGCGCTGCGACGGATTGACAATGGAGTCGGCGATCTCGGGCTGTTGCCAGAAAATCTTCCAGTACGCCTTCTGCGTGGCTTGGACGCTGTCCAGCTCCGCCTTGCCCGCTCCGCCCTGGCCCTGAGAAAGGAACTGCCCAAGCGGCACGTAGACGGCGCGGACGCGAGCCGAATACACCGAGTCGGCGCGGCGCAGGGCGACGACCTGCGGTCCTGTGAGAAACAGCGAGTCCGCCTCCTCGAGCAGCGCCTTGTGAATGCTTGATGTATTCGAGAGGTAGAATGCCGCAAGCGAGTCGGCGGAGCGCCGAATCCAACCGGCAGGACCCTTGACCGGCTCCACGGCGCGACGGAGTTGCTGCAGATCGTAGTCGGTGGACAGATTCAGCGAGAAATCGATGACAAGGCGAAACGGATCTCGAAACAGGGTGTGACCCGGGCGCGTGTCGGCAAACCGCGCGTTCACGTCGTAGCGAAAGCGGTTTGCCGCAACGTCGAATCCCCGCGGTACCAGGAGAACGGGATCGGGCAGGGCAGGCGATCCCCAGCCGCGCAAGCCGTTGCTGCCGTGCAGCAACTGATCGGCCCCGGCGAGGACGTTCTGCAGATATACGTTCGGTGAAATACGAGCAACCCATTTTTGCGGGAGCGGCGGACGCCATTGAATGTTGAGCGACTGCGTCCATGGTCCGCGACATCCGTTGCGCGCCGCCACCAACCCCGCGTTGTCGACAAGACAATGGCGCGCGCTCGCCGAGCCGTCGGCGATCAACCCACGGATGCCCTGCGCCAGCGCGGCATCCGTCTCGTGCGCCGCATCAGGGATGAACGCGCGATCGCCGCTCCGTCCATCACCATTCACGTCACCCTGCACCGTCGGCGTGAACGGCAATCCCGATTGGACGCGGCTGAAAAACGTGACGGTTCCGGTTGCCGGCGCATTGAACCCTCCGGAAAGGACGAGCACATGACGCGCGTCGTTGCCGTTCGGCGCCCACTCGATGGCGCGCGGATCTCCGAAGCCGGCCCCGTCGAAGCCGCGATACTCACGGCGCGTCGCCTGAAGCGTGTACGACGCCGACGTGAACAGCGCGAAGCGCGTTCTGAATTTGAACGCGTCCGGCGCCAGGCCGAACGTCAGTTGACCGCCATAGCCGCGCAGATCGCTCGTGCGCACGTTCACACGTGCGAATTGATCGGACCTTCGCGACTCGGCCGCCGAGACCGCGCCGCTCCGCGAGTCGATCGACGCCGCCGACACGAACACGGGCCGATTGCCTTCAGTCGCCAACGTGAGGCGTGGCGCTCCGGCGAAGTTGGCGTCGACGGTGCCCGGTTGCGAGAGGTCGTAGGATGCAAGCCCGCCGACGCGGATCAGCCAACTCTTGAAGTTCGTGTTCCAATCCAACGACGACCGCCAACTTCTTGGCACATCGTACCCGCGATCGATGAGCGTCACCGACGGCGCGCTCTCCGCGAGCACACCGCTCCCATCGATGCATTTGGTCGGAATCGAGCTCGGGTCGCTGGCGAAGCGCGACCAATCGGGAATGGGAACCGCCGAGCCAACGCACGAGAGCACCGACGTGCCGCCGGCGAGACCCGTGGCGCCCGATGCGTCGGCCAGTAGGTTCGGTCGCAGCAAATCACGGAACTCGCCGATGCCGCCGCGAATGGTTCCAGTCACGGAGCGATAGAAGCGACCCACCTGGTTCTGGCTCGAGCCGCTGCCGTTGTCCTTGTCGCGATTGTAGGTATATGAGAATCCTACTCGCGGGCTCACGTGCAGGCGGAACGGCGCCACGCCCGTCTCCACGCCGAGGGCGTGTTCGAGCGCCGGGTTGCGCTCGGGGGCGCTGCCGAATCCGTCGGCCTCCACGCGAGCGCCGTAAAGAAGACTGAAAAACCTCGTCGGCGCCCACTGGTGCGACATCGCGGCCGCTGTATTCCACACGCTTCCCGAGCGCACCGGTTGCGACAGCGTGCGCGAGAAGCTCGTGGGGCGCCCCACGGCGAAGTCATCGACGGAATTGTAGGTGAATGCTCCGAGGCGGTTGCTGCTGCCGTCTTGCCGCAAGCCGTCGGCGCGGCCCCACAACGTCGCCTTGAAACGATGACGTCGTCCGCCCGCATTCCAAATTGTCTCATTGCCCGCCTCGGCGGTCCATCGCGAGTCATCCGTGGCGAGAAAGCTGCCGCCGCCGAGCGTGATGCCGGCGACGTCGCGTTCGGGGTCGACACTCGACGAGCGAACGAGCACCGTTGCGCCGGGGATGTCGCGATACGGCGTGACCTGGGTTCGCACGCCGCTCAATCCGAAGCGCGTTTCGGTCAGCACGCGCCGCCCTGCTCCAACAAAATTTCCGAGCGTGACCTGAGCGCCCAGTGTTCGTTCGTGGCGCGCTCCCGATGCCGATGGCGCGGCAGTGGGTCCGAATCCGAGCGCTCCGTCGGTCGTGTATCCCACGTAGGTCGTGAGCGCGCGAGTCGACAGCGTGTCGCGAGTATCATCGAGGCGGCCGAGCCACGTGATTCCTTGGTGCAACCGATCGGCGGGGACGCCGCTGCCGGAGAGTGGCAGACCCAGTGGCGCCGCAACGGCGATCAAGCGCGCCACAGAATCGGGCGACGCCCCGGCGCGTATCAGCGCGTCCGATTGCGCGTCGATCAATGTGGCCGGATCGCTCGCGCTGCGCGCGAGGTCGATCGCTACGTTGTAGGTGAGCGCGCTTCGGATGATCTCGCCGTCGGCGCCGAAACTGCCGCGAACACCGCCGGTGGTGTTGCCCAACGCCCGCGTGGCGGCGTCGGAGTACTGAAGCGCCGGCGGATCGAACGTGATGAAGGCGTTGCGCCGCTGGTACGATCGACTGCCTGGTCCGAGTCGCACATCGATGTTGGTGCCGGAGAATCCACCGCGTGTCGCGTCGAATGTTGCGCCCGTGACGCGCGTCTCTGTGCGCGCCGCGCGTGGAATGGCTCCCGCGGAGAGGCCCATTCCGTTCAACGTCGTGAGATTCGATGTTGCCGCGGAACCGAGAATCGACGGGCCGCCCGGCGTGAGCGTGACGCCGGGTATGGTGCCGGCAATCGCATTCAAGTCACCGGCGATCGTCGGGGAGATCTGTCCGTTGACACCGTCGCTCCAGCGCTCCGACGCGCCCGTTTCCGGTTGGAACGGCGTGATATTGTTGGATGCGCGCACGGGGCGATCCGCCACGCTCTTGCTCGCCGCGAGGAGCGTGAGGTCGCGCGCGAGGGCGAAGTCGGCGACCAGTTCGCGCTCATTCCCCTGGCGTTGCACGCGCCGGCGCGCCGACTTGAAACCAGTCGCGCTCACGTACACGAGGTAGTCGCCGGTGCCGTCGTCGAACTTCACGCGATAGTTGCCCGCGGAATCGACCGTGGCCGGTAACGTCAGCCGGTCTGGCCCACGAGTCACCATGACGGTGGCCGCCGAAACGCCGCGCGCCGAGTCGTCGGTGACGCGCCCGCGGATTACCTCGGCGCTTGTCTGTTGGGCGGCCGACCGTTCGGCCGCGAAAGCGCACGTGAGCACGGTGAGCGCGACGCGAGCGATGTGCATGATGTGTCAAGATCCGCGGTTCGGTGAGTGGGCCGGCCTGCGGCGCCGGGGCATCTAACCGATAGACACATTCTTCCCCCGAATGGTTGATGGGGGGTAGGGCGATGGCTACGGGCGGGCGGCGAGCGCCTGCCGAACCGCGATGACGACGACGTGAGGCGTAACCGGCTTGAGCAGGACCGCGTCAAACCCGGCTTCGACCAGGTCTCCGCGTTGGTGCAGCGTGTCGGCGGCGGTCACGGCGATCGTCGTGATGTCGCGCGTTGTCGGATCGCTCTTGATCAGTCGCACCGCATCCCGCCCGTCCATGCGCGGCATGGCGATGTCGAGCAGAACGATGTCCGGTATCGCTTCTCGGGTCAGCGCGACTCCGCGTTCGCCGTCCTCAGCGAGAAGAACGCGAAATCCGGCGGCGCGGAGCGCCTCGGAGTAGATGAATCGGCAATCCGCATCGTCGTCGACCACGAGCACAGTCGCGACGCTACGGTCCGCGCGGCTCACGTTGCTTGGCAACTCCGCCATTCAATCTCTCCATCTCGCGACCGCGTCGTCTTGCCGCCGGCTCCGATCACCACGAGCCTCGCGGTGCGTTCAAGGCTATGGCGCCAAGCTGATGTTAGCAAGCTCTAATACGTCGAGCTCGTTCGAGCTCGTTCGAGCTCTGGCGTTAGGGCCGCTCGGGAATGGTCACGAGCTTTTCCGGCGACATGCCTTCCGCTTCCGCCTGGAAGTTGACGACGACGCGGTGGCTCAAGACCGGACCGGCCATGGCATTCACGTCTTCGAGATCCGGCATCGCGCGCCCATCCATTGCGGCGCGCGCCTTGGCGCCGAGGATGAGGTACTGCGATGCGCGCGGACCGGCACCCCAGCTCACGTACTTTTTCACGAGCGGCGTCGCTTCCTCCGCACTCGGCCGTGTGGACCGGGCAAGACGAACGGCGTAGCTCACGACGGAGGGCGGCGCGGGAAGACGACGGACGAGATGTTGCAGCGCGAGCAGTTGCTCCGCGTTGAGCATCGGCTTGATGCTCACCGAGAGATCACCGGTTGTCGCGGTGACGATGCGTTCCTCTTCCTCGCGCGACGGATAGCCCACGGTGAGCTGCATCATGAACCGGTCGAGCTGCGCTTCGGGCAACGGATACGTGCCTTCTTGCTCGATTGGGTTTTGTGTGGCGAGCACGAAGAAGGGTTCGGGCAAGCGGTGCGTCTGTCCCGCCGCGGTGACGGCGTGCTCCTGCATGGCTTGCAGGAGTGCCGCCTGCGTCTTTGGCGGCGCGCGATTGATTTCGTCGGCCAGAACGACGTTGGCGAAGATCGGACCCTTGGCGAATTTGAAAAACCGCCGGCCGGTCGCGTGGTCTTCTTCGAGCAGCTCCGTGCCCGTGATGTCGCTCGGCATCAGGTCCGGCGTGAACTGCACGCGCGAAAAGCTGAGATCGAGCGCTTCGGCCACCGTTTGCACGAGCAGCGTCTTGGCAAGGCCCGGCACACCGACGAGCAAGACGTGGCCGCCGGCGAGCAATGCCGCGACGAGGTCGTCCACGATCTTGTGTTGGCCGATGATTCGTCGACCGATCTGCTCAACGAGAGCGGCGCGTGCGCGAGCGAGCTGTTCGAGGAGATCTACGTCGCGTGAGTCGTCCATCGGCTGTTGTCGCGTTGCCACTCGACTTGCTCCAAGGCTATGAGGTCGGAAAGCTAATCCAGCTACGCTCGGCGCGGAAAGAGTGCTGGGAATTCATTCCACACATCCCGCGCGTTGCGATGGCGCCGCGCGCTCCGGACGGTCCGGCGGAGATGTAAGCCTATTGCCCTGGTTCGGTACAGAGCGGAGTCCGATCGGCGAAAAAAAAGGCCGCCTCGAAGGCGGCCTGTTGGACGGCGTGTGCGGCGCGTCGTGTCGCGCCGCCTTGAGAGTTCTCTTACGGAACGATGAACTCGAGGCGTTGCTCCATGGGATAGTTGGAGCTACGAAGCGTCGCGATCGCGGTGTATCGGCCCGCCGTGGCCTTCCATGTTTCGGCGACTTGCATCGACTCGCCGCCGCCGAGCTGTTTGTTCTGCACGCTCTGTGTGAACATGTGGCCGTGCGACCACTGCCACACTTCATGTCCCGCCGAATCCACGACGACGAAGTCGTACGATTGTCCGCTCGGGAAATCCACTTCGGCGTGCTTGGAGCCGACGTTCGTCACGTTGAGCGCGAAGTGCACATCGTGCTGTGTGACGTCGACCTTGAGGTGCGAGTCGAGTTTCGCCGCGCTTGCCTTGGACGCCGTGCGTGATCGTGGACGTTGTGTCGTTGCGGCGTCGGCGGTTTGCACACCGCCGGATGCGCGGACGGGCTGCGCGGTGGCGAGTGCGGCCGGCGCATCTGAGCGCGTGCGAGGCCCGCACGCGAATGCGAGCGCGCCGGCACAAAGCAACGAAACGATGAGACGAGTGTTCATTTTCCGAGATCAATCCAAGCCAAGGCGACACAATTGTGAGAGGGCCGACCGCTCACAAATCATGTAATCGCCAACTTATCAACTGTTTGACGAACAGTCAACGTGAACCGTAACAGCCAAAGTGTCGGCATGTCAGTGGTTTAGCTTGAATGACGGTTTCTTCGGTCGATGTTCGGTTAGGGCGCTCGGTTTTGCTTGCGAAAAATTTCACAAGCCCCTAGGTTTCGCCCCCAGATGGACGGATCAGCGCGGAAACCCAACGATTCGGGGGGCAAAAGCGGCTCGCCTCCGGCTGGACAGTCATCGTCGTCGAACACCTCGGGGTTCGCGGGGCTGGGAGTGCAGTTCCTTGTCGTGATCCTCCTCTGCTTGTTCGGCGGGAAGTGGCTCGATGCCCGGCTGGGTACGGCTCCGTGGCTCCTCATTCTCGGGGTGTTCGTAGGGGCAGGCGCTGGAATGTACGTGATGTACCGCAGAGTCTTTCCTCCCGAAAAACCACCGCCGCCGTCTGCCAAGCCGCCCGTCGTATGAAGGCCATCTTCTGGTTTGGCGCGGCGGTCGTTCTGATCGTGGGGGTCTGTGGGATGGTGTTGGCGATCCCGTTCTCGTCGTCCCGGGAACGGACCGCCATCGAGGTGAGCGCCGTGGTCGCGGTGATAGTCCAGCTGTTCGCGTTCTCCATTGCGCGGTTCGTGTCAAAGCCGAATTTCATGGCGGGGTGGATCATCGGTGTGGCACTGCGGTTCGTGACGTTGATCGCGTACGGAGTGGTGGCGGTCAAATTGTTTGCGATGCCGGCGCCGGCGGCTCTGCTCAGCCTCGTGATCTTTCTCTTCGTTTCCACGCTCGTCGAACCAAAGCTGCTGACGCTATGAACGTGTCTTTCCCGTGGTGCTCCGGCTCTCTCCTTCTCGCGGCGATGCTTGCCGCCGCGCCTTTGACGGCGCAGAGCCCCGTCGAGTCTCCGGTTGCTGCGCCCGCAGCTATGCCTTCCGCCGTTCAAGACGGCGGCCAGCGGCAGATGCCGGGCGACCACGCGATGAGCCAGGAAGCGAAGAAGGTCGACATCATTCTTCCGCACATCAGCGATTCCGACGAGCTCGACATCCCGTGGATCGCCCCCGGTTGGTACAAGGTGGTGCACCTGCCGCACTGGGCGCCGATCATGATCGGCAAATTCGCGCTCGACATCTCGCCCACCAAGCACGTCGTGATGATGCTGATCGCCGCAGTCCTGGCGTGCATCGTTCTCATCTCGGCAGCGCGCGCGCAGGGCCGGCACACGGCTCGTGGTGAGGCCCCGCGAGGATTTTCGGGCACGATCGAGGCGATGGTGCTCTACATCCGGAATGAGGTCATTCTTCCGGCCGTCGGTCCGCATGGCGACGGCTTCGTGCCCTATCTCCTCACCGTCTTCTTCTTCATTCTGTTCGCGAACATCCTCGGCCTCATTCCCTACGGCTCGACCGCGACCGGCAACGTGTCCGTTACAGCGACGCTCGCGATCATCGCGTTCTTCGTGATCGAGGTCGCCGGCATTCGGGCGCTCGGAAAGAACTACATCAACACCATCTTCTACTGGCCGCACGACATGCCGGTGTGGGGGCGGATTCTGATGACGACGATCATGACGCCCGTCGAGATCCTCGGAAAGTTCACCAAGCCGTTCGCCCTCACCATTCGTCTGTTCGCGAACATGACCGCGGGACACGTCATGGTGCTGGCGCTCGTCTCGATCATCTTCACGTTCGGCTCGTATCTCGTGGGCATTTTCCCGCTCGTGATGGCCGTAGCGATCATGGGGCTGGAACTGTTCGTCGCATTCCTGCAGGCGTATGTGTTCACGCTTCTGGTGGCGTCGTTCATCGGCCAGATTCGGACGGTCGAGGGGCACTAGACAGCAACGGCAAGGGCAAGAGCAGATCCTTCGCTTCGCTCAGGATGACATGAGTGGTTGCTCAGGACGACAGATGAAGTTGTACGCGCGGGAAAGGCTCCACTCCGCGCGAACGTACCCGGTCGAGCGACCGGGGATGCTCGTTGAGACCCGGGTCTCGGTGACGAGCGGCGCGCAGTTCCGGCGCGGGGCGGTTGGACCAAACGATTTACGTTCGGAGTTCTAATGCACTCCATTCTTCCGTTGTTGCAGGCTGCCGCGGGCGGATACACGCGCGAGTACATGGGCGCGTGGGCGCTGCTCGGTGCCAGCATTGGTGCAGGACTGTCCGCGATCGGAGCGGGCATTGGTATCGGCCGTATCGGTGGCCAGGCGTCGGAGGCGATTGCTCGCCAGCCCGAAGCCGGCGGACAGATTCGCGGTCAGGCAATCTTGTTGGCCGCGCTGATCGAAGGCGTCGCGCTGTTCGGCGTCGTCGTCGCGATGATGGTTCTGTTCAAGTTCTAAGAGCGTGTTCGGCGGCGGTCCCGGGATCGCCGCCGGCATGCACCCACCAGAGACTTTCCATGCGCCCCTCATTGCTCCGTTCGTTCGCCTTGCTTGCGCTGTCACCAGTCGCGCTGCTCGCCCAGGAAGGCTCGCGTCCGTTCATGCAGCCCGATACCGGGTTGATGTTCTGGACGCTGATCATCTTCATCGGCCTGTTGTTCGTGCTCTCGAAGTTCGCGTTTGGTCCACTGACCAAGGCCGTCGCGGCGCGTGAGCGGTCGTTGCAAGAGGCCATCGACGCCGCGAAAGCGGATCGGGACGCTGCCGCCAAGCTGCTGCAACAGCATCAGACGCAGATCGAAGCCGCGCGCGGCGACGCACAAAAACTGATCGCCGACGGACGCGCCGTCGCCGAGAAGATGCGCACCGATCTGCTCGAGCAGACACGGAAGGAGCAGCAGGACATGCTCGAGCGCGCCCGCAAGGACATCGAGAGCGAGAAGCAGAAGGCGATCGCCATCCTGCGGCGCGAAGCCGTCGACCTCGCACTCGCGGGCGCCAGCAAAGTCATCGAGCAGAATCTCGAGTCGCAGAAAAACCGACAGCTCGTCGAGTCGTACCTCGCCTCGATCGGCCCCGTCACGGTCAGCCAGTAAATGCGCGAATCAACGATCGCCGGGAACTACGCCGAGACGCTGCTCGAGCTTGCGCGGCGGGCGGATGATCTCGCGGGTTGGGGGGCGATGCTCCAGCGCGTCGCCGACGCGATGGAATCGGACCGCCGCCTGCGCATTTTTCTCGAGACGCCGCGCGTGAGCGCGCAACAGAAGAACGCTGTCATCCAGAAAGCGTACGGCGATCAGCTACCACGCAACTTCGTGCGCTTCATTCAGGCGCTGGTCAGCCACCGCCGCCAGATGCTCATTCCGGCGATCGCTCGGGCGTACTTCGACTTGGTGGATCAGGTCGAGGGCCGGGTGCACGCGTCGGTGACCGTCGCGCGCGAGCCAAGCGACGAAGACCGGAAGGTCGTGGTGAACCACCTGTCGCGGAGCTTGGGGAAGGAGGTTGTTCCCCATTTCCAGGTGAATCCGGGAATCCTCGGGGGCGTGATTGTGCGTGTAGGCGACACGGTCCTGGACGGCTCAGTTCGCCGCCGCTTGGCGACGCTGAGGACCAAGATGCTCGCCACGCGGCTGGCGTAGGCCAAAGCGCCCGTCGCGAAACGCGACGGGCGATGACGGACGATATGGATGGGCTGCCGCGAGATGTTTGGCCGCGGCGAACGAAATCGGCGAACGAAATCGGCGAACGA
>JBDUEJ010000087.1:0-17527 GCA_040002475.1 bacterium | reverse complement strand
TGGCTAATACCGCCGATGCTCGGAATGAAGATCATGCCCATGGGACCAATCATCGCCATCGCCTGCGCGTCGTGGCCCGCGCCACTCGGCATCACTCGGCTGGACAGGTTCACAGCGCCGGCGGCATCGGCGATGATCTTGCGCATGCGCGGATCGCTCGGCGCCGCGACGTTGGCGTGAAGCAGAGAGTAGGCGAACTGCGTTCCGTTCTCGGCGCCAATCTTCTTCGCTTCGGCCTGAATCTGCGTGAACATCGAATCGACCTTCGCGTCGCTGAGGTCGCGAAGCTCGAGCGTGCACACGACCTTTCCCGGAATGACGTTTGGCGCGCCAGGAAATGCCTGAATGCGCCCGACGGTTCCGACCTGCCGGCCCGGGGTGCCGCGCACCACGCGGTTCACCATCTCGACGAATCGC
The DNA here is from genome assembly GCA_040002475.1 of bacterium. Classification (GTDB taxonomy): domain Bacteria; phylum Gemmatimonadota; class Gemmatimonadetes; order Gemmatimonadales; family Gemmatimonadaceae; genus JAQBQB01. Next base: position 17,110 of record JBDUEJ010000087.1, on the reverse strand, counting down.
GCCGCGGCAAGCATCGCGTCGTGACGCTGATCCATCGGCGTCGTACCTGCATGGTTGGCGAAGCCGGTGACTGTTACCTCCCACTGCTTGATACCGACGATGCCCTCGACGATTCCGATGTCGACTTTGCCCAGTTCGAGCGTACCGCCCTGTTCGATGTGCAGCTCGAAGTAGCAGGCGATGTCGCCCTTGCGACGCTTCACCTGATCGAGCTTGGACACGTCGCCGCCGAGGAAGGCGATTCCCTGCTCGATCGTTTTGCCGCTGTTGGAGACGGTCTTCAACTCGGCGGGCACCAGTTGACCGCTCACGGCGCGGCTCCCGAATAACCCGCCTTCCTCGTTCTGCCAAACGACGACCTCGAGCGGATGGCGCGTCACCACCCCGCGCTCGGCGAAGGTCTGCGCGACTTCGATCGCCGCGAGCGAGCCGACATCGCCGTCGTAGTTGCCGCCCTGCGGAACCGAATCGATGTGTGAGCCAAAGAGCAGCGGCTTGAGCGACGCATCCTTCCCCGCTCGACGTCCGATGATGTTGCCGGCGAAATCGACCGTCGGCTCGAGCTTGGCGGCACGCATCCAGTCGAGCACAACGGCGCGGCCCGCGCGGTCGAAGTCGCTATACGCGACGCGCGAGACGCCGCCCTCAGGATTCGCGCCAAACTTCGACAGGGCCGTGAGGTGCGCGGTGATCCGATCGCCGTTGACGCGGAGGTCGGCTTGCTCGAAGGACCAGCGCGGGAGGACGGTCGTCGCTAGGCCGCCGGCGATGATGGCGTTGAAGTCTCGTCGATTCATGGCCCTAACCTGCCGTATGGCGGCGTTTGGCGAAAGAGGAGCACGCGGCGTCGCAATCGTATTGGAATCTGCCGAGTAATGTCCGGGGGTGGTCAGAAGGCTGGCGTCCCGCGGCGCGCGCATCGCATCATGCACGCTCAGCCAAGGCGACTGCGGGTAACCGAGGAGATTGATGTCGATCGAGTCGAATCGAAGAGCGCATCCGACGGGTGAGTTGTCTCTTAAGCGTGGCGTTCGCACCTTCGATCGCGAGCCCTACTATCTCGCCGGTTCCAACGAAGTTGACGTATTCACGAAGTGTCACGCTCGCGGTCTGCCCGTGATGCTCAAAGGTCCAACCGGCTGCGGAAAGACGCGCTTCATCGAGCATATGGCCTGGCGCCTCAATCGGCCATTGGTGACGATTGCCTGCCACGACGACCTCTCGGCGAGTGACCTCACTGGTCGGTTTCTCATTCAAGGCGAGGAAACGGTCTGGGTCGACGGCCCGCTTACGATCGCGGCACGCCTCGGCGCGATCTGCTATCTCGACGAAGTTGTGGAAGCGCGGCAGGACACCATCGTCGTCATTCACCCGCTCACCGACGACCGCCGCATTCTACCCATCGAGAAGACAGGCGAGCTGCTCGACGCCGCGGCAGGATTCCAATTGGTGATCTCATATAACCCCGGCTACCAGCATGCCGTCAAGGATCTCAAGCCGAGTACGCGCCAGCGGTTCGTATCGGTCGACTTCGACTTTCCGCCGGCGAGCGCGGAGGCCGAGATCGTCGAGCACGAAACGGGCGTGAAACGGGCAACGGCGCAGGCGTTGGTCGAGTTGGCGCGGCGTATTCGACGTCTCAAGGAGCAGGGGTTGGCCGAGGGACCGGGGACACGACTTCTCGTGTCGGCCGGACGTCTCATCGCCGACGGCATTCCGCCGCAGCAGGCGTGTCGCTCGGCGATCGTGGGCCCGCTCACCGACGACCCCGATCTGCTCGCTGCCATCTCCGATCTCGTCGCGGCCACGCTCTAATGCACGGTTGGTTCGCCGGTGCGCGTCGATTGATGCTCAAGGCGCGATACCGCGCGGGCAAAATTCCGGCGTTCGCCCGAGTCACGATTGGCTCGCGCCGCCCAACGCTTGGCTTCGAGGACGTGCACCGACGCCTCGAGATCGTGCTCGCGGCGGTCTACGGTCGAACAATCTCCATCGCGCCAATCGACTACAGCGATCGTCATTGGGCCGAACGGTTCGTGCGATACATCAGCCCCGATCCCGGCGCGCGCGAACCTCGGCCGGCCACCGACGGAACAACCATCGAGCTTCCGCTCGCGGTGACGACGCGGAAGGGCTACGACACGGCCGTCGCGCACTACGGGCTCCTGGCGATTCAGCAAGCCGAGCGCATTGAGCGTGGAACGGCGACGCATGTGCCGACCGACGATGTGTTGGTGCGAGATCTCTATCTGCTTCGTGAAGGCAGGGCCGTGGATGCCAAAATCGAGCAGACGCATCCCGGCCTGGCGGTTGCACTTCACGCCGAGCAACAAGCGGCGCTGCAGCGGCGGCCAAGCCTTTCCATGCTCACCGCGACCGAGCGCCTCGTCGAGCAACTCTTGCGCGAGGCGTTGTCGTCGTCAAAAGACACGCCTGAGCAACCGGCGAGCGACGCGAAGTCGTCGCTGGAATGGGCGACCTCCAAGGCACTGGAGCTCCGACAACGGTCCGGCACCTATCGCGGACTCCGGCTCGCACCATTCTGGGGCACGGTTCGCAAGCCGACCGGCCAGGTGGGCCTTGCGCCAGATAGCGCCGGCGAAACCATCGACGCGGCTGGTGGCAACACAACGTCCGATTCCGACCGCACCAACGAGCCCGATACGCCCGAGCCGCTTTCGGGGAGTCAGGGCATTGCGACGGACGACGCGCCACCGCGACCGGACGATGAGGAAGCGCTCAAGCTCCTCCCGCCCGCCGTTCTGTACGACGAATGGGACTCGGAGGCCGGTCGCTACGCACCGAGGGCTGTTTCGGTCCGGCTGAACGAGTCGGCCGAGGGCGACGCGACATGGTGCGACGACACACTGCGTCGACACGCATCGCTCGTGCGTCAGGTGCGCCACCACTTCGAGCGACTGCGCGCCAGGCGCGCGCTGCTGCGACACCAGCGCAGCGGCGACGACCTCGACATCGCGGCCTGCGTGGACGCGATCATTGATCGGCGGATTGGCCAGGCGCCGGACGATCGATTGTATCTCGAGGCCCGGCCGGCGCGGCGCGGGCTCGCGCTGTCGCTCTTGGTAGACGTCAGCGGATCCACCGAAACGCGCGTCACCGACGATCTGCGCATTATGGACCTCGAGAAAATCGCGCTCCTGCTCGCCGGCGTCGCGCTCGACGCACTCGGCGACCTCTACGCGGTGCAGACATTCTCCGGCAATAGTGCGAACAACGTCAAGCTCACGACGATCAAGGATTTCGGCGAGCAGAGCGGCGAGTCCGTTCGTCGGCGCATCGCCGCACTCGAGCCCGGGGGATTCACGCGACTCGGCGCGGCCGTTCGGCATTCGACGCAGCAGCTGGCGCGGCAATCCGCCGGGCATCGCCTGTTGCTGATCCTTTCTGACGGTCGCCCGAACGATGTGGATCGATACCAGGGCGACTACGGCGTGGAGGACTCGCGACACGCGATCATGGAAGCGCGCGCGTCCGGTGTATTCCCGTTCTGCCTCACGGTGGATCGAGATGCGTCCGAATACTTGCCGCGGATCTTTGGCGCGACCGGCCACACGATCCTCCAACGTCCGGAGCAACTCCCCAAGGCGCTGCTGCGCGTCGTGCAGTCGCTCATTGGAAAACCCTAACGACTAGGTGTTGTGTTCGCCCAATGAGCTCGCGCTGTCGGCGGCGCGACCGGCAAACGTTCGGAACAGATACCTGAGAGACGGAATCAGGATCGCGCCACCGCCGGCGAGACCGATCAGGAGCAGCTTGAGCGTCACCGGTGGTGAGGCCGCGGCCCGAATGGTCAGCGTATTCGGAATGATGAACGGATACTGCGCGAGCGCCCATCCCCAGAGGATGAGGCTGACTTGCGTTGCCGCCGCGATGCGCGCGACGTGATAGCGGCGCACCCACAGGGCGACAATGGCGACAATCGCCGCCGCGCCCGTACACACGTGGAGTGGGAGCGACCAAGGTGCCGCGACGATGCCGGCCGTCATGCGCGGTGCCGTCGAGCGAGACAGGTACAGCGCGACGCCGGCAAGAGCGAATACAACAACCGCCGCTACCAGCCCGCGACGACGAAAGTCTTCGCGCAGGTCGGCATCCCTCGCCTCGATCGTGAGATAGACCGCCGCGAGGAACGCAAACAGCGCCAACGCAAATAGTCCGACCGCCATCGGAAACGCCGCGAGCCACGGAGCGACGAACACGTCGGCGAACGACGCCTTGCCGATTTTTGCGGCGGCTGCGCCGACGTCTTCGCTCGCGACGGCGCCGATGATGAGCCCGAGGAGAATCGGCGTCACCGTGCTCGCGATGGCGAACGCACGCCCCCACGTGTGACGGTGGTCGCTCCCCCCCGTGCCATAGCTCCGAAACACGAACGCCGACCCGCGCAACACAATGCCGACGAGCAGCAGCGTGATCGGAATGTGCAGCACAGTGCCAAGCATTCCAAACGCCGCCGGGAACGCCGTGAACAGCATGACCACGACGACAATGAGCCACACATGATTGGCTTCCCAGATCGGAGCAATCGAGTTGGCGATGAGGTCGCGCTGCGCAGCGCGCCGCGGACCGGACGCGAACAGATCCCAGACGCCGCCGCCGAAGTCCGCGCCGCCCATCAGCACGTACGCATTCAGCACGACGACCATGATCCCGGCGACGACTTCGGCCAAGCCGATCGAATGAATGAAGTCGCTCATGTCGTCTCTCGAACGATCGACGTCATCAACGCCGCCACGATCGCGCCGAGTCCGACGTAGAGCAGCGCGAACAACAGCATTGGAACAACGAGCCCCGGCATCGGCGTCACCGCGTCGGACGTGCGGAGGATGCCCTGCACCACCCACGGCTGTCGCCCCACTTCCGTGACGGTCCATCCCGCTTCCGTCGCGATGAATCCGAATGGAGTAGCGACCAGCAGCGCACGCAACAGCCATCGCTCCGCAACCACGTCACGCTTGCGCACAACGACGAGCGCGACCCACGCACCGATCAGCGCCATCGCCGTTCCCAGCGCCACCATGATTTGAAATCCAACATGCACGGGCGGAATCGGCGGCCAGACGTCGCGCGGAAATGCGTTGAGCCCTCGGACTTCAGCACGCGGATCGTGAAAGGCGAGCAGCGAAAGACCGAACGGAACTTCGACCGCAAAGCGTGTTCGTCCAGCGTCCGCGTCCGGCCAACCCCCGAGTCGAAGCGGCGCTCCACGCTCCGTCTCGAATTGGCCTTCGAGCGCGGCAAGCTTGATCGGCTGCCACTGAGCGACCGTACGAGCACTCAAATCGCCGGAGATCGGCTGCAGAATCGCCGCCGGCGCACCAACAATCAGCGCGAGCATCAACGCGCGACGATGAAAGAGCGCCTTTGGTTCGCGGAGCAGAATGCCCGCGTGCAATCCTGCGACGGCGAGCCCTGTTGCCGCATACGACGCGAGCAGCATATGCAGCGCCTGTTGCAGTGTCGACGGGTTGAACATTCCCGCAATCGGATCGATCTGCGTGATGCGACCGGCGGCGAGCACGACTCCGGTCGGCGTGTTCATCCACGCGTTCACCATCACGACAAACACTGCCGATGCCGCGCCGCTCCCGGCGACAATGAGTCCGGCCGCCATGTGCGCGCGCGGTGAGATGCGATCCCACCCGTAGAGATAGACGCCGAGGAAGATCGCTTCCGTGAAGAACGCAAAGCCCTCGAGCGAGAACGGCATGCCGATGATCGGCCCGGCCATCTCCATGAATCGTGGCCACAGCAAACCGAGCTCAAACGACAACACGGTACCCGACACCGCGCCCACGGCGAACAACACCGCACTCCCTTTCGCCCATCGCTTCGCCAACTGCAGATACACCGCGTCATTCGTGCGGCGCCACCGCCACTCGGCGATTACCATCAGCAGCGGCATCGCGATGCCGATCTCGGCAAACACGATGTGGAAGCCAAGTGACAGCGCCATCTGCGAACGGGCGGCGAAGAGATCGGACACGGCAGGTCTCGGGATTCAGGTCTCTGGATTCAGTATAGCACGACGTTGCCAACAGCCGGTTGGCCCGGGTGTTACACTACGAGGATGCGCAGTGTATTTGACGACGATTCAGAAGGACCCGACTCCGAGCCTGACCTCGACCGCGACTTTCCACTCGGCGATGGTACCGCCGACACCAGTGGCGAGGTGAATTGCCCGTATTGCGGTGAGGCGAACACCATCGCCCTCGACCCGGGCAGCGGCGACGCGCAGGATTACGTCGAGGACTGCCAGGTCTGTTGCCAGCCGTGGCGCGTAAGTGTCGAGTACGGTGCAGATGGCGCGGCCGCGGTGAGCGTGACCGCGCTCGACGACTGAGTCGGTCGCTCAGAGCGCGATATCGCCGCCCGGATCGTTCGGCTGTTTGCGATGTTTTGCCACCTGGGCCGCCGATTTCTCGTAGGCTTCTTTCGTCGCCCGTTCGTCGATTTCTATCGTCACTGATGAGCGTTTTCCGCCGGTCGGACGCTCGTGACGCACGGCGAGCACGTCGCCCTGACGCGCGCCGTCCGGCAGCAGCCACTGCGGCACGGTGATCATTTTCGCGCCGTCAACCTCGATCGAAGCAACGAACTCCTCGATCGAATCGACGACCCAACGATGTTCGGTGTGAGTGGTCACGGACCCGTCGCGCTCAGTGTGAAGTAACGCGGTAGCCGGTCGCGACGTTCGCGGACGAATTGAACTCGACCGCAAGAATCGGATGGCGTTCGTTCATTCGGACGGCGACATTCTCTGCAGGAGATGCAGCCGACGTTCACTGCCGCCGCGTCCCCGACCGTATTCTAACAGAGACTCGGCTCATGACAACAACAATGCACCACGCCACCGACGTGATCTACGTCGATCAGATCGTCACCCCGCTCGGAAACCTGGTCGCGGCCGCGACGAGTAGTCACCTCGTGATGCTGGAGTTTCCCGAGCGCCGTCTCGTGCCCACCGATTCCCTTCGCTTGGGTGATCAACAGTTCGCGTGTGCCGAGGGCGACTCGCCCGTCCTCGAAGCGCTTCGCGTCCAACTCGAGGAATACTTCGACGGCCGACGCACGAACTTCGACCTGCCGCTCCGCACGCCGGGTACCGAATTCCAACAGCGCGTGTGGGCGGAGTTACAGACCATTCCGTCGGGGACCACCACGACGTATTCCGCCGTCGCGAAGGCCATCGGACGCCCAACTGCCGTGCGCGCCGTCGCCGCCGCGAATGGAGACAATCGCATCGCGATCGTGATTCCGTGCCATCGCGTGATCGGCGCCGACGGGAAGCTCACGGGCTACGGCGGCGGGCTGTGGCGCAAACAGCGCCTGCTCGATCTCGAAATGGGAACGCTGTCCCTCGCGTGAGATAACGCTCACGGAATTGGCGTACACTCCGACTGCGTCGAACGGTTGTCCGAGGGTCCGGCCATGTTGCTGGACCCTCGTTGCATTGATACCGTGAGCTTTCCACCCGCCGTGCCGGGGCTGCGAATCACGATCGTTCCGTTCTGATCGGTTCGGTACCACGGAATCCCATGCGCGCGGAATGCAGCCTTTGCCTGCTCGTGCATGTGGTGGTAGCTGTTCACGCTGCCGACGGACGCGGTGGCCCACTTCGGTTTGAGCGCATCGAGGTACGCACCGGTGAGTCCGTTGCAACTTCCGTGATGATCGGCCTTCAGCACATCGACACGCATGCCGGGATTCACATCGTAGTGCGCGTCACCGAGGAACCAGGCGATTTCCTCCTGCTCGGCGTCGCCGGCAAACCACATCGTGAATGATGCTGAGTCGGGGCCAACGAGTTTGACCGGTGCCGAGCGATTGTTGGGATTGCTGCCGGCGCCGACCGGCATTGGCCGCATGATGTGAATCTTCGCGCCGCCTTTCAGCGTGAGCGTGCAGATGGGGCGGCCGTCGCCACACGGATCGTCGGTGTCGCGATAGATGAGCTGACGACGGCCGACGCGCGCGTTGATCGAATCGCGCAGGTGCCGCAGATTCGCGGCCGTGTATGGGTCCTCGTTCTCGAACAGGTATCGCACCGTGATGTGCCGCGCCGACTCGAACAGCGCGCGCAGGCCCATGAGGTGGTCGGCGTGCTCGTGTGTCAAAATCACGACATCGATCGTGGTGCGATTCAGCCGGAGGGAGTCGAGCAGGTAGCCAAAGCGGTGAACGTCGGGCCCGCCGTCGATGAGCACGCGGCTTCCGCCATTTTCGATCAGCGTTGCGTCGCCTTGGCCAACGTCGAGAACGCGAACAACGACTTCGGGTGAAGCGCCGTCGGTCGCTCTCGCCGGTCGGCGCGACGTGGCGTCAGAGTTCGTGCATCCGAAGATCGCGAACACCGCGAGCGCCCCGCCGGCCAGCAGTAGAGGACGTTTCACCTCGTCACGGCTTCTTCATCTCGACGCCTTTCGGCGCATCAGTCGGTGCCGCCATCATCGAGTCGCGCTTGGCCTTGAATTCGGTGCCCGACTTCCACTGCGGCAGCGCGCCCGCGTTCCCCACGCTGAAGCCGACACGGAACAGTGTCTGCACGTCCTGCACACCGCCGCTGAAGTCCCAGTCGGGCTTCACGTCGTCGGTGACGGCGTGATAATCCTTGGTGGTGTATTCGTCGCGCTTCTGGATTCCGTATCCCGCCGGCTTCCCAATGAACTCGATCCCAGGCTCGGCGTCGAGGGCCGGAACGCCCTGTTTAGCAAACTCGAAATGGTCGGAGCGATAGTAGAATCCCTTCTCCGGTTCGGCGTCCGGGCGCACGGTGCGGCTGTCCGCCTTGAGCACGGCGAGCAGATCGTCGTCGAGCGTGGAGTTGCCCAGTCCGATCACGGTGAAGTCACTCGTCTTTCCCCACTGATTGATGCCGTCGATGTTGATGTTCGCGACGGTCTTGTTCAGCGGATACAACGGGTGCGTCGCATAGTACTTCGCGCCCACCAGGCCCTTCTCTTCGGCCGTCACCGACAAAAAGAGAATCGAGCGGCTGGGCGGCGTTGGCAGCTTGGTGAACGCCTTCGCGATCTCGATGATCGCCGAGCTCCCGGACGCGTTGTCCATCGCGCCATTGTAGATCTGGTCGCCCTTGAGCGTTGTGTCCTTGCCGAGGTGGTCCCAGTGCGCCGTGTACACCACGTATTCGTCTTTCTTGTCCGTGCCTTCGAGCTTGGCGGCAACGTTATGCGACTGAATCTGGCGCGATTCGATCTTCACGTTGAAGGTCGCCTTGGCGTTCAGCGGAACCGGCTTGAAGTCCTTGCGTGCCGCGGCCGCTTTGAGCGAGTCGAAGTTGAGTCCCGCGGCCGACAGCAGTTCCTTCGCCTTCTCGAGCCGGAGCCAACCTTCCACCGGCACACGCTTCTCGGCGTCCGGTGAGATGACGTCGAACTGCTCCTGCGAGTTGCTGCCCTGCACGACGCCCCACGGATAACCCGCCGGACCCGTTTCATGAATGATCATCACGGCCGCGGCGCCCTTGGCCGACGCGATCTCGTACTTGTATGTCCAACGACCGTAGTAGGTCATTGCCCTGCCTTTGAACATCGTCGTGTCGAGCGCGGTATCGCTGCCGGCGCGGACTGGCGGATCGTTCACGAGCACGAGCATGGTCTTGCCCGTCATGTCCACGCCCTTGTAGTCGTCCCACCCGTACTCCGGCGCGACAACGCCATACCCGGCGAACACGAGATCCGACTTGTCGATCTTTGTCTCGGCGCGCTTGTGCCGCGAGTTGGCGATGAAGTCCGTTGGATACGCGAGTGAAATCGTTTTTCCACCCGCGGTGAACGACGCCGTCGGATGCGCCTTGTAGCCAATGAGATCGACGTTTTGCAGATACGAGCCGTCGGGGTTGCCGGGCTTGAGCCCAATCGCCTTGAATTGCGCCTGCATGTATGCGACAGCCTTGTCCTCGCCGGGCGTTCCCGGTCCGCGTCCCTCCATGGAATCGGCCGCGAGATCTTTGATGTGCTGAAGCAAGCCGTCCGCCGTGATCGCCTGGGCGGCGGAGTCGGGCGCGCCTTTCGCCATCGCCGATGCATCGCTGCCCGATTTCGCACAGCCGGAGGCGGGGAGCATCACGGTTGCCGCTGCGAGCGCGGCGACGAGAATTTTGGTTCCGGGTCGGTGGGCGGCAATCGTGTTGGTTGGCACTCGGTTGCTCTCGCGTGTGAGGGTGAAGGCGTCGACGGAGGGAATCACGGCTCGCGCACCTGCCACGAACCGTACATCGGATTGGGTAGAATGAAGTAGCGCATGCCGAAGTCCGCTAGCGCGCGCGGATCATTTCGCACTGCCTGGTGCCTCGAAGCCGTTGGAAGCGCGGACTCTTGTCGCTCTCTCCGGGCAGTTGACACAGCACCAGATCAGTCTCGATGGTGGCGGCTGCGAGATTCTGGCGCGTGGCGTCGCAGAGCGCCTGCGTCCTGTTGGTGACGATAACGACCCGGCCGCGCGTTCGTTCACCCATTGCGCCCAACTCGCGTCGGAATAGCCGCTGTCGACGAACGCTTCGCTTGAATGTTCATGTCAGCCCAATGCAAAGTCGACGGCAGCGGACGCATGGATCGCCGTCGTGTCGAACACCGGAACGACGCAGTCCGATTGCTTGATCAAGAGCGGCAACTCCGTGCAGCCCAGAATGACTCCCTGGGCGCCCTCACCTACCATGCATTCGATGATATCGAGGTAGCGCGACTTCGTCTCGGCGCTGAAGATCGCGCGCGTCAATTCGCCGTAAATCGTTTTCTGGATGAAATCGCGGTCGGCGGCTGACGGAATGTGCGACGTCACGCCGTGGCTCGCCAACCGGTCTCGATAGAAATCCAGCTCCATGGTGTAGCGCGTGCCGAGCAACGCGACTACACCCAGTCCATTGCGCCGGATCTCTGGTGCGGTCGCGTCAGCGACGTGAATCAATGGCAGATCCACGCGATCGCGCAACCGATCGGCAACCTGGTGCAGCGTGTTCGCGCACAATACGAGGCCCTCCGCGCCGGCATTGGCGAGATGACGGCATGCGACGGTAACCAGGTCGAGCACGCCGTCCCAATCCTGCACGGCATTGAGCGCTTGAATGTCGGCGTGATTGAACGAATAGATGACACACTTCGCGAATTGCGCACCGCCCAATCGCGCGTTCACCTGCTGGTTGATGTGGCGGTAGTACTCGATGGTGGAGACCCAACTCGTTCCACCAACGAGCCCGAGCATTTTCATGAATTGCCTTAAGCCAACGAGCTCGCCACAGACACCGCCGCATCATAATCCGGTTCAGCCATCTGATCGGCAACGTACTCGGCGTGCGCCACCTTGCCGGTTCCGTCGATCACGAACACCGCGCGCTGGAGCAGACGCCATTCCTTGAGCAAGACGCCGTACGCTTCGCCGAACGCCTCGCTTCGATGACCCGACAGGGCCTCATGCTCCACCTGCTCGGCGGCGCGCCACCGAGCCTGCGCGAAGGGCAGATCCATGCTGATCGTATAGACGTCCACGTTGGGCGGAAGCTCGGTCGAGCGCAGTTGATCGAACCGATGCGCGCCAACGTGGCACACCGGCGTATCGAGCGAATTGACCACATGCAGAAGACGCACACGCCCGGTGCCCTGCCGCAGCGTAATCTCACGCGCCAGTCCCTCTCCAGGGGCCAACGCATCGAGCGCAAAATCGGGCGCTTGATCGCCCACGCCGAGCCGGTCCCCGACAACCGTCAATTTGATGTCGCCCTCGAACGCCTCGTCCCGTCGCTCTTTGCTCTCGTTGCTCACGCGTCTCTCCTCAGTGTCCGTCGTGGTTTCGCTCACGTCTGCGACGACATCGTCGCGCCTCGTGTCTCAGGCTTCCGCCGCAATCGTTTCCAACGCTTCCCAGCGTCCAATCATCTCGTTGATCTCGACTTCAATCGACGCAAGACGCGCCTTCGCGTCCACCACGGCCGCTCCGTCGCGCAGCAATGCCGGGTCGGTCAGCGACGCATACAGACGCCCACGCTCGCGCTCTCGTTCGTCGATCCGTCCCGGAAGTGCAGCAAGCTCTCCCTGCTCTTTGAACGTGAGGCGTCGTTTCTTGGTCGACCGTTCCGGCACAGCAGCCGCGCGCTTGATCGCTGGAACCGGCGCCGGCGCCGACGGTCGTTCAGCCACGACTGGCGGCTTTCGCTGCCGCACCCAATCCGCATACCCACCCACATACTCGCCAATCTTTCCGCCACCCTCCAGTACGAGCGTGCTGGTCACCACGTTGTCGAGAAACGATCGATCGTGGCTCACGACCAGCAGCGTTCCCGGAAACTCGAGCAGCAACTCCTCGAGGAGGTCGAGCGTCTCAATATCAAGGTCGTTCGTAGGCTCGTCGAGTACGAGCAGATTGAATGACCGGGTGAACAGTCGCGCGAGCAGTAGCCGATTTCGCTCACCACCTGACAGCGCGCGGACCGGCGTGCGGGAACGATCCGGCGAGAAGAGAAAATCCTGGAGGTAGCCGAGTACGTGCTTGCGCGCGCCGCCGATGTCGATGAAGTCGGCGCCGTCGGCGATGCTCTCGAATACGCTGCGCTCGGGATCGAGCGTCTCGCGCAGTTGATCGAAGTAGGCAATCTCGAGACCGGTGCCCGTGCGAATCGTTCCGGAATCAGGAGCAAGCTCGCCAAGGAGGAGGCGGAGCAACGTCGTCTTGCCCGAGCCGTTCGGGCCAATGATGCCGATCTTGTCGCCGCGCGTGATGGTGGTGCTGAAGTCGCCCACAATGGTCCGAGCCCCGTACGCGAAGCTCACTCCGCGCGCCTCGGCGACGAGTCGCCCCGAACGCTCGCCGTCCTGCGTCTGCAGTCTCACCGTTCCGGTGCGCTCGCGGCGGGCGCTGCGCTCGACGCGAAGCGCCTCGAGCGAACGGACACGCCCTTCGTTGCGAGTCCGACGCGCCTGGATGCCGGTGCGGATCCAGATTTCCTCTTTCGCCAGCTTCTTGTCGAACTCGGCCCACTCCCGCGACTCAGCCGCCAGCGCCTGCTCTTTTCGTTGCAGATACGTGTCGTAGTCCGTGCCCCAGTCCACGAGCTTCCCGCGGTCGAGCTCGACAATTCGTGTCGCCAGTCGTCGAAGGAACGCGCGATCGTGTGTGACGAAGAGAAGCGTTGTGCCGCGATCGATCAGAAATTCCTCCATCCACTCGACGGCTTCCACGTCGAGGTGGTTGGTCGGCTCATCGAGGAGCAGGACGTCGGGCTGACGGACGAGAGCCCTGGCGAGCAAGGTCTGCCGCTTCCGTCCGCCGGACGCATTGGCAAACTGCGCATCGGCATCGAGCCCCAGGTGCGAAAGCACGGTATCCACCCGCGTCTGCATCTCCCAGCCGCCCGCGGCGTCGAGCGCGTGATGCAGCCGATCGAGATCGCGGAGGGCGCTGTCGTTCGCTTCCGTAGCAACCCGATGACTTGCCTCGTGATACCGGGCGAGCAACGATCCTGCCGGTCCAAGTCCAGCGGCGACGACGTCGAACGTCGTCCCGTCTACATCGTCGGGAACCTCCTGCTCGAGCCGAGTCACGGTGACTCCCGTCTGACGAACAATCTCGCCGGAATCGGGCAGCACGGTCCCGTCGAGCAGCTTCATGATCGTACTCTTCCCCGCGCCGTTGCGCCCGAGAAGGCAGACGCGCTCACCGCGGTCGATCGCGAAGTTGGCGCGGTCGAGGATGGCCGGCCCCCCGAACGCGATATTTACGTCTTGCATGCCCAGCAGGGCCATGATTCTCTCGGGTGGTCGAATGGAACGTGCGACGAAGCACCGAAACATCGTCAATTGCCCGCCCGTAAGGCGAGCTATCCGGCCCCGTTCTCGACCCACCCGCACCGAGTTGCACCCATGCGTCTCGATCTCGCGCACCTTCTCCCGCTCCTGGTCATCGGCGGCGGATTCAGCTTCGTGGGAATGATCCTTTACGGATCGTGGCTCCTCGGGCGGTATCGCGGCCGCGAAGACGAGGTGCCTGGAGAAATGGCCAGCCTCGAAGCCCGGCTACAACGGGTGGAGTACGCGCTTGGCCAGACTACGAGCGCGCTCGATCGCCTGGAGGCGGCCCACAGGCTCACCGCCCGCATGATGACCGAGGCGCCGAGCGGCGCGGTCCGCGCTCTCGCACGACCGACCACGCCGCACTGACCGCACTGACCCGCACGAACCGCGACTATCGATCAGGCAGATCGATTCGGCCCACGAGTACCCGCGTCAGCTCGTTGGGCACCGAGATCTGGAGCGGCAGGAAGTACGCAATCCACTCCGCTGGAACGAGGTAAAACACTCGCACGCCCGGCGTACGGAAGTAGCTCTCCTTCCATGTCTCGAGCATCGCCTCGGCTTCGTCGTCGAACAGGCCTGCGGAGACGAGTCCCTCCTTCATCGATCGCCTGAGCTCGGCGAGTCCGTTCGTCGAGTAGTCGCTCGCCGAAAAAGCGGTGAAGCGCGCCGGCTCGGCGGAGAGTGCGGATTTGGCGATGATGATTCTCTTATTCCTGCGGAATGCCGCGCGTCCGTCGGCGCGAATGTCCGCGAACCACATGTTGTCGATCGTCGCCGACGGACCGCGCATCCACTCCACGTGGCTCGGGGCCAGCACGCGGACGTCGTTCGCCGAACGCTCCGTGCGGACCACCGCGTCGAGATGGGCAACGCCGCGATAGAACAGATACCGCTCGCTCTCGCCCGATTCCGCGACAACGCCCCACGCTTTGACGCGCCGCGGCGCGAGCCACACGTTGCTCTGCGTCGCGGGAAGCGGAACCGTTTGCTTGAGTGAAACGCCCGTCCACCGCAGTCCCCCGACAACGTAGTTGTTGAGGACCGTGCCGTCCCACGGTACGGTCGGCCCCAGCTTCGCGTCGACGTGGTCGCGGTCCAGCTCGACCCACGCTTTACCGGCAGGATAGAACTCATTCAACACACCGCCGCGAAAGCGTACCGTGACGTCGAACGGCGCGGGCGTGGAGCCGGCCGGCGGATAGAAATAGAGCACCGGCGTCTCGAGGCGCATGGTCACGTCGGGCCGACCCGGTCCGATCGGCGTCTTGACGGTCTGCTTGTCCGGATCGACGCGCGTGGCCGGCGGCTCGAACTGGTGCACGAACGTCGGAAGCTCCTCCGAGCGGCCAATGCGGTTGAGGCGTCCGTCGGGAGCGCCGTTTGGCAGATGCCGCGTGGTGACCGTCCCCCACTCGTGCACGACGAACGGCAAGGGGCCGCGCGCGGCAAATCCGACAGACACGAGCGCGAGCGCGAATACTCCGAGGCCAATGCGTTTCATGCGCGTTCTCCGATCGAAGACCGAACGCTGACTCCAGCAGTCTACAATCGGTCGATCCAACCGGGGATTAGCATTTCATGACGTTGGGCACGCACCGCAGAGCCTGCCGGCGTCGCGAGTGTCGTTAGTGCCGCTTGCCGTCGTCCGGGTGACACGACTGGTCCACAACCACGGCGCTGGCCAGGATGAGCACGTCGTCTTCGCCGTCGGCGATGTCGATGCCGTACGTGTCGGCAAAGCTGAACCACTTCTTGGATACCGTGGCCACCACGCGCCCGCCGCGTGTGAACGCGTACTCGTGATCGAGAAAATCACCTTCGGCCTCGAGATCGTCCGGACCGGGCACGTCCACGGTGAATCGATGATGGAACAGCGCGAACAACTCCTTCTTGATCACCGCCGCGAGCGCGCCGCCGCGATAGATCTCGTACGTGCGGCCGAGCGAAAACACCTTCTGCTTGATGTACGCGAGCTCGTGTCGCTCCAGGTCTTGAAACGAGAGCTGATCGCCGAAGCTGAACGCCTTGCCGTCCACGAAGAAGACTTCTCGGCTATCCTCGTCGCGGATGTAAAAATCGTCGCCCCAGGACAGCAGTTTCTGCTTCATGACGTAACGCATGCGCGCCTCGCGAACTCGGATTTGACGTGACGGTCAGGCGCAATATACCCGTGGCACGCACAAACCTGGCCTACGCTCAGCCCGGTCGATATTCTTCTCCCCAACGATCGCCTATCGCCACACGTTGGACGACAGAAGCCGCGCAAACCGCGTCTTCGCAGCACTTCCCCTCCCCTCCCCCTCCCAGCGCATTCGGGTCAGGAGTCACTTTGAAGAATTCCGTCATCCGTCCTCGCCGCCGTTGGACATCCGTCCTCGGTTCGGGGCTTTTCCTGCTCGCTGCCGCGGCCCTGCCGGCGCAACAGATGGTCACCGAGACGCGTGACCCGAAACAGAAGCAGGACGAGAACTTCGCCAAGGCGTACAAGGAGTGGACGAGCGAGCCGCGCTACGGCAGTCCGCTCGTTGATCACCTGCCGCTGGTCGCCGGAATTCCCACGCCCAAGGACGTCATCGGCTACTACGTCGGTGCGCCAAAAAAACTCACCTACTACGCCGACATCCTGAAGTACTATCGCGCGCTCGCCAAGGCGACGCCGCGCGTAAAGATCGAGACGATCGGCAAGTCCGACGAAGGCCGCGAGCTCGTCGTGGTGTGGGTCTCGTCCGAAGAGAATCTGAAGAATTTGCAGCACAATCGCGACAACCTCGCCAAGCTCGCCGATCCGCGCGGATTGTCCGACGAGCAGGTAAAGCGACTCATCAACTCGACAAAGCCGCACTACCACTTGATGGGCGGTCTGCACAGCGGCGAGACCGGTCCATCGGAAATGTTGATGGAGTTGGTTTACCGACTCGCGACCGAGACGTCTCCGCTCATCACGCAGATCCGCAACAACGTCGTCGTCTCCGTCACGCCGGCCGCCGAGCCGGACGGGCGCGATCGCAACGTCGATTGGTTCTATCACGGCTTGGACTTCACCGCCGCGGCGCCACCCGCGCCCGCGGGCGACACGACCGCTGCAGCCGTCGGTGGTCGCGGCGGGCCGTTCGGCGGCGCCGGTGGCGGTGCCGGCGGAGTGCCGTACTGGGGCAAATACGTTTTCCACGACAACAATCGCGACATCAACCTGTCGCAGATGTCGATGCGCGCGATCACCGATTGGTACTTCACCGCGCATCCGCCGATCATGCACGACCTGCACGAAGCGCAAGCGCTGATGT
>JBDUEJ010000086.1:0-17555 GCA_040002475.1 bacterium | reverse complement strand
TTCATCAGCAAGCAGTCGGGCGACATTGCGATGGGCGTCGACACCGGCGGCGCCGGCGATCAGGGAATCATGTTTGGCTACGCGAGCGACGAAACACCCGAGCTCATGCCGCTGCCCGTTCAGCTGGCGCATCGGTTGTCACAGCGCTTGGCGAACGGGCGAAAGACGGGCGAGCGGTCGTGGCTTCGCCCGGACGTGAAGACGCAGGTGAGTGTACGCTATGAAGACAATGCCCCGGTGCGTGTCGAGACGGTGCTCGTCTCCACGCAACATGCGGCAAGCGCGACGCAGGCGGAGATCCGCGACTATGTCGCCAGCTGCATCGCACCCGAAGTGCTCGGCGCGTGGTTTGGCCCGCACGTCGAAGTGCTGGTGAACCCGACCGGTCAGTTCATCGAGGGTGGACCGTCGGCCGACTGCGGCGTGACCGGTCGCAAGATCATCGTCGACTCATACGGCGGGATGGGCCGGCATGGCGGCGGCGCGTTCAGCGGCAAGGATCCGTCGAAGGTGGATCGCAGCGGCGCGTATTTCGGACGCTACGTGGCGCGACAGGTCGTAAAGAACGGGTTCGCGAAGCGCGCCGAGGTTCAGGTGGCGTACGCGATTGGACGCGCGGAGCCGGTGTCGGTCCGCGTGGACACGTTTGGCACGGGTGACTGGAAAGCGGCCGAAGAGTTCGTGCGCAAGTTCGACTATCGTCCGGCGGCGATGATCGAGCACTTGGCACTCCGCAATCCGATTTACCGTAGCACCACGAACTACGGCCACTTCGGAAAGCCGGAGCTCAGCTGGGAGGCGTAGGGGAGGCGTAGGGGAGGCGTAGGGGAGGCGTAGGGGAGCGCATTAGCGCTCGCGACTCCACAACAGCAGCACGCCGCACGACTGTTTGGTCGAGTTGTACTGTGGAGGAATGGTCGCACCGCCGGCGTAGAACTCTACGCCGGCGTATTCGTTGACATTAAGATGCTCGAGATTGTCGTCGGTGGAGACAATCCCGTCGACGTACAGCGCGATTCGGCATCCACTACCCCCAAGCGATCCTTGACGCGTCGAGCTGGCGCGACAGACGCTTCCGCGGCAGGTCACCGCCATGCCGGTGAAGCGGCGAAGGACGTCGGTCATCTTCGACGCGTCGCGCTTTCGAAGCTCGTCGTCGGTGATGAACTGTCCGAAGCCTTGTTTGCGCCGTTCGTCGAATTCGCGCAGCCGCGGTGACAGGTAGCGCGGCGCCGAGTCTTTCGTCACGACCGTCGGGAGCGTCGTGGCCGAAGTGGTGAGCGTGACAGTGACCGGAACGGTGTCGTCCGGTGAGATTGCGACCGGCATCGTGATGGGTTGATATCCAACTTTGCGAATACGAATCACACTGCCGCCGTCGGGCAGGAACACGAGCGTGACGGTGCCGGTCTTGGAGGTCTGCGCCGACGTTCGCGTCAACATGTCGAGCACTTCGGCGCCTTCGATCGGCTCGCCGCTCACGGGATCGTACACGCCGAGCAAGCGATATCGATACCGGGGCAGCGGTGCGGCCGCCGCCTGTGCCGAAAGTTGAGCGCCCGCGGCCGCGAGCGCGGTTGCGCAAAGGAACAGACGCGCGGCGCGCACTGTCATCGCTCGCGCGTCCACAACAGCAGCGCACCACAGGCCGACTTGCCTGTGGTGTATTCGATGGGAAGGCTCGGGCCGCCGGCGTAGAACTCGACCCCCGCGTAGTCGTTCACGTTGAATCGTGTGAGATCGCGTTCCACCGACAACGTGCCGTCGATGTACACGCCGACCGGGCATTTGTTGAGGGCGCGACTCCCCATTGCGACGCACGAGCCTCTGTTACACGCCACCATCATCCCCGGAATGCCGCGCAATGCATTTTGCATCGGCCCGTTGTCGAATTTTCGGAGATCCGCTTCCGGGATGAAGTGTCCGAACCCGAGTTTTCGGCGCGCTTCGAACTCTCGCAGTTTGGGCGACCGGTACACAGGCGCCGACTCGCGCGAAACCACAGCGGGCAGACTCGTCACCGCGGCAGAGAGCATGATCGTCACCGGCACGGTGTCGATCGCCGAGATCGCAACCGGCATCGTGATGGGCTGATACCCAACTTTGCGAATGCGGACCATTGCTCCGCCGTCAGGCAGAAACACCAGCGACACGGTTCCGGTCTTCGTGGTCAATGCGGTCAGCTTCGAGAGAATGTCGGTGATCTCGACGCCTTCAACCGGATCGCCGCTCTGTTCGTCGAACACGCCGAGCACGCGATGTCGATACGCCGGGAGCGGTGGCTGCGCCGCGGGCGCCTGCGCACCGAGCCGAGCCCTGTCGGCGAGCGTGACGATCCAGGCCGTCGCAAGAAGCCTAATGAAAATTCTAGCGTTCAATTGCGTGGCGATCATTCGCGACTCGCGGCTGGAGAGACCTCGATGAACAGACAATGAAGGAGAACGGTTTCGTTCGCCAGTCCTGGATAATCTGGCGTGAAGTGTGAAGCATTTCGTCATATGCAACCACCTCGATCGTTGCCCCGTCACATCGCCACTCTCGGAATCGCGGAGCGGCGACCTCGCGCCGTCGGGTTCCGCCGAAACGGTGATCAGCGCAATCCCAACGGGCGGGGATGACGCGCGCAACTTCGTGATCGACGTTTAAGGAAGTCTCTTTCTAAATGTTGGATCCCCATCGACTTCCTGCCAACAGAGCGACCGCTCGGCCGGCTCACCCGGGAAGGATGACGCACGGGCGCCACCGGCTCTACGACAACGGGCCCAAGCTGTTCAACGCGCAGTACAGCGCGGAAAACCCCGCCGAGGAGTTGATGCAGGTCAACCAGAATGACGACTTCGGCCGGCCGTACTGCTTCTCTCTGCGACTGACACGCCGAAGCTCGTTCTCGCGCCGGAGTACGGCGACGACGGCACCAAGACGCAACGATGCGATCAGGCCAAGGCGTTCTCGGCGAAGAACGGCAATTTCGAGACATTCGCTGACGGATTCGCCGGTGGAACCTCGACGCTGGCAGCGCGGCCCACCGTCCCATGAGCCTCGCGCAGGGTCCGAGTGGCGAGATCCACGTGTCAGCCGACGCGCACGGCCGAGTTTGGGAGGTCTCGTACGCGCCGCGAACCGTCTCGAGCGTCCGCCGGGTCGCCCGCGCGAGCCGACTCGAACGGTTCGCGCGGTTCACTCGTGTTGATGGGTTTGCCCGCCGCGCGATAGATGGTTGGGCGAAGCATACCGTTGATCGCGTCGGGATCGACGATTGAAATCATAAGCTGATTTTCACTCCTACCCGCACGAGCAGCATGTGCGTGTCGCTCTCGAGCGGGTTGATCTGAATTTGGGCATTAGGCAGGTCCGTGATGCTCCCTGGACGCAGATAGCTCGTGTGGCCGGTGAGCATGTACTGCACGCCTAGGTCGAGCAGCACCTTCGTCTTGCCTTGATAGACGGGGATGTACACTCCGCCACCGGCCACCCACGTTGGCGTCCAGTCGGAATGATTCGTGGTCGAGAACTGAGAGTTGTCGTCGTTGCCGTTGTTGTCGTCCACACTGCTCTCGGTGTAGAACGCCTGCGCGCCGATCCCGGCGTTGACATACGGACGAATGACTCCGCTCGGCCACGTGAGTTGAGGGCCGATGCTCATGGGCACGAGGTAGTTGTTGGTGCTGACCTTTACCTGGATGCGGCCGCCGATCGTCGGGCTCAGCGGGACATGTTTCGACTCGCTGCCGTATTGCGAGAAGCCGATGTCGCCGCGGAGGCTGAGGATTCCCTGCCGATCCAGGTTGAACTGATAGCCACCGGTCAGGCCGTAACCGAAGCCGATGTTTCTTTCGAGGTCGCCGACCGGCCGGCCCTGGAACAACGCAACGTTGCCCGAGCTGCGGAGCTCGAGCTCCGAGGGGACGTGCTCGCCCGAATTCTGTGCGACGGCCGGTGCGGCCAGCGCAACGCTGAGTAGCGCCGCGGGACCAAAACGTGAAGCGAACATACGAACCTCATGGGTGGATGAGTACGCGACGATGAATCCGCGCACACGCCCCAAAGGCAGAGCCCATGCCCCTGCTTTGTCAGACACCGCAACTCTGTTATCCGTTTGCTGTGTCGCGGCTTATCCGGAACCATCGGTTCGCCGCGCCGAGTCCAAGTGTCGCAGAAGTGGGACGATCTGTGTCCGTTGAACCGGACGAGGGCTAGGGCTTCTTCACGTCGTCGCCGGGCATTCCCTTGAGGAATTCGACGCGGGTGAGGCGCTGCTGCTCAGTCGCCGACGCCAGCGATTTGGGCTGCTTCGGGTTCGCTTGGAATTCGTTGACGGAAACGATCGACGCGATGAGCGGAATCGACGGCAGCACTTCGCCAAAGTTCGTGACCGCTTCAATCCTTTCCAGGCCCTTGATGTCCTTGGGAATCCGGCTCAACCGAAGCACCGATCGGCGGATCTGAAAGGAGTTTGGATCCAGATACATCGCGCCGTCCACGTCGGGGTCCTTGATCCGGGCCGCCGCATTGAAGTCGATCCGCAACAGCTCGGAGCCGTCGACCACCTCGAGACCACCGTTGTAGAAGCAGTGGTTCTCGAGGAAGACCCGGTCGGCGAAGTGCACGAGCGTTGGAATGCTCATCGTCATCGGTCCGCCGCGCGGTTGGCTCTCCCGCGAAACGACCGCCCCGGGTTGGTACTTCCACACCCGCGTGCTCGTGAGCTTTATCGTATCTATGCTCTCGAGTCTGGCGTTTCCGTCCACCTGGGTGACCGACATCATTCGTTCGACCGTGTAGACGAACGGATAGACGTCGGCCAGCAAGCGATACTGGTCGGCGTTTTGATGGAGCTGGTCGAACACCGTGGCGAATGCGGAGTCCGCCGATGCCTTCGGAGGTCCGGGATTCTTGCACTCGGGGAGCGCTCGAACCTGGACGGTCGACAGTCGCACTGCGATGTGGACGAGCTGCACGTTGACCGTGTCGACGCGCCCCGCGTGGACCGTTACCGAGAGATCGACCGGAGTGTAGCCGAGGTGACGCACCCGCAGTTGCAGCGGTCCCGGTGGGAGCTCGCTGAAGGTGAAGACACCGTTGTCAGTGCTGAATCGCTCCTTACCAAGCGCGGGTGCGGACGCGACGCTGTAGGCGAGCGGAAGACCGCCGTCCTTCATGACGACGATGCCAACAATCGTCCCCGTGGAATCGCTGCGGGTGGCGGTCTGCGCTTCAGAGCGTCTGGCGGACGCGGCAATGCACGCGGCCGCCACCGCCAGCGATGCGATCGCAGCCGAGATCACGCGGGTTGGTGTAGGGCGGAGATAAGCCATGTGGTCGGCAGTGAACGGTCAGTATCACCTGCCCGACAATCAACGTCGTCGCGCCGGGACGCAAGGGACAGCTTCGATGCAACCGTTTATCATTGCCAGTGTCGACGGACAGCGTTGTTGCTTCGGCGCCTCCGGCTCGTAGGAAATGAGAGAATACTCCGGCGCTTTGCCCTTTTCACGACAGAGCCACATGCACCAATTTGCTCATTTCGCGCGGCGCGGTGTCTTGGTGGTGTCTGCCGCGACGTTCGTAGGCGCGGCGGCCGGCGCGCAGTCCGCGGTCAGCGTGCGTCCGCTGCCGCATACGCGGCTTGTGTTGCCCAACGGATTGGTCGCGCTGTTCAATGAAGACCATGCGTCGCCGATTGTCGGCGTCGGCGTCTGGTATCACATCGGCGCCAAGGACGAGCCCAAGGGTCAAACAGGCATGGCGCATCTCTGCGAGCATATGCTGTTCGAGGGATCGCCGAACGTGGCGCCGGGTGAGTTCATGTCGATCATCAAGGCGGCGGGCGGCACGTCCGGTCGGTGGGGCGAAACGAGCGAGGACCGGACCTTTTACTACGAGACGATTCCGAGCAATCAGTTGGCGACGACGCTCTGGCTCGAGGCCGATCGCATGTCATCGCCGTTCACGGCGAACGATTCGACGCGGCTCGACCCCGTGCGCGGCTCGATCAAGAACGAGCGCCAGGCCAATCGAGAGAACATTCCGTTTGGCACGGCCGACGGTGCAACGCTCGACGCGCTTTACGGCAAGGAACACCCCTATCGTGATCCACTCGGCCCAATGGACGACGTGAATCGCGCGACATTCTCCGAGATGAAACAGTTCTGCACGCCGTACTACGTGCCGAACAACGCGATCGTCGCGATCAGCGGCGACTTCGAGACATCGAAAGCCAAGGCGATGGTCACGCGGTACTTCGGGTCGATCAAGCGCGGCGCACCGGTCACGCACCCGACCATGCGTGCGGCATCGCTGGCCGGCGACCGCCGCTATGTCCTCGAGGACTCCCGGTCGCGTGTTGCGCGGCTGCGCGTGGCCTGGGCGGGCGCGGGGTTCGCGAGCCCCGACAAACTCGCACTGGTCGCGCTCGCGTCGGTGCTTCAGGGTGATCGGTCGTCGGGTCTCACCAAAGCGTTGGTGTACGATCGGCAGCTTGCGACGTCGGTCAACGTGTTTCACGCCGACGTGGAGAATGGCGGCGTATTCCAGATCGAGGTCATCCCGCGCGGCACCACGGCATTGAGCGCAATTGAAGATGTGGTGGACAGTCTGGTCGCCGTCGTCCGGCAAACCGCTCCGAGCGAACGCGAGTTGCGTCGTTTCAAGAATGCGAACGCCATCGCGGCGGTCGCGAGTCTGCAGGGCCGCGTCTTTCGCGCCGATACGTTGGCGCAGGGCGAGGGCTGGGCGAATGATCCGGTCGCCTATGCGAAGCAGGTGAATGTCACCAGCGCGTTGACTGGAGCCGATGTACAAAAGGCTGCATTGCGGTTCCTGACGCCCGGACGCCTGGTGATGAGTATGATCCCGTCGGGAAAGACGGAGCTGATCAGCAAGCCGGATCGTCCGTATGACAGGTTGCCGTCTCCGACGGGTGGAGCGGTGCCATGAGAATATGCTCATTCGCGCTTCCCGCGAGCCACGCCGTCGCGGTACTGCTTGCGGCGACAGTCGGCGCTCGGGCAGCGTCCGCGCAGGCCTTCGACAGAAGCACGCGGCCCACGGCACCGCCGCCGCCGGCGTACGTGTTTCCGACAATTCATTCGAAGACGCTGCCCAACGGCCTCGTGGTGCAGATCGTCGAGAACCATGCGTTGCCGCTCATTGCCGTGCGCGGCGTCATCGAAGGTGGATCGCTGCTCGACCCGCAGGGAAAAGACGGACTCTTCACGCTCGACACGCTGCTGCTGCGCGACGGAACGACGTCGATGAATGGCGATCAGCTGGCCCAGGCGATCGACGAGCTGGGAATGCCGGTGTCGCCGACACGCTTCACGACGGTGACCGGCGAGTTTGATCGAGCGCTCGCGATCATGGGCGACATGTTGATGCACCCGGCATTTCCCGGCGACGCGGTCGACCGCCGAAAAGCGGGCGTGGTGTCGGCGCTGCAACGCGCGGAAGGTACGCCTGCGACCGCCGGGCTGCGGATCTTCAACACGCACGTCTTCGGCGAAGCGCATCCGTTCGCGCGGGTGACGACGCCGGCGACTCTTGCCGCGATCTCGCGGGGCGACATCACGCACTTTCACGAGGAGCACGTTCGCCCGGAGAACGTCACGTTGATCATTGTCGGCGACGTGTCCGCCGAGTCGGTGATGCCGGTCGTCACGAGGGTTTTCGGTGGTTGGAAGCGTACCGGCCAGCGCACCGTTATCAGCGTCCCAGGCGCTCCGGCCGCGCAACCCACCGCCATCTACCTGTACGATCGTCCCGGGTCGCCTCAAAGCACGGTGTTCGTGGGACAGGCGGGTCCCGTGCGCGCCGCCGCCGACGCCTACCCGCTGGAGCTCATGGGAGCGCTCTTCGGTGGCGGCACCGGGAGCAGGCTCACGTCGAGCCTTCGTGAGCGACGCGCACTGACGTACGGTGTGGTGCATACGCCGGTGTGGCGCGGCCTCGCCGATCCGTCATCAATTTTCGGGTCGTCGAACGTCGACGCCGCAAAGACGGACAGCGCCCTGCTCGTCTGGATGGGCGAGCTAAAGGATATTGCTGGTTCGCGCCCGCCGACCGACGCGGAGCTGTCGTTCGCGCGATCGATCACCGTCGGCGCCCTGGCATCGCGTCTCGAGACAATCGACGCGATGGCGAATCGGCTCAGCGTTACCGCTCGCGATCGCCTTCCGGTGGACTACAACGACGGATACGTCAAGCACATGAACGCGGTCACGACCGCGCAAGTCGGCGCGGCGACCGCCCGCGCCATCGATCCGTCGAAAACGACCATCGTGGTCGTCGGCGACCGAAAGGTGATCGAGCCGGGACTCCGCGCGACGAACATTGCGCCAATTGTCATCGTCGACGAGAACGGGAAGCGCATTCCGTAACGTGTAGGCTGCCGCTCCGCCGCTCTCGTCACCGCAAGCGCCACGGCGTACATTGGGGGACGGCCGGAACCACTGTTCCGAGCCGGTTCACGTGCCGCATTGGTGGCTCCGATGACCGCGAAACCAAACCTGGACTCGATTCCGCGGAACGCGGCGCGCCCGACGCTCGTGACGTCGCGCTCGCTGCCCGACGATCACATCGAACGAAATCCGGGGCTCCCGCTCGACCTCGACATCGTTCGTGCGATCCGCGTGAACCGGAGCGCCGTTGAGCGACGGGCTGCGACCATACCCACGCGCCGAACGGTCAAAAAAGAGTGGCAGGCCGCCTGGCTGCTTCGCGCGATCACGCTCATCGATCTGACCACGCTCTCCGGCGACGACACGCCGGGGAACGTCAAGCGTCTTTCCGCGAAGGCTCGCCGTCCCTTGCGCGACGACCTCGCGCAGTCGCTCGGCGTCGCTGAGCTCGGCATAAAGGTCGGCGCGGTCTGCGTTTATCACTCGCTCGTGAAGACCGCGGTGGAGGCACTCGCGGGCTCCGGGATTCCCGTCGCGGCGGTCTCGACCGGCTTCCCGGCCGGCTTGAGCCCGATCGAGCAGCGCGTTGAGGAAATCCATGCGTCGGTCGCGGCCGGCGCCAGGGAGATCGACATCGTCATCACACGCGCCCACGTGCTCACCGGCAACTACGAGGCGCTGTACGACGAGGTTCGCCGCTTCCGCCAGGCCTGCGGCGACGCCCACATGAAAGCCATCCTCGCCACGGGCGAGCTGGCCACGCTCGGCAACGTCGCGCGCGCCAGCATGGTCGCCATGCAGGCGGGCGCCGACTTCATCAAGACGTCCACCGGCAAGGAAGGCGTCAACGCGACCATTCCGTTCGGCGTCGTGATGTGCCGCATGATTCGCGAATACTTCGAGCAGACCGGCTACGCCGTTGGGTTCAAGCCGGCCGGCGGCATTCGAACTTCAAAGAACGCTCTCGAGTTCATGTTCTTGATGAAGGAGGAATTGGGCGACCGGTGGTTGAAGCCCGATCTGTTTCGTTTTGGCGCGAGCTCGTTATTGACCGACATCGAGCGTCAGCTCGAGCATTTCGTCACGGGCCGATATGCCGCGGCCCATCGCCATCCGATGCCATAACCATGGCTACCGTAGCGGACATCTTTCAGACGATGGAGTACGGCCCGGCGCCGGAGAGCGAGAAGGAGACGCTCGCCTGGCTCGGGAAGCACGAACGGGTGTTCGGTCACTACATCGGCGGCGCGTGGACCGAGCCCGGCGAGTTGTTCGACGTGTCCAATCCCGCGACCGGCAAGGTCATTGCGCGCGTCACCAACGGCACGGCTGCCGAGGTGGATGCGGCCGTCACTGCCGCGCGCCGCGCATTGCCCGATTGGAAAGATCTCACGCCCCACGCCCGCGCCCGATATCTGTACGCGCTGGCCCGCGGCGTTCAAAAACACTCGCGGCTGCTCGCCGTGCTCGAGAGCATGGACAACGGCAAGTCCATCCGCGAGACGCGCGACATCGACATTCCGCTCGTCTCGCGGCACTTCTACCACCATGCGGGCTGGGCCCAGCTTCTCGATAGCGAATTCCCGGGATACGAAGCGATCGGCGTTGTTGGACAGATCATTCCGTGGAATTTCCCGTTGCTCATGCTCGCGTGGAAAATTGCCCCGGCGCTCGCTGCGGGAAACACGGTGGTGCTCAAGCCGGCCGAGTTCACGCCGCTCACGGCGCTGTGTTTTGCGGAGATCGCCGACGAGGTGGGCATTCCCGCCGGTGTGATCAACATCGTGAACGGCTACGGCGACACGGGCGCGGCAATCGTCAATCATCCCGACGTCGACAAGATCGCGTTCACCGGTTCCACTGAAGTTGGCCGCATCATTCGCAAGGCGACGGCCGGCTCCGGAAAGAAGCTGAGTCTCGAGCTGGGCGGCAAAAGTCCATTCATCGTCTACGACGATGCGGACCTCGACAGCGTCGTGGAAGGCGTGGTGGACGCGATCTGGTTCAACCAGGGTCAGGTCTGCTGCGCAGGCTCCCGGCTTCTCGTGCACGAAGGCGTCGCCGACAAGCTCGTTGCAAAGTTGCGTGCGCGGATGGAGAAGCTCCGCATCGGCTCACCGCTCGACAAGGCGGTGGACATGGGCGCGATCGTGGCTCCCATTCAACTCGAGCGCATCAGGGGCTTGGTGGAACAGGGGGTCAATGAAGGCGCGACGATGTGGCAGCCGTCGTGGGCGTGTCCCACCGAGGGCAGCTTCTATCCGCCAACGCTGTTCACCGACGTTCAGCCGTCGTCCACCATTGCACAAGTTGAAATCTTCGGTCCCGTGCTCGTGACGATGACGTTTCGCACGCCCGACGAGTCGGTCGCGCTAGCGAACAACACGCCGTATGGGCTTGCCGCGAGCATCTGGACGGAGAGTATCAACCTCGCGCTCGACATCGCGCCAAAGATCAAGGCCGGCGTCGTCTGGGTGAACTCGACCAATCTCTTTGATGCCGCCGCGGGATTCGGCGGCTATCGCGAGAGCGGGTTCGGACGCGAAGGCGGGCGCGAAGGCATGTGGGAGTACGTGAAGCGTTCCGCGGAGCCGGGCAATTCGGCAAAACGCCGCTCCGCGCCAAGCGAAGCGCGCGACAACGGCGCGAAGTCGGCGGCCGCGCGTCACGCGGCGCTTCCCGCGATCGACCGCACGGCGAAACTGTTCATCGGCGGTAAGCAGACGCGCCCCGATCAAGGCTACACGCGACGCATTCATTCGCCGGGCGGCGAACTGCTGGGCGAATCGCCGGAAGGCAATCGTAAGGATATTCGAAACGCGGTCGAAGCGGCGCACGCCGCGGCCGGCAAATGGTCGCGCGCCACGGGACACAACCGCGCGCAAATCTTGTTCTACATCGCCGAGAATCTCTCGGTGCGCGCTGACGAGTTCGTGCGCCGGATCGACGCCATGACCGGGGGCGGGACCAAGCGCGCCAGGCAGGAAGTAGAAGTGTCGATCTCGCGGCTGTTCACGTATGGAGCGTGGGCCGACAAGTACGACGGTGCCGTGCACAGTGTTCCGATTCGCGGCGTCGCGATCGCGATGAATGAGCCGATCGGTGTGCTGGCGGTCGTCTGTCCCGATGAATTTCCGTTGCTCGGTATGATCTCGCTGTTCGCGCCGGCGATCGCCGCCGGCAACGCGACGATCGTGATTCCGTCCCAGGAACATCCCTTGGCGGCGGCGGATTTCTATAGTGTTCTCGAAACCTCGGATCTGCCCGATGGCGTGGTGAACATCGTGACGGGCGACCGGGACACGCTCGCGAAGGTCCTCGCCGAGCACGACGACGTCGATGGGGTCTGGTATTTCGGCGCGCGCGACGGTGTGAAAGCGGTTGAATTGGCCTCGGCGTCGAACATGAAGCGGACCTGGGCCAGCTGGCATGATCGCGATTGGCTCGATGCCGACGACGGCGAGGGACGCGAGTTCCTCCGCGCGGCCACCCACGTGAAGAACATCTGGGTTCCGTACGGCGAGTAACATCCGGCGGGGGGAGCTCCCTCTCCCGTCCTCTCCTTTCAGCTCCCCTCCAACGGTGTCTCGCATGTCACTTCGTTTGGTCTCCGCCGCCACGCTTGTGGCTGCAATGCTTGTGTCCGGTTGCAAAGACACGACGCCAATTCCGCATACACCGACGCACATCAGCATCGTGTCGGGCGCCAACCAGAGCGGCGACGTATCGGCGGCGTTGGCGCAGCCGCTCGTTATCCAGGTGCTCGACGGCGGCGCCCGCGCGGTTCAAGGCGTGCCGATCACCTGGGTGGTGACTGGCGGCGGAACGGTGACGCCGCCGTCGGGAACGACGGACGCTGACGGTAAGGTCACGGCCAACTGGACTCTCTCCGCAGTCGCCGGCACGCAGGTCGCGACCGCCACGAGCACCCAGATCACCGGCGGTGCAGCGTCGTTCGTCGCCAACAACGGTTCGACGATATCCGGCACGGTCGCGCTCAACACGTCGCAGTCGCCATTCTCTCCAACGTTGTCGATTCGGCCGGCGGGCGGGGTGCGCGCCAGTGCGACGTCGCGCATGCCAACCGGCCCGCTCTACTCGCCCGATCGCATCATCGTCGGGTTCAAAGAGCAGACGCTCGGCGTCGCGGCCGCAGCGTCGATGGCGTATCGCTCGATGCCCGTCGCGCGCGCTGCGGCCGCCAAGATTCAAGAGCGTGTGGCATCGCTCATCGCCGGTCGGCCGCTGAGTCACGCCGAGGTTTCTCCGGTCTTGCTCGCCGCGCGCGTGCGCGTGGACGATCCGTCGCGCCTCGACGAAATCATGGCGTCGCTGCGCCAGGATCCCAGCGTTGCCTACGTCGAACGAGATGCGTATGCGCGCGTGCCCAAGTCGCGGTTGCGGTCGCCTGCATCGTCGCTCGCGGCATCGATTGTCGCGCGGATTTCAGACTTGTCGGTGTTGGCCCCGGCCCGATCGTTGGCGTCGGCGTTCGCTGCGGCCACGAACGTTCCGAACGACCCGAACTTCCCGTTACAGTATTGGAATTACAATATCATCGGGCTGCCGCGCGCCTGGGCGATCACGACGGGCAGCGCGTCGGTGAGCGTGGCGGTGCTCGACATGGGCGTGCGGTTCGACGACGCCGGGCTCACGGGGAATCTGTCCACCGACGGCTACGACTTCGTCTCGCAGATAACGCCGAGCGAGGGGACGTTGCACCTGTGCTCCGGCGATTCGGTGAAGACGATTGACGGCGACGCTGACGGTCCGGATGCCGATCCCACCGATCCCGACGATCTCGAGCAGACGTCAGCGGGATGTTGGGATCACAGTCCTGCGGGCGATCACGGGCTGTGGACGGCAGGGATCATCGGTGAGCTTGGCAACAACGCCGGCGGCGGTACGGGAATCAACTGGACCGTGAAAATCCGTCCCATTCGTGTTCTGGGCATCACAGGTGAAGGGACGTCGTTCGACATTGCACAAGGTATTCTGTACGCAGCGGGACTTCCCGCCGTCGGAGCGGCGGCAGCCATGGTGCAGGCTCCGTCGCGATCGCCGATCATCAACATGAGCCTTGGCGGCTACGGCAACAGCACGACCGAGCAAAACGCCGTCGCGGCGGCCGTCGCGGCCGGATCGTTGATCATCGCGTCGGCAGGGAACGACGCGGTCGACCTTCCGTCGTATCCGGCGTCGTATCCGGGAGTCATGGCCGTCGCATCCGTCGGCCCGGACGGAAACATTTCATCGTTCTCCAATGCTGGGACGACCATCTCGGTTGGTGCACCTGGTGGCGAGCCCCGCCTCGACTTTGACCAGAGCGACACCGGCGGCGATTGGATTTGGGGACGGTGGTGGGATTTCACGAGGAATCGCTCGGTATTTACCGCCGCGGTCGGTACGTCGGCGTCGGCGCCTCATGTCGCCGGGGTCGCGGCTCTCGTTCTCGCGCAGAATCCCACCCTGAGCGCCACCGCGCTTCGTCAGCGGCTCGAGCAGTTCGCGGTGCGCGCGCCCGGTGCGACGCGGAACAACAACATTGGATGGGGAGTCGTCAACGCGTACAACTCGCTCACGCAGACCGCCGGCCCACCGACGCAGACGTATGTTCGGCTGGTCGACGCGACGTCAGGAGCGGTAACGAAGACGACCAAGGTCAACGCGAACGGCACGTTTACCCTCACGCAGTTAGCGACCGGCGCGTTTTACGTTCAGGCAGGCGACGACGAGAGCGGCGACGCCACGATTGGTGTGCCGGGCCGGCGCTTTGCGTGGGCGGGCGGATCAGGCGCGCCGACTGTCTTCAACGTTGCTCCGAATGTCGGCACACAGGCCGCCGCGATCCTGCTCGGCGTACCAACTGAGCTCGAGCCGAACGACGATGTTGCCCACGCCAATCTGCTGAGCGTCGGCGGCTACGTGACCGGCACCATCGTGGCGCCCGACAGTCGCGATGTTTTCGCCGTCACCATTCCCGTCGCCGGCACCTATACGTTCCAAACGTCGGGCGTGGTCGGCACGTGCGGTCTTGGTCTCGAGCTCGACACGTTCATGTCGGTCTCGAGCTCCACCGGCACGTCGGTTGGAACGAACGACGACTTCAGGACGCCGACCGGTCCATTCTGCTCGCGTGTGCAGGCGTCGCTCACTCCGGGCATCTACTACGTCACGATCACGGGTTCTGCCGCGACGGGATTCACGTCGCACGGCCGCTATCGGTTGGAGGCGCGGTCAGGCACGTAGAGGAAGGCTCCAGGATTCTGGTCTGAGGATGGCAGTGGTTGTGCGGTTGCTACCATCCTCAGACCCATTGTCCTGAGACCCGGACGTCACCCCGCGCTCCACAGAACGAGCACCGGGCACGACGATCCGGCGTGATGGAATTCCGGCGGAACGATCATCGACGTGTAGAACTCCACGCCGCTGAGCTCACGCGGCGTGATCCCGGCGAGTGTATCGATCGAGCGCAGGCCGTTGAGGTAAATCTCCAGGCCGCAATGATCGATTGGCGATGCGCCGAGCGGTCGCGCGTCGAGCACGCGACTCAATCCCGGCAAGTGAGAGCGCAGCACCATCGTGAGTGGACGCGACTCTTCGGCGCGCAGCACGCTGTCGGTGATGAAACGGCCAATGCCACGCCGCCGACGGGCCTCGAAGTCGGCGAGACGGCTTGGAACTTCGCCGGCGACAATGCGGATCGTGTCGCTCGCATTGCCGGAGATACCGCGTTGGCCCGCGACAGCAGGTTGATCACCCGACCGTGACGCGATGTGAATTGTCTCGCCTTGAACGCGCGGCGGACTTGCCGCGATACGAGAAGACGGCGCGCTCGTCACCGCGTGTGCAATGACGAGTGGAGCAGCAGTGAGAGCAAATATGAGTTTCATAACAGCGCATCCAGTGGCGGTGGATTGCCAAAACGCGCCGGCGGTGGGCGAAGTTTCGAATTATTCCGTCGTTCGTGTCACGGTTGATGACGGAAAGTGCAAGCAAAGTGTGCCGCGTCCGCGTCGAAAACGAAGCCGTCGATGTTCGTGGGACAGTCCGTGCTCTGTCCGTTTGTGTCAGTGTTGATCCGTGCCAACGCAGCGTCACTCCCTGCTCCGATCAACGCGCGCGCGCGACGACTACGATCTCCGGCGACAGATCCGCAAGCGGCGTGCGCACGAAATCGCCGTAGAATGCCTCAACGGCCAGGCCGGATCGCGCGAGCAAATGCTCCAGCTCCTGACGAAGGAACCATCGCATCTTGAACGCGTGCACGCGCCGCTCTGTCGCTTCGCCGTCGCGCGTCAGGTAGTAGATCAGCTCGACGTCGTTGATCTGGTCGAGTCGATGAACGGCCGCCAAGCGTCCGCCGCGGCGAAAGCGACGACCGTCGGGCAACGTTGTTTCAGGCGTGTCCTCCCACTCCTTGGTCGACGGCGACGCAATGCGTCCCAGGTCGGGATTGAACACGTCGAAGATCAAACGGCCGCCCGGCGCCAGGTGTCGCCGCACCCCATCGAAACACGCCAGCTGCTCATCGATCGTCATCAGATGCTGCAACGGACGAAACGGAATGATCACCGTCGCAAACGTCTCGCCGAGGTTGACGTCGCACATGTCCGCCGCGTGCAACGTGATCCGTTCGCGCACGACCGGCGTCTCAGCGGCAACCTTGTCGCGGCATCGCGCGAGCATCCGCGCCGAGCGGTCCACACCAACGATGTTCATTCCCGCGCGCGCAACGGGAATGAGCACCCGCCCGGTTCCGCACGCGAGCTCGAGAACGTTGCCGGCGCCACGAGCACACTCTTCAACGTAGAACGCGATGTCCGGTCGCTCGTTGTAGGCGTCGACGTGATCGTAGAGCAGTCCGAGGTCATCGAGTGAGTCGTACGTGATCGCCTGTGACACTCGCTACGCCTTGGGTTTTCCCTCGAGGTATTTCGTCATCCATCCCTGCACCTCGCCCCACCACAGCTTCTGGTTCTGCGGCTTGCCGATCCAATGCCCTTCGTCCGGGAAGATCACGAGACGACTCGGCACATTCATTCGCTGCAGCGCCGTGAACATCGACAGGTCTTCGGTATAGGGCACGCGATAGTCGAGCTCACCGCCCGTCACGAGCGTGGGCGTCTTGAAGTTCTTCACGAATAAATGCGGCGAGTACACGCGATACTGACTCGTCATCGCCTTTGCGCTCCAGAATGGCCCGCCGTACTCCCAATCGGGAAACCACAGTTCCTCGGTCGCCGTGGCCATGTTCTCGAGATTGAACGGCCCGGCGTGCGACACGAGCGCCTTGAATCGATTCGTGTGTCCGGCGATCCAATCCACCATGTAGCCGCCGAATGATCCGCCCGCGGCGCCGAGCGCATTTGGATCGATCCATGGGTTCGTGGCCAACGCGGCGTCGAGTCCGTTCATCAAATCGGTGTAGACCTTGCCGCCCCAGCCCTGCGACACGTCGTCCACGAATTTCTGTCCGTAGCCGAACGATCCGCGCGGGTTGATGACGACGAGCGCCGCGCCCGTTGCCGCGAACATCTGATAGTTCCAGCGGCCGTGCCATTGGTCGAGCCACGCACCCTGCGGACCGCCGTGAATCAGCAGAATGGCCGGATATTTTTTCCCTGCTTGCCAGTTCGGTGGTTTGACCAGAAAGCCTTGCACCTTCACGCCGGCCGCGCCGGTGAACCAAAAGTCTTCGGCGCCGTTGAGCGCCAGCTGCGCGACGAGCGCGTCGTTCTCGCGCGTCACGGCGTGTGCAGTCACGGTCGCTCCGGCCCCGACGTCGCCGGCGAACACCTCGGCCGGGAACTGCGTGGCGTCGCGCACCCACGCGAACGTGCGCCCGTCCTTCGACAACGCGAACGCCGTGTTGTTGTGCTCTCCCACGAGCAGCTGCGGCGCGGTCGGCGTGAGCATGCCTGCGCCCGCAGTGCCGCGCTCGAACGTGAACCGATAGAGCTTGTCGCGGCCCGCGTCGGTCGTT
Source organism: bacterium (assembly GCA_040002475.1). GTDB lineage: Bacteria > Gemmatimonadota > Gemmatimonadetes > Gemmatimonadales > Gemmatimonadaceae > JAQBQB01. The sequence goes on along the minus strand of JBDUEJ010000086.1, from coordinate 173 downwards.
TGCACGTAGATCGCGCTCATGTCCGGCGCCCAGATGCACGCATCGGCGTTCCGGTCCCACGCCGGCAGCAGCTCGCGCGACGTCTTGCCAGTTCTGTCATAGACCATCAAGCGCCAGTGATCGGACTCGAAGCCGGCGCGCGCCTGCGACGCATACGCGATGAACCGGCCGTC
>JBDUEJ010000085.1:0-20550 GCA_040002475.1 bacterium | reverse complement strand
CTGTCGCGGATACAGCTGTTAAAGGCCGTCGTGTCCGACATCCCGATGGCGGTGGACTATCGGCTCGGCGCACCCTCGAGGGCGGAGCAACTGCGCAAGAATCGCGATGGTACTGCGGGGCGTCCCGATAGTGCGGCCATCGTTCGGTTCGATCTCGCAACGCGGCACTTTGACACGGCCGCCTTCGTGCGAATGTACTATCCGCGCATCGTTTCCAGACCGGACGCAGTGCATGGCGGCGTGTGGCTTTCACCGGTGCTCAATCCGATGCCGGTCGTCGACGAGTGGGCTGTGCTCTCAGACGGGACACTGGCTATTGTCCGCGGAGAAGACTACCACGTTGACTACATTGATTCGGCGAATCGAAGAGTCTCTGGCAAGAAAATCCCGTTTGCGTCGGTCCGCATGACTCTGGCGGACAAGCGCTCGGTGATCGATTCGAGCAAGGCGTTGCGCGCGCGTCTCGTGGCGCAGGGGTTCAGGATCAGCGTCAACGCCGCGCCAACCGCGGCATCAGGTTCTCCCGACGACGATGCCATCATCATCACCGACGACGAGGCAAAATCGCCGATCGAAGAACGGCAACGACCGCCAGTGGTATACGTGAAAGCGGACGAGCTGCCGGGCGTTCAGCCGACGTTCACCACGGGGAGCGTTCGGGCGGACGCGGGGGGAACGCTCTGGATTCGTACGATTCCTCCAAGTCCTCCACCAGCCGATGCAACATACGACGTGCTCGACCGAACCGGCTCGATTGTCGATCGTGTGCTCGTGCCACGCAACACCGTGATCGCGGGATTTGGCCCCAGCGGTGTCGTCTACTTGTACACCCGCGACACCTCTGGGACGCTGACCCTCACGCGCGCGCACGATAGCGGTAGAGCTTCGCCGTCGTCCCGAGGAATGTGAGTTCCGGGACAGCTTCGCAAGCCTCCCGACCAGCATTTCCAGAAGGTGAGCCACGACAAGCACCTGCGCGTCGACTTCTCACCGGCAAAGTTGCCCGACCGCCCGCCGAGGGCACGCCAGATCCTGATCTATCCAATGCTCGATGACCGCACCCTGGCGGCGACTCCGTCTGTGAGCCGTTTCTCAGCTGGACGTATGACATGGACTTCACTGGTTGGAGCGCCCGGCTCGGCGAACGGCTGGGAGTCGATGATGTCTTGCCGCCAACGACGCCGACGCGGCTGACGGACTCTCGCGGTCTGGCCCCCGCCTACATCGAGGTCGGAGATCCGGACATCCTCCGCGACGAGAACATCGCCTACGCCCAGAGCGTCGCGGCCGCCGGGATGCCGATCGAGCTACGCGTGCACCCCGGTGCGCCGCATCGGTTCGAGCGCTTCGGCCCTGACTCTCAGCTCGCGCGACGTGCGATGCAGGGTCGGCTGCGCGCCATCCAGAACTTCTAGCCGACGTACGTGTAGGTGACGCCTTTCTCCTGCGCGCGATTGGTGACGATTACGCCGGCAGCAACCACCCGCGCCGTTGACGATCAGCCCCCTATTCATAGTTCATGAACCGTGAATTATCCGATTCACGGTTCATGAGTGTGAATGGAAGTTGAACTCTCCTCGACGTCGGCGGCGGGCGAGATTCCTGATCGGTCCGATGAGCGCTGGAACGAGTCGACGCGTCCGGGGCATTTCCGGTCCCGATACGGTGAGAGTGCCTGACACAGACGCGGGAATCCCGCGACAAAGACCGCGCTCGCGCGGCCGCATCATATGGAGGTACGAGAGACAGCGCAACGTCGCCAACACTCGCGAACGCGTCGTGAGCGGGCCTTCCCTGGCTGGTGGCGTACTCGGCAACGCGCGGTTCGGCGCGATGGCGCCTCTTCCCGATACAGCTCGGAGGATCGCGCATGTCTGCCACCGTCAAGCCGAACACCGCTCCAACGCCACGCTCCCGGACGCCGCGCGACAGTACGCCATCACGATCCCGATCAAGACGCGCTACGACAATTGGATCGGTGATGAGTATCGCGCACTGGTGAAGGGTCGCTACTTCTCTAATCCAACCCCGATTATCGGGCAACACCTGTGCGACGTCGCGCTCGAGCGCCGAGGATGTGGAGCTCGCGCTCGATGCGGCGCACGCTGCCACCCCCGCATGGGGACGAATGTCGACGGCGGCGCGCGCGATCATTCTCAGCAAGATCGCCGACCGTCTGGAGCAACATCTCGAAGCCATCGTCATCGAGACGATCGACAACGGGAAGCCCACTCGCGAGACGATGAACGCCGACCTTGCACTCGCCATCGATCACTCCGGTATTTCGCCGGCTAAATCCGCGCGCAGGAAGGTTCAGCGGGCGAGATCGACAACGATACGGTCGCGTATCACTTCCACGAGTCACTTGGTGTGGTCCCGCAGATCATCCCATGGCACTTCCCCGCTGCTCATGGCGGTGTGTGGAAGCTGGCGCCGGCCCTTGCCGCCGGAAACGCTATCGTGCTCAAGCCCACCGAGCAGAGACCGTGTCGATCATGGCGTTCGTCGAGCTGATCGGTGATCTGCTGTCGCCCGGCATGCTGAACGTCATGCAAGGGTTCGGCCTCGAGGCGGGCAAGCCACTCGCGTCGAGCAACCGCGTCGCCAAGGTTGCTTCACCGGCGAGACGACGACGGGACGCCTCATCATGCAGTACGCTTCCGAGAATCTCATTCCGGTCACGCTGAAGGTCGGCGGCAAATCCCCCAACATCTTCTTTGCCGACGTGATGGAATCGGACGACCGTTCTTCGAGAGCTTGATGATGTTTGCGTTGAATCAGGGTGAGGTGTGTACGTGCCCGTCACGCGCGCCCGTGCAGGAATCGATCTACGACGCGTTCATAGAGCGCGCGCCGGCGCGCGTGGAGGCAATCAGGCAAGGTCATCCGCTCGATCGCCACGATGATCGGCGCGCAGGCGTCGAAGGAGCGGCTCGGGAAGATTCTCGGCTACTTCGACATCGGTCGAAAGGAGGGTGCGACGGTTCGCACCGGTGGCGGCCGGGCGATGCTCGAGGGTGAGCTCAAGGACAGCTAACTACGTGCAGCCGACGATTCTCGAAGGGAACAACAGGATGCGCGTGTTCCAGAAGGAGATCTTTGGACCCGTCGTCTCCGTCGCCAAGTTCAAGACCATAGACGACGCGCCCGCGATCGCGAATGACAGAGCCTATCGACTCGGAGCGGGCGTCTGGTCGCGCGATGCGAATGCCTGCTACCGCATGGGCCGCGGCATCAAGGCCGGGCGCGTGTGGACGAATTGCTATCACCTCTATCCGCAGGTGCGGCGTTCGGTGGCTACAAGCAATCGGGCATCGGTCGCGAGAACCACAAGATGAGCTGGATCACTACCAGCAGACCAAGAATTTCGTACGCTACGGCCCGAACGCGCTGGGCTTCTTCTAACACGAGCTGCCGGACCAGCGTGATCGCGCACGGTCCGGTTTCGGACGAGGTGTGACATGAGCTCCTAACCTTCTTCTGATCGTAGGTTAGGCGCCACGTCGAAAGCGGATCTCAAAATGGGTTTGTCGGCACTCCTCCCAGGAGGTGTGTCCGTGGAACGAGAAGTTTTCGGAGCCGTTGCGGGAGCCGGCGTTCGCGCCGCGTACGGTGCTGGCTGACAAGGATGCGTGCACGCTGGCGCGCGATGTATTGTCGATGTCTGATGATGATTTTAGAACGGCCTTCAGGAACTCGCCGATGAAGCGCGCGAAGCTGCGAGGGTTGAAACGGAACGCGGCGGTGGTGCTCGGCAATACCGGCAACGCCGGTGATGTGGACCTGCTCACGCGAGCGCTCGACGATTCCGAGTCGCTCGTGCGCGAGCACGCCGCGTGGGCGTTGGCACGGCTCGACGAGTCGAAGCGGGACATCAGTCGTCGGGAGTAGCAGACCAGGTGATCGGTCACCTGCGCGGCTACTATGCGGGCGTCGGGTTTCGCCGCGCTCCGATGCTGCGACCTGCGGCCACCTCAGCCTCCTGCTGGGCCTCCGCAAGTCGGCTCACGTCCTCGCCAAGAAGGCGCGCGGCGTCCATCAGCGTGGTGAGCGGCGCGAGATCGTTTGCGCCAGCGTGCAGTCGGAGAAGGTCGAGACGGATGCCCTCCAGCGCGGCGACGCTCTCGCCGAGATGCGCCGCCGCCGCTTTGCGCCGCGCAACCAGAACCTCGGCGTCCACCGACCCGGACGGGGCGAGAGCCGCAACCAATTCGACCTCGGCGCGCGCCTCGGCTGCACGTGCCTTGAGCGCCGCGACGATCGCCGGCAGTTCGGTGAACTGATCCCGGTATGCCTTGGGCAGTGCCGCGAACAGCTCCGACGCGGCGACGCCGAGTGCAGCCTCGGTGGCGCGAAATACCCCGCCGCCCACCGCGCGCGTCCGATCGGGCGCACCAAGGTGCCGAGCGAGCCATCGTCCCGCACGGCTATTCCAGAGGCGCTCGCGGATCCCAGTCTGCCACGACTCGCGGATCCCGGTCGGAACGAACGGGACGTCGAGCGCATTGCTCACCGCGCCGAGCAGCATCGTGGTGAGCAAGGGCACGAGGAACCACGCGATGCCGGTCCTATTCTCGTGAATCGTTCCTTGAAGGACCAGCCCGAAGGTGACGGCGAGCCAGGTCCCCGAGCCGACCGTGGCAAGTCGCAGGATCCGGTGGGCGCGGCTCTCCTCGTCCTCGCGCACGACCGCCTCCGTCCGAGACCGCGGCTTCTTGCTCAACGGGCAACGACTCAAGCTGAACGGAGTGAACCTGCATCACGACGCCGGCGGACTCGGCGCCGCGGTGCCGGAATCGGTCTGGGAGCGGCGGCTCGCACGGCTCCGCGCAATGGGAGTCAACGCGATCCGCACGTCGCACAATCCGCCCACGCCCGAATTCCTCGACCTGTGCGACCGCATGGGCTTCGTGGTCATGGCCGAGGCGTTCGACGAGTGGACCGCGGCCAAGGTGCCCGGCGGTTACCACCGCTACTTCGCCGAGTGGTCCGAGCGTGACGTGTCCGATTTTGTGCACCGCGACCGGAACCACGCGTCGATCGTGCTCTGGAGCGCGGGGAACGAGATCGGCGAGCAGAGCCAGCCGAATGGCGCGGGCGTGTTGCGACGTTTGGTGGACATTTTCCACCGTGAGGATCCGACGCGCGCCGTGACCACGGGGAACGATCAAATCGCGGCCGACGGCAGTCCGGCGACCGTTGCGTTTCTCTCGGCCGAAGACGTCCTGGGCTACAACTATGTGGACCGCTGGCACGAACGGCGCGAGGTGTTCGCCGAGCCGGACCGGCACGATCACCCGGATTGGAAGATGATCGGGACCGAGAGCGGTACGATCTTCCAGAGCTTCGACGAGCAGTACTCGCTCGGCGCCGACGCGGCGGTGGTGCGCCCGAACTATACGAGTGGGATGATGGAGGCCGAGCGGCGATGGAAGTGGGTCGCCATGCACGACTACTTCGCGGGCGACTTCATGTGGACCGGCGTGGACTATTTGGGTGAGGCGGTGTGGCCGTTCCGCGGCTTCCCGTCGGGCGTGCTCGACATCACCGGGCATCCCAAGGATGCTTATTACATGTATCAGAGCCAGTGGACGCAGCGGCCCGTGTTGCATCTCTTTCCCCACTGGAACTGGAGCGGACGGAATGGCCAGGTCATCCCGGTGTTGGCATACACGAATTGCAACAGCGTCGAGCTGTTCCTCAACGGCAAGTCGCTCGGCGAGAAGCGGCGCGAGTTTCCCGCGCAGGGCACGTCGGGCGGGTGGAACAGCTACGCGCTTCCGGTCGTCAACGCTACGACCAACGATCTGCATTTGAGCTGGGACGTGCCGTATGCGCCCGGCGTGCTTCGCGCGGTTGGAAAGCGGCGCGACGGCGCGGTCTGCGAAGACGAAGTTCGGACGGCCGGCCCGCCGGCGGCGATCCGTGTCGCGGTGGAACATGACTCGGTCTCCACCGCGCCGGGCGATGTGACGCACGTGACATTCGAGATCGTTGATTCTGCCGGCGTCGTCGTTCCGACCGCGAGCAACGTGGTACGAGTCACGGTGACTGGCGGCAGTCTCCTTGTCCTCGACAACGGGGATCTGCGCGATCAGAGCTCGTATCGCACTGGAGAGCGGCACGCCTTCAACGGACGCGGGCTGGCCATTGTGAGGGCAGGGAACACGGGCCCCGTGCGCGTCGACGTCAGCGCCGACGGACTGCGCTCGGCGAGCGTGACGGTGCGCGCGGTGCCGGGCCGGGCCGTGCCGAGCGTTCCGGCGGCGCGATGAGAGGACTGATGCGTTCTATTCGTCAGTACCGATCGCTCGTTGCGTTTGCCCTGTTTCCCTGTTTCGCGGCTCGCGCGCAATCGGTCTCGCACGCGACTCGTGCCGTCTACCTGGATAGCGCCGGCGTGGTGCGATGGCAGGACAACCGGCAGGAGGTTGCGCTCTTCGGCGCCAACTATGTGCTGCCGACTGCCTCCGACTATCGCGCCGCCGGGTACGTCCACGGCGATCGAAAGAAGATGATCGACGAGGACATGGCGCAGTTCGCGCGCATGGGGTGGGACGGGATGCGGTTGACCTTCTGGGGTGATTGGGAAGCGTCCGACATCAAGGGCAACCTGATCGCGAACGACCACCTCGACCTTCAGGATTATCTCATCGCGCGGGCGCGCGAGCGCGGCATCTACATGTTGTTCAGCCCCATCCAGCTCTACGGCTCGAACTGGCCGGACGCGATCGCGGACACCTCGGCGCCCGGATTTGGTCGGCATTTCGGCAAAGAGAGAATGGGGACGGATCCCGCCGCGATCGCCGCACAGGTGAACTACCTGCGACAGATCTTGAATCACGTGAATCCGTATACCGGCGTCGCCCTCAAAGACGAACCGGCGATCGCGTTCGTCGAGCTGGTCAACGAGCCGTGGCACCACCCGGAGAACCTTCAGGGTTCCATCGATTACATCAATGCGCTCACGGACGCGGTGCGGAGCACCGGCTGCAAGAAGCTCGTGCTCTACAACGTGAGCCAGGATTTCCGCATCGCCGCGGCGATCCGGAAGTCGAAGGCGCAGGGTGTGACGTTCGGTTGGTATCCCACCGGGCTGAATTCCGGACACGAGCTCGAGGGCAACTACTTGCGCGGCACCGATGCGTATCCCGAGATGCTGCGCCCCGAGCTCGAGCACATGCCGCGCATCGTCTACGAGTTCGACAGTCCCGACCTGCGCACTGGCACGATGTATCCCGCGATGGCGAGGACGTTTCGCGCCGTGGGCACCCAGTTCGCCGCGATGTTTTCCTACGACATGCTGGGCACGGCGTCGCGCAATCTTGGATGGCAGACGCACTATTTGAATCTCGTCTACACGCCGCGCAAAGCGATGAGCGCGATCATTGCCGCCGAGGCGATGCATCGTCTCCCGAGAATGGGGTCGTATGGTTCGTATCCGCAGAACACACGCTTCGGCGATTTCCACATCTCGTACGACGACAACCTGGGCGAGCTCGTGGCGCGCGATGCGTTCCTGTATGCCGGATCGACGCGCGCGACTCCGCCCGACCCGCAGGCGCTGAAGCGTATCGCCGGCTACGGTTCGTCATCGACCGTGACGTACGAGGGCGACGGGATCTACTTCCTCGACAAGGTGCGCCCCGGTGTGTGGCGTCTCGAGGTGTATCCCGACGCGGAGCCTGTTCGCGATCCCTTCGAGCTTCCCAACGCCGACAAGATCGTGACGCGCGCGATCAGCCGCGTGTGGCCCATGACGATCGCGCTCGCCGACCTCGGTGCGTCGTTCACCGTGCAGCCGCTGGCGGCAGGCAATCGGCAAAACGAACGCGCGACGTCAGGGAAGTTCTCGGTCACGCCGGGCGTCTACGTGCTGAGCGCGGCCGGGGCGGTAAACAGGGCGACGTTGCCGGCGCGCATGGGTGAGCTTGGGTTCGCCGAGTTTCACGCGCCGCCGCGCGATTCATTGCCGCTCATGGTTCAACCGGAAGTTCTGCCGTCGTACGTGGGCGGACAGGATGCCGTGCTGCGCGCGCGCATCGTCGATGCGACCGCGCCTGATTCCGCAGCGCTCTTCGTCAAGCCGACCGCCGGCGGGTTCTATCGCGCGTACAAGCTGCAGCCGGCGGGCGGCTACGAGTACGCGGCCACCGTGCCTGGCAGTGTGCTGGACGAAGGGCCCCACCAGTTCGCGATTGTGGTTTTTCGCGGCCGGACAACGACGACGTTTCCCGGCGGCGTGCGCGGAAAGCCATGGGACTGGGATTTCTACTCGAGCGCCGCGTGGCCGTTGGAGGTCGTTGGCTCACGAACCCCGGTGCGGCTGTTCGACCCCGGCGCGGACGTGGAGCGAATGACGTTCACGCGGATCGGCGACGCGGGGCGACGCGGACTGTTTCGCGTTGTCCTGTCCGACGTCACCGGCCTGCCGGCCTTCCACTTCGAGCGGCCGGTGGACGCGCGGGGATGGAGTCCCGACGACTATACCGCGTCGCTGATCATCAAAGATCGCATGTACGCGCGGCAAGCAAGCCTCTCCGGCGCCGCCTCACTCCACGTGCGACTGCGCGGCCTCGGCGCCCATCAACTGTTGCACGTCACGCTGATGGAGGACGACGGCACGAGTTGGAGTGTGTCCGTCGCGGCCGACAGCGGCTGGAGCGAGCACTCGCTTGCAATCGACTCGTTCGTGCGGGGCAAGGGTGTTTTGCTCCCCCAGGGATTTCCGGGCGAGTGGAACTATTGGGCGGGGCCGGCGGCCGGCCGCGGTGGCCCTGATGACCGCCCGAAGCTGGATCACGTGGAACGGCTGCAGCTCTCGCTGCGCCGCGAAGAGGGCGCCGCCGTTGCTGCGGGCGCGTACGGCGTGGAAGTGGAGTCGATCGTTCTGCGGGTCAACGGCGGCTCGAATCGAGGCGTGCCAAAATGACCATTAGAATGTTCGTACGCGGACTCACGGCCGTCGCGCTCGCGGCGGCACCGGGCGCGTTGCGCGCCCAGAACAGCGTGACGTCGCCCGACGCTCGCACCAAAGTCACGCTCACCGTCGCCGAAGGACGCCTGGTCTACAGCCTGGAGCGCGACCACCGCCCGCTGATTCTCCCATCGGTGCTCGGCTTCGAGTTCCGAGGCGCGCCCAGGCTGCGCGATTCGCTTCGGATCACCGACTCCACGCGCGAGGCGCACGACGAGTGGTGGACGCAGCCGTGGGGCGAAGTGGCTCGCGTTCGCGATCACTACAACGAATTGGCCGTGGGCGTGGTGGAGTCGTCGGCGCCGAAGCGCCGGTTCACGGTCCGCGTGCGCGCGTTCGACGACGGCGTTGGCTTTCGTTACGAGGTCCCGGCACAGCCAGGTATCGGGGCGTTCGAGATCTCTGATGAGTTGACGGAGTTCGCGCTGGCGGACAACTCGCGCGCCTGGTGGATTCCATCCAACTGGCCGCGCAAGGACCGGTCCGAGGAGCTGTACTCGTCGGGGCCGGTGAGCACACTCGACAGCGTGCAGACGCCGTTGACGATGGAGTCGCGCGACGGACGCACGTTCATGGTCATCCATGAGGCGAACCTCGTTGACTACGCGCGCATGTTCCTGAGCGGTCCGCGGATGGAAGGGCGGACGTTGCGGGCGGCGCTCGCCCCGCTCGCCGATGGCGTCAAGGTGCGGGGTCACGCACCGTTCGTCACGCCGTGGCGAACCATTCAATTGGCCGACCGCGCGACCGATCTCGCGCCATCCGTGCTCGGCTTGAACCTGAATCCGCCGAGCGTGCTGGCGAGCACGGACTGGATCCATCCGATGAAGTTCGTGGGCATTTGGTGGGGCATGCACATTGGCACGATGACGTGGGCCTCGGGCCCCATGCACGGCGCGACGACCGCCAATGCCCGCCGGTACATCGACTTCGCGGCGGCAAATAGGATTGGCGGCGTGCTCGTGGAAGGATGGAACACCGGCTGGGATGGCGACTGGATCGCCAACCGCAACGCGTTTTCGTTCACGACGGCCTATCCAGACTACGATCTTCCGGCGGTCGCCGCGTACGCGAAGCAGAAAGGCGTGCACCTCATCGTCCACAACGAGACGTCGGGCGGCATTGAAAACTATGAACGCCAGATGGACACCGCGTTCGCCCTCTACCATTCGCTCGGCGTCGACGCGATCAAATCCGGGTACGTCACCGACATGATCAGTTCGGGCGACTCGCATTACTCGCAGACGATGGTCAACCACTATCGGAAGGTGATCGAGCTCGCGGCCAAGGACGGCATCATGGTCGACGCACACGAGCCGATGCACGACACGGGCGAGCGTCGGACGTATCCGAACATGATGAGCCGCGAAGGCGCGCGCGGACAGGAATACAATGCGTGGAGCGGCGACGGCGGCAACCCGCCTGAGCACGAGACCATTCTGTTCTTCACGCGCCTGCTCGCCGGCCCAATGGACTTCACACCCGGCATCTTCGACCTGTTGCTCAAGAGCGCCAACGGAAAGCCGCGCCGACTGGACGAACCGCGGCCGCGGACCACGCTCGCCAAACAGCTTGCGCTCTACGTTGTGCTCTACTCGCCGCTGCAGATGGCGGCGGATCTCCCCGAGAACTACGCCGGTCATCCCGAGTTCCAGTTCATTCGCGACGTCGCGGTTGACTGGGACACGACCCGTGTGCTGGACGGACGGATCGGAGACTATGTGGCGGTCGCGCGCCGGCAGCGCGGCGGACAAGACTGGTTCATCGGCGCCATCACCGACGAGTCGGCGCGCACGCTCGACGTTTCACTTTCCTTTCTGACGCCGGGGAAGCAATACACCGCGGAGATCTACGCCGACGGCGCCGGCGCGAATTGGTTCGACAATCCGCTGCCGGTCACCATCACGCGGCGCGCGGTGACTTCCAAGACACTACTGCACGTTTCGCTGGCCCCTGGGGGCGGACAAGCAATTCGCCTTCGTCTCATGCGGTGATCAGGGCGCGTCCGTTTGCTTCATCGCCCGGCGGGCGAAAATCAGCAGGCTGATGCCGAACACGAGCATCACCAAACCCCACCAGAGATCGATGTTGATGTCTGTTGGGGTTGGCGCTCCGGCGAACGCGCCGTAGCCGGCGAGCATCAGTCCGAGCACGCTGAACAGGCCGCCGATCGGTGCACGAATGTCGAGCCCCACGCTTTCAGTCATGAGGACGCCTCAGGCAAAGACAAAGTTCAAGCCAACGGTCGCGGCGAGAATCACCGCGGCGAGGAACCATGGACGTTTCAGGAGAGGAAGCTTCTCGGCCGGGGGACGCGGAGTGAGCGAATACACCAACCCGACCAACTCGCCGTCGGGGCGCGGGCGCGTCGCAACGCTGACCACCAGGGTCACCACGAAGCACACGGTCCACGCGACAATCGCCGTCCAGAACGTCTGAGCGAGCTCGCTGGGGAATACGTGAACGAGACCCAGATAGCCACCCTTCACCCCGGCGACCGCGCCGCGCGGCAGTGTCAATCCGTGATGCACCGCGGCAGCGATCGTTCCGCTCAGGAGCCCCGCGAACGCGCCGTGCCCCGTTGTTCGGCGCCAAAACATTCCGAGCGCGAACGTGGCAAACAACGGAGCATTCACGAACGCGAATACCAATTGTAGCAAGTCCATGATGTTGTTGAACGCGCCCGCCACGTAGGCGGCCCCCACCGACAGAATGATGCCGGCGACCGTGGCGATGCGCCCCGTTTTGAGGTAGTGCTCGTCCGACGCCCCGGGCCTGATGTGGCTCTGATAGATGTCGTAGGTCCACACGGTGTTGAACGCCGTCACGTTGCCGGCCATGCCGGCCATGAACGACGCCAGCAGCGCCGTGAGGCCGAGCCCGAGGAGCCCCGACGGAAAGAGCCGCACGAGCAGCATTGGCGTGGCGAGGTCATAGTCGAGCACAACTCGGCCGGCCCCGTCGATGAGAGGTCCGCCCGTGGCGGCCAGCTTTGCGGGGATGACGCCCGCGCCCGTTCCCGTGGTGAGCGCGAGTGCGATCATGCCCGGCAGAATGACGAGAAATGGAAAGAGCATTTTCGGGAAGGCGGCGATGAGCGGTGTCCGTCGCGCTCCGGTCATCGAGTTGGCCGCCATGGCTCGCTGCACGACGAGAAAGTCCGTGCACCAATAGCCAAACGACAGCACGAAACCCAGCCCGGCGACCAGGCCGAACCACTCCACGCCGATCGGGTTGCTCGCGGCGTCGCCCATGTTGCGCCACGCATGCGTGTACGCGTCGGCCGGAAGGCCCCGGGCCGTCGATGCCTCCGCCAATCGCGCCGTCAGCCCGTTCCAGCCGCCGACGGAGCGGAGACCGAGAAACACCAGCGGCGCGAAGCCGAAGACGATGAGAAAAAACTGCAGCACCTCATTGTAAATCGCACTCGTGAGCCCCCCGAGCGTCACGTAGCCGAGCACGATCACGGCCGATACGAGTACGCTCACGTCGAAGCTCCAGCCGAGCAGCACGTGGAACAGCTTCCCCATGGCATACATGGAGACGCCGGAGGAGAACACCGTCATCACCGCAAAGGAGATGGCGTTGAACGTGCGCGTCTTCTCGTCAAAGCGGAGCTTCAGGTATTCGGGGACGGAGCGAGCTCGTGAGCCATAGTAGAACGGCATCATGAACAGTCCGACGAAGACCATCGCGGGAATGGCGCCGATCCAGTAGAAGTGGCTGGTGGCAATCCCGTACTTCGCGCCCGACGCTCCCATCCCGATGACTTCCTGCGCACCGAGATTCGCCGAAATGAATGCGAGGCCGGTCACCCACGGCGGCAACGAACGACCCGAGAGAAAAAAATCGGTGCTCGTTCGCATGAATCGCTTGAGGGCGAAGCCCACGCCGAGGACCGCAAGGAAGTACGCGGCCATGACGGCGTAGTCGATCGCGGCAAGTCGAGTGATTGGCGTTCCGTCCATGATCCGCGGTGTGATGTGAGTCAGAATCAACTATCCTTCAAGGTGCGGATTCCCGGCGACCGGGACAAGAAGCTGGACGCGAACTCCATCAGGTGTTCCAAAGGGTGTTCATGCCTCCCCCAGAATCGCTTCGCGAACTATTGCAGGAATCCTACGCGCCGGACACGCTCGCCGCGGTGGTCCATCGACTGCGGGAAGAGCGGACGCTCGCGATCACACCGCTCGCGTCAGGGCTGTTCTCGGCGGCCGTCACCACCGATTATTCCGCCGGCACGAACTACCACGCCGTGTGGGTCCGGGACAACGTGCATGTGGCCTGGGCCCACCACGTCAACGGCCAAACGCCGACGGCGGTCGCCGCCGTCAAAGAACTAGCAAAGGTCTTCGCCGCGCAGGCCGCGCGATTCGACGCCATCATCGCCGATCCAAGCGTGAAGGACACGGACGTGATGTTGCGGCCCCACGTGCGCTTCAACGGCGACGACGGCAGTCTCCTGCCGCAGCAGTGGTCGCACGCTCAGAATGATGCCCTCGGGGCGTTCCTCTGGATCTACGCCGGCTTGGCCGTTGCTCGCGCAATCCCAGACGTCGAGTGGGACATCGAGACCATCGGCCGGTTCGTGAACTATCTCGGCGCGATCCGCTACTGGGAGGACGAAGACAGCGGTCACTGGGAGGAAGCGCGAAAGGTGTCTGCGTCGAGCATCGGCGTGGTGGTCGCCGGACTGCGGAGTCTGCGGGACTGGGCGGCGACGGCTGGCGAGCGCCTCCGGGCCGCGGCAGGGTTCGGGGACTCGCTCAACACATTGATCGCCAACGGCGAGGCGGCCTTGCTGCGCATCCTGCCCGCCGAGTGTGTCCAGCCCGACCTGCGCAAGGCGCGCCAATACGACGCCGCGCTGCTGTTCCTCATTTACCCATTCAACGCGGTGAATGACGCCATGGCCGACGCGATTGTCCAACGGACGCGTGAGCACCTGACGGGACCGATCGGCATCCGGCGCTACCCGGGCGATTCGTTCTACTGCACCGACTATGAACGGAAGATGGCCGCGCTGGGCGACGATCCGACGCGCGACTACAGCGACGACATCGCCTCGCGGAACGCGCTGCTCGGGCCCGGCGACCACGAGGCTGAGTGGTGCCTCTTCGACCCCATCATTTCCATTTGGCACGCGAGGCGCTACTTGCAGAGCGGCCGCGCCGCGGACCTGGCCGGGCAAACGGAACACCTCAATCGCGCGCTACGACAAATCACCGACGCGAACCCGCCGCGGTGCCAGGCGTATCAGTGCGCGGAGTTGTACTACCAGGAGGGCGGCCGCACGCAGACGAGCAAGTCGGTGCCGCTGCTATGGTCGCAGGCGAACGTGTGGACGGCCCTCGAGTACATGCGAATGAGTATTGATCGTACGTAGTATTAGCTGCGGTGTCGTGAAGAGTCAGGCGGGGTCGGCCAAACTCGAGCCCACGTCCTGCACCGCCGTAACCGCCACGGCCGCGGCGATGAGAAACGCGCCTCCGCAGAGGACGACGTATAGCGGCGCGTTGGGATTGTTTTCGCCGAACGCCAACCGGATGAGCGGTCCGAAGGCCAGCGCCGCCACGATCTCCGGGATCACGATGAAGAAGTTGAAGATCCCCATGTACACGCCGATGCGGCTCGGCGGAAGCGCGGCGGACAGCATTGCGTATGGCATTGAAAGGATCGACGCCCACGCGATCCCAACGCCGACCATGCTGAGCAACAGCACATACTTGTCGTGAATGAGATACACCGAGAGCAGTCCCGCCGCGCCGCACAACAGCGCGCCGGCGTGCACCGTTTTGCGGCTGGTGGCCGCCGAAAGCCTCGGGAGTGCGAGCGCGACGACGAAGCATGTGATGGAGTAGAAGGCGAACGCGAAGCCGCCCCATTCGACTCCCTGCGTGTAGAGCGCCGAGTTGGGATCGGTGGCGCCGAACACGTGTCTCGCGGTGGCGGGCACGAAGAAGAGCCACATGCAAAAGAGTCCGAACCACGTGAAGAGCTGGACGACGCCGAGCTGACGCATCGTCGCCGGCATGTCTTTGATCGATGCGGCGATCTCCTTTACCAGCGCCCCGATGCCGCGCCTATTGCGCCGCGCCAGCTCGAACGCCGCCAGGTCCTCCGGCGGAAACTCCGATGTGGTGATGACCGTCCAGAGGACGGCGAGGAGAAAGACGACCGCGCCCACCTGAAACGAGTACTTCACGGACAGGGGAATGCCGCTCGCGGTGTTGCCGGTCACGCCCATCCGGCTGAACGCGAGCGGCAGAGCGTTTGCCATGCTCGCTCCAACGCCAATGAAAAACGACTGCATCACGAAGCCGGCGGTTCGCTGCGTCGTGTGGAGCTTGTCCGCCACGAACGCGCGAAACGGCTCCATCGAGATGTTGATCGATGCGTCGAGCACCCAGAGCAACGTCGCCGCCATCCAGAGCGTCGTCGACGTGGGCATCAAAAACAATGCGATCGACGCGAGAATGGCGCCGGTGAGGAAATACGGACGGCGGCGTCCCAACCGTCCCCACGTCCGATCGCTCAGCGCGCCGATGATTGGCTGAACGAGCAGACCTGTCATTGGCGCGGCGAGCCAGAGGAGCGGGACCTGGTCCGGGCGCGCGCCGAGGCGCTCGTACACCGCCGACATGTTCGCGAGCTGAAGGCCCCAGCCGAACTGGATGCCGAGAAACCCGAAGCTCATGTTGAACATCTCGGAAAAGCCCAACCGCGGTCTATGCATGGCTCGCTCGAAAGAGGGGCACCAAAATATTGGTTCCACGAGGAAAGCGGGGATAGTGCCGCGGACCGACACGGCCATGACGGCTGCCAAACGAAGTCTCCTAAGCACGATGAGTGGGGGGACGCAGGCAACGGTCGCGGTCACGACGCCAAGGGTGACCACCGCGAGTTCAACGTGGTTTGGCCAGGCACGACAACGCCTTGCGCCAATGTGGGGAGCAAGCGCGCTCGACCGCTCGCCGTCTCGCCCGAGGAGTACTATGAAAACTCTGAACAAACTGCTGGTCATCGCCGGCGCAGTCGGCTGCGGCGGCGACGGTCCGTGTATCGTGCCTCCGTGTGCGTTTCCCGCGGCATTCACGGTCGCGATCAAATCGGCAACGGGCCTTCCGCTGAACGGCTTTGTTCGCGAGACCGACGAAGCCGGTGCGGTGCTCCGTACGACGGACTGCTCGTTCGACGGATGCATTGTGGGCCAAGGCCCGGGCACCTATCACTTGGTGATTGGACGGGAGGGCTTTGCGAGCAAGCAGATGACGCTCATCGTGAATGGGCGCGAGGGCGGTCGGTGCTCGTGCACGACGGCCGAGACGCAACATCTCGAGGTCACCCTCGTCTTCGTCCCGACTTCGAGCGTTGGTATCTCCACGCGGGGGGCGAATATCCAGGCGACGTCGGAAGAGTCCGAAGCTATCCGCTAATCCGCACCAGAGCGTTTTCTCAGTCGGCGGTCCAGCGTTGCAATAATTCGGTATGTAAGAGCCGGATGGTGGGTTGCCGCGGATCGAGACGATCGTGACGGATGCCAAGCGCGGTCAACGACTGGTTGGCGGAAGAAGGGCTCACCGCCTGATCATCGGCCCTTCTTTCGGGTCTACAACCAATTGGGTGGCGATTCGGTCCCTAAGAGACGGGAGGTGCGATTGCAGCGGATCACCACGATCTTGACGGAGGCCAACATCTCAATGATGCTCGCCCAAAAAATTGCCGCGATAAGAGTTTAATCACAACCGAAACGCAAGGCCGGCATCCACCATCTGCGCGTAGCGCGACGAGCCATGCGCGAAATAGGCGTTGCCGAACACCGCCAACCCGATCGGTGAGCCAGGCAGCCCGATCTTGTATCCCGCGCCCAACTGCAGCGCAAAGCCGCTGACGGAGCCGCCCCCGTCGTTGACCTCGGCTTTGCCATATCCGGCGCCGGCCTTGATGTAGAACGGCACCACCGGCACCGAGAGCTCGGCGATCGCGGTGCCGAAGGTCGCGTTGGCGCCCGTATGATGGAGATGGTCGACCTCGCCGCCGACCTTGAGGAGCGGCGTCAGCGACGTGGTGATTTGGCCGTTGATCACCCAGCCCGACTGGCCGTCGGACAACGACTGATCGGTGCTGCCGGCGATGCCGACGCCTCCGCCGATCGACGCGCCGACCTGCGCGCGGGCGAGGGCGGGAAGGGTCGCGAGCGCGATGGAGAGCGAGATGCAGGCTGCCTTTCTGATGTGCCGAGTCATGATGGATCCGGTTGAGTTTGGCGTGAATGGTTCAACTTCCTTGCCACCGCGCGGAAATCGATCGGGAGCCGGGTCGTCACGTGGAACGGAATAGGAAGATCGGGGGCTGAAGCCGGAGCGGCCGCGTGCCATGCTAGACATGGTTTTGGTATACCACTCTTGGACGCAAGGATCGCCGCCATGCTCCGACCCGCCCGCCTCGCGATCGCCGCGCTCGTTGTCGCGCTTGTTTCCGCCGGCGCCGTTCACGCACAGAGCTCCGCCGCCGACAAGGCCGTCCTCGTGACGCGAATCGATTCGCTCGTCACCGCCTACCTCGCCGACTCGCACGCGCCGGGAGCCAGCGTGGCCGTGATTCGCGCGCGCGACACCATTCTCGTGGCGGGCTTCGGGCTCGCCGACCGCGCGAAGAACAGGCCGGCGACGCCCGCGACGATCTACGATATCGGGTCGATCACAAAGCAATTCACGTCCGCCGCGATCATGCGGCTCGTCGACCGGCACCAGCTCTCGATCGACGACGACCTGGCGAAATATCTGCCCCAAATCCCGCTGCACGGGCATCGCGTCACCATTCGGCAGCTGCTCACGCATACCTCCGGCATCCGTTCGTACACCGAGGTTCCGGCGTGGCAGCCACATTGGGCCGAGGATCTGAGGCCCGACAGCATCATGGGATTTGTCGCGAAGGACACGTTCGATTTCGCGCCCGGCACGCGATACAAATACGACAACTCGGGCTATGTCCTCCTCGGCATGGTGATCGAGAAGGTGAGTGGCACATCGTACGCGAAGTTCCTCGAGACCGAGATGTTCAAGCCGCTCGGGCTCACGCACACGAGCTATTGTCCGTCGCATCCCACCGATCCGGCGTTCGCGGCGGGCTACTCCAAGGACAGCAACAACGTGAAGCCGGCGACCTACCTGAGCCTCACGCAACCGTTCGCGGCCGGAGCCCTCTGCTCGACGGTCGGAGACCTCGCGATGTGGGAGCGTGCGCTCGCGGGCGGTAAGGTCGTCTCACCGGGATCGCTCGCGCTGATGTCAACGGCGGCGACGTTGAACAACGGGCAGAAGATCAATTACGGCTTTGGCCTCGTACCCGGCGAGATGTCCGGCCACGCATTCATCAATCACAGCGGCGGCATTCCGGGCTTCGCGACGATGGAGTACTACTTTCCCGCCGACACCCTGAGCGTGGTGGTGTTCACGAACTACGACAGCCAGAGCCCGAACGTGCTCGCCGGCAACATCGCGCGCGCTGTGTACGGCCTCCCGCCTGCCGCGCCCAGGCCGCCGACCGTCCGGCCGCCGCGATAGCGCCTTCCGGTAGGCCTGCATCACTGGCCGGCCGAACGTGTGTCTCGCGAAATGATGTTGATGGTGAGCTGCCGCAAGCGATCGGGGTCGGCAATGAGATCGATCGACGCGACTTTCCCGTTTGCGATTGCGAAGGTGAGCACACGATCGAGCTTGCCGTGCGGCGCAACCACGAGACCAACCGCGCCGTTGATGAGTGCGGGTTGTGCGAAGCGCACCAACTGCCCATAGCGAACCGCGCCGCGCGCCCAGGTTTCCGGACCGCGGACCTCGGTCGCCGTGCCGGCTTTGCCGACGAACGCGTCGGCGCGCATGACGAAGTCCGGATCGAGGACGGCGATCAACCCTTCGAAATCGCCGGCGCGCAGGGCCGCGACAAACGCGTCGACGACGCGCACCTGATCGGGGACGTCGCCACCCACGCGCGGCCCTTCGCCACGAACGCGGCGACGGGCACGGCTCGCCAACTGCCGCGCCGCGGCCGGCGACTTTCCGACGATTGGTGCAATGTCGTCGAATGACATTGCGAACATATCGTGCAGCACGAACGCCAGTCGCTCGGCCGGTGCGAGCGAGTTGAGCACCACGAGCACCGCGAGACCTACCGACTCGGCCAGCACGACCTCATCCGCCGGATTGCTCGGCGAAACGCCGGCGTGACTCGGGATTTCGATCGCTGCGGCATCGAACGAGTCTTCCCGACGAGAGTCGCGCGACCGCAGCATGTCCAGGCACACTCGCGATACGACGGTCGTCAGCCACCCTGTGAGATTGGCCACCTCCATGTCGCGCTCGCGGCTCAGCCGGAGCCACGCCTCCTGCACGGCGTCATCCGCCTCGGCCACCGAGCCGAGCATTCGATAGGCGACGCCGCGGAGGTGTGCGCGATCCGCCTCGAAGCGTCTGGCCAACAGCTCATGCTCGTCGATCATACAGTCTCCTATGGTCTCCCCACGCCATTGACGTATGCCGCGCCGGAAATGTGACGGCTCGCGGTGGCACAGTAGCAGCCATCATGCACCTGTCACATTTTTCCGTCGGGTTCCGTCAAGGGAGTGACGCGACACAGAATCACGCACGAACGCGAACCCTACAAACCAGAGAGAATACAATGAAGATCAAGCTGACGAACGTCTATGTGGACGACCAAGAAAAGGCGCTGCGCTTCTATACGGAAGTGCTGGGCTTTGCCAAGAAAGCCGATTTCAGTCAGGGACCGTATCGTTGGCTCACCGTGACCTCGGCCGACGACCCGAACGGCACGGAGCTGCAGCTGGCGCTCAACAACAATCCGGCGGCCAAGACATACCAGCAAGCCATGTTTCAGCAGAACCAGCCCGCCGCCATGTTCTTCACCGATGACGTCAAAGCCGACTACGAGCGGATCAAGGCCGGCGGCGGTGAGTTCACCATGCCGCCTACCGACGTGACCGCCTCAATCATCGCCATGCTGAACGACACCTGCGGCAATCTGATTCAGATCACGGAGCTGGCGCGCCGATAGAGCGATTAGACGTCTGGCATGACGGACAGCAACCGGTCGACGTCGTTCACGACGAGTAACTGGCAAGTCGTCTCGGGCGACACGCCCATGTCCAGATCATTGGGAAACTCTAATTCTACGCGTGCGGCGATCTGTTGCCGCGGGCAACCTGACCATGCGCCGATATTCCCACACGAAGGTTGTTCGCACCGCGCTGTCGGTCGCGACCGGACGTTGACGGCCAAGTCGACGAACCGGTCGCGGCCCAGCGCGTTGTCGAACAGGGCCACGACCTCCGCGAGACCCCGCTGACAGTCCCCCAGTACAGTGCCGTGCTGTTCATGCCTGGCGCCGACGCGATGGTCTGCTTCCAACCGTGCGCGACGAGAAAATCGCCCACGGCGCGGCGACTCCCGCCGAACGTGATCGTGCCACCGAAGGACACGACGCTAACACCGCCAGTCGTCGTCGGAACGGCAAGAGCTCCCGCCGAGGTCGGCTGCGAATTGGCCGGCGTTCACGTT
>JBDUEJ010000084.1:0-20577 GCA_040002475.1 bacterium | reverse complement strand
CAACGGAGGGCGAGGGATTCGAACCCCCAAGTCCTTGCGGACGCCAGTTTTCAAGACTGGTGCAATAGCCATTCTGCCAGCCCTCCCAGTCTTCAAAGATCGTCGCGGTGTACGGCGGGCGCAACGCGGCCGCTCGACTTGCCGGCCGCGCACGAACAATCACCGAGCCGCGCGGCGAGCCTTCTACTTTCGAACGGTCACCGCGGTCAGTTGGCCGACCGCGCCCAACGTCGTCTGTGCGGATGTCAATCCGAGCATGAAGTCCTTGTCGGTGAACGTCGTCAGCACATCGATCGGTTGATGGTGCGTCGGATCCCAGTTGCCACCGATCTGCGAGCCGCGCTCATTCTCGCGAAGGCTGAGCGAGGGGACGAGATCCTTGAACGGATCCGAATCGGTGTTGCTCATGTGCGGTCCGACCGCCGCGGGATAGTGTGTGGCGTACTTCTCGTTCGCCCCACGCCAGTAGAACGCCAACTTCATCGCGTCGTCGGCGAATTTCGACGTGCTCGCGAACTCGATGTTGATGTCGGCGTCGACGCGCTGCTCGGGCGAAAGCTTGCCGTCGGCCGTCGGCGGCCCGTGATCCACCATCATCATGTCGTGCTGGATCATGCCGAGCCACTTGGGCTCAGGGAATTTGCCCGATCCGGCGGGACTCTCTTTCCCCTGCATCGGCCCGCGCTGGTCGGCGTACGCATGTGCGCCGTTGAGCCCTGTCTCCTCGTTGTTCCAGAGGGCGAAGCGAATGGAGCGCTCCGTCTGCACGTCGGGCATGGAGAAGATCCGCGCCAACTCCATCACGATCGCCGAGCCTGACGCGTCGTCGTTGACCGCCTGGCCCCAGCCGATGCCGTCCATGTGGCCGCCGACGATGTACATCTCGTTCGGGTACTTCGTGCCGACCTTCATGCAGATCACTTCCTGGCGTTCGCCCGGCGTGGTCGGCTCCATGTTGACGGCGCGGATCGCCGGATCGGGCTGCGCAAGCGAATCGTTGTTCACGCCGTGCTCACGCATGTCGCTGAAAATGCGGCTGCCGCCCGGTCCGTTCCCGGCGCGGCCGCGACCGTTTGGTGACGTGACGGGGGGCCGCCCCCCGCGCCCCGCGCCTCCTCGACCGGCTGCCGGCGGAGCCGGATTGTACTGGTACGTGATGCGTTCAACGTTTTGGCAGCCGTAGCTCTTGAGTTGTGCCTCGATCCAATCTACGGCGTCGCGGTTCCGTTTGGTGCCCTGGCGCCGGTCGCCAAACTTTGCGAGGCCCTTGATAGTGTTCTTGTATTTCTCGAGGTCGAGTCGATCGACCAGCGTCTGAACCGGGTTGTATGCCGTGTCGGCAGCGGCGGCGCCGCCTTGGGCGTGCGCCGTTCCGCCGAACAGAGCCGCAAGGCCGCAGCCTGCGGCCAATAGTGACGTGGATCTCACGAGATAACTCCGCGATGGTAGGGTGTGGGAAGATTCTACCGCCGCGACGGGCGGCCCACCAGAATCGGTCGCCGCCAGAGTGCCTCCGCTGCGGGCAATAGAGGTGGCACGCCGGGAAGGGCGTCGAGAACTCTTCGAGCACCGGCACGAGCGCTCCACATGCCACGGTGTCGCGTACGCGGTCCTCGGAAGGCATGGTCAACCCCGCCGCCAGCGCGTGCGAGCCGGATACTGAGCGCTGGTCGTTGGAGAGCACGCGCGCTGGAACGGCGACAGAGCACGCGCGCCCGTTCTCGGTGAACTCCCACCGCGGCGCGCCTGCCGTCGGTGCCACTTGAGGCAGTCGTACTCGACCAAGTCGAGAGGGTGCTTCCGCCGACGTCGAGCTCACGCCCAACGACCTGTGCGACATCGAGAGCGCCGCCGCGAAGATCACGGTCGAAGGCGCATCGCCTCGAGTTCACAGTTCTCGTAACGCTTCCATCGGGTCGATGCGCGTCGCGCGCCATGGCGGCGGTGCGCACCGGAAGGCGGAACAGACACCGAACTCCCGCGCGAATTCCACGGCCGGGCAGTGGCATTCGCGTCATGGCTCGAGCGTCTTGGCGGTGAGCACCACGGCAAGCGCCGTCATGTGGTCGAGGAGCGCGCCCGACTCAGCGCGCAGCGAGGCGCGGCCCGTCGCCGTGAGCTTGTAGTATCGCGCGCGACGGTTGTTCGGCGTGACGCCCCACTCGGCCGCGATGAGCGAGCGCTCCTCCATGCGATGCAGCGCCTGCAGCAGCGCGGCGTCCACCACATCCAGGTGTCCGCCCGACCGTTCTTCGAGCCAACTCGTAATCTCGAATCCGTGCATCGGTCCCCAGGAGAGCGCCTTGAGGACCAGGACGTCGAGCGTTCCTTTGAGGAGTGCCATGCATGCCGCTCATCCAAGTGTCTTAGGAAAGATACTTGGAGAGCGGAATCTGTCCAGGCCCGGCCGGGTGGCGTAGCTACCCGTTACTCAGCCCGCGAACGACCGAAACGCCCAGAACAGCGTCGCCGACAGCCCGATCGAGATCGGGAGGGTCAGCACCCACGCGAGCAGCAGATTTCGCACGGTGTTCCATTGCAACCCCGAGCGATTGGCCGCCATCGTCCCCGCGACGCCGGACGACAGCACATGCGTCGTGCTGACCGGCATCCCCAGAAGATCGGCCGCTCCAATAGTCGCCATGGCCGTGATCTCGGCGGCGGCACCCTGTGCATACGTGAGATGATCCTTGCCGATCTTCTCACCCACCGTGACCACGATGCGCTTCCAGCCAACCATCGTGCCGAGCCCGAGCGCGAGCGCGACCGCGACCTTGACCCAGGTGGGGATGAACTTGGTCGCCCCGTCGACCTGCTTCTTGTAGGCGTCGAGCACGAGCCAATCACTGGCCGAAATCGCCGGCTCACCTTTCTTCTTCATCAGCCGAAGCGACTCGCTCACGAGATACATGTCGTTGCGAAAGTTACGGACATTCTGCGGCGGCACCTTTGACAGCTCCGTGTAGATGGCCAGCTCGTTCGCGATGTCGTTGGTGATCTGCCTGAGGGCGAGCATTGTCGACGGCTTGTACTGGCGAGTCCGCACATAGTCGGCGATCTCGTCATGCGGGTTCCCGATGTTCGTTCCGGGCGTAACGTAGTGCTCGAGCGCCGCCGCGGTGCCGCGCGATACGGCGATGAACGCCGGCGTCTGACGCGCCGGAACCGCATGATTGAGCGCGTACGCTGTCGGCACGATACCGATGAGGATGAGCATGATGAGTCCCATCCCCTTCTGACCGTCGTTCGACCCGTGAAAGAAGCTGACACCCGTGCATGTGAGGATGAGGAGACTACGAATCCATAGCGGTGGCGGCTCGTTGCCTTTGGGCGCCTCGTAGAGCCGCGGATCGCGAATCGTCGCGCGCATGACGAGCAGCAACAGTCCCGCGACGCCGAATCCCAGGAGGGGCGAGATGACGAGCGACTTGCCGATGTTGGAGGCCTGCGCCCAGTCCACGCCGCTCGTGCCGGTCTTCACCGACATCAGTTGGTTCGCGATGCCGACGCCGATGATGGATCCGATCAGAGTGTGAGAGCTTGACGCCGGCAATCCCAGATACCAGGTGCCGAGGTTCCAGATGATCGCGGCGGTCAGAAGTGCGAAAACCATCGCGAAACCCGCTTGGCTCCCAACCTGCAGGATCAGCTCGACCGGCAGGAGCGAGATGATGCCAAACGCCACGGCCCCGCTCGAGACGAGCACGCCGATGAAGTTCCAGGTCCCCGACCACATGACGGCAACGTTGGGCTCGAGGGCGTGCGTGTAGATCACTGTCGCAACCGCGTTGGCCGTATCGTGAAAGCCGTTCACGAACTCGAACGCCAGAGCGATGAGGAGCGCCCCGGCGAGACCGAGGTACGGGAGCCACGACCCGGTTTGTACGGTCGCCAGATCGCTGACGAGACGCCACATGACGAACACGATGCCGGACGCGAGCACAACGACAAAGGACAGCATCCCCAGTCGACTTGGTCCGCGCGCGATTTTCTCGTTGACGAGCGAGGGCGCCGATGCAGTGGCCATGACAATTCCGCGTGAGAGAGGCCGCTAAGGTAGGAGGCGCACGTTGTGCCCACCGTCTCATTTCGCCCGCAGTGTGTCACAGTTGATCGACGGTTTGGTCACGAGCGACAGGATCTGCCGCGGCTTGTCGCTGCCGGGTCTCGCCACACCCTATGAAACCACAGATGGTCGCGGCGCGTAACGATTGTATCATGCAGACCATGCGCTTGATCCTCACCGCGGTGCTGGCAATGGTCGCGTCGTGCAAGGAGTCGCCGGCCGCTGTTCAGCCAAACCCCGCGCTCCCGTCGCGCACCTTCCGCATGGGCTTTTCGGCGAATCCGCCCAAACCGACCACGCAGTCTGTTCTCGCTACCATCGACGCGTGGTCGAAGCATGCCGACGCCGCGATCATGCACGTGAGCGTGCCGTACGAAGCGCTGCTCGGTGGCGTCACAGCGGCGACGTACGTCAACACCGAGCAACTTCCGCTCGCCAACTTGTACCGCAGCAAAGGATTTCCGCTCACGATCACCGTCGACGTAACCGACGGCCTGAACCGCGCGGCCGAAGATCCCGGTCTCGTGCGACTCAAGCGCAGCATCACCGAGCCCGCGGTGCAAGCGGTGTATCGGCAATACGTGCAGGCGCTCGTCTCAATTGTTCGACCCGACTATCTCGGGCTCGCGGCGGAAACGAATCTCATTCGCGAACAGATTGCGCCGCCGGTGTACGCGGCCCTGGTGCAGATGACGAACGCGGCCGCCGCCGACGTTCGGGCAATCGGAGGCACGCTCCCGAAACTCTACGTGAGCATTCAGGCTGACGTGGCGTGGGGCCCGCCGCCGGCCGCGTACAAAGGCGCCGAGACGGACTTTCGCGACTTTCCGTTCAACTCGGTCCTTGCGATCTCGTCGTATCCGTACTTCGTGTACTCGGATCCGGATCAGATTCCGCTCGACTATTACACGCGAATCGCGAATGGACGCTCGATTCCGACCATGGTGGTGGAAGGCGGATGGACGTCGGCGTCCGTTGGCGCGTTGCCGTCGTCGCCGGCAACGCAGGCGCGCTATCTCCGTCGCCATGAGAGAATGCTCGATTCGGCCAGGGCGATCGCGCTGTTCCAGCTCAACTATACCGATCTCGATATCTCGGCGTATCAGCCGTTGCCGGCGGGATCGATTCTGCCGCTCTTCGCGTCGATCGGCGTCGTGGATGCGCTGCTCAATCCCAAACGCGCGCTCGCGACGCACGATAGCATTCTGTCGCGCCCTCTGCGAAAGTAGCGGCGACTACTCCGCTGGCTGACTGGCGACTTCGAACGCCGCCGTCGCCACGTCATGAATCGGTGTCGGCACGCCGTGCTCCTTCCCCAAGCGACTGACGGTTCCGGCCAACGAATCGACCTCGGTCCGTCCGCCGGCCATCAGGTCCACGAGAAAGCTTGGTCGCATCGACGGCTGAAGCGCGAACAGCTCGTCACGAAGGCGTGCCTCGTCGGCATCCGACAGCGGAGATGCTGTCGTGCGGCTGACCGCGACAATTTCGCGCAGCGCGCCGGCAAACAACGCGCGCCCGTTTGGATTCGCCAGTACGCGGCCGGCGGGCTGCCGAGAGAGACCGCAGCCCACGGTGATCGGCACGATGAACGCGAATTTTCGCCAGAGGTCGAGCATGATGTCGTCGCTCGCACGCGCCTCGACGCCGACGGCGGCCAGCGCATCGATCAGTCTCGTCGTTCGGTCGCTGTGTGACTTGTTCAATTCGCCGAGCACCACGCGATTGAACGGGCTCTTTTGCTCCACGAGTCCGGGTGCCGTGCGGAACAGGCTCACCGTCGCCAATCCGCCTATGATCGCGGTGCGGGGCACGCCGAACGCCATCAGCTGCTCCGGGATGGCGACGCCGTTGAGCAGCGGAATGATCGCGGCTCCCTTCGCCGCCGCGGCGACGAGCGTAGGCGCGACTTCGGCCAATGAATAGCCTTTGACCGCCACGAAGACATACTCACAGTCGGCGAGCGCGGTGCTATCGTCGGTGGCGTTGACGGCGACGCTAAAGGCCTCGGTCGGCGTGCGCACCTCGAGGCCCTTTGCTCGGATCGCGGCGAGGTGTTCGCCGCGCGCCAGGAGTAGCACGGCATGGCCGGCGCGGGTCAACAATCCACTGTAGAAGCTGCCAATCCCGCCCGCGCCGACGAAGCCGATGTTCACAAAATTATGATTGAGAGCGTGTTGAGTCTTACTTGCTGTTGCCGGCGTTCGCAAAAAGATGCGCGAATTCACCGTAGCCTTCGTCGGCGAGCTTCGCCGCCGGAATGAAGCGCAGCGACGCCGAGTTCATGCAGTAGCGCAGCCCGGTGGGCTTGGGCCCGTCGTCAAAGACGTGACCAAGATGCGAATCCGCGTGCGCCGAACGGGCTTCTGTGCGCGACATGAGCAGCTTGCGATCAGTCTTCGTCTTCACGTTCTCCGGCACGAGCGGCTTCGTAAAGCTCGGCCATCCGGTGCCGGAATCGAATTTGTCCAACGAGCTGAAGAGTGCCTCGCCCGACACGACGTCGACATAGATCCCGGCTTCGTGGGTGTCCCAGTATTCGTTCTGGAAGGGACGCTCGGTCCCTTCGTGCTGGGTCACTTGATATTGAATCGGCGTGAGTGTCCGCTGCAGGTCTGCGTCGCTCGGCTTGGTGAACGTGGTCATGGAACCTCCTCCTTTCGATTGCGATGTCGTAGCCGGAGTTTGCTTGCTCGGGTCGCTACAGGCAATGGCGAGCAGCGCGATCGCTCCGGCGAACACATAAGTACGCCACGGCGCGCGCTTCGGATTTGCGAATGGCGTGCGCACTGGATGTGGATGCACTGGTTTGACGTGACTCATCGACGACTCCGTGTTACGCGTAGCTCGAGGCTGTCGGGGCGATGATAGTGACCCGCAACATCGAGCGACATGGATTCCTCCCGCACGCGGTCGAGGTCCAATTCCGCAGTGAGTATACACGGCTCGTTGAACACCGGTCCGGCGAGGTAGGACCCATCCGGTCCAATGATCGCGCTGCCGCCGCGAAGCACCCATTGGTCCGGAGAGGAGACGCGATCCGGATGCGATTCGAGCTCATCGGGCAGCCCGCTGGCACGCATGAGCGACCCCGCGGCCAGGACGAAGCAGCGCCCCTCGAAGGCGTAGTGCCGGCTTGCCACCTGATGCATCTCGTGCACCGTGGGCCAAGCGGCGACGTGAATGTCTTCGCCGGATTCGTGGAGCGCCTGCCGCGCGAGCGGCATCCAATGTTCCCAGCAGATCAATCCGCCTACCCGACCTGACGGTGTGGCGACCGCCACGAGACCGTGCGCGTCGCCCGATCCCCACACCATCCGTTCCGTGTAGGTGGGCACGAGCTTGCGATGATGATTGATCAGCGCGCCGTCGGGCCCATAGGTGAGAAGCGAGTTGTACAGTGTTCCGCGTCCAACGCCAACATCGACGCGCTCGGTGACGCCCACAACGAGAGTCACGGTGTGTTCGCGAGCGATCGCCCCCAATGCGAGGCCGGATTCTCCTTCCACGACAACGCTCTCTCGCGCCATGCGGGCGAACACGCGCTTGACCGGCGGATGATTCCACAGCGCGACGTCACGGGACACGTCGAGCCAGGCCGGATAGCCCGGCAGCCAGGTCTCGGGAAACGCGATCAGCGTTGCGCCGCCGCGCGCGGCTTCACTCGTCAGATCCCGTGTTCGGGCGATGCCGCTCTCGAGATCAGGCGCAACCTCGGCTTGGACGACGGCAACACGAGCGAGTGGCATGCACCAAAGGTACGGGGATGGGAATGCAAACGGGCGCCGACACGATAGGTCGGCGCCCGTTCGTCTCGCTTGACCAGCGACCGCTTACAATGCTACGGCGTCTTTGGCTTGGCGGGCGTGTTGGATTTCGCCGCCGGAGCCGGGGGCGCCGCCGGCTTTGCCGGGAGGACCGTGCTGCGCGCCGTGTCGCCGACAATCGGCGCCTGGAACTCCGTTTCAGCGCCGCGCACCAATTCCTCGAGACGAACAGCGCCGGCGATTTTCTTCGCCATGCCGAACACGTCGCGCGCGCGGTTCAAATCGCCCCGTTGCTTCAGCGCCTCGGCCAACTCGATCCCGGTTGCGACATAGAGATACGGAATGCCGACTGACGGACGGTCAATCCAGTCGCCCGTGTTCAGCACCGACTGCGGTCCCTTGAACACACCCTTCCATAGCGAGTCGCTTCGCGCCACGTCGAGCCATCCGTCGCCCTGGATGTACACCGTGTCCTTCGGTGAGCCGACGGGCGCCGGAATGAGCTTGGACGCCAAGCCCTGCGTCAACACGTTCTCGCCTAACCCGAGCGAGCGGGCGTATCCTCCGGACGTTCTGGCGAAATAGACGGGACGTTGCGGCCATCCGTCCTGAATCATGCGCAGCACGAACAGGTCAGCGCGCTGCAGAACGCCGTGGTCGAGATTCTTTGGATCGATCGTCGCCTTGATGGACCCCGCGGCGAAGCTCATGGGGGCGGTCAGCGGGTAGTACGCCGGGACGGAGTCGGCGTCCATCATCGTCATGTGGATGGGCGACGTCGTTGGCTTCACCCACTTTTGGCCGCGATAGATCGCTGGTCCTTTGGCTTCATCATAGTCGTAGATGGGACGACGAATGATCTGGCGCACGTACCAATCGGTATTGAGGAGCGACGTGTTCGCGATGACGACGTCGCGCCGAATGCCTTCCACCGCCTGCGCGTACCACAGCGGGAAGGTGTCATTGTCGCCGACGGTGACGAGCACGCCATACGGCTCGACGGAATTCAACAAATCCGCGGCGAAATCGGCAGTGTCGCGATGGCCGGCGCGCGACGCCCAATGCCAGTTCGAGAATAGCGGCACCACGGCGAGCAGGAGCACCGGAGAGCTCAGCTTCCACCCGTCGGTCTTCGGAAACACCACCGTATCTCGACCGACCCTCGTGCTCTCCGTGCCGAACATCGATGCGATCGACTCCCAAACGAACAGCAGGCCGAGGGCCGACCACACGCCCCACGCCGAGAAGCTCCACAGGAAGAAGTAGTCGCGATCACGCACCTCGTGCGGCGCTTGAGATGCCGCATCCTGCGACGCGCCGAGCTTGAAGTTCAAGTAGTAGATCAGCACCAGCGTCATGGTGAACATGAGCGAGCCGAAATACCAGAAACTTCGGCGGTCTCGCTGGTAGTGCACCCAGCCGCCGATGAGGCCCAGCACGAGGAACGACGCGGCGAGCAGCGCCTGCGCGAACGGATGATCGCCGTGCGCATCGCGCACCCACTGCCACTTGAAGTACAACCAATACATGCCGAGCTGTTCGCCGAACGACGCTTGGCGGTCGGACAGATCGGGTTTGCCGTACTGGCCGCGATTGAAGTTGTAGCTGAATGCGTCTGCCGTGCCTTTGGAGAACGTGCACGAGAGCTCGAGCTTGGTGCGACACGCGGTCGGCTCGCCTTCGTTGATCGCGGGGAAGTAGGCGGCGCGAATGGGCTGGGTCGCGAACGGCGTGAGGCCGAAGAACAGCATCGCGATACAGGCGAGCAACAGCTTCCAGCGGAAGATCGTGCGCGGTCGAACGATCAACACGGCGAGTCCGACTGCCGGCGCCGCGAGCATTCCCGCCATGTGGTTCGCGTAACCGAGTCCGAGCAGATAGGCGACCAGTACGAGAATGCGATCGCCGCGCCGCCCGTCGGGCTCGTCGGACCAGCGGATCATCAGCCACGAGATGATCGCGATGCCGACCAGCGAGACCGTGTACACTTTTTCATTGACGACCGACTGATTCCACACCGTGAACGCCGTGGCACCCATGAGCGCCGCGACGGCGCCGCCGAGAATGCGGTGCCACCGATTGGGGAACCAGCTGACGAGCACACGCTCGGTGGTCAGAAACCACATGCCGGCGGACACTGCGCTGCAGATTGCCGCAAGAATGTTGATGCGGACGGCAACCGTGCTGGCGATCGGAAGGATCGAGAAGACTCGTCCGACGATGACGAAGAGCGGATTGCCCGGAGGATGCGGGAGTCCGAGCGTATATGCCGCCGCGATGTACTCGCTCGTGTCCCACATCGCCGTAGACGGTGCGAGGGTGACGAGGTACAGCACCAACGTCACCAGCGAAACGACGAGTGCCGCGCGATACGACGGTCGGTAGTCCAGCTCTGTGGTCGTTGAGGTCGCCATTGCGATCCGGAAGGTGATGCACAGCAAGCGCCCCGCTCATGCGGGCGGGGCGTAGAAGACAGGAAAGATGATGAATGAGAGAGGGTTATGCCACTGGGCGCCCAGGGCAATCCATTAGTGCCGGAACTGTCGCTTTCCGGTACAGACCATGGTCATTCCGCGCTCGTCGGCGGCCGCGATGACTTCGGCGTCCCGCACCGAGCCGCCCGGCTGGACGATCGCCTTCACTCCCGCCTCCGCGGCCTGGTCTACTCCGTCCCGGAACGGGAAGTAGGCGTCTGAGCCGAGAATTGAGCCGGCAGTGACGTTGCCGGCCAGTTCGGCCTTGTGCACGGCGAGAAACGCCGCGTCGACCCGCGACATCTGGCCGGCGCCAATGCCGATCGTCGCGCCGTCTCGCACCAAAACAATCGCGTTCGATTTGACGGAAGCGACCGCGCGCCAGGCAAATAGCATGTCGGTGTATTCCTCGGGTGTTGGCTGGCGCGCCGTCACCACCTTCCACTCGCTGTCGTCGATGATCGTTGGTGCCCGTTCCTGGACGAGCACGCCTCCGCGAACACGTTTGTAGTCGAGACTATTGTGTCCCCATGCGGCTTTGCCTTCGAGCACGCGCAAATTCTTCTTTCGACTCAGGATCTCCACGGCGGCGTCGCTGAACTGCGGTGCGACGATGCACTCCACAAACAGACTCGACACGATATCGGCCGTCGCGTCATCCACGGGCACCGTGAACGCGATGACTGAACCGAACGCCGACACGGGATCACAGGCGAGCGCCTTCTTGTATGCCTCGACCGCGGTTGCGCCGATCGCGAGGCCGCACGGTGTGGTGTGCTTCACGATCGCGCAGGCCGTGTGATCGGAGAACGGATCGACGGCGAGCAGCGCGCCTTCGAGGTCGAGCAGGTTGTTGAACGACAGCTCCTTGCCGCCGCGTTGCGTGAGTCCCGCCAACCCAACGCCGGCCCGTTCGGTATAAAACGCCGCGCTCTGTCCGGGATTCTCGCCGTAGCGAAGCGACTGCGCCCGCTCGAACGACACCACGATCGTTTGCGGAAATTTGTCCTCGCGCAGCGTGGCGAACCATGCGGCGATCGCCGCGTCGTACGCGGCCGTGTGCGCAAACACTTTGCCGGCGAGCAATCGGCGCAGATCGGTGTCGTCGTCCTTGGCATGCAGGGCGGCCAGCACCTTCGGGTAGTCGGTTGGATCGACCATGACCCACACCGATTCAAAGTTCTTTGCCGCGGAGCGAAGCATGCTCGGTCCGCCGATGTCGATCTTCTCGATCGCGTCTTCGGCGCTCACGTTCTTTCGCGCGACGGTTTCGCGGAACGGATAGAGATTCACGGCGACGAGATCGATCGGCGCGATGTTGTGCGTCCCCAGCGCCGCCATGTGCTCGGGGTTGTCGCGGCGGGCGAGCAGTCCGCCATGGACGGCCGGATGAAGGGTCTTTACGCGACCGTCCATCATCTCGGGGAATCCGGTGATGTCGCTGACGTCCGACACGGTCAAGCCGGCGGCGCGCAACGCGCGAGCGGTGCCGCCGGTCGACACGAGCTCCCACTCGAGCTCGACGAGGCCGCGGGCGAGCTCTATTAGACCAGTTTTATCTGAAACGGAAAGAAGCGCGCGAGGCATGGATGCGGGGCGGGAGCGAGAGGGCGAGAAGAAGGCGTGAGTGCGGGTCTACAGATGCGGCGCCGGTCGAGTCGGTGCCTTGGCCACGGCGGCAACAATGCGAGCGAGCGAGCGAAGGTCGCGCAAATCCATCACCTCCGCCGGTGAGTGGCTGTACCGAAGCGGCCAGGCAAGTGCGACGACCAACGCGCCGTAGCGCGCCAACTCGGAGCCGTCGTTGCCGCCGTTCGTTGGACCGAACTGCAGCGGGATTCCCGACGCGCGCGCAATGCGGAGCACGCGATCAATTTCATCGGGCGGCGTCACGCTCGAGTTGTCGAGGGCGCGCATGACCGCCCCCAGTCCGATCGGCGCGTACCCAAACCGCCGACTCTCCAGCGGAGAATCGGAGGAAACGAAGGTGTCGATCGGATGCACGCGGTGTACGGACGGGCCGAACTCCGCCCCCAATGCCTTGGCGCCTTCCAGTCCGCCTTCCTCGCGTACCGACCAGGCAAAGATCACCTTGTGATCGAGCGCGGTCCGATCAAAGTCCTCTAATGCGAGGAGCAGCGACGTCACACCGGCGCGATCGTCGATCGAGCGCGCGCTGATCCGAACGTCGCCAAAGCGCGCCGAACACTTGAAGCTGGTGAGTGGCGAACCGACATGCACCCCCTCCGCGACCAAGGCGGCGGAGTCGAGTCCGAACCACGCCGTCACCTCAACGGGCTCTCGCTGCGCCGCACTGTCCCGTGCCACGAATACGCCGCGCAGCGGTCCCTCGCGCGAGGCGGCGCACCCGAGCGGACCGCTCCGCGTTCCGATCTTATCATCAGGGCGGTGGAGCAATGCGGTTTGTCCTTCCCAGAGAAATGGAAAGAATGTTCCGCGCGACCTGAGCGATACTGTGCCGTCACGCGCGATCCCCGCCACCGTGAATCCGATTTCGTCCATGTGTGCGACGAATACCGTGGTGTCGCGATCGGGACCCATGGCGAGCACGAGGTTGCCCGCGGAGTCGGTGACCGCGGAGTCACGCGCCCACGCCGGCAGCGCTTGGCGCACGGCCTCTCGCATGGGCGCTTCGTTCCCCGAAAGCGAATACACGTCGGACAACTTGCCGAGCATGTCGGCGTATCGAGACAGCGAGTCGCGAGCGAGAAAGGGCGGCGCGGCCGTCCATCCGTGCGCGACTTGCACCGGCAACGGCGCGGAGCCGTTGAGTCCCGCGGCGAGCGCGACCGTTTTGTGAAGGTGAACGAGATCGCTCTCGCGAATCGATTCCGTGAGAGTTCCCGAAAATCTGTTGGTGACGCCAATCGCCGAAATGCCTCCGATATCGAGACTGCGAAGCGCCGGCCACGGCGCCCGAACGGATTGCGCCGCACCTGACGCGCCGGCCGTCTCTCGGTCCACGATGAACAGGGAATCAACTCGTCCGATTCGCGCGATCGCCGACGTTAGCCCGCTCCAGTTGAACGACTTCTGCGTGGAGATGATGTAGATCGTCTCACCGCTCGACGGCCGGCTGCTCGACGCGGCCGCGGCGATCGCCGCGCATCCCGCGCGATTCGCGGCCGCCGGTCCCGCGACGTAGTCGCTGAACGTCCACTCGGGCCAATCGCGCACCACGGGGGCGAGGACGGCGATTCCCATCCGCTCTGCCTCGGCACGGGTGCGCGCACCAACATCGATCCAGAGATTCTCGATCGACGTTGGCGCATCGTCGGCGACGCGGCGTCGCCAGAGATGGTTGCTCCGAACGGCGAAGACGCCCGGGAGATACTTGGTGCGCGCCGGATTCGCGCGATCAACCGCGGCGATGACGACGCGCTGTCCCTCATGGTATTGATCCCACAACGCGACATGTCGTGCGTTGCCATTCATGTGCACGCGCAGATATCCGTCGTCGGTGATCGAGCTGACGGCGTAGCCGCTTTCATCGATCGCGCAGGCGACGACGCGTCGCGGAGATCCCTCGCCCACGCGTTTGATCAGGTTGCCGATGTTGTCGCGCGTCCATCCCGGCGCGGCGTTCTGAATGCGATCCGTGGCCAGCCGTTCGTAGCCCGGCGTTGCGATGAGCGAAATCCAGGTCGCGACGGCGCGCGCGTATGGGCCGACCGCGCTGGTGTCCTGCGCCGCGACCGTGAGCGGCAGCGACAGCACGGTCAGCACCTGCGTCAGCCTAACAACCCAGCGCGAGCTCGATATTCTCGGCAAGGCGAGAATCCTCATGCGGAAGAAGCGTGAACGACGGCCGCGTGTCGACGAGCAGGTCGCTGCCCAACATGGCGCAGTTGGACAGCGACGTGCGGCCACCCGCGACCGCGTCCACCACGCGCGGATACACCAAGTGCTCCACGCGCAGCACGCGAGCGGCGAGGGTGACCGAGTCGTCGGAGGCAAATACCGGAACGGGCCACTGCGTGATGATGCGTCCGTGATCGTAGACCTCGTCGACAAAAT
This sequence comes from bacterium, assembly GCA_040002475.1. Lineage (GTDB taxonomy): Bacteria > Gemmatimonadota > Gemmatimonadetes > Gemmatimonadales > Gemmatimonadaceae > JAQBQB01. The sequence goes on along the minus strand of JBDUEJ010000084.1, from coordinate 6,232 downwards.
GCGCCGTAACGCCGGTGACGCACGCGCCGGATTCGATGACCGCACGGTGAACGCGCTGTCCGTACATCCCGGGACCGCCAAACGCCGGGAGCAACGCCGGATGGACGTTGATGATTCGACCGCGATAGCTCGCCACGACGTCCGTCGGAACGAGTTGAAGGTACCCCGCCAGCACGATGAGGTCGATCTCGTGCTTGGCAAGGACGTCGGCGAGCGGCACGCCGTTCGGAGTTTTCTCGCCGGCGAGAACCGCGGTCGGCAGCGAGCGACGCTCGGCGCGCTCGAGCGCACCGGCAGTCTCGCGGCTGCTCGCCACGAGTGCCACGTCGCCGCTCCGTCGTTCTCCGCGTTGCTCGAAGTACTCCAGGATCGCCTGAAGGTTGGAGCCGCCACCTGAGGCGAGCACTGCGATGCGCGATCTCATCGGGCGGATGTTATTGCTGAAGGCACTAGGCCGGAAGCGTTGAGAGAAATTGGTTGACCGCGTCGTCGAGCGACGTCGCAGTGAGGATTCCCGCCGCCGCGGCTCGTTCGCGATCCTCGGCCGGCGTAGAACCAACGTCGAGCATGATACCGAGGCCGCCGAAGGCGTCGGCTGGAACAACGTCGCGCCAGCGGTCGCCAATGAACACCGACGCGGCGGCATCCAGCCCGTGTTCGCCGATCGCCTGCTTGTACATGCCGAGGCCCGGCTTGCGGCAGTCACACGGGTCGGCAACGTTGGGAGCATGCGGACACATGTACGTCGCCGTGACGTGGGCATTGTCCGCAACGAGCAGCGCATCGAGCTTTGCGCGCACAGCTTCATAGTCATCGAGCGTCAACAAACCGCGACCTATTCCCGACTGGTTCGTCACGACGATCACCGGGATGCTTCGTTCGTTCAAGCGTCGAACTGCCGCGGCCGCGCCGGGAAGCAGCTCGACGTCGCTCGGGTCGCGAACGTAGTTGGCGTCGCGAATGATGGTTCCGTCCCGGTCGAGGAATGCCGCGCCCCGACCGGTCAATGCACGATCGCTTGCAACGCGGCGGCAACGAGTGCGTCGTCGGCCGGGAAAATGGTGCGCAGATCGATGAGCACGCGTCCGTCGGCGATCCGGCACACGAGCGGCGGGTCACCGGCGCGCAAACCCTGTTCGATTTTGTCCGCCGGTCCCGCGATCGACAGCGCGATGGATGGAATGTGCGCCGTGGGGAATGCACCGCCGCCCACGCTCGCCTCGGAGTCCGTGATCTCGACGCGAGCCAGCCCGTATGTCGACACAATCTCCTGCGCGCGGCGGCGCAGTGACGCCACGTCAGTCGTGATCTGCGCGAGCACCGGAACGTCGCGGAATGCGCGCATCGGATCGCGATAGAGCGTCAACGTGGCTTCGAGTGCAGCGAGTGTGAGCTTGTCGACGCGATACGAGCGCGTGAGCGGATTCTTCCGGATCCGGTCGAGCGCGTCGCGCGGTCCGAGGACGAGTCCGGCCTGCGGACCGCCGAGCAGCTTGTCGCCGCTCATTGTGAGAATCGCCTTGCCGCCCGTCGCTCGGACTGCATCGCGGACCGTTGGTTCACCCGTCAACCCAAACTCGTCGAGTGATGCAAGCAATCCGCTGCCCAGATCGTAAAGAAGTGGAATGCCGCGTTCCGCGGCGAACGCGCTCAACTCCGCCGGCGACGCCTCGGCGACGAATCCCGTGAGCGCGAAGTTGCTGCGATGCACTTTGACGATCACGCCGGTCTCGGCGCTGACGGCGCGACGATAGTCGTCCACGTGCGTGCGATTGGTCGTTCCGACCTCGACCAACCGCACGCCGCTCTTGCCCATGATCTCCGGAATACGAAAACTTCCGCCGATCTCAATTAGCTCGCCGCGCGACACGATGGCGTCGCGCTGCTCGGCGACGGTGTTGAGCGACAAGACCAGCGCCGCCGCGCAATTGTTGACGACGAGTGCATCGTCGGCGCCGGTCAACTCGCGGAGCAGCGCTGCGCAGTGGGTGTAGCGAGATCCGCGTTCGCCTCGCTCGACGTCATATTCGAGATTCGAGAATCCTGATGCCACGGCAGCGATGGCCTCGATGGCGGATTGCGCGAGCGGCGCGCGGCCGAGGTTGGTGTGCAATACCACGCCTGTGCCGTTGAGTACCCGTCGCAACGACGGCCGCGTAGCGCGCGCGACGGCGGACGCCACTGCGCTCGCCCACTCCCGCTCGTTTGCCGGCGCGCCGGCGGGAGCGGACCGGGCGGCGTCGATGGTGCGACGAATCGCGTCCACGACCACCGCTCGGGGCGCGCGTTCGAGCAACGGGCGAACCGCGTCGCTGTCGAGAAGGAGCGTGACGCTCGGGAGCGCGCGCCGCGCGTCGGAGGTCACGGCGTCAACGCGGAGGCCGCGGCGGAACGCGCCGCGTCGAGTCGGTCGGTGGTCGTTTGGTCGTCGTGTCCTTGGGCTCCGGCTTTGCCACTGTGAAGCCGCGGCTGAGATCGCGGGACTTGCCCAACAAGTTTCGCAGCCCGTGGGCCGACACGTTGTAGTGCAACGTCGGTCGCATTGCCGACGCGGGTGCGAGCGTGAGAACCACGCCCCGATCCGGCGGTGGTGACTTTGGCTTCGGCGGCGGCGGCGCTGGACGTTGTCCGCCTGGCGTGGGCACGGCGCTCGGTGGTGCCGCCGCAACTTTGTGCGTCGTGTCCGCCTTGGCCAACGAATCGGCGATCTGCGCCTGGCGGGCCTGATCGTACGCGCCCTGCCATTGGACGCGCGTGATGACCAACTCCGACGAATCGGCGCGCTGAATTCGGAACAATGATGGTTGCAGCTGAATGAGCGGATCGAGCGGTTTGTCGAACGTCAGACGGAGCGTGAGGCTGTCGAGCGGCAATACGCCTTCGAAGAACGCCGGCGTTGTATCGCGTTCGATGGCATCGAGCTCGATGGTCGGTGTGAAGCTGATGACGGGGACGGTGAGCGTGTCCCATTTCTCGTTGCGGTCGAGCACGCGATTGGAGTTCTGGTCGATCAACGCGCGCAAGAGGTAGGTGCCCGCCGGCAGCGGACCAAGGTCATATTGCCCGACCGAGTCCGTTGCGGTGACATACACGATGGAGGTGTCCGGGTGCGACACGGCTTCCATGTATGCACCGGCGGCCGGACGCTGCGCGGCCCAATCAAAGACTCGGCCGAGGATGCTGAACTGCGGAAAGCTGGCGCCGGTCGAGAAGAGGAGCGTCTGCATGTCCTTGCGTGCATTGCCGCGCAAGTCGACCAACCCGGGAAGTATCGTGATGCGATACGCGGTATTCGGCCGAAAGCCCTTGCGTGGGCGCACGGTCACGCGACTCCGGTGCCACGAGACTTCGGGCGACCCAACGCGGGGCGAGATCAGAAAAATCTGATCGAGTCCCGTGCCGCCGGTGGCGGGGCGATCGCTGACGACTTCGTCGAATCGAAACTCTACCGCCTTGTCCTTGACGTTGGTCTGTCCCGAATCGACGGAGATCGAGACGATTTCTGGCGGCGTATGTCGCTCCGCTCCGCCCGGCGGCGCCCCAGCGGAGGCGCAGCCGCAGAGCAGCATCAAGGCGATCACTCGCCGCATAATGATCGCACCTTGAAGACGAGTTGTTCGCGCTTGTTCTTCATCTCTTCGAGAATCGCCCTGTCGTTGGCCACCACGTCGGGCGGTGCCCGTTCGACGTACTTCGCATTGTTGAGCCGGCCTTCGCGCGCCGAGATCTGCTTGGCCAACTCGGCCACCTCGGTGCGAAGCCTCGAGCACTCCTTGTCCACGTCGATCAAGCCGGCGAGCGGGATGACGATTTCTGTCCCGCCGGATATGACGGCATGCGCCGCGGCGCCTGACGGCGTGGCATCACTCACGTGCACGGTCGAGCGCGTGAGCCGGCCGATCGTCGCGGCTTCGCTGGCGAACAGCCCATTCACCGCCGACGCCGGTTTGATGAAGACCTCGATCGACTTGCCCGGCGGCACACCATTGTCGCCGCGAATCTGACGGGCCGCCAACACCGCTTCGCGCACCAACTCGAACTCGCGCGCCGCGACCGACTCTGAGTCGCTGGCCGGTTCCGGCCACGTGGCGCGCACGAGGAATTCGTCGTCCGCGCGTCCGGGCAACCGCTGCCACAGCGATTCCGTCACAAACGGAACCACAGGGTGGAGCAGGCGCAACGCATTGTCGAACGCATGAACAAGCACAGCCCGCGCCACGTCTCGGTCCGCTCCCGGAATATCGAGCCGCGACTTCACAGATTCCAAATACCAATCCGCCAGCTCATTCCACACGAAATGACGCGCGGCTTCGGCGTATTCGTTCAACTTCAAGCCGGTGTACCGCTCGTTGTCGCGCCAAATGCGCCCGTCCGGCGAATCATGTGGCGTCGTGGGCCACAGCGGTCCAAGCGCGCGATCGCATTCGGCGATGGCCGCATCGAGACGCGCGAGGATCCAGCGATCGGCTCGCGTGAGTGATGTCTGATCGAGACCGGTGATCGGCTGCACGGGGTCGTCGCCAACGCGGTCCAGCAAAAAGCGTCCGATGTTCCAGAGCTTGGTGCCGAAATTCCTTCCGGTCGCGAACGACTTGTCGATGTCGCTCGGATCGAGAATGACGTCGGCGCCCATCCCCATGCCGGCGATGAGTGTCCAGCGAAGCGCGTCGGCGCCATAGAGTGACACGACGTCCAGCGGATCAATCCCGTTGCCCAGCGACTTCGACATCTTGCGATGCTGCGTGTCGCGCGCCGTGCCGTGCAGATACACCGAATGGTACGGCGCCTGACCCATGAACTCGTAGCCCAGCATGATCATGCGCGCGACCCAGAAGAATAGAATCTCCGGCGCCGTGATCAGTGTATCGGTCGGATAGAAGGCCGCGAGCTCGGGCGACGATTCGTTGGGCCAGCCGAGGGTGGAGAGCGGCCACAGTCCCGACGAAAACCACGTGTCGAGCACGTCTTCGTCGCGCCGGACCGGGCATTCGCAGTACGGACACGTCGTGATGTCCTCGCGACTCACGATGATGTTTTGCGGCGGATCGCAATCGTCGCAGTACCACACCGGAATGCGATGGCCCCACCACAACTGACGCGAAATGTTCCAGTCGCGGATATTCGTGAGCCAGTTCACATACACCGCTTCCCACCGCTCCGGCAGGACGCGAATCGCGCCGTCGCGCACGGCCTGCAACGCGGGGCGTGCGAGCGGCTCCATCTTCACGAACCATTGATCCGACAGCCGCGGCTCGACCACCGTGTCGCACCGGTAGCAGTGCCGCACGGAATGGTGATGCGGCTCGACCTTTTGCAGCGCACCCGTTGCGTGAAGCAGCTCGACGATCCGCTCGCGCGCTTCGAACCGATCGAGTCCGTCGAGCTCCTTGGGCACGCGACCGTCGGCGTCCGTCACTTCGCGGACCACACCGTGCTCGTCGATCACGACGGGCATCGCCAGCGCGTGTCGGCGACCCACCTCGAAGTCGTTCGCGTCATGCGCGGGCGTGATCTTCACCACGCCGGTGCCGAACGCCGGGTCGGCGTAGGCATCGGCGACCACGGGAATCGCACGATTCACGATCGGCAGCCGTACCGTTTTGCCGACGAGATCGCGATAGCGCTCGTCGTCGGGGTTCACCGCCACGGCAACGTCGGCGAGCATCGTCTCGGGCCGGGTCGTAGCGACCACGAGCGCCCGGCCCTCCTGTCCGTCCACCGGATACGCGATGTGGTACAGCTTGCCGGTCTCGTCCTGAAACTCCGCCTCTTCGTCGCTGAGCGACGTCAGACAGCGCGGACACCAATGAATGACGCGGTGACCGCGATAGATCAGTCCGCGCTCATAGAGACGCACAAACGCTTCGCGCACCCCGCGGGAGAGTTCGGGTGACAGCGTGTATGCGGTGCGAGACCAGTCCGCCGACGCGCCGATGGCGCGTAATTGCTGCAAGATCGCGCCGCCGGTTTCTTCGACGAAGGCTTCCGTTCGGCGAACGAACGCTTCCCGTCCGAGATCGAACCGCGTCTTCCCTTCGGTGGCGAGGAGCTTCTCGACGACGTTTTGCGTCGCGATGCCGGCGTGATCCATCCCCGGCACCCACAAGGCTTCGGCGCCGCGCATGCGCGCCCACCGGATGATCACGTCCTGAATCGTGTTGTTGAGTCCGTGCCCAACATGCAGAATCGCCGTGACGTTCGGCGGGGGCATGACGATCGTGTACGGCTCGCG
>JBDUEJ010000083.1:0-20699 GCA_040002475.1 bacterium | reverse complement strand
GATGACGCGTCGGCGGAGCCGGGGGCCGCGCTGCCCCGGACTTGTGATGCGCCCGGCGCCGAAATGGCGAAGACAAGCCCGAGGGCCATCACCGGAATGTTCGAGCGCATGAACCGTCCGGTTCTCATGAAATCCGCGCCGTCATACTATAAGTATTTGCTCACGGGCGACGCGTGGTAGCTCAAACGGCCATCGGCGAGCCAGTTCGCGGTCACGGTGACGCCGTGGATCGTGCTCGCCTTGGTCGCGTGTTGACTGTTCGCGTGCAACCCCATGTAGCTCTTCGTGACGCCGCCGTAGTTGGGGTACGCAACCCGGAACGCGAGCCCCAGGTCGGCGACGATCTGCTGTCCGGCCAGGTGGTTGTTTTTGTTCATGCTGTAGAGATGATTCACCACCCAGCCTTCCTCCATCTGACTGTAGTTCGGCGGGATGAATGCGCTAAAGCCCAAGGATGCCCCCGGACCCTTGGCTTCGACGATGAGGTACGAATTGCTGCCGTTGACATTCGTCCGACGCCAGATCTGATCGATACCCGTCCCAGAGTGCACGTGCGCGCCCCACGTCATCGAATAGCCAGGATAGTTTTCGAGAATGTAGATGGCCGCGGCGGCTTCACCAACCGCCTCCGTGATTCTGGTGCCCATGGTCGCCGTGCGCAGTGTCGTCTGCACGTTTCCAAAGTGCTGCGCGGCCTCCGCATCGGCGTCCTTGCCGGCGACCGTCTGGGACAGGCCCTGCCAACCCACGGTGCTGATGTCGAGCAGGTTGAACGGAAGCCAAACCGAATCGACCGACCCATCGTCCCACGTCATGTCAGCGGCAATGTCGTCGTAGTACCCGACGCTGGCGTGCATGCCGTGCACTGGCCACGTCGCCAATGGATGCGCCGATGACGCGCGCCCGGCGAGGCCCGCGAATTTGCTGGCTTTGGGCGTGACGCTCTTCTTCGCCGGAAGGAAGCCGAACTTGTCGTATTTGTTTTGGACCTTGCTGTAGTCGACTCGCTTCGCCTTTCGCGGACTCGATCTGCCCATGATTCCCCCGATCGCTCAGTATTTACAAACGCTGAGTTTGACAGGGTCGGTCCGACGAAATGGTCCCGGGCACGCGGGTCATTCGGGGCTCCACACCTGACGTCGGGCTCAGCGTTCGCCATCAGCCCGGCGCCGGGCTGCTCAAGCTTATTCGCCGCGAGCGCTGAACGCTACGATGGGCCGGTCGACGTCTTCTCGCGGCGCGCGCGCGACGGCGGAACTCCAATTCCCCCGAGCGAAGTGGACACTCGGATGCGGACGACGTTGCACGAGCCTTGACGCGGAGCGCAAACGTCATTGGTTCCTAAACTATCACCGCAATTCTTGCTTCCTCCTTTGCGAGCGCGGAATCGCCGCGTGCACGCCCTACACCTTCGGAGAGATCATGACCGCGAAAACTGCCCCGAACAGCGCGCCGGCTTCGAAGAAGATCACGAAGAGGATCGAGGAGCTCGGGGATTGGAGAGGCGAAACGCTCGCGCGCGTTCGACAGCTCATCCACGACGCCGACGCGGAGGTCGTGGAGGAGTGGAAATGGGAGAAACCGTCCTCTCATGGTGTTCCGGTCTGGTCCCACGACGGCATCATCTGTACAGGGGAGGTATACAAGCAGGCGGTGAAGCTCACCTTCGCCCAAGGCGCTGCCCTCAAAGACCCAAAGAAACTGTTCAACTCCAGCCTCGACGGGAACACGCGCCGAGCCATCGACATTCGCGAAGGTGAAACGCCCAACGCGGCCGCCTTCAAAGCATTGATCCGGTCTGCCGTCGCTGCCAACTCTGCAACTCGGGCCCGACGCGCATCCTCCAAGAAGTAGCCCGAACTGCGGGGACACACGTCCACACCCCGACACCCATCGGGAGTGATACCGATAGAACCAACAACGCCCCCCGCTTAGTCTCCTGTCCGAACGGAATCCCGATGTAAACCATCGGATATCTTCACTCGGACGGAGTCGCATGATTCGCCGCATTGTTTCACGAGCCATTTGCTGGGTTGAAAGCCCCTCGAACCGCAGAGGCCCCACACTTCTCGCCCTCCTATTCGCCGTTCTGATTTTCAGTGCAGCCCACCCTTCGGCGCTCGCGGCGCAAGAAGGCACCGGGATCCGCGGATCGGTTTCGGCGGTCGAGTCAAGGGCTGCGATCGAAGGCGCACGCGTGAGCGTCACCCGTCCCGAGCGCACTGCAATTTCCGACGACAAGGGTCGGTTTGAGTTGCGCGGTCTTCCGCCCGGTACGTATGACGTCGTCGCGACGGCTGTCGGACGCGAGCCATTGCATCGAACGGTCACCGTTGCGGCAAAACAGACGGAGTCGGTGGACTTTGCGCTTCGTCAGGGATCTCTCATGCTCTCCGCGGTCGTCGTCTCGGCGACGAGCGCGCCGACCGAGGCGCGCCACGTCTCGGCGACCGTCAATGTGTTGACGCCCGCGCAGGTACGCCAATCTCCGGCGCGCGAGACGCAGGATATGCTGCGCGAGATACCGGGCGTCGAATTGCCGCGCACGAGCAGTCAGGTGAGCCGCACAGAAGAAGAAGTTGCCATCCGCGGCGTGGGCGAGGGACGAACCGTTGTACTGCTCGACGGCATCCCGCTCACCGACGCGTGGGGCGAGTGGACCGACTGGAACCGCGCCCCAAAGAGCTCCCTCGATCATGTTGAAGTCGTCGAGGGAGGCGGATCGAATCTTTATGGCAACGGCGCTCTCGGCGGTGTCATCTCATTTTTCTCACGACCGATTTCTCCGGGAAGCTACTCGTTGACCGCTGACGGAGGCAGCCGCGACTATCGTCACGGGTACGGCTCGGTCGGTCTGCCGCTCGCCGGCGCGTTTTCGGCGTCGCTGTCGGGTGACTACGGTGAGGGCGGCGGCTACCGGCTGATCGCGTCGCCGGGCGCGGGGCCGGTCGATTCGATTTCGTCGGTGATCACCCGCAACGCGTCCGTGCGCATCGACTACGCGCCGTCGCCCAAGCTGTCGGCCTTCGTCAGCGACCATCTCTTTGGCGACAATCGCAACCTCGGCACGGCGTTGAGTCGCGAAAGCAGAACGGACGGCGCGTTGAATGCCGGCGTAAACTACGGCGACGCGCTCGGCGGGACACTCGTTGCTCGCGGGTGGGTGCGCGACATGCGCGAGAACCAGTACCAGACGACGATTTCAGCGGCGGGCACGGTCGTGCGTGGCGCGGAGCATCTCACCTCTTGGTTGCACACGCCGAGCTATGACCGGGGCGTCGGGCTGTCGTGGAACAAGAGTGACATGCTTGGGTTCAAGTCGATTGGCGTGGGCGGCGATTACCGGTACATCAGCGGCTTCGTTGACGAACAGGATTACGCGAACACCGCCGTCAACGCGCCGACCACGCGTCTCCAGTACGGCGGCAATCAGACGATGAGCGGCCTGTATGCCGGCGGCGTTGTCTCGCCCGTGAGTGCCCTGCTCATCGACATTGGCGCGCGCGTCGACGCCTGGCAGAATGGCGACGGGTTCACCGTCGACGCATCGGGAACAACGCATTACCCCAATGCCACGCGCAGCGCATTCTCACCGCGGTTGGGACTCACGTACCAGTTGGCGTCCTCACTGTCAGCACATGCCGCGGCCTATCATGCATTCCGCGCTCCGATTCTCGCGCAGCTCTATCGTCGTTCCGTCACAAGCTCGACGATCACGTCGCCCAACCCTGCGCTGAAGCCGGAGACGGCAACGGGCTATGAAGTTGGCGCCGATTGGCAACCCGCGTACTGGATCCAGATGAAGGGCACGCTCTACCGCGCCAACTATCATGACTTCAATGGATTCGTCACGACGTCGCCCGCGGGCGTCACTCCGACGACTCGGCAACGCGAAAACGTGCAGTCAACACGCAGCCTCGGCGGCGAGGGCTTCGTTGAGATCAAGCCGATCGATCGCATCACAATAGTTGGAAGCCTGAGCTATGACGACGCGCGCATCACCGACCTTGGACCGGTGCGCTCAAGCGCGACAACATTCGTCGGCGCTCGCGTGACGCAGACGCCCTATCAAAAAGCGACGGTCCGCGCGTCGTACGACTCACGCTCGCTCGGCGAGTGGACGGTCGTCGGTCGGTATGAAGGGAACGCCACGCTGAGCAGCGGCCTCACGCTGCCACAATTCACAGTAATCGATGCGAACATCACGCGGCGCTTGCTGAACGGCATCAATGGCTTCGTCGCGATCGAGAACATCTTCGATCGCGTCTACGACGTGAACCTCGCCGGAACTGCGGCGGCGCCCCTGGTGTCCGTCGGCATTCCGCGAACGCTCCGCGCCGGGGTCGATGTCGCTCGCTTCTAGCTGTCCGTCCTCGAGTCGTTGGCGATTAGAACGGCTTGACCAACATCAGCCAAAGGATGACCGCCCATCCGCCGATTGCCGGCCCGGTGATTGGGGTGGGCCTTCCCGACTCGAGCGCCGCTGCCTGGCGGTCTAGAGATATCGGAGCAGCACGAGGTCCTTCCGGCGAGCTTTGACGCCCGCGTACCAGCGGCACGGGAAGTAGAGCACTACGACGCCCAACAACCAGCAAACGTAGACGGTCAGGAGACTGCCGCCGAACACCGGAGCCGGAGCAAAGAAGCTGGCGGCGCGCGGGGCAAAGTACGGCGCGATTGGCAAGCCGGCGGCCGACGTGACGACGATTCCGCAGACGTACGCCCACAACCATTGCAGCAGGTAGTAGAACATGGGTACGCGCCCGTACGTGACGAACGCGCGGGCTAGCGGACCGGTTGGGTTGCGTCCGTCCAGAAATGAGAGCGCGAGCAGACACGGGGCCAACGAGGCGAGCAAAAACAGCAGCGACGGCGGATACTTCTGGAGGTTCATGAAGTTGCCGACGGTTTTTGCGACCGTGTCCTGCGCGTGCCACGGCATGTTGTCGCCGTAAACACCCGTCAGGCGAATGGCGATGAACGCTACGATCATGGCGACGCCCAATTGCCGGAGCAGGCGCTGGCGTCGTTCCGCGTCCATCGTCCACAGCTTCGCAAACACGTAGCCAACGGCAATCAGGCCAATCCACGGCAGCAGCGGGTAGTGCGCGCGGAACACTGGGCCATCTGCTCCGTATAGCGGGAAGAACCCGCCTTGGTGAAAGAGCATCCACAGCTTGTTGCCGATCGACGGAGTGGGGTCGGCGGGGCCTTTCCATACCGGCACTTTGACGCCGTCGAACGCGTTGTGCGCGCAGACAATCAACAGGCCGATGGCCAGAATCGCCCGATCCGGCAGATGCACGAGCGCCGCCAGCACAATCATCGATACGCCAATGGCCCAGATGACTTGCATATTGCCGAAAAAATGAAGGTCAACGTTGAACGACGTGACCATTCGCACGAGCACCAATTCAATGAAGATGAGTGCGAGCCCGCGCGTCCACAAAAACTGTGAGAGGGCGGGAAAGCTCGTGCCGCGCTGCCGCTGAAAGCCCGCGCTTGCACCGGCGAGTAACACGAATCCCGGTGCGCAGAGATGCGTGATCCACCGCGTGAGATAGAAGTACCATGTCGTGGTGTTGACGTCCATCGGATCGTGGAGGCCGGCGGCGCCATCGTAGTGCACAAAAAAGCGCACGTGGTCGATCAGCATGATGACCATGAGGATGCCGCGATAGAGATCAACCGATTCCAGCCGCTGAACGGACTGCCTGACGCCCGCCGCTTCCAGACGAACGGACTCGGCAGGCCTCGCTGCGGCGCGCGTGGCATTCAGCGCGGAACCCGGCCGTTGGGCAAACGTGTCCATGAGGTCTTGAAGAGGGTGAGCGGGGGCGGAATCGCCGGCTCCGGACGTCAGGTTCTATTACCGGCACCATCTGATATACGGGGTACACCGGGAATGCCGGACAACCGCGCTGACTGAGATTGCCTGGCGGTTCACGAACGGTCCTTCTCATCCTAGTGTCTAAGGGTAGACATCAGGAGGAGTAACGATGCAATTCGATCTACGCCCCGGCGTGCGACGTCTGTTCCGCCTCGCGCCACGTAACGCCGCGGCTACGCGCGCCGAGATGGACGAGGAGCTCGAATCGCTTCTCGTGGAGCGGATCGATGCTCTCGCCGCCCGGGGAATGTCGCTATCCGACGCACGCACCGAGGCGCTCCGCCGCCTGGGCGACGACGGCGAGCGCGCGCGCGATGACCTCCATCGATCCGCCGAACGCCGCGATCGACGCATGCGGTTCCGCGAGTACTTCGACGACTTCGCACAGGACATTCGCTACGCCGCGCGCGGGCTCGCGCGCCGGCCCGCGTTCACCGCGGTCGCGGTGCTCACTCTCGCGATCGGCATTGGCGCAACGACGGCCATCTTCAGCGCCGTCGATGTGCTCCTCCTCCGCCCCCTGCCCTTCGCGCGACCGGACGAGCTGATGAACCTCACGCTCGTCGCGCCGGACATGGGCCGGCTCACCGGCAATGACCAGATGCACTGGTCGTACCCAAAGTACGTCGCGTTTCGCGATGCGCAGAGCGCGTTCGAGAGCCTGTCCGTCTATCAAAGCCTGTTCTTCAGGCAGACCTCGGGCGACGTGCAGTTCCTGCGCGGCGAGCGCGTGGGAGCGACCTATCTGCGCACCCTCGGACTCCGGACCGTTCGCGGACGCGATCTCGATCCTGCCATCGACAGGGCGTTCGGGTCCGCGCGCGAGATTCTCATCTCATACGCATTCTGGCAAGATCGCTTCAACGGCGATCCGGCCGCCGTTGGGCAAACAATCGAGCTCTATGACGTTCCCTATACGATCGTCGGCGTGACCGAAGCCGGATTCAAGGGTTTGACCGGGCGCTCGCAAGTGTTCGTTCCGGTCAGCGCTCAGCCGGCCCCGTTCGCCCGGGCGAAAACGCATCAGTATAATCTCATCGGTCGGCGCAAGCCTGGCGTGACCGAGGCGCAGGCCGCGGCCGAGGCGCAAATACTCGGCACGCGCATCAATGAGACGTTCGCCGGTCCAACGGGGACCGCCGCGCCGGTCAGTGCCCTGGCGGTGCCGCTCGACGGGATTCGCGTCGCGCCGCTCGTGCGCACCGCACTGCTGATTTTGTTCGGCGCCGTGCTCTTCGTGCTGCTGATCGCGTGCGTCAACGTCGCGAACCTGTTGTTGGGCCGCGCCAGCGGGCGCCGTCGCGAGATCGCCGTGCGTCTTGCGATCGGCGCCGATCGCGGGCGCCTTCTTCGGTTGCTTCTCGCCGAAAGTACGCTGCTCGCTGCGATCGGCGGCGGGGCGGGCGTCGCGATCGCGTGGCTGGGCGCGCGGCTGCTCAGCGCGGTGAACCCCGCCGAGGCGCTGGGCCCGCAAACCGACGCGGGCCTGGGGGCAGTCTCGTTCACGTCGATCGGGCTCGACTGGCGGGCACTCGCATTTGCGCTGACGTTGTCGCTCGTCGTCGCGTTGATCTTCGGTCTCGTGCCTGCGCTCGCGGTGACGCGGACGTCGTTGGGCGACGCGTTGCGCTCGAGCGTCGGTGCGGGTGATCGTGGCGCTGCGCTCTCCGGGCGCCGCGCGCTCGTCGTGCTCGAAGTTGCGCTCGCCCTGATTTTGCTCGTGGGATCGGGCCTGATGATCCGCAGCCTGTCGAAGTTGCTCGCGACGGATTACGGATTCGATGGACACAACGTGCTCACTGCGAGTTTCACCGCATTCCCCGACGGCTCGGTGGTCGATTCGCTACCCGGCATCTGGCGCCAAGTGACAGAGCGTCTGGCCGCCTTGCCGGGTGTCACGCACGTTGGCCTCGGTCAATGCGCGCCGCTCAGCCCGTGCTCAACGACGACCATGATCTCAAAGGACGGCGTCGCGATTGATCAGGGCCGCGAGCCGCTCGCGCGACTCAATTTAGTAAATGCTGATTGGTTTGCGGTGCTCCATGTATCGCTCAGACGCGGCCGCCTGTTCGACCGGGGCGACCTTCCAAACCGCCCGACGGTCGCCGTGATCAATGAGGCGGCGGCGCGAGCGTTTTTTCCGAATGGGAGTCCGATCGGTCACCGTTTCGCCACGCGTGGCGGCGTTTTGGCCGACGGCGCCGAGATCGTCGGTGTGGTCGCTAACGTGCGGCAATCCCCCGACTCGGTGGCCGCGCCGGAGCTTTTCGTTTCGGCCGATCAGATGTTGGTCTCGCGCCTTTTTGCTTTCGTGCGCACCACCGTCGACGCGGCATCGCTTGGCGCCGACGTCCGCCGAGCGCTCCGTGAGGTTTCCCCGCGCTACCCGATAGACGATATGCAAACGATGGACGAGCGGACGGGCGCGGCGACCGCGAAGGCGAGATTCAGCGCGCTGCTGCTGGGGCTCTTTGCGGCAACGGCGCTGTCGCTCGCCGTCATCGGCATCTACGGCGTGATGTCGCTGGCCGTCGCGGCGCGCACGCGCGAGCTCGGCATTCGCATCGCGCTCGGCGCGGATCGGCGGCGCGTGCAGCGTCTCGTCGTCGGAGAAGGAATGGCTCTCGTGTCGCTCGGCGCGGCGCTCGGGCTGGTTGGCGCCGTCGCGTGCACACGCGTGCTGCGATCGCTGTTGTTCGACCTGACCCCCACGGATCCGCTTACCTACGTGGCGATCATTGTGCTGTTGACGATAACGGCGGCCGGTGCGAGTTGGATTCCGGCACGGCGTGCGTCACGCGTCGATCCGATCGAGGCGTTGCGGACCGACTGATCCCGCTAGCTATACCGTCGGTCTCCGAAGCGAGACAGACGTTGAATGGTCGGCCTCCCGCGAACGATTTCCCGAGCGACTGCGTGCGTCCGCCTTCATGCGTCCGGGGACAGCACCCCCGCCGCGCCAAGTGCCGCTCGTGCAGCAGCGAGGTGGTGGTCATCGTGGTCGGCGACGAAGGCTGCCCAATCAATGAGACGGACTGGTTGTCCCAGCCGTGGATGGAGAGCGGCCGCGACGATCTCGGGCGCTTCGAGATCCTGGAGCATCTCGATGAGCTCGAGACGTTGACGATGCAAGGTGGCGATGATGCGGTCGACGGGAGCCGCGCGGTGCGCCGCCTGCTCGGTGCGCGTGTTGGAGGGATCGGCCGCGGAGAGGACGGCGACACGTGCGCCGAATTCACGCACGCGCCGCACGTCGAGCTCGTGAAGGTCGCTCAAGTGACCGAGGTGATCCTTCACCGACCACTTCCCCGACGATCGCGCGGAGAGGCCGCGCCCGGAGACATTGGCGACCAGCTCCGCCGCGCGGCCCGGCGTGCCGCGGAGCCGCTCGAGGACGGCCGGGAAGGCACCGGCCGGGAGGCCGAACGACCACTGCCGTTGGAACCAGGGCACGAGTGGAATCATCGCGCAACTCTTCGTGAGAAAAGCGGCACGCGAACGCGTACCGCATGTGCCCGAACTCTAGCTTCCTGATTATCACGTGTCAAATTACTTTTGTACGTGATAATTATTCGGGGGTGAGTCTGGGACGACGACGAACGTTCGTTGGTGTCGATCGACTTCCGCTGGTCGGCGGAAGTCTGTGCCTCGACCTCGCCAACACGACGGGAGCGCGGGACACCGTCGAGCCCCGCGAGCGGCTGGCACGTTATGACGATCTTCTGCTCTGGAGCAGACGGACGGGGATCGTGGACGCGAACCGAGCCAAGCAATTGCGCGCGGCGTCAGCGCGTCGTCCGGGCGATTCGTTGCGTGCGCTGTCTCGCGTCCGCGCTCTACGCGAAGAGATCCACCACATCTTTCGCGCGATCGCGAACGGGAACGACCCCGACGCGACTCTAGTCGGTGGCCTCGGACGACGATGGCGAACGGCGAGGCAGCAGCAGCAGCTCGTTGCGTCGGATCACGGGCGATTCGAGCTCAGGTTCGTCGTGCGCGCGGACGATCTCGACCAGTTGCAGTGGCCCATCATGGAGTCGGCGATAGACCTACTCACGTCGGAGCGGCTCTCCCTCGTGCACCAGTGCGCGGAATGCGATTGGCTGTTTCTGGACGACAGCAAGAATGGATCGCGGCGATGGTGTAAGAACACATGTGGAAATCGCGCGCGAGCGAGAGCGCAGTATGCGCGGCGCACTAACCGGGCCGAGTAGCTGCGCGCGCCGCTTCTCATGTCGAACGAACCAGCGATGGAGCAGATTCTACTCGAACATCAGCGACCGCTCTTTGCCTGATTGCTCGTCGAAAGGCCAAGAAATCGACGCACCGCGTCCAACTCCGTCTCCAGTGCCAGTCTGAATCCCGGCTGTTTTGGTGCTCGCCCGGCGCAGTATCCGAAGGTGGCCTCGAGCGCGTCCTGTGTGACCGAGAGATTTCCCCACCCGATCACTTGATCACGCCACAACAACGGCATCGCGTAGTAGCCGAGTTTTCTTTTTGCCGCAGGTGTGTAGGCCTCGAAGCGATAGTCCCAGTCCCAAAAGAGCCGAAAGCGCCTCCGATCCCAAACAACGGGATCGAACGGCGTCAGAAGTCGCACGACGTCTGGCGTTTGCCACCGGCTCGAACCGGGAGACTCGTTTGCCGGCCAATACCACTCGATGCCGTCCAGACGCGTGCGGGCGTAGCGTCTCTTGGCGCGCGCCAGGGCGGCCGCCCGCTGCAGCCGCCACTGCGGCGCCGCACGTGCCACCATGCTGGCGAATCTTCCGAGGCCGGGGCTTGGTACCGGCGCGTACTGGCGCACGGCAATGTCCACCAGTGCATCGAACCGATCGTCGGCCGATAGCGAAGATTTCGCGTCCTCTGATGTCGCCTGTCGCACGGCGTACACGCGGGTTCCGCCTTCCCGACGGACCACTCGCAGCAGGCCTCTCGAGTGCATCTCGTCCAAGAGGTGAGTCGCCGCGTTCGATGAACCGCCAAACCAATTCGTGATCTTTCCGTACGCAAACTGGCGCTCAACGTCCCGAGGATGCACCGATCCGCGCTCCGTTATATACGCGAGGACTGCTTGAGCCTGCCGGCTACGTGCGGTCGGCCACTCACGCCGAGGAATTCGCGGGTGCATCAATGCTTGGCTACGGCGAGGCAGGAACCCATAGTTGAGGAAGAAATCCTCTTCCAACCCTAGGTTCGAATATGCGCGTTCGAGATCGCCTGCTTTGTAGCCGAGCACGCGGTGGCGGAGTATCAAGTCCTGCGCACGTGCGGGCGCGCGAATTGGATCTGCCTGAACGAATCCGAGTTTGGTGACGGCCCGACCAAGCGTGGTTGGCTGGAAGAACGAGCGCGCGAGCGCATACCGACGCAAATCATCAACGCTGATGACTCGACGCGGATTTCGATCCGTCACAGAGCGCTACGTGGGTCGTCGGACAGCTCTCACCTTCCCGTGGATGCGATCCTCGGCGATCGGAAACAGGTGCCGGCCCTCGAAGGCCGTACCCGCATGGGCGGCGACGTTGATCGAGCGCTGCGTCTTCTCGCTGGCTGGATCCATGGCGTTCAGCTTATCCTCTGACGCAAACCAGACGCGCTCACCGTCGTACGTGACTCCATGCACGTGGTCGACACCAGGGAATGGTCCGTACTCACGGATGATCTCTGCCGTTCGCCGTTTCATAGTGTCATCCTAGTCGCCCGAGAACGGCGCGGGGAGTAGCAAGGTTGTCGTGAATTCAAGCACGGGCGGCGTCATCCAGCGACGCGCTCTCCTCGCCGTCCGCACGGAACGCGAGCACTCCGGGATGCTGCTCTTCGACCGGACGTCCCAACACGACGACCGAACGTGCGTGGCGAGGCGAGGCGCGAGAGTGAAGCCACGCTTCGTCGCGCTCACACTCGCCACCAACCGCAGTTCCCTGAGACCCCGACCCATCTCGACCGGCAACCGCGCGCGATGCGAATCGTCAACGAACGTCGCGTCAAACGCGCGCGCAAGAGAAGCCCAGGTCAGCGTAGTCGACGCGATAAGACGTGAGCCTGTACGGCAGCGTCCAGAGGGCCACGATGTTCGTCAGGTCGGCCACGTTGTACACGATCGCTCCGGTCGAGAGATCGGTGACGGTGATGCCAACGTGCGTCTTCGATTGGCACGAAGTGAGGACGTACTGTGCCGTAAATGAATTTCCGGCGCGTGCTTCAGTCGCGGTCGCCATAACCGAGAGCGCGTTGGTGCATCACGTCCTCGTTCCTCTGCGCCAATACTCAAGATCGAACGCGCGGCCATTGTCGTGCTCCACTGTTGCGTCGGAGGCGTGTCGCACCGTCGATGTCCGTCGGAACCCTGGCGGTGCGCACCGATTGGCTTGGGCCGCGTCGCCACCTTATGCGATCGCGCCGCCGTCCTGTTTACGTCGGGCGGCGGCCATCGCCTCACCGGCGGTCCATAGAGCGGCGCCGAGCAACGTCACGTCCTTCAAGAGAAAGGGCGCGCTCTCGCCAACGTTCGGCGTCGTAAATAGAAAGCTCAGCGTGACGAGGAACATTCCGCTGGCGGCAAGGCTGCCGATCGCCGAGGCGCGCGGAGCCCAGCGCCGGGCCGCGATGAGCAGTCCAATAGTGAGCTCGATGACGCCAATGACCTCTGAGCCACCCTGCACTCCGGCGATGGGGTAGAGCCAGAAGAAGAACGGACTGTGCGTCACCATGGGCTCGATCCCTTTCGCCTCAGCCGGCGTCCACTTGAGTGCGCCGAAGAAGAGGAGAAAGAAGACCAAAGAGTAGCGGAGGACAAATGCCCCCGCACGTTGGACTCTGGGGACGGCATCGGGATGGGTCGGGGAGCCGGAGCGCCCGACGGTGTTCGTAGATATGGACATATGCCACGTTAAGGAATTCCGAGGCGATCGGAGCAGTGAGAGGACAGACGCGGCGCGCCCGCGATACGCCGGCACAAAGACACAACGGGGTGCAGAGTTCCGTGCACGAACACATTGTGGAAGAACCCCGATTCGCGTCGACGGATAGTTCGTGTCCGCCCGTTGTGGAACTCTGGATGGCGTTGAGGCTTGTCTCCCCAAGGGAAACCGTCACTCGACGCCATTTCAATCAACGGACACCAACGAATGCGAACACAAGTACTGTCGGCAGTTGCTATCCTTACGCTCGCCGCATGCTCGGACACGCGCGTCACTGAACCGCGAGTCGCAGCCACCAACTCTGCTGCCCTCGACCGCGCGTCGACTGACGACTCCGACTTCCGCGGCTCAGGCGACCTCACGCACTCCGCAGTGTTTACCTTGTCGAATTCGGCGACCGACAACGCGGTGCTCGCGTTTACACGCCGCGACGACGGCGGGCTCGTGCCAGCCGGCTCATTCTCAACCGGCGGCCGTGGCACTGGCGCGGGACTCGGCTCATCGGGTGCGCTCGCGATGAGCGAGGGCGGCGACTACCTGTTCGCCGTCAATGCCGGCAGCAACGAAGTCACGGCGTTCCGTGTTCGCAGCCGCAGCCTCGATCGCGTGAGCACAGTCTCATCGGGCGGCACGACGCCGATCAGCCTCACCGTCAAGAATCATCTGTTGTACGTGCTCAACGCCGGTGGCTCCGGCAACATCACCGGCTTCATCGTCACGGGCGACGGTCACCTGTTGGCCATCCCGAAATCCACGCGACCCCTGAGCAGCACTGCATCTGGACCGGCCCAAATCAGCTTCTCGCCTTTGGGTGACGTGCTCGTCGTGACGGAGAAGAATACCAACGTGATCTCCACGTATCGCCTTGGCTTGTTCGGTCTGATGTCGAACCCGATCGTGACGCCGTCGGTTGGCACGACGCCGTTTGGCTTCGCGTTCGGCCGCCTGGGCAATCTCATCGTGTCTGATGCGGCCGGCGGTGCTGCCAATGCCAGCGCGGCGACCTCATATCGTCTTGGTTTCGACGGACACCTCACCCCGCTGACCGGTGCCGTTCCAACGACTGAAACTTCGGCGTGCTGGGTTGCGGTCACGGATAACGGACAGTACGCGTATCTGGCGAACACCGGCAGCGGCACGGTCACCGGCTACCGCGTCGGCATTCGTGGCGAGCTCACGATTCTCAACGGCGACGGACGCACGGGCGTTACTGGCGCAGCGCCGGCAGACATTGCCGCGAGCAATGGCAGCCGCTTTCTCTACACGATTGCCGGCGGCTCGCACGGCATCAATGGTTTCGCCATTCGCGCCGACGGATCGCTGACGGCACTCCCGGCGGTCACGGCCGTTCCGGCCGGCACAGTCGGCCTCGTAGTCGAGTAGAGGCTGCGGCCGCAGGCCACCACCTGCCGCCTTCATTCAACTTTTCATAACCCTACCTGCCGTGCCACGCCAACAGTATTTAGAGATCATGTATGGCTTCCTCGAGCGCGTCAAGCGATGCGCGCCCCTCCCCCTTCGTCTGATCGTCGGATATGGCTTCATGGCGCACGGCTACGCGAAGCTTCACCGCGGCCCTGAGTTCTTCATCGCCACGCTTCACGGCCTGAATGTGCCGGCGCCGGCGCTCATGGCCTGGGTGACGATATTCATCGAACTGTTCTGCGGACTCGCCGTGCTCGTGGGCGCTCTGATTCCGCTCATGAGCGTGCCAATGGCCGCGGTGCTGCTCGTCGCGATGTTCACGGTTCATCTGCCGTTCGGGTTCAGTTCGGTGAAGCTCCTTGCCGTCACAGCGGCTGGACCGACGTTTGGGCCACCGGGCTATGAAGTGACTCTTCTGTATTTGGCCTGCCTCGCCGCGCTCATCCTGAACGGCCCGGGTCCGTATTCGGTCGATGCATACCTAATCGCGCGAGGCAAGCGCGGACGAGAGTAGGCGCCTTCTGACCCTCGGCGTCGTCCTTGAAACAATATTCACGTTTGGCGAGGTCCGTTGTTCTACTACCTGCTTCACATTCCGCTCATCCACCTTGCCGTATTCGTCCGCCGGGAGAGGATGGGAGGACAGGCACGGTCCACCGCAGCCTCCTTGCCTACTCGCCGTGTCCAGCAAACAATAGAAGATTGCCGTCTGGATCTCGCACGATGAACGTTCGTGCCCCCCACGGCTCCGTCCTCAACGTTTGAGCGAAGTCGACGCCCGCCTTCCGATACTCGAGAAACAGCGGCTCTGCAGCGGTGAGCGTGATCGAGGCGACGAGCAACTGATCGGCATCGCGCCTGTTTGAGTCAAATACCGGAGTGTCGACGTGCCGAAGGTTCAATCGAGCGCCGTCGCGAAATACCTGGCCGTAGAACGGTGGCTCCCCGTAAATGAACGCGACGGAGAAGCCAAGCATCCTGGAATAGAAGCTGGCGGAGGCGGCGACATCTCGGACGTAGAGCTGTGGTTCGGCGGCGACGAGCGTCGTCATGGCGAGGGTACCGGTCGGGTGTGAGTAACGAAGTGCGACCGGATAGTATTGCACACGAAGGGCCTACTCGCTTCGCAACGCAGTAACCGGATCCACTCGTGCGGCGCGCGGCGCCGGAATCAATGTCGCCACTGACGCGACCACGAGCGCGACCGCCGCCGCCATTCCACCGACGAGCGCAATGCTCGGTGTTGTTTCGGGGCTCGTCGGCCCGCTCGCCTGGCTGTTCAGCAGGTAGTTCGCCACAAGACTGACCGGAAGTCCAAGCACGAGTCCAATGACGCCCAACCGAACGCCGCCGGCATAGAACAACGCGACCGACGAGCCAGGCGTGGCCTCCATGCCAATCTCGAGAGCGGAGGCACGCACGAGGGCGCGACACCAGTACCGAAGACGGCTGAGCATGGGTGCGCTCCGCGGCGCAGATGGACCAGCAATGTGCGGCGCTACCGCTAGACAGTCAAGTGAAGATCGCGTCCCCCTCCGATGAGGCGATTCCCTGCTACCACCCTGACGCTCCAGCGGCAACCATGTAGAGTTCACTAGTCTTTCTAGTGGAGCACTCATGTCGCGCGGGGACAAGACAACGATGCTTCAAGGAACGCTCGACCTCATCGTTCTTCATCTGCTCCAGGGAGAGCCGACGAATGGGTACGAGTTGACGCTCCGGATTCAGGCGACCTCGAAAGAGGTCCTGAAGGTCAATGCCGGCTCGCTCTACCCGGCGCTCTATCGTCTGGAATCGCGCGGGCTGATCCGCGCTGAATGGCAGAGGAGTGAGAAGGGTCGTCGCACCAAAGTCTACTCTCTCACCGCCGCTGGCCGGCGGCACCTCGTTGACGAGCACGATACCTGGAAGCGATTCTCGGGTGCGCTCGCCGCCATCCTTCGCACGACATAGCAAGGGAGCCTCTTCCTGCTACTCCGCGGCGAACCAATGTCCCGTGATGCGCCTGTCGTGCCGGTTTCGTCAACCCTCTACTCCGACCGCATCGAGCGATCCGCCTAGATTGCCACGATGACTCTCCCCGACCGAGAAGACGACCCACGCTGGTGGCGCATCGCCGTGGTGTGCGTCGGCGCCGTCGCGCTGGTGACGGGCATCGCGATAATCGACGCGCTTCCCGTCGGCGTCTTCCACGACGACGCGATGTATGTCATCCTCGCGCGCTCGCTCGCGTCGGGCCACGGCTATCGGTATCTGAACCTGCCCGGTGCGCCGGTGGCGACGCAGCATCCGCCCGGCTACCCCGCCCTGCTCGCGCTGGTGTCGATGTTCGTTCCAGCGTTTCCCGCGAACATTGTCGCGTTCAAGACCCTCAACGCACTCCTTGCCGCGGCGAGCACAGTGTTGGTGGTTCTGTTCGCGCGAGCGCGCGCACTCGACCCGGTTCCCGCGATTGCGCTCGGCGTCGCGTCGGCAGTCAGCATCCCGCTGCTCCTGCTGAGCAGCATGGTGCTCTCGGAGCCGCTGTTCTTTTTGCTCGTCGTCGCTTTGCTGTTTGCCATCGAGCGATTTGTCGAACGGCAGAATGGATCGTGGCGACCAATGGCGATCGGCATCGGCATTGCAGCGTGCGCGCTCGTACGTCTCAACGGCATCGCGCTTCTTCCCGCGACGCTCGTTATTCTGGCCTTCAAGCGCCGCTGGCGCGACGCCGGCATCGTGACGCTCGCGACGGTGGTAGCGCTGCTGCCGTGGCAAGTGATGGTCGCGACTCATACGGGCGTACTACCCGCTCCACTGCGCGGCGATTACGAGAGCGCGTCGAGTTGGTGGCTGCGCGGGCTGCACGCGCACGGGCCGCACGTTGTGATCGAGACGATTCGCAAGGTCGTTGCCGAGGGGGCTGGGATGTTCGGCGTGTTGTTTTCCGCAATGCGTGGGGATCTCGCGCATTCGATCACGCTCGTTGCTCTCGCTACGCTGTCCATTGCCGCCGTGGCAGCGATTCGGTCACGCCTGCCGGTGACACTGCTGTTTCTATGCGGCTATCTCGGAATCGTCGTGGTCTGGCCGTACGCGCCCTCGCGATTCCTCTGGGCGATCTGGCCTTTGTTTCTGCTGCTCTTCACGGCGGGCGCCAATTGGGCGTGGCGCGGAATCGCGGCGCGCAGAATCCGTGCGTCCGACACGAGGGGGACTGTCGCGCGGTATGCGGTCCTCGTGGCGTTCGCGTGGGTGGTGGTCGGCTATGCGGAGTATGAGCAGCGTGGTCTCCGTGACAGATGGTGGAGCAGCGCGTCCCGCTCGAACGCAGGCCGGGTCGCGGCGGCGGTCGCGTGGGTCCACGACAACACGTCCCTCAATGATCTCGTTGCATCCGAAGACGAGGGCGCTGTCTATCTCTACACTGGTCGCCACGCCGTCCCGATCCGATCGCTCGCCCCCGATGCGTATCTGCGTGACATTCCGGCGAGCGAGGCGGCGCGCGATGGACTCCAGCCGATCCTCGCCGCGTATCCCGTGCGTGTTGTCATAGCGGGCTCGCGGCAGACCGCCGAGACCGCAGATGTTCTCATCGTGTCCACGCCGGCCCTGCTAGGGTCGGCGATCGACTTCCCCGGCGGCGTCGCGTATCGCGTGATCGCGCGAGCAGGCATAGCCCGATGACGAACCCGCACGACTCATGACGGTGCAGACGGGGCTTTCCCTGAGGCTTGTGTCCGCGCAGCTCACGGGAACAGCGATCTCGGCGGAAAAGCCCCTTCATTCTCCCAACAACCCGGCGCCCGTCGATCGGTTCGATGCCAACCGTCGTCGCGCAGGTCGAGCCGCGAATACGTGACGACGAATCGCGCTTCACCGCCGGCGTCCATCGTCTCCAAGTCCGGCCGGCATGCCACGAGCAGCAACTCAGGATGCGGCGCGTCAAGGTTTGCGCGCCACGCCGTCTTGAGCGTCGTCGGAAGACTGAGGTCCGACGAGCGCCCCGTGACATCGTTGACGATGCTCATCCAGGCGAGACGGCCGCCTCGAGTGTTCACGAAGCGGACGAGCGGCCCGGAGTAGGAGCCGATCCCCGCCGAGAGGTCGACCTGGACACCGAGCAACGAATCGGCGCGCGAAACGGGCACTCGCAGCACCTCGGCGGTGGCGCGTTCGAGCGGAAGGCGACCGAGCTCGCGATTGCGCGAGTCGATAAGCCGCACGATCGCCGGTTCGAGCGGACGTTGCGCAAGCTCGGCACAGAGCTCCGGCGGGCGTTGCGAATTGTCAGCCGCGCACGGCGCCTCGCCGTAGGCCGCTTCAATCAATGGACGAAGAGCGGGCGTGATGCGCGCGTCTTCAAGGATCTCGACGCGCAATCCAGGACTGGCACCCGCCAATGCATGCTGGAGATAGCCGCGCGGCGCCGCCTGGGCGCCAGCGGCCGCCGCATACGAGCACATGATACCAGCGGCACGCACACCACGCGACAGTGAAAACAATCGAAAAAGCTGCTTCATGGATTCTACGTCCGTGTTGGGATCCAAGAGACTTGGCGCGAGTAGACTCGGCTCACTCGGAAGTCGTCACTCCACTAAACTACAATAACGCGGCCGCATGCGCGTGAACCGCTTCGCTCGTCGATTGCATCTGACACTCTGCGTCGGCTCAGTTCGCCCGCGTCGTTGCCCGATGTGCTCATCGACGCGGCGGTCGAGCCATTCCTTCGCGTCGGCAGTACGCCGCGACTCTAAGTCATGTTCCCATGGGCGCCTCCTCACCGATCCGTTGGGTACCAATCGCCGCAATGACGTCTGCCATGATTCCTCGCTCTTCATGAGACCGGTCATTGTCCGTCAGCGTCGATTCAGCGGTCTGACGTCGCTCGCGCTCCCGCTCGTACTCGCCTGTTGCCGGCGCGCGGCGCCGCCGACGGTCATCGCGGCCAACCTCTGCGGCGACGCCAACGCCGTCGACGCACCGCAGATCACCGGGCGCGCGCCGGCGTGCATTCGCCTTGTCGGGCGAGACAGCAGCGCCGCGACCGGGTTCGCCGAGCTTCATCGTGTCGCATCGTCGCCGTTCACGGTGAGCGTGGACGAGAGTGGCCATCAGCTGTTCTCTCCAGTGATCACACTGAGCAACCTGCCCGAGCCGCGCACGCTCGGCCCGTACTCGACGTACATCGCGTGGGCGGTAACGCCCGATCTCACACGCGACGTGAAACTCGGTGTCGTGAACAATGGCCGCACCACGATCGGCGTCGTTGGGCTTAATCAGTTCCTTCTCACCATCACGGCCGAGCGCTCGCCGGACGTCACGCGGCACTCGGGTCCTGCCATCCTGAACGGAACGTCGCCGAGCTGGGCGCTACAACCGCACGATACGCCGCCGATCACGCCTAGCGCGGCTGGCGCGGCTGGCGCCTCACACCCGGCGATGTCGATGGGTGGCCCCGCACCGCCCGGCTCACCGCGATGGACCATGCCGCCGATGCATCCGCAGGTGCCGCAGATGGCCCCCGGGCTCGAGGGGCTCGTGCCGGACGTTGCGCCGTGGATGCCGCGGCCCAACACACCGGCGGTTGCTGCCGTGCGCCCGCGCGAAGTGGTGACGCTGAACGACGGCGATTCCATCTCGCTCGTCGCGGGATTCGTGCGCCGGACCATCGCGGGGCACCTGGTGACGATGTATGGCTTCAACGGCCAGAGTCCCGGCCCCATGATTCGTGTGAACCAGCAGTCTCACATCGTCGTCAATTTCACGAACGCGCTCGACCAGCCGACGAGCATCCATTGGCACGGCGTACGATTGGAGAACCGCTACGACGGCACACCGATGACGCCACAGGCGGCGATTCCTCCGCGCGGTACGTTCCGCTACGTCATCACCTTCCCCGACGCGGGGATCTATTGGTATCACCCGCATGTCCGCGAGGACGCGCAGCAGGACCTGGGACTCTACGGCAGTCTGTTTGTGCGATCACCGGACCCTGGCTTCTTCGCACCGGCGGACCATGAGGATACCCTCATCCTCGACGACTTTCTGGTCGACGACAAGGGCGCCCCGGTGCCCTATGGCGCCGACGCGTCGACGCACGCGTTGATGGGCCGCTTTGGGAATCTCTTTCTGGTCAACGGGTCGCCGGACTACCGCCTGCGCGTTGCCCGAGGAGAGGTCGTTCGCTTTTTCCTCACGAACGCGTCCAATACGCGCGTGTTCAACCTGTCTATTCCTGGCGCGCGCATCAAGCTTGTCGGTGGCGACGTAGGCCTCATCGCGCGCGAAACATGGGTGCCGAGTATCGTGATTGCGCCCGCTGAGCGATACATCGTCGACGTGCGGTTCGATTCGATCGGGCGCGTGCCGTTGCTCAATCATGTCCAGGGCGTCGACCGCTATCGCGGCGTGTTCTTCGACGAGGCCGACACGCTGGGTATCGTCATCGTGGGCTCGAGCGCCACGCCGGCTGCGACCCG